>NZ_JABBNI010000001.1 GCF_012926525.1 Clostridium muellerianum
AAAGTTTTTTGAAAATCCATTTTATAAAACTGTATAAGTGTTTCTATTAATTTTGGATGAAATAACCTATAAATCATGTTTTATCCTCAATATGAAATTTAGATTTTAAAATTGCATAACTGAAGTTATTTAGTTAAAATAATATGTTTTTTTTATTTTATAAATAGATAAAAATTATATATACAACTGCTTTTAGTTAAGTATCCTTGCAATATTATAATATGTAGTAAGTTTTTATTTGCCACATATTTTCAATATTTTATATACTCAGTAATTGAAAATTATTAATTTAACACATTGCTAAGTAGATGCATAGTATGAAATAAAAATTATATATAGCAAAAAACTTATCTATAGGATAAATAGAGGTGAAAAATTGTGAAAAAGAATAATAATGAATATTTAATGGTATTTACCTGCTATAGCAAGGCAGTATTTGTATATAAAAAACTCATAGAAAAAGGATATAAAGTTAATTTAGTTTCTACTCCTTGTAAAATTTCATCAGGATGTAGCCATTCTATTAGATTTAAAGAAGAAGATTTTTCAATTGTTAAAAGCGAGACAGAAAAAAATAATATTGTACCTAAAGCTATATATAAAATAGTTTTACAAAATAATAAGGAAAGCTATGAATTATTATAAAGGCAAGTTTTCAAATATTTGCGAAGTTTAGGGAGGAGATTATGATTTATTTAGACAATGCTGCAACTACTTTTCCTAAGCCTAATGAAGTTTACAAAGAAGTTATAAATTGTATGGAAAATTACGCAGCAAATCCTGGAAGAAGTTCTCACAACTTAGCTATAAAAGCGCAATCGAAAATTATGGATACAAGAGAGGCTATAAAAGAAATTTTTAATATTCCTGATCCTTTTCAGATAATTTTCACAAGTAATGCAACTGAGTCGTTAAATATAGGAATTAAGGGGATTTTAAAAAATGGTGATCATGTAATAAGTACAGTTATTGAGCATAATTCAGTATTAAGACCTTTAAATAGTTTGGTAAAAAAAGGAGTACAGGTTACACTGCTTAAGGTGGATAAAAACGGTCATATAAATATAAAAGATTTGAAACAAGAAATAAGAAAGAATACAAAATTAGTAATTATAAATCACGCTTCAAATGTTATAGGAACTGTACAATCTATATCAACTATTGGTAAAATAGCAAAAGAAGCAGGTATTTTATTTATGGTAGATGCATCTCAAAGTGCAGGAACTATAAATATAGATGTAGAGGAAAGTAATATAGATGTATTAGCATTTCCTGGACACAAAGGATTATTTGGACCTCAGGGTACAGGTGGTTTATTTATAAGAGATGGGGTTTTTGTAGAAGCATTTAAAGAAGGTGGAACAGGAAGTAATTCAAGCGATGTGAAGCAGCCTGATTTTATGCCAGATAAATTTGAAAGTGGAACATTAAATACTCCAGGTATTGCAGGATTATGTGAAGGAATAAAATTTATTAAAAAGGTTGGTATGAAAGAGATTTACAAGCACGAATTATTATTAACAGAGTATTTACTAATAGAATTAAAAAAACTTGACTATGTAAAAGTTTATGGCCCAACTAGTTTAAAAGATAGATGTGCAGTAGTTTCAATTAATATTGATGGAGTGGATAGCTCAATAGTAGGGTATAAACTTAACGAAAAGAATATAGCAGTAAGAACAGGATATCACTGTGCACCATTAATTCATAAAGTTATAGGAACTAGCAACAAAGGTACAGTAAGAATAAGTCCAGGTTATTTTAACACTTTTAAAGATATAGAAACCATAATAAAAAGTATAAGGGGGATATATAAACAATAAGCATAAAGCAACGCAATGTAGTGAAGTAACATTTAATTATATTAGTTCATGTATAGTTGAAAGTTACTTCCTATAATTTTTATATTATTAGAAAAATAAGGTATATTGTATTAGCGAACATGTTAAACATAGAATAAGCGATTTGAAGAATTAATAATTCACAAATCGCCTATTTTTATATATTTAGACATAAGGTATCTTCAAAAAATAACAAGTCTATATGCTAATCTATTTTTGTAATACTGCATCCACAGAACCCTTAGATAAAACAATTATCCGAGGAACCTGCCTTCTTGTCTTACAAAAAATATCCGTCGCATATTCGACTTATTATTTTCTTTTAGATGCCTAAAGTTAACTTTTAAATATTAGAAAATGATATTCCTCGTGTTGTAAAAGAAATTTCAACAAAACCATTTTCTGTATTTGTTGAAATAATATTGACAGGGTTGATTCCACCGTTGAAGGAACCACCGCCACCACCACCGTCAGTACCAACCTTATAACCATTGCCACCGCCGCCACCGCTGAAACCTCCGGCGCCGCCGCCACCGCCCCAAGTTGGGTCGGTATCACCACCACCGCCGCCACCGCCGAATCCGCCAGGGCCGCTATTGCTAGTACCACCTTTACCAGGATTTATAGGATCATTAATTGCTGTTCCACCACCGCCGCCACCGATAGAGGCAGAGGTCCCATTACCTAGAATACCTGCACCACCACCGCCGCCATTACCGCTTCCATTCCCAGCAGTACCACCACTGCCATTTGTACCACCTTGGCTCCCTCCACTGCCTGGATCAACAGTTACACCATCACCACTGTTGGCATTTGCGTCAATTCCAGGAGCATCATTAGTAGCACCGCCACCACCACCTGCGGCAATTAGTAAGTTAGCAGCTGTTACGCTTCCTGTTCCTCGCCAAACAAAGGAACCACCGCCGCCACCGCCACTTAAATGAGTACCGTTACTACCTCTTCCACCTACTAATATACTTAAAATGTCTCCTGGAGTTACAGCAAAGTCACCCTGTATTGAGGCTGGTTTGCCAGGTACCTTACCTCCGATAATAGTACCACCACCACCACCTACAGCTTTTATTGTAATTGATGTTACTCCAGTAGGAATTGTAAATGTTTGAATTGTATTATCTATAAATCCAAAATTAACTGACATAGAAAGTTTACCTCCTCCTATAAAATGTTTAGCTGTGCTCAATTTTATAATATTCAATAAAGGGATTTATGCTACTATAAGACATAAAATACATACAACTAGAGTTACTAACTTGGATTTGAGATTTTATGTGGAAATATGAAAATAATACTTCGTATTATGCTTAAAGTGTAAAATACTCCACTTATGTGCCTAAAATAAGTTTTAAAAGATAAGAATATACTGTATAATAAAAAACGTATGGTTAAGAAAACAGTAGGAGAGATGTAGGATGAATAGAATAGAACTGCTGGCGCCAGCAGGAAGCATGGATAGTCTTTATGCAGCAGTACAGTGTGGAGCAAATGCAGTATATTTAGGAGGAAATAAGTTTTCAGCAAGAGCTTATGCTTCTAATTTTGATAATGAAAATATGAAAAAAGCAGTGGAATACTGTCATTTATATGAAGTGAAAGTATATGTAACTATAAATACCTTAATGAAAGAAAAGGAGCTTAAAGAAGCTTTAGATTATGCTAAGTTTTTATATAGTATTGGTGTAGATGCACTAATTATACAGGATATATCATTAGTAGTGTTGATAAAGGAAGTGTTACCTGATTTTGAACTTCATGCTTCAACTCAAATGACAGTACATAATGGTGAGGGCGCTATTCTTTTAAAGAACAAAGGATTTAAAAGAATTGTGCTTTCAAGAGAGCTTTCTTTAAATGAAATAAAATATATATCTGAAGATTTGAATATAGAAACAGAAATTTTTATACATGGAGCATTATGCGTATGTTATTCTGGTCAGTGCCTTATGAGCAGCCTAATTGGTGGAAGAAGTGGCAATAGAGGAAGATGTGCTCAGCCTTGTAGGCTACCATATACCATAGTTAATAGTATTAGTGGAAGAGAAAAAAAAGGATATTTATTAAGTCCAAAGGACATATGCACTATAGAAAATATAAAAGATATAATTAAAAGTGGAGTTACTTCTTTAAAGATAGAAGGAAGAATGAAAAGACCTGAGTATGTAGCTGCAGTAGTATCATCCTATAGAAAAGCTATAGATAGTATTCTAAAAGGATCAGATGTTAATATTGAACAAGAAAAGAAAAAGCTTTTACAGCTTTTTAATAGAGAAGGTTTTTCAAAGGCTTATTTGTTTGGAAATGTAGGTAAAGATATGATGGCCTATACTTTCCCTAAAAATACAGGGGTAATGCTTGGAAAAGTTCAAAAGGATTTGAGTATTACATTACAAGAAGACTTGAGCATTAAAGATGGTATAAGAAATGGAGAAAAAGGATTTACAGTTTCAAAAATAATACAAAATGGAAATGAAGTTTTAGAAGCTACTAAGGGAAACAAAGTAAAACTTAAACCAGCAGATTTTAAAAATGGAGATATTCTTTATAAAACTTCAGATGTAAAATTACTTACTTCTATGGAGAGTATTTATAAAAGTCCTTTTGGAAAAAAAGTAGATTTAGATTTAAAAGTAACCTTTAAGTTAAATGAACCTATAAAATTAAGTACCATTTATAGAAAAAAACAATATTTTATTGAAGGTGAGTTAGTTCAAAAGGCTTTAAATAAACCTGTATATGTAAATAAGTTGAAAGAGCATCTTGAAAAAAGCGGAAATACTCCTTTTAGGTTTACAAATATACAATTTGAGGATTTTGAAGAAGGTTTTATGCCTGTATCATCCATAAATGAAAGTAGAAGAAAATTAATAGAGTCTATAGAAAAAGATTTGCTTAAAGTAAATAGGGATACTAGTATAAAAATGTTAAATAAAGAAAAAAGTGTTTTTGCAGAAATTCCTAAATACATGGTTTGTGTTAATACAATAGATCAAATGAAAGCCACTCTGGAAAATGGATTTTTAGATGTGATAGTGGATATATTTTATAGAAAAGGTGATATAAAAGATGAATCAATAAAAGAAAACAATGTTTGGCTTAAGGTTCCTAATATTATAAAGGAGGAATTTTCAGCTATATGTTCTAAAGTAGAAGAATTACTTCCTCATATAAAAGGTATAGTTACAGCAAATTTGGGCATATTGCATAAATTTAAAGGAAAAACTACAATAATAGGAGATTATAAATTAAATATATTTAATCCTACTTCTGCACAATTTTATAATGACTTATTAGATGGCACATGTATAAGTGTGGAACTTAATAAAAGTGAAATATTGAATTTAACTAAAAAGTCTAAAATGCCATGTCAAGTAATGGTTTATGGCAAAATAGAAAATATGGTTTCGGAGTATTGTGTATTAGGAAGTACCTTTGGAGGCAAAAATGCTTCTCAAAATTGCAGCAGAGCGTGTGAAAAAGGAACATTTTATTTAAAAGATAGAATGGGAGCATGTTTTACTGTTAATACAGATAAATTCTGTAGGTGTCATGTTTACAATAGCGTACCTACAAATTTGATAGATAACATAGATGAATTAGAAAAAGCAGATATAAATAATTATAGAATTGATTTTATAGATGAAAGTTATAATGAAGTGAATAATGTACTAAAATGTTTAAAAGAAAAAAAATGGAATGGAGATTTTAGTAAATTTACAAGAGGACACTATAAAAGAGGCGTAGAGTAGCCTATGTTAAATAAATAATACAGTTTGTAAAAAGGTGGTTGAACAAGTTGAATGAAAAATCATTAAAAGTGCTGGAATTTTATAAGATAAAAGAACAGTTAAAGAATTATACAAGTACTGGCGCAGCTAAGGATTTAATAGAGGAATTAAAACCTTATGATAATATATATGAAGTTAGAGAACATATTGAGGAAACAAAGGAAGCCTTTAAACTTTTAGTAACAAAAGGTGCACCTCCTTTTGAGGGCGTTTATGATGTAAGGGAAGGTATAAGTAGAGCTGGCAAAGGATCTACTTTAATGCCAGGGCAACTTTTAAAAATAGCAGCAATACTTAGAGCAGCTAGAAGATTTCAAGAATATATAAGTCATAAGCAGGAAGAAGAAGGTTTTAGGGTTTTAGAAGATATATGTCAGGGAATTATTCCGTTAAAAAACATAGAAGATCATATATTTATGTCTATAGAAAGTGAAGAACAGGTTTCAGATAGAGCAAGCACAGCTCTTTATAATATAAGAAAAGCTTTAAAGGATAAAAATTCTTCTGTAAGGGATAAAGTAAATTCTCTTATAAGAACTTATTCAGATTATCTACAGGATAACTTATATACTATGAGAGGAGATAGATATGTTTTACCTGTAAGAGCAGAACATAAAGGAGCAGTTCCTGGACTTGTTCATGACCAAAGTTCTAGTGGAGCGACTTTATATATAGAACCTATGGGCTTAGTTAATTTGAATAATGAAATAAAAGAACTTATGTTAAAGGAAAAAGCAGAAGTAGATAGGATATTAGCATACCTATCAAATGAAATTTATGGCAGTATAATAGCAGTAAGAACTGATGCAAATATAATATGGGAACTAGATTTTATTTTTGCTAAAGCTAAGTTTGCTAGTGAACTTAATTGCATAGCTCCTAAGGTTAATGATGAAGGAATTATTGACATAGTACAGGGAAAACATCCTTTAATAGATAGAAAGATAGTAGTACCTTTAGATGTATATTTAGGTAATGGTTTTACATCATTGGTGGTAACTGGGCCTAATACAGGAGGTAAAACAGTTACATTAAAAACAGTTGGATTACTACATATTATGGCATTAAGTGGACTTATGATTCCAGCTAGAGAAAATTCTACTGTAAGCTTTTTTAAAGAAGTATTTGCAGATATTGGAGATGAACAGAGTATAGAGCAAAGTTTATCAACTTTTTCATCACATATGACTAATATAGTAAATATAATTAATGAAGCAGATGATAAGTCTTTAGTTCTTTTTGATGAATTAGGAGCAGGAACAGATCCTACAGAAGGAGCAGCACTAGCTGTATCTATTTTAGAAAATTTGAAAAGTAGAGGGTGCAGAATAGTTGCCACTACTCATTATAGTGAACTTAAAGTTTATGCTTTAAAAGTTGATGGGGTGGAGAATGCATCTGTAGAATTTGATGTAGAAACATTAAGACCTACATATAGACTTTTGATTGGAATACCCGGTAAATCAAATGCTTTTGAAATATCTAGAAGATTGGGACTTGCAGATTATATAATTCATGATGCAAAAGAAAATATAAGCAGTGAGACTCTTCAATTTGAGGATTTAATACAAAGCTTACAGGATAAAACTGTAAAAGCTGAAACTAATGTACGAGAAGCAGAAACTCTAAAATTAGAGGCTGCTAAAATTAAGGATAAGTATGAAGAAAAAATGGTTACACTTCAAAATGCTAGGGAAAAAGCTGTAATAGAAGCTCAAAGAGAAGCAAAAAGAATTGTAAAAGAAGCTAAAGAGGAAGCAGATAATATTCTTAAGGAAATGAGAGAATTGGAGAAAGTCGGGTATGCTTCAGATGTACGACATAAGCTTGAAGAGGAAAGAAGAAAACTATCAGAAAAGCTTGATAATATAGATGAAAAAGTTAATAAGGTGAAAAAGGATGATGGTGAGGAATTAAAACATGTAACCCAAGGTCAAGAAGTTTTTGTACCTTCTTTGAATCAAAAGGTAATAGTCATATCTAAACCAGATAGCAAGGGAAATGTTCAAGTTCAAGCTGGAATTATGAAGATAGAAGTTAAATTAAAGGATTTAAGAGCAGTAACTGGTGCTATGAATAAAGAACAGAAGAAAAAAATAAAAAGAGAAGCAAAGCTTAATTTAAAATCTGTAGCTTCATCAGTGGATTTAAGGGGAATGGATTCTTTAGAAGCAGTATATACTGCAGATAAGTATTTGGATGAAGCGTATTTAGCAGGACTAAAGGAAGTAACTTTAATTCATGGTAAAGGAACAGGTGTATTAAGAAATACTATAACAGATATGCTTAAGCACCATTCTCATGTAAAAAGATATAGATTAGGTGAATATGGCGAAGGTGGTACTGGAGTTACAGTGGCAGAACTTAAGTAGAATAAGTAATAATAGATTTGAGTAATAAAGATAATGCGAAGCATTATTTTTAAGAGGATAGAGGACAATTCTCCTCTTAAAAAAGTTGATTCACATTATTTTTAAAATTGTAAGAATTAATTTTAGATTTATAGGGGAGAGTGAAAATCTATGATATTAGTTAGTGCGTGTTTATGCGGAGTAAACTGTAAATACAATGGTGGTAACAATTTAAATACTAAGGTTCTGGAACTATTGAAGCAGGGGAAAGCCATACCTGTATGTCCTGAACAATTAGGGGGGCAGAGTACACCAAGACCGGCACATGAAATAAATAATTCTACTGGAGCAGAGGTATTGGATGGAAAGGCTAGAATAGTTGGACCGGAGGGGGATGATGCTACTGCAGAATTTTTAAAAGGAGCTTATGAAACTCTTAAAATAGCAAAAGAATGTGAAGCAAAAGTTGCTATTTTAAAGGCAAGGAGTCCTTCATGTGGATACGGGAAAATTTATGATGGCACATTTACTGGAAATAAAATAGATGGTAATGGAGTTACTGCAGAGTTATTAAGTAGAAATGGAATTACAATTTATACAGAAGAAGATGTTAAGGCATATGAAAGAAAATAGCAAGTCAAAGATGTTAGTATATTTTGCGATGGACAAGGAAACAGGTTCCGCTGATAGTTGTTCTATCAAAGGGTTCTGTTGACGCAGTATGACGCAAAATATACTAACATACTGACTTGTTATTTTTTTGAATATGCCTAATAGTGGTAAATGTAAATTTGACCTTTATTAACTTTGCAGACAGATAAGGAAAATTTTTAATAACAATGGTTTTGTTAAATCTGCTTATATAATTTTAAAAATTAACAATGAAATTTAGTTAATAATTATTGAGATTTAAAATAAATGAATTATAATTAAAGTGTATGTTTAAATTAAAATATTATATTCATAAAATAGTATAAGTGGGGAGATAAAGATGGATTACAAAGAAGTATTAAAAAATGCTCGTGAAAATTTAAATGGAAGTTGTAAAGTATGTCCGATTTGTAATGGTAAGGCTTGTGCTGGAGAAGTTCCAGGAATGGGTGGAAAGGGTACAGGAGAAGCTTTTTCAATTAATGTTGAAGCTTTAGATAGTTACAAACTTAATATGAGAGTTATACATGATGCTAAGAATCCAGATACTAGTATAGAATTATTTGGAAAGAAAATGGATGTACCAGTATTTGCAGCACCAGTATCAGGAACCACATTAAATATGGGGGGAAAGTTTACAGAGGAACAATACATATCATGGGTAATTGGAGGATGTCTTGATGCAGGTATATACCCTATGGTAGGAGATACTGCAGTAGATTCATTTCTTATAACCAACCTTCAACAGTTAAAAGAGTTTAATGGAGAAGGAATTGCTATAATAAAACCTTGGGAAAATAGTAATGTTATAAATAAAATAAAACTTTCAGAAGAAGCAGGTGCATTTGCCGTAGGTATGGATATAGATGCTGCAGGACTTATAACTTTGGCACTTCATGGAAAACCAGTGGGACCTAAAACAGTAAATGAAATAAAAGAAATAGTACAAAGTACAAAGCTTCCGTTTATATTAAAAGGAATAATGACTGTGGATGAGGCAAAGCTTGCAGTAGAAGCTGGGGTGGATGCTATAGTTGTTTCAAATCATGGTGGAAGAGTACTTGATCAAACACCAGGGGTAGCAGATGTACTTCCAGAAATTGCAGAGGCAGTGAAAGGTAAAGTTACAATACTTGCAGATGGTGGAGTTAGAAATGGTGTAGATGTTCTTAAAATGTTAGCTTTAGGGGCAGATGCAGTTCTTATAGGAAGACCATTTGTAACAGCTTCATTCGGAGGAGAAAGAAACGGAGTTAAACTATATATAGATACATTAAAGAGTGAATTAAAATCAGCTATGGTTCTTACAGGATGTAAGTCTGTAAAAGATGTTACAGATAGAATTTTATACTAATATATATTGAAAAATCCAGGCTTATGAAGATAAGTCTGGATTTTTTTGTGCGTACAAAACTTTAATTTAATATTATAAGCATATTGCGATGCAAAGGTGCAGTAGTAGTTTGGATTTTAACTTTTACCATATATTCAATGCGGACTCCACCTAAAAAGTTGCGTTGCAATATTTTTAAACTGCGAAAGTCAAGTGTGCAATCAATAGTACTAATGGTATCGTTACTTAATACCGTTAGTACCATTAATCAAAATATTAAAAAGTAAAAATATTAAAAATCATTAGAATAGAAGTACTATAAGATTGGCATAGTATTTGCTATCTATTAATGTAGCGTTGATATAAAGTTATTTTTAATAGAACTAAATGATGGTATGAAAAAATAAATACTTGTTTAGGTAAAAGAGATTACTAATTAAGGTAAGTACGATGTGGTGAATTAATTACAATAATGGGGGTAAATATTTATGGTGAAGAAACTAGAACAATTAATAAGCTTAGCTAAAGAGAAAAGTAAAAAAACACTTTCAGTAGCAGTAGCTCAAGATAAAGAAGTTTTAACAGCTGTATCAGAAGCAGTTAAACTTGGAATAGTAGATGCTATTTTGGTG
Source organism: Clostridium muellerianum (assembly GCF_012926525.1). GTDB lineage: Bacteria > Bacillota > Clostridia > Clostridiales > Clostridiaceae > Clostridium_AM > Clostridium_AM muellerianum. The sequence goes on from NZ_JABBNI010000001.1 coordinate 10,612, forward strand.
GGGAATGAAGAAGTTATAAGAAATATAGCCAAAGAAGAAAATTTATATATAGATAATGTTGAGATTGTGAATGAAAAGGATATCAAAAAAGCAGCAGCGAAAGCTGTGGAGTTTGTATCTAGTGGACAGGCTCAATTCATAATGAAAGGAATGCTTGGAACTGCAGATTTATTAAGGGCTGTATTAAATAAGGAAGCAGGACTTAGAAGCAAAGGCTTACTTTCACATGTAATGGTTTACCAGGTACCTTTATATCACAAACTAATTTTTTTAACTGATGGAGGTATGGTTCCGTATCCAACTTTGGAAGACAAGATAGGGATAATAAATAATTCAATAAAGGTTGCACATAAGTTAGAAATAGAAAAACCTAAAATAGCGCCTGTTTGTGCAGTGGAAGTTGTTAACCCTTCAATGCAGGCAACTATTGATGCAGCTGTATTAACTCAAATGAATAAAAGAGGACAAATAAAAGGTTGCATTATTGATGGACCTTTAGCTTTTGATAACGCAATATCAAAAGAAGCAGCAGAACATAAAGGCATTGTAAGTGAAGTAGCAGGAGATGCAGATATACTTTTAGTTCCAAATATAGAAGCTGGAAATTTTGTAGGAAAGTCTATGACGTATTTTGGTAAAGGAGAAAATGCTGGAGTTATAATGGGTGCTAAATGCCCTGTGGTACTTGTTTCAAGGGCAGATAGTGCTAGGTCAAAATTATATTCTATAGCATTGGGATCTATAGTATCATAGTAAAAACAATTTTATTGAATTAAATAAAACATAGTTTAATTAACGATTTAACAGTAATGTGTATGTTGAGCCAATTAACAAAATTTAAAAATGGAGGTATATATATGAAAGTCATTATGTCAGGAAATGAAGCTATTGCAAGAGGTGCGTATGAGGCAGGATGTAAAGTTGCTTCAGCTTACCCTGGAACACCAAGTACAGAAATACTTGAAAATTTTGCTACTTATGATGGAGTATATGCAGAATGGGCGCCAAATGAAAAGGTTGGTTTAGAAGTAGCATCAGGGGCTGCTATTGGAGGAGCAAGAAGTTTAACAACCATGAAACATGTAGGATTAAATGTAGCAGCAGATCCATTATTTACTATGGCATATGAAGGTGTAAATGGGGGATTAGTAGTAGTTACAGCAGATGACCCAGGAATGCATTCATCACAAAATGAACAGGATAATAGACTTTTTGCTCCTCATGCCAAAATAGCTATGGTAGAACCATCAGATTCACAAGAATGCAAAGACTTTATGAAAGAAGCTTTTAATATAAGTGAGCAGTTTGATACAGTTGTACTTTATAGAAGCACTACAAGAGTTTCACATTCAAAAAGTGTAGTAGAATTAGGAGAAAGAGAAGAGGTAGAAGTAAAGCCTTATGAAAAAGACATAAAAAAATATATAATGATACCAGCACATTCTAAAAAGAAACATTATGAAGTAGAAGAAAGACTTAATAAGCTAAAAGAGTATTCTAATAATTGCGGTTTAAATAGAATGGAGATAAAAGATACTAAAATAGGCATAGTAACGAGTGGTATATCTTATCAATATGTAAAGGAAGTTTTTGGAGATAAAGTATCTATATTAAAAATAGGAATGAGCTATCCACTTCCAGATAAAATGATGAAAGAATTTGCTTCAAAGGTAGAAAAACTTTATGTTGTAGAAGAAAATGAGCCTTATTTAGAAAATGCACTTAAAGTTTTAGGAATAAATTGTATAGGAAAAGAAGTTATTCCTATATGTGAGGAGTTAAATCCGGATATTATAAGAAAAGCTATATGTAAAGAAAGCGTTGAAGAAAATTATTCAATAGATATAAAAGCTCCATCAAGACCTCCTGTACTTTGTCCAGGATGCCCACATAGAGGAATTTTTTATGCAGTTTCAAAATACAAAGATAATATAATATCTACAGGAGATATAGGATGCTATACTTTAGGTATGGTAGCTCCTTTAAGTGTAACTGATACTGTAGTTTGTATGGGTGCTTCAATTACAGCAGGACTCGGAATAGAAAAAGCAAATCAGTTGGCAAAAAGAGATAAAAAGGTATTTGCTTTTATAGGAGATTCAACATTCTTCCATTCAGGTATTACAGGACTTACAAACTCAATATATAATAATATACCTATAGTTACATGTATATTGGATAATAGGACAACAGGTATGACAGGTCATCAGGAAAATCCAGGAACTGGCAAAACTCTGCAAAATAAGCCAGCACCAATGATAGATATAGAAAAAGTTGTACTTGCATTAGGTGTAAAAGAAGAAAATGTAAAAGTAGTAGATCCTTATAAATTACAACAAACTGAAGAAGCTGTGAAAGTTGCATATGAGAGTAGAGAGCCTTTTGTTATAATAACAAAGCAGCCTTGTGCTTTAAAGAAAGATGTTATAAAGAGAAGGGCAAATATGTTCTGTCATGTAGATTCAGATAAATGTAAAAAATGTAAAGCGTGCTTGAAAACAGGATGTCCAGCACTTAAGTTTAAAGAAAATGTAGTTAGTATAGATAAAAATATGTGTAATGGCTGTGAATTATGCAAACAGGTTTGCAAATTTGATGCTATAGAAAAGGTTGGTGAATAATATGAATAATGTTAAAAGTATATTATTCGTAGGAGTAGGTGGACAAGGAACTATACTTGCTTCAAAGATTTTAACAGAGGGATTGTTAAAAAACGGATATGATGTAAAGATGTCTGAGGTTCATGGTATGGCACAAAGGGGAGGTAGCGTTAGTACTCAAGTTAGATTTGGAGAAAAGGTTTATTCACCACTTATAGAGAAAGGAACAGCAGATGTTGTAGTAGCTTTTGAAAAGAGTGAAGCGGCAAGGTGGCTTCCTTATTTAAAAAAAGATGGGTACTTAGTTGTAAATGATTATGAAATATATCCAGTTCCAGTTTTAATAGGTGAGGAAGAATATCCTAAAAATGTTAATGAATCATTAAAGAAAACAGTGAAAAATACAATAATAGTTAATGCTACTAAAGTAGCAGAAGAACTTGGAAATATTAAGGCACAAAATGTTGTGCTTCTAGGAGCATTGCTTACAGCTCTTAAGTTAGAAAGTATAAACTGGAATGAAATTTTAGAAGTTATAGTTCCGCCTAAAGCTATTGAATTGAATAAAAAAGCTTTAGCAAAAGGAATGAAAGCATAACTGAAATTTAAGGCATATAAAAGAAAATAACAAGCCCAATAGGCGATGGATATTTTTGTAACACAAGAAGACAGGTTTAACAGAAGTTTAAGTTATCTAAGGAATATGTGGACGCAGTATTACAAAAAATAGACTAGCATATAGACTTGTTATTTTTTGAAGATATCTAAAGGCGAATAGCGTAAAAATTTTACCCAGCACTTTTAAAAGTGCTGGGTATTTTCAAAGCTCGAGATATATGGTTTAATATATATCTTCATTATTATTTTACAACTTTAATTATTTCTACTTCAGGATCTTCAGTTCCCTGTACGTATAATCCGGTTTGTTTAAGCTTTTGAACATAGTCTATAATTTCTTTTGTTATTTCTTCCCCGGGGCATAGTATAGGTATTCCTGGTGGATAAGCCATTAAAAATTCTCCACTTATCATGCCAATACTTTCTTTTAAAGGCACAGCAGTTTTTGTTCCGTTAAAAGCTTCTCTAGGTATTCTAATTTGTTTTGGTATGGAAGGAATATCTATAAAATCAGATTTTTTATTTCCATTACCATAATATTGTCTGCTTATTTCTTTTAAAGCATTTATAAGGGCATTTATGCTATATTCAGTATCACCAAATGATCCTACTGCAAGTACATTGTATAAATCGGAAAGCTCAAGTTGTATATGATATTTATTTGAAAGTATCATATCTAAATCATATCCTGTTATTCCTAAATCTCTACATGTAATTGTTATTTTAGTTGGATCAAGGGCAAAAACGCCTTCATTTCCTAAAATTTCATCTCCAAAACAATAAAAGCCTGGAATTTTATTTATTTCACGTCTAGCATAATTCGAAAGTTCAATAGTTTTATCTAAAAGTTCTTTACCATTAAGAGCAATTTGTCTTCTTGCACAATCTAATGAAGCCATTAATATATATGAAGGTGATGTAGTTTGTAATAAAGATAAAATTTGTTGAACTCTATTTATATCTATACGATTTGATCTAACTTGTAATAAAGAGCACTGAGTTAGAGCTCCAATTATTTTATGTGTGCTTTGGGCACATATATCAGCTCCAGCTTCCATTGCAGAAGTTGGTAATTTCTTATTAAAACCAAGGTGTGGACCATGTGCTTCATCCACTATTAAGGGAATATCATAACCATGAACTATATCTGCTATTTTCTTTATATCAGCAGCAACTCCATAATAAGTTGGATTTATAATTAAAACTGCTTTAGCATCAGGATTTTCTTTAAGTGTTTTTTCTACTGTTTCTGGTGTAACTCCATGAGCTATACCAACCTTTTTATCTAACGCAGGCTGCATATAAACAGGTACTGCACCACTTAATATAATTCCTGCAGTAATGGATTTGTGAACATTTCTTGGTATTATTATTTTATCTCCAGCTTTAACTACAGACATAACCATGGCTTGAATAGCACCTGATGTTCCGTGTATTGAAAAAAAAGAGGCATCTGATCCATATGCATCGGCAGCTAATTGTTGAGCTTTTTTTATAGGGCCAGTTGGATGATGAAGGCTGTCAACTAATTTAAAGACAGTAACATCTATTTTAAATGGATTTTCTCCTATAAAATTTTTAAACTCTTCATCTACACCTATACCTTTTTTATGGCCAGGAACATGGAAAGGAATTGTTTCTCTATTTACATATTCCATTAATGCATCATATAAAGGGGTTTGAGTTTGATCTAATTTATACACCTTGATAAAGCACCCTCTTTCATAAAAATACAACCGTTGAACTGTGATAGTTCAAGGGTTGGCCTATATTTTCATTTAAACCAATATAATTATATGTTAAATGTTTTCTAAATGCAACAAAGAGAAGAAATTTTATAAATAAATATTTTTTACAGCAAAATTGTGAATAATATGAGTAACTATGTAAATAATTAATAATATGATTAAATTATGTTAAATGCTTTTATAAAGTCCATGTTTAGGAGGAATTTAAAATGGAAGAATTAGAATTATATAAAAGAAGTAAGAATACAGTACATGAAGCTAGAAAAGAAAGAAAGCTTGGAAAAGTACCAGGTATTATTTACGGAAAAAATATCAATAATTTAATGTTTGAAATAGGAGAACTTGAATTAAATAAAAAAATCAGTAATAATGGAGAGCATGGTATATTAAATGTTAGATTCCAGGAAGAGAAGTATAATACTTTGATAAAAGAGGTGCAGAGAGATTCTGTAAATCATAGAATAGTTCATATAGATTTAGAAGAAATACCTAAAAATGAAACTATTCAAACGGATGTTCCTATAATATTTACAGGTGAAGAGTTAATAATGAGAAAAGGCGGCGTTGTTCAAAAGGAAAAAACTAATATAAAGGTTCAATGCAAGAGTGAAAATATACCAAACCATATTAACATAGATATTTCTAATTTGGAAATAGGCCAGTCTTATAGAGTAGGGGATATAGAACTTTCAAAGGATATAGCTTTTATAGATGATTTAAATACTATAATAGCATTTGTAACTGCTAATAATAAGGTTGATGACAATGGATTAGAAGGAGTGGTAGTAGATTAAAAGTTGGTGATAAGAATTTATAATTCTTATCACCAATATTTTTTGAAAGTTAATAAAAATGTTATTGATTAGAGATATAATTGTAACATAATTTATAGTATAATAGTAAATGTTAAATATTACATATTTAAGGAGGGTTATGAAATGGAATATAAAGAAAAATATAATTTATGGGTAAATTCGGAGTTTTTAGATGAAGATTCAAAAATAGAATTAAAAAAATTGCAAAATGAAAAAGAGATAGAAGATAGATTTTACAAAGATTTAGAATTTGGAACAGGTGGATTAAGAGGAATTATCGGGGTAGGAACCAATAGAATGAACATATATACTGTAGGTAAAACTACGGAAGGTTTATCCCAATACTTAATAAATAAATATAAAAGCGACATTTCTGTAAGTATAGCTTATGATTCAAGAATAATGTCAAAAGAGTTTGCAGAGGCAGCAGCATCGACGCTATGCGCTAATGGAATAAAAGTATATTTATTTGAATCCTTAAGACCAACTCCTATTTTATCTTATACTGTAAGACATCTTAAAAGTAAGGCTGGAATTGTGATAACCGCATCTCATAATCCAAAAGAATATAATGGATATAAGGTTTATGGCGAGGATGGTGGACAGGTAACAGATAACAATGCAAAGGAAATTTTTTCATTTATTGAAGGAATAAATGATTTTGATAAAGTAAAAACTATGAATTTAGAAGAAGCAAAACAAAGTGGTCTTCTGGTTATTATAGGAGAAGAAGTAGATAAAGAATATATTGATAGAGTAAAAGCTTTAACTATAAGAAAAGAATTAGTGGACAAATGTGCAAATGACTTAAAGATAATTTATACTCCAATACATGGAGCGGGAAATATACCAGTGAGGAGAGTTCTTAAGGAATTAGGATATAATAATGTAACTGTAGTAAAGGAACAAGAACAGCCAGATGGATATTTTCCTACAGCAGCTTATCCTAATCCAGAAGATCCTAAAGTGTTTACTATAGCACTAGATATGGCCAAAAAAATCGAACCAGATATAATATTTGGAACAGACCCTGATTGCGATAGAATAGGTATAGTTGTTAAGGATAGTAGCGGAGAATATAGAGTGTTAACGGGTAATCAGACAGGAGCACTTTTAACTCATTATATATTATCATCTTTAAAAGAAAAAAATAAATTGCCTAAAAATGCAGCTGTAATAAAAACAATAGTTACTACTGAAATGGCAGCTGATATTGCAAAAGAATATGGCGTAAATCTTATAGATGTATTAACTGGATTTAAGTATATAGGTGAGAAAATAGGTGAGTTTGAGAAAAAGGGAGACCAAAAATACATTTTTGGCTTTGAAGAGAGTTATGGATATTTAGCAGGAGATTTTGTAAGGGATAAAGATGCAGTTATAGCATCAATGCTTATATGTGAAATGACATTATATTATAAAAGTAAAGGTATGAGTTTATATGAAGCTTTAATGAATTTATATAATAAATATGGATTTTATAAAGAAACTCTAGTATCTTTAGAGCTTAAAGGAAAAGAAGGACAAGAAAAAATAGAAAAAGCTCTTCAATATTTAAGACATTCTATGAGTTATAGTTTAGGAGAAGTTAAAATAGTAAAAAAGATGGATTATAAAATAAGTGTAGAAAAAGATTTAGTAAATATTAATGAAAAAATAATACAATTGCCAAAATCAAATGTACTTAAATTTATAATGGAAGATGACTCTTGTTTTGTAGTAAGACCTTCAGGCACTGAGCCTAAGATGAAAGTTTATCTATCTGTAATTGGTAATAGTATAAAAGATTCAGAAGAAAAAATGGAATTATTCAAAAAAAATGTTATGGAAGTTATAGACGAAGCATGTAATTGCTAAAAGAATTAATAACTTTTAGGGTGGAGATAAAGAAGATATTTCTACTTTAGAAATTAAGTTATAGATTTTTACTTTATATTAACTAGTATTTATAGTAAAATTCAAAGTGTTAAATATATTAAATTAAGTAGGTGTTATATTTTATGAATCCAAAATCTCATTTTAAAGATAAATTATCTCAAGTTCTATTTTTAGAGATAAAAAAAGAAAATATAAAGAGGTTATTTAATACAGAGGTTAATGAAGACATATATATTCCAGTTAAGTCCTCAAGCATAGTGAATCAGGTTAAAACAGAAAAAAATGTAGGAAAAATACCCATAAGTTTTTTTATTGAAGGTATGTTTTATGTTATAGGAGCAGATGAAAAGTTTAGATTTAATGATATCTATAATAATATACTTATTAATATAGAAGATAGTGATAAATTTATTAAAGGAAAGATTGCAGAGAATATAAAGCATAAGAATTACGAAGATGCATATATACTTCTTAAAGGATTATCTAAAACTGAAAACAATATAGAAATTTACGATAAACTTTTAATTGTAGTTGATGAATTAAGAAAATTAGATAAAAGTTATGAAGATGAAGAATTGTCACTTATTGAAATAGTGAAAAAAAATAAAAACTATCCAATGGCATACTTTTATGAGGCTATTATAATGAGGGAACAGGGGGATTTTGAAAAAGCTCTTTTTTGTATAAATAATTATACAGAGAATGGAGGAAAAGAGTCTTTGGAAGTTACAGAGTTTAAGGAATCATTAAAATTAATTATAAATTATGAAAAAGGTAAAGAAATATTATATGATTCACCAAAAGAAGCTTTAAGTTTACTTTTACCTCTTGTTAATGAATTTGGTAATGACGCTATTTTATACTATCACATTGCAGTAGCGTATAGAATATTAGAAAATTATGAAAAAGCTATATACTATTTAAATGAATCAATGAGCATAGATAGCAATATTATGGAGGTAATAAATGAATTTGGAATTAATTATGCTTCATTAGGTGATTATGAAACTGCTATAGCATACCTAAGAAGGGCATTTGAAGCAACTAAATCTATAGAAATATGTACTAACCTTATTATGTGTTACTTGAATAACAATGACATAAAAAATGCTAAACTTCATTTAGAAATTGCAAAAAAGATAAATCCTGAGGATGATGTTGTGGTGGAACTTGACGGTATAATAAAGTAATTACTGCTTTTTATACAGGTATATAAATTAAAATAAATGTGAAAAATAAATTGGATGTGTATTTTGTAATATTTTTAATTGGAAGTGAAAGGGGATTTGTTATGACAGTAAAAAAAGCTATAATACCTGCAGCCGGACTTGGAACAAGATTTTTGCCAGCAACTAAGGCACAGCCAAAAGAGATGCTTCCTATAGTAGATAAGCCTACAATACAATATATTATAGAGGAAGCAGTAGCTTCAGGAATAGAAGAAATACTTATAATAACAGGAAGAAATAAAAGGGCTATAGAAGATCATTTTGATAAGTCAGTAGAATTAGAAAAGGATTTAGAAGATCATAAAAAAGAAGATTTACTATATCTAGTTAGAGAAATATCTAATATGGCAGATATATATTATATAAGACAAAAGGAACCTAAAGGACTTGGACACGCCATAAGTTGTGCAGAAACTTTTGTAGGAAATGAGCCCTTTGCAGTAATGTTAGGTGATGATGTAGTAGATAGTAAAATTCCTTGCTTAAAGCAGCTTATAGACTGTTATGATGAATATAAAACATCTATTATAGGAGTTCAAGAAGTTAATAAGGAAGATGTATATAAGTATGGAATAGTAAAAGGAATGTACATTGAGGACAGTGTTTATAAAGTAAAAGATTTAATTGAAAAACCTAAAGTAGAAGAGGCACCTTCAAATATTGCAATACTAGGACGATATATAATAACCCCTGCTATATTTGATATATTAAAAAACACTATTCCGGGTAAAGGAGATGAAATTCAACTTACAGATGCACTAAGAACATTGATTAAATCTGAAGCAATGTATGCGTATAGTTTTGAAGGAAGAAGATATGATGTAGGAGATAAATTGGGATTCCTTAAAGCTACAGTCGAGTATGCATTAAAAAGGGATGAACTTAAAGAACCTTTTATGGAATATCTTTTAACATTAGGTGAAACAGAGTTTTTTAAAAATCTTAAAAATGAAATATCAGAAAATAAGGAAAAAGGGCTGTAATATCTTACAACTCTTTTTTAAGTGTGCTCCATTCTTTAAAAAAATATATTGAATAATTTTTTCTATGATGTAAAATAGAAAAAGGGAGTTTTAGTACAAAGTTTTTACAATAATGTTTAAGGATGTGTTAACATGGAGAAAGATAAAAAGCTTATAATATATGATATAGTTTTTCTTATAGTTTCTTTATATTTTGCTTTTCTTTTGAAATTTAATTTCAAGATACCACCAGAGGATATGGTATTTTTAAAATTATCATTAATTCCAGTGGTTGTTATAACTTTAATATGTAATAAGTTCTTCAAATTATATAATAGTATATGGAAATATGCTTCTATTGAAGAACTGATGTCTATTATATATTCGATATCTGTATCAAATATTATATTTGTAATATATAGTTATCTTATAACTTATAAGTTTTTAGAAAAGACTTATTATAGATTTCCATTTTCAGTACATATAATATTTTGGATATTATCTGTAATTGCATTAGGCGGAATAAGATTTAATTATAGGGTTAAGGAAGAAAGTAAGGGAGAAAAGGTTGGCAAAAAGCATGATAAGAAATTGCTTATAATTGGAGCTGGTGATGCTTCAGCAATGCTTATAAAGGAGATAAAAAGACATAAAGATTTAAATTATGATATAGTAGGACTTATAGATGATGATGAATCTAAAAAAGAAAAATTAATTAATGGAATAAAAGTTATAGGTGGTAGAGATCAGATAAATAGAATATGTACTCAAAAGGGAGTAGAGGAAATTATACTTGCTATACCGTCAGCTGATCTTAATATAAAAAGGGAGATAATAAATATATGCAAAAGTACTAATTGTAAGTTAAAAACTCTTCCTGGAATATACCAAATAATAGATGGGAAAATTAATATAAGCAAGTTGAGAGATGTTAATATAGAAGATTTATTAGGAAGAGATGAAGTTAAACTTAATAATGAAAATATTAATAGGTACATAAAAGATAAAACCATTCTTGTTACAGGAGGCGGTGGCTCAATAGGATCAGAGCTTTGTAGGCAAATAGCTAGGTTTAGTCCTAAAAAACTATTGATATTAGATATTTATGAAAACAATGTCTATGATGTACAAATGGAATTAAATTACAATCAGCCTGACCTTAACAAAGAAGTTATCATAGCTTCTATAAGAGATAAAAAACGAATGAATAAAATTTTTGATAAGTATAAGCCAGATGTGGTATTTCATGCAGCAGCGCATAAACATGTGCCTTTAATGGAAGGTAATCCATCAGAAGCTATTAAAAATAATATTATAGGTACATACAATGTGCTTAGATGTTGTGATGAATTTAAAGTTAAAAAATTTGTGCAAATAAGCACGGATAAAGCTGTAAATCCTACAAATATAATGGGAGCTACAAAAAGATTTTGCGAAATTATGGTTCAAGCCTTTGATAGGGCTAGTGAAACAGAATATGTGGCAGTTAGATTTGGTAATGTTTTAGGAAGTAATGGTTCAGTAATACCATTATTCAAAAAACAAATAGCTCATGGAGGTCCAGTTACAGTAACCCATCCTGAAATAAATAGATTTTTTATGACTATTCCAGAAGCAGCACAGCTTGTAATTCAAGCAGGGGCTATAGCTAAAGGTGGAGAAATATTTGTATTGGATATGGGTCAACCAGTAAAAATAGCGGATTTGGCTAGAGATTTGATAACTTTATCAGGTTATAAGCCTGATGTAGACATAAAAATAGAGTATACAGGACTTAGACCTGGTGAGAAGTTGTATGAAGAATTGTTAATGAATGAGGTTGCATTAACTTCTACAGAACATGATAAAATATTTGTAGATAAACCTATTGGTGAAGATATGAAATTTATAGAAGAATCAATAGATCAGTTTAGTAATGTTGCCTATATGGATAAGGAAAGCATAATTAAGCTTGTAGAGGAAAAGGTACCAACATATAAAAGAAAACAATAAAGTGAATTACAAATAATAAATTAAACTTATTATTTGTTAAGTATATTTCAGATTAAGTAAAAAATCATATCTGAAGGTGATAAGTGTGTTAATATATAAGCATACAGAAAATTAAGCCGGTAAACGTAACAGTAGATACAGTTACGATATTATAAGAAATACGGGAGGAAGAAAGATGTCACAGTTAAGAGATGAATTAATATTAAGACTAAAAAACAAAACAGCTAAACTAGGTGTTGTAGGATTGGGTTATGTAGGACTTCCACTTGCAGTTGAAAAAGCTAAAGCTGGATATAATGTCATAGGATTTGATGTTCAAGATAAAAAAGTAGAAATGGTAAATAAAGGTGAAAATTATATAGGAGATATAGTAGATACAGATTTAGAAAGGCTAGTAAAGGAAGGAAAGTTAAAAGCTACTACAGATTTTAGTTTTGTAGAAAGTGTAGATGCTGTTTCAATAGCAGTACCAACACCATTAGATTTATACAAACAACCAGATTTATCTTATGTTGTAAGTTCGGCTAAGAGTGTTGCAAAATATTTACACAGAGGAATGCTTATAGTTCTTGAAAGTACAACATATCCAGGAACTACTGAAGAAGTATTAAAGCCAATTCTAGAAGAAAGTGGATTAAAATGTGGAAAAGATTTCTTTTTGGCATTTTCACCAGAGAGAGTTGATCCAGGTAATAAACAATTCAAAACTAAAAATACTCCAAAAGTAGTTGGTGGTTGTACAACAGAATGTACCGAAGTTGCTGCTACTCTTTATAGAAGTGTTCTAGAAGGAGAAGTTTTCACAGTATCTTCACCAGCTGTAGCTGAGATGGAAAAAATACTTGAAAATACTTTTAGAAATATAAATATAGGTCTTGCAAATGAAATGGCTATATTATGCAATAGAATGAAAATAGATATATGGGAAGTAATAGAAGCTGCAAAAACTAAGCCATATGGATTTATGCCATTCTATCCAGGTCCAGGACTTGGTGGTCATTGTATACCATTAGACCCATTCTATTTATCATGGAAAGCTAAAGAATTTGATTTCCATACTAAATTAATAGAGGCATCAGGAGATATAAATGATTCCATGCCAGCTTTTGTAGTAGATAATGCAATGAAGCTTTTAAATACTCAAAAGAAAGCAATGAATGGTGCAAATGTATTATTATTAGGTGTAGCATATAAAAATGATATTGATGATATGAGAGAATCACCAGCTCTTAAAGTTATAGAACACTTAGAGAAGAATGGTGCCAATGTAATAATAAATGATCCTTATATTCCTAAATTTAAACACAATGGAAAAGAGTATGTTTCAGTAGAGTGGGAAGAGGCTATAAAAACTGCTGATATTGTAATTATAACTACAAACCATAGTTGTTATGATTATGAAACAATAGTTGAAAAAGCTAATTTACTTTATGATACAAGAAATGCTACAAAGGATGTAAAGAATAACAGAGAAAAAATTCATAAGCTTTAATATAATGTTTTCGGAAGGCACTACACCTTCCGAAAATTATTAAAAGGCAGTTTTATATACAAGAAAATATAAGATTTAGGAGTGATATTTGTGAAAAAATTGAAGTTTGCAATTATAGGTTGTGGAAGAATATCATATAAACATGTAGAAGCATTAATTGATAATCAAGAAGAAGCTGTTTTAGTAGCTGTTTGTGATGTTATAAACGAAAAAGCAGAAGAAAAGAAAAAAGAATATATAACAAAAATAGGAAAAGAAGTTCAAGTTTCTGTATATACAGATTATAAAGAGATGCTTGAAAAAGAAGATATAGATGTAGTAACTATAGCTACAGAAAGTGGTTATCATCCTGAAATATCTAAGTACTGCATGAATAAGAAGAAACATGCTATAGTTGAAAAACCAATGGCATTATCAATAGAAGATGCTGATAGCATGATAAAATGTGCAAAAGAAAACAATATTAAGCTTTGTGTAAGTCATCAAAATAGGTTTAATGTACCAATACAACAATTAAGAAAAGCTGTAGAGCAAAATAGATTTGGCAGACTTGTTAATGGAACTGCGAGAATACTTTGGAATAGAAATATGGGTTATTATACTCAAGCGCCATGGAGAGGTACATGGAAGCTTGATGGTGGTACTTTAATGAACCAGTGTATACATAACATAGACTTATTGCAGTGGATGATGGGCGGAGAAATTGATACTGTATATGCTCAGTGCGATACATTTTTAAGAGATATAGAAGCTGAAGATTTTGGAGCAATAGTTATAAGATTTAAAAATGGCGCTATAGGAATAGTAGAGGGAAGTGCTTGTGTATATCCAAAGAATTTAGAGGAAACTTTAAGCATATTTGGAGAAAAAGGAACTGTAGCTATAGGCGGTCTTGCAGTAAATAAAATAGAAACTTGGAGATTTGAGGATAATAAAGATAATGAGGATGAAATATTAAAAGCTCAAGGTGCTGATCCAGATTCTGTTTATGGATTTGGACATAATCCATTATTTAAAGATATGATAGATGCTATAAATAATGATAGAGCTCCTCTTGTAAGCGGTGAAGAAGGTAAAAAGGGTATGTCTATAATTCTTGCAGCGTATAAGTCAAGACTTACAGGAATGCCAGTTAAGTTCCCAATGGAAAGTTTTTCAACTACGGAAATGGTGAATGTAGAAAAAATACATAAAAAATAGTGTTTTAGAATGGAGAATTGAAAATGGAAAACTATATATCGGGTAAAGCTAAAATAGGCGCTAATGTAAGCCTTGGAAGATTTGTAGTAATAGAAGATGATGTGGTTTTAGGAGATAACTGTCTTATAGGTCACAATGTAGTAATACATAAAGGTACTAAGGTAGGAAATAATGTTAGAATAGATGATAATACAGTAGTAGGAAAACAACCTATGAGAGCTGTAAATAGTATATTCAAAGATGAGAAGGAATTCCCAGGAGCGAAAATAGGAGAAGGATGCTTAATAGGAGCAGGTGTTATTATTTACTGTGGCTGTGAAATAGGAGAAAAAACTCTTATTGCAGACTTAGCTACTGTAAGGGAAAATGTAACTATAGGAAGTAAAACTATAATAGGAAGAGGAACTGCTGTTGAAAACTTCTGCAAGGTTGGTTCAAATTGCAAATTAGAAACAAATGTATATTTGACAGCATATTCTGTAGTTGAAGACAATGTATTTATAGCGCCTGGAGTAGTAACTTCAAATGATAACTTTGCAGCTCGTTCAAAGGAAAGATACAATCATTTTAAGGGAGTTACTGTTAAGAAGGGTGGAAGAATTGGAGCTCAGGCTACAATATTACCTGGAAAAGTTATAAATGAAGATGGTTTTGTAGCTGCAGGAAGTCTAGTAACAAAAGATGTACAAAAGGAAATTATAGTGGCAGGAAATCCAGCTAAAGAATTGAGAAAAGTGCCAGAAGATCAACTACTTAGGAATCAATAATATATAACATTATTCAGCAGATAGTTGGCAATGTCCATTGTCAACTGTTGCTGTTTTAGGGAGTGTAATTAATGGCTAAAATATGTTTTTTAGCAGATGCGGAAAGCATCCATACAAGGAAATGGATAAATTATTTTTCTGATCTTGATAATGAAATATATTTAATATCTATGAGAGATACTAAATATAAATACAGTGAAAATGTAAAAAGTTTTGTTATAAAACCGCCTTTTGGAAATAAGCTATCATATTTTTTTATTGTTAATAAAATAAAAAAATTAGTAAATGAAATAAAACCAGATATATTGCATAGTCATTATGCTACAAGCTATGGACTTTTTGGCAGGATTAGCGGATATCACCCCTTTATTGTATCTGTATGGGGAAGTGATGTGTATGACTTTCCTAAGTCTAATGCTTTTAATGCTAAGTTATTAAAATACATACTTAATGGTGCAGACGCAGTATGTTCTACCAGTATGGATATGGCTAATGAAACGAAAAAGTATTATAAAAGCAAAAAAGATATAACAATAACTCCTTTTGGGGTAGATATAAATAGATTCAAGGAAAGTACTTCAGTTCTACAAAAAAGTTATATAACTATAGGTGTAATGAAAAATTTAAATAAAATATACGGAATAGATTATTTAATAAGTGCTTTTAATGATTTATGCAAAGAAAGTAATAAAGACATAAGGTTAATGATAGTTGGAGATGGAGAGGAAAGACAAAATTTAGAAGGTCTATGTACAGAATTAAATATAGAAAATAAAGTTACTTTTACAGGAAAAGTAGATAATGTAAAGGTACCTGAATACATAAATATGATGGATATAGTATGTATACCATCCTTAAGAGAAAGTTTTGGAGTAGCAGCAGTAGAAGCATGCGCATGTGGAAGACCGGTAGTGTCAACTAATGTTGGTGGATTAACAGAAATAGTTTTTAATGATGTTAATGGTTATACTGTAGAACCTAAAAATATTAAATTATTAAAGGAAAAATTAAAGATTTTAATAGAAGATGAAGATAAAATAAGAAAATTTTCTGTTAATGCTAGAAAGTTAGTTGAAGATAGATATAATTGGATACATAATGCAGGAACTATGAAGAAATTATATGATAGTTTTCTGATTTCGGGAGGAAAAACAGATGAACAAACTAGATAAAAGAAGCTTAGGATTTTTATGTGTAGTATTTATTGCTGTACTTGCAAGATCATTTTTAATTCACGATTATGTAATTGGAATGCTATTTTTTGTATGCACAGCTTTAAGCTTAAGCTTAACTTATTCACCTGAATTATATGATAAATTGTATTGTACATTGTTAGTATCTGCTGCATTTGAATATACAGCATATTTGCCAGGGCATGAACAAATTTATTTTTTTCATGTAATGTTGTTTATTATGATTATTTTTACAGCTTTACAGTGGATTAAAAATGGTGGAATAAATGTAAACATGGATAAAAAGATTTTAGTTTTTTTTGTAATATGGTTTATATACATATGTGCAGGCTATTTTTGGTCAAAGAATAAATCTTTTAATATTAAATATATTGCAATTTATGCTATGATGTTTGCTTTTTTAGCAGTGATTGTTATATATAATAATACAAAAGAGAAATTTAAAAATACTATAAAAATTATTGGATTAATGGCTGCAGTAATAGTTGTTATAGGAATAATAGAAACTGCAGTTGGTGTAGAATTACCTGTAAAACATTATTATAACTATACTGTTCATAAGCTCTCAGAAATGGAGATAGAGCTTTTAAAAACAAGACCTATGGTATTTTCCTATAACCCTAATAATTTGGCTACACTATTAAGTTTATGTTTGCCTATTCCAGTGTTTCTTTTCACTTTTGGAAGGTATAGCAAACAAAAAATAGTTTATTTGTTGTGTAGTTTACTTATTTTTGCTGCAATAGCACTTACAACATCAAGAGTGAGCCTTTTGTCTGTAATATTAATGGTGGCAATTTTTACTATAGCTATGTTAAAAGAGTATAAACTAAAAGGTTTAATATATCCACTAATAATTGTTATAGGCTTTGGGGTTGTATACAAATTCAGCTATGTATTTGTAATGAGAAACAGTGATATGTATCGTAATCAAATGAAGCAAAAAATGAATAAACTTACTAATATAGAAAATGTTAAAGTCGGTGAAGAAGGTTCAGAAGGTGAAAGATTAACGGTAGTATATGATGTAGTTGAAGGTGTATTTCATGATAAAAAACTTTTAGGTTTCGGTGCAGGAAATACTACTCAGCAACTAATGGATAAAGGAAATACTCATGGCATATACAGTCCCCATGGATTAGCCATAGAGGTGCTTGGTGATTTTGGAGTTTTCTTCTTTATTTTATATGGAATTTACTATTTATATTTATTATACAGATTACTTCTTATATCCAATATGAGAGATTATGAAGCTAAAATATCAGCATACACCTTAATAGCGGCATTGTTTGGTTTTGCGTTATCCAGTTTTGGACCAAGTTCTGTTACTTACTTCTTTCCATATTGGATGATGTATGGTGTTACAATATCATGCATTAATTTATATAGTAGACAGTAAAAAAGGTGAAAAAATGAGTGATGGAAATAAATTAGTAAAAAGTGCTACTATAATAGTTGTATGTACTTTTATAAGTAAAATACTTGGACTATTAAGGGATAGTGTAACAGCTGCAAAATTTGGAACTATAGAGTTAGATGCTTATAATGCAGCATCTAACCTTCCAATGGTATTATTTATAATGATAGGAGCAGCAATTACTACTACACTAATTCCACTTTATAATGAAAAGAGGAAACAAGGTAAAAAAGAAGCATGTGAATTTGTAAGCAATGTCTTGAATTTCTTTATATTCATAACTGTAATTATATCTGTAATGTGTGTAATTTTTATAAATCCTATAGTGTCTCTTTTAAATCCAGGATTCGTAGGTGGTAAGCTTCAATTTACAAAACTACTTACGATTATATTAATACCTACACTTACAGTTAATGCAGTATTATATATATTTAATGGTATGCTGCAATCTGAAAATAATTTTGCAGTACCTTCTTTAGTAGCGCTTCCATTTAATGTACTTATAATTGGATATTTGTTTATTTTTGGCAAAAAATATGGCGTAATGGGATTTACAATAATAACTCTTATTGCAACTGCAATTCAAATACTACCTCAAATACCATATGTAGTAAAGATTGGATTAAAGCATAGTTTTAAAATAAATTTCAGAGATCCTATGCTTAAAAGAATGTGTTTAATGCTTATTCCTGTTATTTTAGGAACAGGAGTTCAGCAAATTAATACATTTGTTGAGAGGGGAGTAGCTACGGGTTATAGTGCGGGAAGTTTATCATCTCTAACTTATGCTTATAGAGTTTTTGCTTTATTTGTAGATATATTTGTAGTGGCCATATCTACAGTAATTTATCCCAAGATGGCAAGGCAAACAGCCAATAATGAGATGAAGGAAATGAAATCTACTTTAAGTGAATCTATATGTACGTTAATAGTGTTTATATTACCTATGTCTTTAATTGTAATGATGCAAAGTAAACCTATTATTTATATATTGTTTGAAAGAGGAGCATTTACTAGAAGTGCTACAGATATAACTTCTAGTGTATTATGTTTTTACTCATTAGGACTTTTAGCTTTTGGCTTAAGAGATTTTGTATGTAAAGCGTATTATACACTGCAGGATACAAAGACTCCGATGATAAACAGTGCTATATCACTTGTATTAAATATAATATTAATATTTATATATAAATACTTTCTAGGACTTAAAGGATTAGCTTTAGCTAATGCTACATCTATGTATATAGCTTGTGCATTACTCATTTTCAGTTTGAGAAGAAAAATAGGAAGTATGAATGGTAAGAAGATACTTATAACTGCAATAAAAACCATTATTGCTTCAGCTGTTATGCTAATAGTTATATACTATTTAAATATGGTATTGGATTTAAAATATGTATCAACAGTTTCAGTATTCATTAAAATTTTAATTTCTTCATTTGCTGGAGTTATTGTATTTATAATAACTGCATTTATAGTAAGGATGGAAGAAATTATTAAATTAAAAGAAATGATAATGTTTAGAAAAGCAGTATAAGTCAAAAATATTAAAAAGGCTTTTCAAATAGGAGGAAGAGGTATGAAGATATTAACAGTGGTTGGAGCAAGACCACAATTCATAAAAGCTGCAGCTGTGTCTAATGTTATAAGAAAGCAGCACGAGGAAATACTTATTCATACAGGTCAGCATTACGACGAAAACATGTCTAAAGTATTTTTTGATGAACTAAAGATACCTAAACCAGACTATAACCTAGAAGTTGGTTCAGGTAATCATGGACATCAAACAGGAACAATGCTTATTAAGCTGGAAGAAATATATTTAAAGGAAAAACCAGATTTGGTTTTAGTATATGGAGATACTAATTCTACATTGGCAGGAGCGCTATGTGCTAGTAAGCTTTTAATTCCAGTAGCTCATGTAGAAGCTGGACTTAGAAGTTTTAATATGACTATGCCTGAAGAACAAAATAGAATTTTGACAGATCATATTTCAAAGTTCTTATTTGTCCCTACAACTTCAGCTATAGAAAATCTTAAAAATGAAGGCATAACCAAGGGAGTTCACAATGTTGGAGATGTAATGTTTGATGCTGTACTTCATTTTAAAGGGTTAGCTGAAGATAAATCTAACATAATTAATGAACTTAAAGTTAACAAGAATGAATATATCTTAACTACCATACATAGGGCAGAAAATACTAATGATATAAATAGATTGAAAAATATAATTGAAGCATTAAATGAAAGTGGTAAAACAGTAATATTGCCTATGCATCCAAGAACTAAAAAATATATTAGTGATTATGGACTAAAATTTAATGAAAATGTAAAAGTAATAGAGCCTGTAGGATATCTTGAAATGATAAATTTAGAGATGAATTCACAAAAAATAGTAACAGACAGCGGCGGAGTTCAAAAGGAAGCTTTCTTCTTAAAGAAACCATGTGTAACCATGAGAGATGAAACTGAATGGGTTGAAACAGTTCAAAATGGATGGAATAAGGTTGTAGGAACAGATAAAAACAAAATACTTGATTCAATAGTTAATTTTGAGCCAAAAGAGCAGCAAAAGGACATATTTGGAGATGGAAAAGCTGGACACAAAATACTAGAGATAATAGGAAAATAAGGAGTGGAAAAATGAAAATCTTATTTTTAACTCAATATTGTCCTCCAGAAGTTGGAGCTCCTCAAAATAGAATTTTTGAGTTTGCTAAACAGTTAAAAAAGTTTAACCATGAAGTTACTATATTAACTGCTATGCCTAATTATCCTAAGGGGGAAATATTTGAAGGATACAGGGATAAAAAAGTTGTTCTTGAAGAAATAGATGGAATAAAAATAGTTCGTACAAGTATTTATGCAACAAAGGATAAAAGTTTTACAAAAAGACTTAGAAACTATTTATCATTTACATTTTCATCAGTGCTTACAGGATCAAAGTACATAGATAAGCAGGATGCAATAATAACAGAATCACCTCCACTATTTTTGGGATGGTCAGGTTATATTTTAGCTAAGAGAAAAAAAGCGAAGTTTATTTTTAATATATCCGATTTATGGCCTGAATCTGCTGTAAAGCTTAACGTGCTTCATAATAAATTATTGATTAGTTTATCCACATGGCTTGAAGAATTTTGCTATAAGAAAGCACATGCAGTTACAGGACAAACTAAAGGAATAGTAGATAATATAGTTAGTAGAGGATTTGATAAAAATAAAGTACATCTTATAACTAATGGTGTAGATACAGAATTCTTTAAAAGAGAAAATAGAGATGAAGAATTTAGAAAAGAACTTGGTGTTCATGGTAAATTTGCTATATGCTATGCAGGTATTCATGGTATAGCTCAAGGGTTAGAAGTAATTATAGAAGCAGCGGACATTTTAAGAGATTATAAGGATATACAGTTTTTATTTTTCGGTGATGGACCTGAAAAACAGAAATTAATTGATATGGTAAAAGAAAAGGGACTTAATAATGTAACTTTTATGCCGGTACAATCAAAACCTAAAATGCCTAGAATAGTAGCATCCATGGATGCCACAATTATACCTTTGAAGAAACTGGATTTATTTAAGGGAGCGTTACCTTCCAAAATGTTTGAATCACTGGCTTCAGAATTACCCATAGTTTTAGCTGTAGAAGGTGAAGCTGAAAAACTTATAAATGATGCTCAAGCTGGAATTACTGTTGAACCAGAAAATTCTAAAGAGATTGCAGAAGCTGTTTTAAAATTATATAAAGATCCAGAGCTAAGAATTAAACTTGGACAAAACGGAAGAAAATATGTAATGGAGCATTATGCAAGGGAAGCTATAGCTAGAAAGCTTGAAAAAATATTATTAAATTTGAAATAGTAAGAATGTTGGCATGCAAATATTGCATGCCAAAGTTATATTTATATATTATATATAGTAAGTGTAGCATATACCGTGTTATATATATTAGGCAGGTGATTTATATTAAAGTTCTACAGATTATATCAGGAAATGATAATGGTGGTGGTGGAAAACATGTATTAAATTTATGTGTTTATTCAAAGGGTAAATTTGATACTGTCATTGGGTGTATAGGAAAAGGTGAATTATATGATAATGCCAGGAATATGGGAATAAGGGTAATATTAATTGAAAGCTTGAGAAATAATCAAATTTGTGATTATGTAAAAGAAAATAATGTAGATATTATAAATTTCCATGGAGCTAAGGCATTTTTTATGTATTATCTAATGAAGAAAAAGCTTAGTAAACCTTGCGCTGCTACTGTTCATAGTGATTACAGATATGACTTCTTAAATAACAAGTTAAAGTATTTATTTTTTACACCATTAAGTAAATTAGGTTTAAAGAGTTTTCCTTACTATATATGTGTTTCAAAGTATATAAAAAAGCTTTTGGAGCAAAGTAATTTTACTGGAAAAAAGACTGTTGTCAATAATGGAATTGATTTAGAAGAAATAAGTATTTTAAATGACAAAGATAAAGTAAGAAATAAATATGATATAAGTAAGGAAGATTTTGTATATGTAATGGTGGCAAGAATGCATCCCATAAAAAATCATTTGCTTTGTATAGAAGCTTTTAATAAATTAAATAGCGAATATCCTAATACAAAACTTTTATTAATTGGGGATGGAGAGCTTAAAGCTGTTTTAGAGGAAAAATGCAATCAATTATCAATTAAAGATAAAGTTATTTTTACCGGATTTCAAAGTAATGTGGTAGATTTTATAAATGCATCAGATATAAGTATACTTACATCATTTAATGAAGGTGGGTCACCTCCTATTGTTATATTAGAAAGTGGTGCAGCTAAAAGAGCGGCTATATGTTCAGATGTAGGTGATATAAATGAGTGTATAAATGATGAAACAGGATTTTTAATAGATCCAAAGTCAGTAGAAGATATATATTTAAAAATGAAATCAGCATATGAAAATAAGGATATGTTAAGAGATAAAGGACAGAATTTATATGAACTTGTGAAAAAACAATATTCTATGAATACATTTTGTAATGGATATTATAATTTTTATAAACAAATACTGTCAGAGGGACATAGGTGGAGTGAAAATTAATGACTAAAAAAATGATAAAAAAGTCTATATTAGTTATGGTGTTTATAATTTTAGGCAAGGTATTGGCATTAGTAAGAGACTCATTAATTGCAGCAAAGTTTGGAGCAAATTATACTACGGATATATATAATTTTGCATTAGGAATAGTTTATTTGCTTACCACCATAAGTTATGGACTAACTACAACTTTTATACCTGTACATACAGAGCATTTACAAAAAAGTGTTAAGAAGATAAGAGATAAGTTTGTAAATAATGTTATAAATGTATCATCAATAGTTACTATTGTAGTTACTATTATATTGATTATTTTTACTAAAAACATAATTTATATATTTGCCCATGGTTTTGTAAGTAATCCTAATGTATTTGAAATGTCTGTGGAAATGACAAGAATTATGTTGTTGTCTTTAATATTTGTAAGTCTTCAGAGTATAGTGACAGGAGTACTTCAATGTCATAATGAGTTTTATGAACCAGCAGCTATGGCTTTTGTATCTAATGCAGTGTATATAATATATCTTGTATTTTTGACAGCTAGATATGGAATAAAAGGATTTGCAGTAGCTACAGTTATAGGATTCTTTGCACAATTTATAATTAATGTACCTAAGTATAAAAAGTTGGGATATAAGTATCAAGGGCATATAAGCTTTAAAGATCACGAAATGCTTAATATGTTTAAGCTTATGATACCTGTTATTATAAGTACATCATTAATTCAGTTAAATGTGTTTGTAAACAGATCATTTGCTACAAATATATTTTCTGGAGCTGTTACTGTTTTAGATTGCGCTAATAAAATTAATACCCTAGCATATGAAGTCTTTGCTATAGGAATAGCAATGATAGTATATCCAACTATGTCGGAATTAGCAGCAAGGAAGGATAAAACAGAATATAAAATTGCAGTAAAAAGAGCAATAAATATAATTATACTTATAATGGTACCAGCAGCAGTGGCTATAGCAGTATTAAGACAGCCTCTTATAAGTATCATATTTAAAAGAGGAGCCTTTACAAGTGAAGCAGCAAAGCTTACTTCAAGTGCGCTGTTATTTTATTGTCCCGCTATGATTTTTTATGGAATAAGAGACATTTTAAATAAAGCATTTTATTCTATTAAAGATACAAAAACACCAATGATAAATAGCTTTGTAGGAATATTGATAAATGTAGTTATAAACATATTTATAGTAAAGTATATGCAGGTATCTGGATTGACTCTAGCAACTACAGTAGCTTCAATTATTGTTACTGTAATAATGCTTATTGACTTAAATAAAAAGATTGGAAGTGTAGATGTAAAAAAAATATTTAGCGTGATGGCAAAAACCTTTTTAGCCTCTGCAATTATGGGAATGTTTATTTTTGCAGTAAATAAGTTAAGTATGTTATTAATTACATCAGAACTAAAGGCTAGTATAGTATCAATAATAATATCATTTTTTATAGGAACAGGAGTTTATATGGCATGTATCCATTTATTTAAAGTAGAAGAATATATGTACATGGTATCTCTTATAAAACAAAAAATAAGAAAAGCTTAATGTTAACATAGATTTAATAATTGATGTAAAACATTGAAACTTAAAGAACTATTTGATATATTAGGTAATGGAGTCTTAATGACTATTATTTTGTGTAAAGAGAGTGTGTAATAATGAAGATTTTAGAAAATGTTTTGTATGCATTTATATGCATTTATATATTTATACTTCCGTGGAAACAAGGAAAGACTACATATGGCGATGGAATATTAGCTTTAATAATGTTTCTATATATAATAAGGTTAGTTTTATCTTCACAAAGTAGGCGAAAAATGATTTCAGATATTAAAAGCTTTTTCCATGATTACTTAAGTATATCTATGAGTATATTATTCTTAGTAATGATTATATCTGTAAGCTATTCTTTTGATAAGAAAATAGCAGTAAGTGAAAGTGCTAGATTTCTTTCATATATAATTTTGTTTTTTATAATTAAATATGAGTGTAATTATAAAAGGTATATTCACGGTATAATAAATTCATATGTATTTTCTGTTTGCTTTATTTGTATTTTTGGAATATACCAATATTTTACTGGATTTGGATTAAGTCCAGAATTTATGAAGTATGACTATACAGATAAAAAAATAGCAGCAACATTGGATAATCCAACTAACCTAGCAGCATTTTTGGTATTGGCTTTATTTCCAATAATAATGGTTTCAATATATGAAAAAAATAAAGTTAAAAAGTCTGTTTATTTATTAATATTAGTACTTGTAATAATTAATATAGTATTAACAGATTCACGTAATGCACTTATTGGAGTAGCAATAGGGGCGATTATATTAGCTATAGTATTTAGTTGGAAATTGATATTCATAATAGGTCCTGCAGCAGTTATTTCATTATTTATACCTAGAATTAGCCATAGAATTTTAGATATTGCTAATTCATCGCAAAATGTATCTAGAATTTATTTATGGAAAACTGCTTTAAAGATGATAAAAGAACATCCTATATTAGGAGTGGGTAATGGTAACTATGTTAGTTTATACGATACATATGTAAAGAAATATCCAGAATTGAAATATCCATGGTTTACCCAAAGACCTACACATAATTCATATTTGAAGGTTACTAGTGAATTAGGTATTTTAGGTATAATATCATTTGTTTGTATGTTAATATTTTCTCTTTTAAAAGTAAAACAAGTAGCTTCAAGTGCTAAAGATAAATTTTATAGATATTTTTGTACAGGAGTTTTTGCTTCAATGGTAGGATTTTATTTTATGAATATATCCGACAATTTATTTTTTGTACCTAAGACAACTGCTTATTTTTGGATACTTCTAGCTATTTCCCAAGCAATAGTAATAAGGGAAAGTAGCAGTGAAAGTCTATTTTAGATAATGTATGTGTAGAAGGGGGTGACAGAAAATTAGTAGTAAAAGACGTATTTTAGAAATGGATGTCATAAGAACTTTGGCTACTATTAGTGTAATACTTATTCATGTTTCTGCAACAATTTTATATAGAACAAATGTAAATTCTAATACGTACAAGGGGTTTTTAGTTATCAATCAACTTAGTAGATTTTCTGTACCAGCCTTTATAATTTTATCTGGTATGGGACTTATTAATACATATAAAAAAGAAAAAGGATATTTTAAGTTTCTTTCACATAGGCTTTATAAAACTATACCTAGATATTTAGTATGGTGTGTTATATACATTATATTTGTAACTAAGGCTTTTAATATATATAAGTCAGGTAATGATGTTATTTTTGGAAATGTATATTATCATCTTTATTTTGTGCCTATAATTGTAGAATTTTATTTGTTTTTTCCTTTTGTATATAAGTTTATAGGTTCTAAATGGAGTTTACTTATAACATTTATAATAACCACAAGTATTTTGGTAGCAACACATTATTTTACCATACCAGGTATATTAGTACGTTTTTTTGAAAGAAAAAACATGTTGAATTGGATTTTTTATTTTTCTCTTGGTGCTTTTATAGGGAAAAACGTGGATTATATTAAAGAAAAAGCTCTTAAATATAGAATTGTGATAGTTCCTATGTTTATTGCAGTGACTTTTGGGTTAATTTATGAAGCAATGGTAACTACTAAATTTGTTTCAGATATAGATTATGTTGCTACATTTTTAAGACCTAGTGTATTAATATATAGCACAGTTTTTGTATTTTTTATATTCAGTATTAATTGGAAAGAAAATCTATTAATGAAATCAATACAGTATGTTTCGAAAAGTTCTTATGGTGTGTATTTATCACATGCATTTATACTTTATTACTATATTCAATATTGCACAAATAGATCAATACCTGTAAATACAGTACAATTCGGAATTAAAGCTTTTTTAATAAGTTTTATTGGAGCAATGTTAATAAATGAAAGTCGTAAATTACCTTAAATATAAGAAGGTAATAATAAGTTTTTTTTAAATAAACAGTTAAATTTATATTCATTTGGGGGGCGCTTTGTCGAATGCTAAATTCAAAATCTAAAGGTGTAGCTGCGTATAAAAAACTAATAATATTATGTTTTACTTTATTAGGCTTAATATTTGCTACAGTAAATAAGCAAGAAATAGTTTATGCAGCAGCATCTAACAATACTTATTATATTTCAA
The DNA here is from genome assembly GCF_012926525.1 of Clostridium muellerianum. Lineage (GTDB taxonomy): Bacteria > Bacillota > Clostridia > Clostridiales > Clostridiaceae > Clostridium_AM > Clostridium_AM muellerianum. The sequence continues at coordinate 37,758 of NZ_JABBNI010000001.1, forward strand.
CAAAAGGCAATGATATTAATGATGGAACAAAGGAAAATCCTTTTTATACTATTCAAAGAGGAATTAATCAAATGAAGCCAGGAGATACACTTATAATAAGAGAAGGTATGTATCATGAAGCGGTTCAAATTTATCAAAAAAAAGCATCAAATGATTCATGGTGTACAATTAAAAGTTATCCAGGAGAATCAGTTACTGTAACAGGGGATTATAAACTTAACATAAATGGTATGAATGCGCCTGATGCTTTTACCTTTAGAGAGAGTTCTTATTGGAAAATACAAGGTATTAAAATCACTGAGTTTACAGGAGCAGGTATCTATATAACAGATAAATCCAGTTATATTGATATGAATGATTTAAATATAGGAAATATAGATTATCCTGTTTATAGACCTTATGGAACATCTGGTATAGATGGTCAGGATTCTAGTTATTGCACAGTTAAAAATTGTGAGATATATAATGTAGGACTAAAGGTTGATAAACCAAAAGATCATGGGATTTATATAGGATATGGTTCAACTCATTGGACATTTGAAGGAAATAACATACATGATAATGCAGGTGCCGCTATACAAATGTATGGTAATCCTAATGGGGGAAGTAATTGTATAATTAATAATAATAAATTGTATAATAATCATGCATTTGGACTAGCAATCGGATCAAATGCTGTAAACAATTCTATAAGTAATAATTTGTTTTATGGAAATAAAGGATGCGATATATATTTACTAGAGAATTCTAATAAAAATTGGTTTAAAGAAAATTTATTTTTAACACCATACTGTAACTATAATTTAGAATTTGCAGATGAACAATCATTTGATAATTCATTTAATTATAATACTTACTATAAAGCAGATGGAAAAGTAGTTAGTAAGTATTATCAACTTAACCAGTATAATGAGGCTGTAAGCTACGAGCAGTGGAAGGCTTCTGGTCAAGAAGATTCAGGAAAATTTATAAGTGAACCTGATGAAGCAAATGAAGCTATAGAAAGATGGCAGCCTATCAGTGTCAAACAATATACAAGTAAGAGATTAAGTGGAACAGATAGATTTACTACAGCAGCTAGTATAGCTGAAGAATTTAATAGTGGAAAATTAACTGATGTTGTTATAACCTCAGGATACGATTTTACAAATGCATTAAGTGGTAGTGTATTAGCTAAAAAATTAAATGCACCGATACTTTTGTCTGGAAAAACCAATTTAGAAAATGATGCTGCAATTAAGTATATACAAAATCATTTAGATAAGAGTGGTAATATATACATACTCGGTAATGAAATGGGTGCCAATGAAAGTATTATTATAAGTTTAAAAAGTTTAGGATATAATAATATAAAAATGCTAAGTGATGGAGAAAAATTTGGAGCTACAAAAGCAATTAATGATGCTATAAATGCACCAGTAGGTACACCTATAATAATTACATCAGGAAATGAATTTGCAGATGGGTTAAGTGCATCTTCAGTAGCAGCGTTAAAAGGATATCCAGTTATATTGTCTGATGTATACGAATTGCCTTCAGAAGCACAGGAAACTCTAAAAAAGGTAAGACCTTCCAAGGTTTATATAATAGGAGGAAATACAATAGTATCAGATAACGTAAAGGATAAAGTGAAAAGAGTATGTGGATTGTCCGAAGATGATATTATTAGAATATGGGGACAGGATAGATATACTACGTCTATTAATATAGCAAAATATTTTGACATTAATGGAGAGAATATTACTTTAGCTTCTGGAGAAAATTTCCCAGATGCACTTTCAGCAAGTGTTCTTTCAGCAAAACTTAATTCACCATTGCTTCTTTTAGGTGATAATAATAATGATCAAAAGAGATTTATAGATTCAAATAAGTATATTAATGAAATAGTAATCGGGGGAACGTCCTCAATATCTGAGAAAGTTAAAACTGATTTAGCAAGATGATATAAAAAATATTGTGACACAATATTTTTATAGAGGACAGAGGACAATGAAGGAGAATTTTTCTCTGTCCTCTGTCAAATGTCCTCTGAAAAAGTTGTTATAATTATATTGTAAATGCATGTTATATCTGATATATTATATACTTGTAGATGAATAATTGTAGGAGGTTATCATGCAGATTGAAAGTATAAAGATAGATTTAGAAAAAGATATAAAATCAAAGAAATTACATTTTCTTCTGAAGAGATTGAGTGATATAATATTATCGGCTGTAGGAATACTTATATTATCACCAGTATTTATAATACTGGCTATATGGATTAAAGTGGATTCAAAGGGACCAGCCATTTTTAAGCAAGTTAGAGTAGGAAAAGACGGAAAAGATTTTACCATATATAAGTTTAGAACTATGGTTGTAAATGCAGAGAAAAAAAGAGAATTAAACATAGATCCAGGTAATTTGGAGAATTTTGTTTTTCAAAGTAAAACTGATAATAGAATTACGAAGTCAGGGGCTTTCTTAAGAAAAACAAGCTTAGATGAAATTCCACAATTGTTTAATGTATTTATAGGTAATATGAGTTTAGTTGGACCTAGACCAGAAATACCAGATGTAGTTAAGCTTTATCCAGAAGAATACAGACAAAGATTGCTAGTACCACAAGGTATAACTGGTTTAGCACAAATAAGTGGAAGAGGAGAAATTGAATTAGGAAAAACAATTTTTTATGATTTAACTTATATAAAACGATTTTCAGTATATACGGATATAAAGATATTATTTGGAACTGTATTTTCAGTATTTAAAAAAGAAGGAGCTTTTTAAGGCATTGCAACTGAAATATTCTGTTTTATAATTTATAGAAACTCAAGGAATAATTTTATGTTAAATTTTCCTTGAGTTTCTGTGGATTTAGGTTATGAAGGTATATGATTTGGAGGAATAGTATGTTTACTAGAATATTACAATATAATGTTTTTAATGGAACTTTAAAGGAGCTTATGAATTATATAGAAAAATTTAATAAGGTAAATATAATATCAGGAAATCCAGAGGTTTTATATAATGGACTTAATAATCCTCTATTGTTCAATAATTTTACTGGGGATAATTCTATAATAATTCCAGATGGTGTTGGAACTGTAGTAGCTTCTAAAGTTGTAAAAAATCCTGTAAAAGAAAAAATTGCAGGTATAGAGCTTATGGAGGAAATAGTAAAAAAATGCCAAAGGGAAAGTAAAAGTATATATTTAATTGGTGCTAAACAAGAAATATTGGATGCATGTGTGGAAAAACTTCAAAGTAAGTACACTAAATTAAATATAAGTGGTAGTCGTAATGGATATTTTGATTTAAATAATTGTAGTGATTTAATAGATGATATTAAAGCTAAAAAGCCATACGCACTATTTATAGCTATGGGATCACCAAGACAGGATTCATTCATAATAAAAAATATGGACCAGCTTCCCTGTAAAATTTTCATGGGAGTTGGAGGAAGTTTTGATGTGTTTTCAGGTAAGGTAAAAAGGGCACCTGCCTGGATGATAAGTTTAGGATTAGAGTGGTTATATAGAGTTATTAAAGAACCTTTTAGAATTAAAAGATTGGTTTCAATACCTAAATTTTTATTGAAAGTTCTTAAATATAAAAATGAGTAATTACCACAAATGAGAGAATAGAAAATCCATTAAATGATAGTAAATGGTTCATGAATAATGTATATATTATTTACGCAAACTACATTTAAAGGAGTGTGGAATTTATGCAATTTTATGATGTTATAAAAAATAGAACCAGTATAAAAGAATTTAAAAATACTATAATAGACAGAGATAAGGTGGACAGAATGATTAATGCAGCAATGATGTCTCCTTCATGGAAGAATGCTTCAGATTATAAATTTATTATTGTTGAAGATAATGCTAAAAAGGATATCATAGCTAGTGCTGTAAATAATCAAACTGACGAAGCTGGAAAGTCTATTAAAGAGGCACCAATGGTAGTAGTGGTAGTAGCTGATCCTGATAAGTCGGGAGAAGTAGATGGAAAGCAGTATTATCTTGTAGATGGAGCTATTGCTATGGAGCATTTCATTCTTGCAGCTACTGAGGAAGGTTATGGAACTTGCTGGATAGCAGCTTTAGATGAAGATGTGGTAAAACGTGCATTAAGCATACCTGAAAAATATAAAGTTGTTGGAATTACACCTGTAGGAGAAATAAAGCAAGAAAAAGGTCATTATGCTGCAAAAAGTGCTGGAGAGTATGTATTTCATGATTCATGGAATGAAGCTTATGTAGGAAATAGTAAAGTTCTGCATTAAATAATACATTCTAGATGTCTAAGAATGAGAAAATCATATTTTCATTAAGATAAAGTTCATAAAGCAATATAACAATAGATGTAATTAAATTGAAATTAAAGGGGCTGCCGCATCAGGAATAAACATTACAATATATTGGCTTTGCTATGATTTTTAAAGCAATATATTGTACATAAATTTCTTAATGCGATAGCCTCTTGCTAAGTTGTTAATTATTACTTTCCTGAGTAAATTCTTTTAAATTTAATTGTTCTTCATAAATTGGTGAAGCTATCTTTAAAAACTTATTTAAATAAAATTCAAAGTCATCTAGAATATCTTTGGCTTTTTTACTATTAGTAAAATTATAATGTTCACTTAAAAGGCTTTTCAGCTTATTTATGTCTCTAGGGTTATTAAGTGGTTTTGCCTCTGTAGTTTTTCCATTATAATTGCTTATAAAATCACCTGTTTCATCTAGAACATAAGCTATTCCACCGCTCATTCCAGCTCCAAAATTGCTGCCTGTATGGCCTAGTATTACTACTGTTCCGCCAGTCATATACTCACATCCATGATTACCAATACCTTCAACTACGGCTTCAGCACCACTATTTCTTACACAAAATCTTTGACCTACTTTTCCATGAATAAATGTTTTACCAGAGGTTGCACCATAAAGTATGGTATTGCCTGCAATAACATTTTCGTTAGGTTCAAAAGAACAATTTACTTGAGGAGTTAATATAATTGTTCCACCAGATAAGCTCTTGCCTACATAATCATTAGCGTCTCCATTAAGAATTAAGGTAACACCTTTAACGGCAAAAGCGCCAAAGCTTTGTCCTGCAGAACCATTAAATTTTAATATAATGGTATCATCAGGTAAACCTTTGTTGCCATATTTTCTAGCAATTTCTCCACTTAACATAGCACCAACAGTTCTATCTGTATTCTTTACTTTAAATATTTGTTCAGCTTTAATACCATTTTCTAAGGCTGGTCTTGATAGCTCAATTAATTTTTTATCTAAAACTTCATCTATTCTATGATTTTGATCAATGGCATGTTTGCCTATAATACGAGATGGTAGTTCAGGTTTATATAATATTTGTGTTAAGTTTAAATTTTTAAGTTTACCTTCAAGAGGACCTTTTATATCAAGAACATCTACTCTACCAATCATTTCATTTAGTGACTTAAATCCTAGTTCGGCCATTAATTCTCTTGCCTCTTCTGCAATAAAAGTTAAGTAGTTAATTAAATGATTAGGTGTACCTTTAAATTTTTTGCGAAGCTCAGGATCTTGGGTTGCAATTCCAGCAGGGCATCTATTTAAGTTACACTGTTTGCACATTATGCATCCTAGTGATATAAGAGCAGTAGTAGCAAAACCATACTCTTCTGCTCCGAGTAAAGCTGCAATAACAACATCACGTCCTGATTTTAATTTCCCGTCTACCTGAACAGTAACTCTACTTCTTAAGTTATTTAATAATAAAGTTTGTTGGACCTCTGCAAGGCCTAATTCCCATGGAAGTCCTACATATTTCATAGAACTTATTGGAGAAGCACCGGTACCACCATCATGACCACTAACCATAATTACATCAGCATGGCCCTTAGCTACTCCTGCAGCAACGGTTCCAATTCCAATTTCAGACACTAGTTTTACTCCAATTCGTGCATTTGGATTTACATTTTTTAAGTCAAATATTAGTTGTGCTAAATCTTCTATGGAGTATATATCATGATGAGGTGGAGGAGATATTAAATCTATGCCAGGGATTGAATGACGAACCTTAGCAATTTCTTCTGTTACCTTACTTCCAGGCAAATGACCTCCTTCACCAGGTTTTGCACCTTGTGCCATTTTAATTTGAAGTTCACTACAGTTTACAAGGTAATTGGTAGTTACCCCAAATCTTGCTGAAGCAACCTGCTTAACTGAACTTTTAGCATCATCTCCATTAGGCCTTAATTTATATCTATCAGAATTTTCTCCGCCTTCCCCTGAGTTACTAGAGGCTCCAATTTTATTCATAGCAATAGCAAGTGTTTCGTGAGCTTCTTTGCTTAAAGAACCAAAAGACATACCTGAAATTGTAAAATGCTTTAAAATGTTTTCTATAGATTCTACTTCTTCTAAAGGTATACTTTTTCTGTTTTTAAATTTTAGTAATCCTCTTATAGTTATTGCATCGTCTAGTTTTTCATTAACATTTTTACAATAGTCTTTGTAAAGATTATAATCTTTGTTTACTGATAATGTTCTAAGTTTTTTTACTACTATAGGATTCAAAATGTGATGGTCAGTTTGTTCTAAACTAGAATCATTTTCATAAGGAGATGAGTGCCTTTGTATAACGTCATTTGCAATATCTTCTAGTTCAATGCCTGAAATTCTTGAAGGTGTATGTGGAAAATATTTATTTATTAAATCTTCACTTAATCCTATGCATTGAAATATTTGAGCACCATTATAACTTTGCAATGTAGAAATACCTATTCTTGAAATAATTTTTAAAAGTCCTGAAGAAATTGCATTGCAATAATTTTTAAATCCTTCTTCCAGGTTATTTATATTTTTAATGTATTTTTTATCTTCGATCATGTTAGAAATAGTGTAGTATACCATATAAGGATTAATAGCTTTTGCTCCATAACCTACTAGAAGAGCCATATGCATAACATCTCTAGCATCTCCGGTTTCAATTATTAAATCGGCTGAAGTTCTTAATTTTTTTTCTATAAGATAAGAATTAACAGCACTTAGAGCTAATAAACTTGGAATTGGAGCATAGTATAAATTAATGTTTCTATCGCTTAATATTAAAATATTATAACCCTTTAAAATACTCTCTTCAGCACGTTTGCATAGAGAAGTTAGAGCTTCTTCTAATCCATTTTTACGATCAGTTTCGAAAATAATTGGAAGTGTAATTGTTTTAAGTTCCTCAGTATCAAGGTGTCTAATATCCTCTAATTCACCATTAGAAAGTATAGGTTGCTCAATTTCAATATATTTTCTATCAGTTTCTGTTTCAATTTCGTCAATAATCTTTCCGTGTGTTCCAATATATTGAGTTAGAGACATTACCATAGATTCTCTTATAGGATCTATAGGTGGATTTGTAACCTGGGCAAAGGTTTGTTTAAAATAATTAAATAAAAGCTGAGGACTGTTGGATAAAACAGCAAGTGGAATATCCATTCCCATAGATCCAATTGGTTCTTTAGCATTATCAACCATAAAAGCTATTACTTTCTTTAATTCTTCTTCAGTATAACCAAATATTTTTTGTTTTAATAATAGAGTTTCTGTTCGTATTGATTTTATTTCACAATTTTGTTTTATATTTTTAAGGGTTAGTTTATTTCGTTTAATCCACTCGGTAAAAGGTTTGAAGTTATATGCTGATTTTTTTATTTCATTATCAGAAACGATTCGCTTTTTTGAAGTATCAATTAAAAACATTTTACCAGGTTCTACAAGACCTTTTTCTTTAATATTGTTATCATCAATGTTTACTACACCAGTTTCAGATGCCATAATAACTAAATTGTCATTTGTTATTATATAACGGGCTGGCCTTAAACCGTTTCTATCCAGTATAACGCCTATCTTTATACCATCAGTAAATGCAATAGTTGCAGGACCATCCCAGGGTTCCATTAACCTAGCATGATATTCATAAAAAGATTTTTTGTCTTCATTCATTGAGAGATTTTTTTGCCATGCTTCTGGAATAAGCATCATCATAGAATATTCTAATGAATATCCATTTTCGATAAATAGTTCAAATGCATTATCTATAGAAGAGGAATCGCTTCCACCAGGTTCAATTACAGGTAAAATCTTTTTGAAGTTTTCTCCAAAGCTTTTAGAATATATAACTCCTTCTCTCGCGTTCATTTTATTAATATTTCCACGTATAGTATTAATTTCACCATTGTGAGCTATATATCTAAAAGGTTGAGCAAGCTGCCAGGAGGGAAAGGTATTGGTACTGTATCTTTCATGTACTATTGCAATTGCAGTTTTTACATTACTATTTTGTAAATCTAAATAAAAATCTTCTAATTTATATCCTAAAATTAAACCTTTATATACTATTGTTTTATTTGATAAACTACAGATATAAAAACTTTCTGAATTTGTTTTTTTTGAATTGATAATTGAGTTTTGTACTTGTTTTCTTACTATTAAAAGTTTTTGTTTAAATGTAATTTCAGATTGATTATTTCTATCTATAAATACCTGTACAATAACTGGTCTTGTTGCTTTAGCAGATTCTCCACATGCATTTTCATTAATGGGTACTTCTCTCCAACCTAACAGCTTTTGATTTTCTTCTATTAGTACTTTTTCAAAAATTCCTTCACAAAACAGTCTTACATTTGGGTCTCTAGGTAAGAAAAGCATTCCAACAGCATAATCTTCCGAATCAGGAAGATTAAATCCCAGCATTTTAACTTCTTCTTTAAAAAATTCATGAGGTATTTGAATAGTAATACCAGAACCATCTCCAGTATTAGCGTCAGCCCCAACAGCACCTCTATGTTTCAGGTTTTTTAGTATCTGAAGACCTTGTTTAAGTATAGAATGTGATTTGATGCCTTTTATATGTGTTATAAATCCAACACCACAACTATCTTTTTCCATAGCAGCATCATATAATCCTTGTTTTTCTGGAAAATTGTTCTTATTCATAGTAAATAAATGCCCCCTTATTATATTTATTTCTAAGTATCACATACAATTGAATGTTTAAAATATATAAAATTCATTTTTCGGACTAAATGAGTATTGCTAACTATTTTAACATAGATGCATATCTATTGCAATATATAGATATAAAGTAAAAGTGTAATTAGTTATAGATCATTGAAATGCATGATTATAAATATATACATGCAAATATGGATTGAGCATTATTCTATACTTTTAGTTTTTGCACTATTTAAAATAATGAGAAATTTAATTCGAATAACTAAAAGGAATTAAAAACAGAGTATGTTTCAATATTATGATAAGGGGTATTAATTAATTTGTTTGATATGTGAACTTTGCAATTTAAGTATAATATGACAGAACTTTTTTTGAGAGGACAATTGACAGAGGACAGTGAAGGTTGATTTTTTGCTAGTGCAAAAGAATCTTTAAATTTATATAGATCAGAAATGTTTCGCTTTGGCGAAACAGCTCATTAAAAATTTAATTAAAGATTTTTCGCAGTATAGCGGAGAAAAATCATCCTTCACTGTCCTCTGAAAAAATATTGTGTGGCAATATTTTTATATATTAAGTTAAGATTTTGTATGTGTGCAAGTTAAATATATAAATAACTATTTATTTTGTTAAATCTTCAATAAACTTTGGCAACACAAAGCAAGCTTTATGAAGTTCTTTAGTATAATATTTTGTATCTATATTTATAGTATTTGATAAATCAACAATTTGTGGATCATGTTTTTTAGAACCTACAGTGAAACTCCAGAATCCACTAGGATATGTAGGTATACCTGCCATAAATAGTTTAGTTATAGGGAATACAGCTTTCGCATCATTATAAACACGTTTTACTACTTCAGGTAAATAAAAAGGAGTTTCAGTTTGAGCTATAAATATGCCATCAGAAGTTAAACAGTCAAATATTTCTTTGTAAAAGCTTCCTCCGAATAATCCCTCGGCTGCGCCGAATGGATCAGTAGAGTCTACTATTATTACATCAAATTCATTTTTATGTTCATGAACATATTTAATTCCATCTCCTATGAAAACTTCACATTTAGGATTTTCTAATGCACAACTTATTTCAGGAAGAAATCTTTTACACTCATTAACGACTTCTTTATCTATTTCACATAGAACAGCTTTTTCTACTGAAGGATGTTTTAAAACTTCTCTTATAGCACCACCATCGCCTCCACCAACTACAAGTACCTTCTTTGGATTAGGATGGGTAAATAGAGGAATGTGAGCAATCATTTCGTGATATACATATTCATCTTTTATAGTTGTTTGAACTATACCATCAAGTAAAAGCATTCTTCCAAAACTATATGTATCAACTATAGCTAAATCCTGATAATCAGTTTTTTTAGTAACAAGAGTTTCCTTTATTTTATAAGTCATAGCTGCATCTGATATTTGACCTTCTTTTAACCACATATCCATAATATATACCTCCAAATTAAAAATTTATATAACGGGTTACCAATGTATAGTTATAAATAACTAGTATTAGTATTAGCTGGATAAACCTAAAGCTGAATGTTTTGATAATCTAATATTATAGTTATCTTTACAAATCCAGCAAATAATATTATAACAGTGATTTTGCAAAATAACAATTGATATGTATAGAAATACACAATATGGTAAAAATAAATAATAAAAATATAAAAAATGGCAGGAAAATAATTCCAAATGGAGAATATTAATTTAGGTACACAATGTAATTTCGAAAATTATTCAAAAGAAAACTTAAAAAAAGAAGGGGGGTAAGAGCGTCTTGCTCGGACTATGCGAATATGCATATGCTATAATTAAATTATAATTATAGGCACACTGTAAATTGTTATAGGAGACAGTGTGGTAAATTAAAGTTAAAGGAAAGCCTTTACGCTAAGATTATTGTAACAAATGTGTATTATAAATTAATCTTAGTAGAGCGAAGATAATATGTATTTAGAATTTGAAAATAAGGACAATAAGCTTATAGTTCATATGTTTGGAGAACTAGACCATCATAGCGCAGAAGAAGTAAGAAATAAAATAGATGATAGGTTAGATAGGGATAACATTGGAAAATTGATAATGGATTTTTCAGATGTATCTTTTATGGACAGTTCAGGTATTGGTGTAGTTATAGGCAGATATAAAAAGCTAAATTCTAAAGGTGGTACTATATGTATTACAAAAATTAGTGGCTCAGTGAAAAGGGTATTTGAATTATCTGGCATGTTTAAAATAATTAAGTTTTACAAAAATATTGAAGACGCAGTTGAAAGTATATAGTAGGGGGATTTGAAAATGTATGATAATATGATGAAAATAGAATTTGCAAGTAAATCAGAAAATGAAAGTTTTGCAAGAGTTGCAGTAGCAGCTTTTGCATCTCAGCTAGATCCTACCATAGAAGAAATAGCAGATGTAAAAACTGCAATATCAGAAGCAGTAACCAATTCTATTATTCATGGATATGAAAATGGAGAAGGCATAGTAAAAATTGAAGCTTATATTAAGGACAAAGAGTTTACTGTAATAGTGGAGGATGAAGGTTCAGGAATAGAGAATATAGAACTTGCTATGCAGCCATTGTATACATCAAGACCTGATTTGGAAAGATCAGGTATGGGTTTTACAGTTATGGAAACCTTTATGGATAGTTTGGAAGTACATTCTGTGCAAAATAAAGGGACAAGATTAATAATGAAAAAAGTTTTTAAATCTTTAAGTTAGGTGAATAATATGAGTGAAGAAGCATTAAAAAAAACAAATTATAATTATGATGACAACTTAGAACTTATAAGATATGCTAAAAATGGCAATAAGGATGCACTTAATGAATTAATACAACTTAATTTACCCTTAGTTTCTTCTATTAGTAAAAAGTTTCTAAATAGAGGATATGAATATGAAGACATATTTCAAATAGGATGTATGGGACTAGTTAAAGCTGTTAACAATTTCGATGAAAGTTATAATGTAAAATTTTCTACTTATGCGGTACCTATGATTTTAGGTGAAATAAAAAGGTTTTTAAGAGATGATGGTATGATAAAAGTAAGTAGAAGTGTAAAAAACACTGCCAAAAAGCTTCATTATGATAAGGAAGCTTTAACTAAAAAACTTAGCAGGGAACCAACTATCGAAGAATTGTCGAAATATTCAGGAATAGATAGGGAAGAAATCATATTTGCTGTGGAATCTGCTAATAGTTTACAATATCTGTATGATACTATACATCAAGACGATGGTGCTCCTGTGTTGCTTATTGATAAATTAAGCGAAAGTTCTAGTGGAGATAGTGAAATAGTAGACAGGATAGCTTTAAAAGAAGCTTTAAAAAATTTAGATGTTAAATCAAGACAAATTATTATGCTTAGATATTTTAAGGATAAAACTCAAATACAGGTAGCAAAAATGTTAGGTATAAGTCAGGTGCAGGTTTCAAGAATTGAAAAAAAAGTTTTGAAAGTTATGAAGGAAAAATTAAGTGGATAGGATACAAAGGTGTATCCTATTTTTTTTGGACAAATTAAAAGCGAATTATTCGCTTTTAATTTGTTATAGTAGGTTTCTTAGGATTTATAGTATTACCAGAATTACCATTCGTCTCCGTAGATGTATTAGGAGTACTTGCGTTTTCACTATTTGGTTGATTAGTATTGTTACTATTAGTATTTTTATTAACACCGTTAAAAAAAGGATTGTTTCTGAAACCAGAGTGTGAGTAATTACAATATTGTGAAGGCTCAGTTCCTTGGATAAATAGCTCATTATAGGTTCTTTTTCCGGCGGAATCACTATAACATGAAGATGTAGCTAGTTTACCAGAATCCTCACATACGTTTGCAGTTGTAATTCCTGAAGGCATTTGTATATCAGTTGGGGTTAAACCTTCATGTATTGGCTGCATTATAGAACTCCACACAGCAGCGGCTTTATTACTTGAACCATTTTTACAGACGGAGGCATCATCATTACCTATCCATACTGCAGCTGAATAGTACGGAGTAAGTCCACAGAACCAAAAGTTTTTGTTATCTCCAGAAGTACCAGTTTTACCTCTTATAGGCATAGTACCAAAGTTAGCATTTGTACCTGTTCCGCCAGTACTTACCGGACCTTTTAATAAATCGTACATTATATATGCACTTTCCGGTGAAAGTACTTTTCTTGTTGAAGTTTTATTATCTAAAATAGATTTACCATTTCTGTCTAAAACTTTAGTATAGAGCTTTGGAGCAGTATAATTACCACTGTTTCCAAAAACACCATAAGCGGCAGCCATAGTTAATGGGTTAGTACCATGATGTAATTCACCTAAGGATAAGGCTGCTATACTTGACTTATCATGTGAATCTAATGTTAAACCAAATTTTTCAGCATATTCAGCACCTGTTTTTAAACCAATTAAGTCTTCTAATTTTACGGCTACTAAGTTTCTTGATTTAGCTATTGCAGTTCTTATAGTAATATCACCCATAAATTCTCGATCATCGTCCTGTGGGTTGTAAGAAGCGCCATTAGAACCATATTTTTGAGCGAGATCATTGGACAATGCTGAGTCATCTACAACAGTAGCTGCTGTAGACTGTTTTGAATCAATACTAGGACCATATACTGTTAAAGGTTTTATACTGGATCCGGAAGGTCTTAAGAAATTTTCAGATGCAGCTCTATTATATGATCTAGGAGGCTGGTCACCTCTTCCTCCAACAATTGCTTTTATTTCTCCAGAATGGTAATCCATAACTACTGCTGAAGCTTGTGGTTGAGTTATACCATTTTTATCTGTTGAAGAAGAAACACCAAGTACACTATCTGAATTTATAGCATTCGCGGTATTTGATTGAATATCTTTGTCCATTGAAGTATATATTTTTAATCCACCATACATAAGCAGGTGTTGAACCTCAGTATCAGTATAATGGTATTGCCTTTTTAAGTCTCTTTTTACTTGCTCTATAGCTGGAAGCGTGAAGTATTCAAAATTAAGTTTATTACTAATTTGAACTTGAGGCTGAAAGACAAGCTTTTGGCCAGTTAGGTCATTCATAGCACCGTTGAATTGTGATTCATTTATGTATCCATTTTGATACATTTTTTTTAATACGGTTCCAGTCCTATTTAAGTATACTGAAGGATTTTTTTTCGCAGCATTAGAAAAAGGGTAGTATACAGATGGACTTTGAGGCATTCCAGCAATAAAAGCACATTCAACTAAACTTAAATCATTTGCTTTTTTATTAAAATACTGTTCAGAAGCAGCTTCTACACCATATGCTCTTCCGCCTAAGTATATTGTGTTCATATAAGCTTCAAGTATTTGATCTTTAGTTAATTGTTTTTCAAGTTGTACAGCTAAGTACATCTCCTGTATTTTTCTTTTAAAAGTTACTTCAGAGGATAGAAGTGTATTTTTAAGTAATTGCTGGGTTATAGTAGATGCACCTTGTACACCAGGTTGCCTTTTAATTCTATTTTTTATATCTATAACTACTACACCTGCTATTCTCTTAAAATCTATACCACCATGATCGTAGAACCTTTCATCTTCTATACTAACAAAAGCATTTTTTAAGTTTTGAGGCATATCTTTATTTTTAATAACAGTCCTTTGCTCGTTTGTTACAACTACATCCATAAATTGTTTCTTGCTATCGTATAAAATAGAGGGTTCATTTAAAGTTAGAATTTGATTTACATCTAGTGGAGGAGCATTTTGTAGTATAGCTAAAATAACTCCAAAGCAAGCAACAGATGCTAATATAAATAAACTTAATATAGTAATCAGCGTAGTTTTAAAAGCACTTTTCGAAGAAGTTTTTTTCGAAGAAGCTTTTTTCCGCCTTTTGCTCATAATTGTCCTCCTTCAATTTTTAGTTTTGAAATTAATAATTTTAAATAATTATAACATAAATTAAAATATTAATGAAATACAACTTTAATTTAGAAAAAAAATCCATTAAGTATTTTTAAAAAATAATTTTATATATATTGATTTTTAAGTCAAATTAATATCGGAATTATTGTGCGTTTTAAGGGTAGAAATGAAGTTACAATTTTAGAAACAATAGTATCTAAAAAGGTGTCAGAAACTGTTATAAATATGTGGTTAGATAATATAGAAGTTAAATTTCTAAATAGTAAGTAAACTATAAAAAAGTAAGAGAGATTGAAGTTAAGAATTAAGAATTAAGGGAAAATTTATCTAGATCGAAATAAAAATAAAATTCACCTCAGTGAATTTTAGAATTGCTATTTTTAACTTGATAAGAATAGCTACCGTAAATATTAATTCTTAACTTCAAAATAGTGAAACAAAGATAAGCTGTTTGGTTAAGGTATAAAGCTTTTATTCCCAGTTAAATACATATGGAATGTTTCTATAGTAATCTCCATAATTTAATCCATAACCTGCTACAAATACATCTTCAATTTCGAAACAGCAAAAATCTGGTTTTAAGTCTAATTTTCTTCTTTCAGGTTTATCTAAAAGAACACAACATTTAACGCTGGCAGCACCTAGTGCTTTCATGTGGCTTATTACAAAGTCCATTGTTATACCAGTGTCAATTATGTCATCCACAATAAGAACATCATAGCCAGTGATGTCATCCTGTACATCATTTACAACTTTTACACAACCAGAAGAAACTTCAGAATGTCCATAACTTGAAGTAGTCATAAAACCTATTTTTACAGGAAGATCTATTTCCCTTACTATGTCTGCAGCAAATATGAAACTTCCTCTTAAAAGTGATAAAACATAAAGTTTTTTACCTTTATATTCTTTAGTTATATCTTGTCCTAATTCCTGTATTCTACCAGCTATCTGTTCTTTGCTAATTAATATCTTTTTTACTTTGTCTTCCATTATGATCCTCCAACCTATATATATTTACAACGTTGATTTTATAGTATAAAATTATATGAAAGTTGTCAAGTATACACTTATATTGCTAAAATTCGTAATTTAAAAATAATGTGACGCAAGGGTGAAGTGGAAGTTTGTATTTTAACTTTTACTCCGTGATATATGATAAGTGTTTTATCACTGCTAAATGTTTCTAATTATTCTAAAGTTCAAAGTTTGTGAAAACCTAAGAACTTTGTCAAACTCGGCTTCCTCAAACAAGACTAAAGTTCTAAGGCTTTCACAAATTTTTCGCTAAGAATAATGAGAAACAATTTAGCTGATGTGATGAAACACTTATCATATATCACTACATAAAAGTTAAAATACAAACTAGTAACTTCAAGCATATACATATAATAAAATTGTTTTATTAATATTGTAATGTATTATAAGCAATTTTTAATATTAGAATTACAATAGTTACTACACAACTTGCTTATATTATAAATTACAGCTGTATTGTTAGAAAGTTACTTTAATTAAATAAAAGAATTGTAACTATAATGATGATAAGCAGGGATAAGTTTATAATTTCTAGAAATAATAAGACTATGGAGTGATGAAAATGATATATGGAAATATAGAAGGTGTAAAAAATTCTATCTTAGAAAAGTTAGAAAAAGTTTATGAAATGAAGATGCCTAAGGATAGTACTTGTACTGAGGAGTTAACAGAGTTATTATGTGATATTACAACATACTTAAATAGAGAAGTTAGTGTTGCTGTAACTAGAAAGGGAGCTGTAATAAGTGTGGCTATAGGTGATAGTAGTACTGTAGAAGTTCCTCAAATAGATATAAAGGAAAGAAAATTATCACAAGTTAGAATAATACATACGCATCCTAACGGCAATTCTAGACTTTCTGCTGTGGATATATCTGCCCTTATAAAACTTAAGTTAGATTGTATAGCGGCTATTGGAGTAGAAAATAATACATATACGGATATGACACTTGGATTTTGCACAATAGAAAATGACATGATTACAGCTGAAACAACAAAACCTCTTAGTATAGAGTCTGGAGTAAAATATAATATATTAGATAAAATAAAATATATAGAAGATTTAATAAAACATGAAAGCATTATTGATGATGATAGTGAAAGAGCTATTTTAGTAGGGGTAGAAAGTGAAGAAAGTATAGATGAACTTGAAGATCTTGCTAAAGCATGTAATGTAAAGGTCGTTCATAAAGTTTTACAAAAAAGAAGCGTAATAGATAGTGCTTTTTATGTAGGAAAGGGAAAAGTTGATGAAATAGCTCTTTTAAGACAGGGATACTGTGCTAATGTTATTATTTTTGATGATGAGCTTTCAGCTTCACAAGTGAGAAATTTAGAAGAAAATATAGGAGCAAAGGTTATAGATAGAACTACATTAATATTGGATATTTTCGCCACAAGGGCAAGAAGTAGAGAATCAAAAATACAAGTAGAACTTGCACAGTTAAAATACAGATTACCAAGGTTATCTGGGCTTGGAACAGTACTTTCTAGAACTGGAGGAGGAATAGGAACAAGGGGTCCAGGAGAAAAGAAGCTTGAAACAGATAAAAGACATATAAGAGAAAAAATATATGATTTGATGAGAGAGCTAAAAAAGATAAAACAAGTAAGAGAAACTCAAAGAGAAAGAAGAAATGAACTACCTAAGGTTTCTTTAGTTGGGTATACAAATGCAGGAAAATCTACTTTGAGAAATAAACTATGTGAAATTGCTATGCCCAAAGAGGCTGTGCATAAAGAAAAAGTTTTTGAGGCCGATATGCTTTTTGCAACGCTAGATATAACTACTAGAGCTATAGAGCTTTTAGATAGTAGAATAATTACTGTAACAGATACAGTTGGATTTATCAGAAAACTTCCACATGATTTAATTGAAGCTTTTAAATCTACACTTGAAGAAGTTATCTATTCTGATTTACTCTTGCATGTAGTAGATATATCTTCAGAAAATGTAGAAGAACAAATAGATGCTGTAAATAATGTTTTAATGCAATTAGGGGTAAAGGATAAACCTATGCTGCTAGTTTTAAACAAAGTTGATAAAGCATTAGAGGAAAATGTAGAAAAAATCAAAGAAACATATAGTGAAACAAAAACTATATGCATCTCTGCTAAAAAGGAATTTAATCTAGATTTATTACTGAAAGATATAGGTGAATTATTACCTTATAAATTAAAAGAAGTGGAATATCTTATACCTTATACAGAACAATCTGTGGTATCATTTTTACATAGAAATTCAAAGATTAAATGTGAAGAATATAGAGAAGAAGGAACTTATATATGTGCTTTAGCAGATGATGAAGTTTATAATAAATGCGAAAAGTATATAGTTTGAACTAAAATATATTACATGGAGAGTGAATGCTGTTGGAAAAAGTATGTCCAGTGTGTAATGGGTTAAGTGCAGTGAATTTATTATGTGAAAGATGTAAAGGTACAATGGAGGATATGGGGAGAGTTCAAGATTACACGGATCCTTATGCTTGTCAGCAGGAGATAAATGATGGAATTAACTATTGTTTACACTTATTTAAGTGTAAACAATGCAATAGCGCAAAAAGAATTAAAATTTCGAAAATTAGTCTATAAATTATTGAAAGAAATTATTCATCGAAACTTTCTAGTATTGTAATTGTACTAAAATATAGTATATAATTAAGAAAAATTAAATTTTTCTTAATTATAATTAATTTTTTGTTTTTATTAAATTTAAAAGGGGTGTAGTATAGTAGATGAAGAAAAGTATTTTACAATACCAGAAAGCATTTAATAATATAATTGAAAGATTGAAGTCAAATGATTCAGTGCTCGCAGTAATGGTTTTTGGAAGTATGGTTACGGGTGACTTATGGGATGAATCTGATATAGATATTTTTGTTATACTAGATAAGAAACATCCAGATATAGAGAATATATATACAGAAGAAAAAGATGTTCCGGTTCACATTAAATTAATGAGTAAAAGCAAATTTTTACAAATATATGAAGAGGACTTAAAAGGTGGATTTATACACAGAATATTTGCATCTTCTAGACTTGTATTCTCTAAAGATATACAAATAACTTCAAAATACGACAATGGTAGATATTATCCTGATTTAGATAGAGAAATATGGAACATGGTATATTTGGGGAATTTACTAAAAAGTGTAGGTGTATGTAAAAAGTATTTACATAATGATAGTATATATACAGCATATGCAGCTGCTATACGTTCTGTAGAAGAATACGCAAGACTTTATGTTAATTTTTCAGGATATATGATAAGTAAGGATGCAGTTACTATGGCTATGAATTTAAATGATGATTTTAAAAAGTATGTAGATGAATTATTTTTTAATAAAACAGATGTAGAAGAAGTTATAAAGCATATTTTAAATTATCTGCAGGATAATATAGATGGATCAATAAGAAATTTAAGCAATGTCTTACTAAATTATATGAGAGAAAAAGATTGTTTTCTAAGTGCTGAGGATATAAAAAATGATAAATTGTTTTATAATTATGATATAAATATGGAAGAAATATTGAACAAACTTTGGAAAAAGAATTTGATAAAGAGAGAAAATAGGGATTACAAAAGTGAAGAAGGAAAAATTTTATTTAAGGAGAATGTATACTTTATATAAGATTTTATTAATAGATAATGCAAATAAGCGAACTTAAATTTAGATAAAATCAAATTTAAGTTCGTTTGTTTTTTAATATATCAAATATGAGGAAGTGACATTATGGATAAATATTTTGTGAACTTGGAAGGGGAAACACCTAAATATGTAATCATTACTAAGCATATAAAAAAATTAATTGATACAAATAACATTGAAGATGGGGAAAAGTTACCTTCAATAAGATCTTTATCAAAATTTTTAAAGGTTAATAATGTTACTATAGTAAATGCATATAAGAAGCTTCAGAATGAAGGATATGCTGTGCAAAAAATGGGAAGTGGTAGTTATGCAAAAAAGAAAGATATAACTAAAAACTTTAGAAAAGAATATTCAGAAGCATTGAAAAAGATAGCTGGGAAAGCAATGCAAGAATATATAGATTTTACAGGTGAAACTCCAAGCAATAACTTTTTTCCAGTACAATCATTTAAAGATGTATTAAATGAAGTGTTGGATAGGGATGGTGCTGAAGCACTTATATATCAGGAAGCATTAGGATATGAAGGCCTAAGAACAAGCATAAGTGAAGTTTTTTGGAACAAGAATATTAAAAGTGATAATATACTTATAGTTTCAGGTGCACAGCAAGGTATAGATATAGTATCTAAAGCCCTTATAAATACTAATGATAGTGTTATAGTTGAAAAGCCAACATATAGCGGTGCACTATCTGTATTTAAATGGAGAAGAGCTAATATTTATGAGGTTCCTATGGAGGAAAATGGAATAGATATAGATAAATTCGAAAAAATACTAAAAAAAAATAATATAAAATGTTTTTATACTATGAGCTATTTTCAGAATCCTACAGGCATGAGCTACAGTATAAGAAAAAAACAACAAATTTTAAATTTAGCAGAAATTTATGATTTCTATATTATAGAAGATGACTATTTAGCAGAATTAATTTATGATAAGAGAATAGAATATAAGAGTTTTAAAAGCTTAGATAAAAATGATAGAGTAATATATATTAAAAGTTTTTCAAAAATATTTTTGCCAGGTATCAGAATAGGATATTTAATTCCTACAGCAAGATTTAAGGAGAGTATTGAAAATTCTAAAATAAATACAGATATATCTACATCTAGTCTTATGCAAAGAGCTTTAGATTTATATATAAGAAAAGGCTTATGGAAAGATTATATGAGTAATTTAAATGAAATATATAAGAGTAGATATTTATTAATGGAGAGTTATATAAAATTATATTTAGAAGATAAGATTGAATTCATAAGTCCGGGTGGAGGAATTAACTTTTATTTAAAAATAAAGGATTTTATAGATATGGATTCTATTCAATTGTTTAGAAAAGCTAAAAATAAAAATGTATTAATTACACCTGGTACTTTGTTTTATAAAAATCCTTTAGAGGGAAAAAGATATTTTAAAATTGGTTTTTCTCAAATAGATGAAGATTCTATGAAAAAAGGGCTAAATATAATAAATGAATTGTTAGAATAATTAAGAGGGTTATCATTATGAAAAAAGGTATGATTGATATAGAATGGTCTAAAATTGATTCGTATACAGAAGAAGATATAACTTACTTTTTATTTTTAGAAGGAAAATCTGTTGGTTGTTTGTGTAAAATAAGAAATTTATCTAAAGAAATAGTTCAAAAACATATATTAGATGGTAAAATTAAATATGGTATATTGGCCAAGAGTGGTAATGAAAAGGAACTTTTTCAGACCATATCATTGTCTGGAAAGTTAGATAAAATAGAAGTTTTAAAAGGATTAGATGAGGATAATAAAAGTAAACTTATGAATTACATAAGATGTAATTATGGAAATATGAAAAATAAAGATAAAGAAAGTGCTGTTTGGATTCTTGGAGAAATAGGTGATAGTAAAGTGTTAGATATTTTAATGAAGGCTTCTGTTCATAATCATGTAACTGTAAGAAGGATGGCAGTTTCTGCTATAGGTAAAATAGGAGATAAGTCTGCAGAGAATATACTTATAAGAAAACTAGATGATGAAAATCCACAAGTGGTTATGTATGCTATAAAATCATTAATAAAAGTTAAAAGCAAAAAAGCTGGAGATAAGGTTAGGAAAATTTATGAAAACACAGAAAAGGATTATATAAGGAGAGTATCTGAAGAATATCTTAAAATAATAGAGAAAGTGGAATTACAAGCTGAGGAGTGATTTTGAGTGGGTTATTTTACTATAAAGGATGAAGTTAGCACGCAGTTTGAAGAAAAAAAGTCTGTTTTTATAGGGCATATAAAAAGAGTATATGAGGAAGAGGAAGCAAAGAAATTTATAGATAAGATAAGAAGTGAACAAAAAGAAGCAAGGCATAATGTATATGCTTATGTTATCGGTGAAAACATGGGCATACAAAGATATAGTGATGATGGAGAGCCACAGGGAACAGGGGGGATTCCTGTTTTAGAAGTTATAAAGAAAAATGGAATAGCCGATGTAGTTGTAGTGGTTACTAGATATTTTGGAGGGATACTTTTAGGGAAAGGAGGACTTGTACGAGCTTATTCAAAGGCTGCAGTTATGGCAGTAGATGAAGGAGTCATAGTTGAAAAAGTTAAAGGATGTGTGCTAGAAGTATTCATAGAATATGATATGCTTGGAAAAGTTCAATATTTATTTGAACAAAATTTATGGCATATAGAAAATATAGAATATACAGATAAGGTAAAAATTATAATGTATTGTGATGTTTGTAATTTAAAAACAGTAGAATCTTCTATAGTAGAGGCTACTAATGGTAAATGTGAAGTTATAGTAGGGGATGAAAGCTATTATTTCAAGAAGGAAAACAGATTATTTAAAGAAGAAGATATTTAAGTTTGAATTTATAAGTCCTTGTATGATATAATGTTTTAGGTATTTTGTTAAACAAAACTTAAAAATTTTAACTAAGTGATTTTAGTAATAATTTAAAATAATATATAACCAGTTAGGGGGAAATAGATATGTCAGGACATTCAAAATGGCATAATATACAGGCTAAAAAAGGTAAAGCTGATGCAAAAAGAGGTAAAATATTTACTAAGTTAGGAAAAGAAATTGCTATTGCATCTAAAATGGGAGGATCAAATCTTGATGCTAACAGTAAATTAAGAGATGTTGTAGCAAAAGCAAAAGCTGCTAACATGCCTATGGAGACAATAACAAGGGCAATAAAAAAAGGTGCTGGAGAAATGGAAGGAGTAAACTACGAATCTGTAGTTTATGAAGGCTATGGTCCAGCAGGAACTGCTGTTATAGTAAATGCATTGACAGATAACAAGAATAGAACAGCTGCTAATGTAAGGCATGCATTTACAAAGAACGGAGGAAACATGGGCTCTACGGGATGTGTTTCTTTTATGTTCCAAGAAAAGGGTCAAATTGTTATAGAAAAAACAGATGATATGGATGAAGACGAATTAATGATGATGGCTTTAGATGCTGGCGCAGAAGATTTTGTAGCAGAAGATGAAGTTTTTGTAGTAACAACTACACCAGAAGATTTTGGAACAGTAAGAGAAGCTTTAGAAGCCAATAAGCTTGAGTTCTTAGAAGCTGAAGTTAAAATGATTCCAGATACATATACTGCAATTGATGAAGAAACAGTAGTTAAGTTCCAAAAAATGCTTGATGCTTTAGAAGATGACGAAGACGTTCAGGACGTTTACCACAATGCTGAGTTCCCTGAAGGATGGGAAGAATAAGTTATATCAACAGTTTGCAGATTTTTGGAAAGATTAAAAATCCAGAATGTATGTCATAACCATAGATAAACATTTAAAATTTAATGTTTACTGATTACGGAAACCATTTTTCATGTGAATATATTAAAATTCATGTGAGGAGTGGTTTTTTTGTTGTTAACAGATTTATTAAGAGAGTACATTTACGAGTGTGAAATTAGGAAGTATTCTCCAAGAACTATTAAAGAGTACAGAAATAATATTAAGTTATTTTTCAATTATTTAGAAAAGGAACATGGAATTATAACTTTAGAACAAGTATCACATGTTGAAATTAAACGCTATCTCAAATATTTAACTAGTATAGGACGTAAGGCAACTTATATAAATGGTATACTTAAAAACTTGAGAGGACTATATAAGTATTGTGAGCGGGAGGAGTATGTAAGCAACAATCCGTGTAAAAGAGTTAGTTGGCAAAAGGAACCTAAAGTTATTATTAATTCATTTACGGATACAGAAGTTATTAAGATGTTAAATGTATTTAATTATTCAAATTATTATAATGCAAGGAATAAATGCATTATAGCAACGTTAATAGATACAGGTATTAGAAACTTTGAATTATGCAGTTTAAAAATCCTAGACGTAAGAGAAACTGTTGTATTAGTACATGGTAAAGGTAATAAAGATAGGTTTGTACCTATTAGTCCATTACTAAAGAAAATAATGATTAAGTATGAAAGAATTAGAACTAGTTACATGATGAATAAACTTGTAAAACAGGATAACTATTTTCTTTCCTACCGTGGTAATCCGCTTACTGTTGAGGCAATTGAAAGAGTTGTTAAAAATGCAGGCAAGGAAGCAAAGGTTAGAAAAGAAATTAGATGTTCCCCGCATACATTTAGACATTATTTTGCACAAGCACAATTAAGAAACGGATTAGATTTATATAGTGTTAGTAGGCTCTTGGGTCATGAAAATATTACCATAACAAAAAGATATTTACAATCAATTAAAGATGAGGATATTGTTGATTTAGCTTTAAAAACTAGTCCTCTAATGAATGCAAAAGGGGGTAGAAAGTAATGTTGAACCTCCAAAAAGAAGTATATAAGAAAATGAATGAACTATGTGATAATCCAGCACAAGTTATTTATGAAAAACATAAAACTACTGATGAATCTTTAGAAATGTATATAGTTATAGTTAAAATACTAAGTGCTGATATACCTCGATTTAGAATATATAAAGGATTGCAATATAACAAAAGCACATCAGTAGAGTGCTTTACTATAAATGAAGATATGTATTTAGCAATAACCTCAAACCTAGTAATAGGGGAGGTGTAAATAATGCTAATGAGCGAACAACTAAAGGAACAACTTAGAAAAGAATTTATGCCTATTAAGAGCTTAAAAGTTTATAGTAACGCCAATGCAGTAAACTCAAAGATATCTTTTATTAAATCATTGGATAAGGGTATTAGAGGAGTATGCAGTATGATATTAGACTTCTTTGAAGCTAGAGTTAATACTGATGATACTAAAGATAATTATATGATTGTATATGCTTCACAGAAGGAGATAGCAGACGAATTTGGCTTCACTAGGGAGTACATATCACATTGTATTAATCGTATGGTAGAAAACACTATATGTCCATTTGTAAAAGTACGTCAAGGATTGAACAAGTCTAACTACTATATAATGAAAAAGAAAAAAGAGATGATAGACTTATTAAAGAAAATATTCCAAGCACAGCAGGAAGAACTTAAAGTTAAAAATGAAGAAAAGCAGGATAGACAGAAGAAAGAATATAAGAACAATTATAGTAGTAGTAATAAGGTAAGTACATTTAATAATTTTAAACAGAGAACATATGATTTTGAAGAGCTTGAGCGGAAATTGTTAGGATGGGATAGAAAATAAAAGTACAAAAAAGTAAAAGAGTTTACCAAAATTGCAGTTTGATAAACCCATAAGTTATAAAATTTGATACTTAACACTAATATTAGTATATCTTAAAATCTAAAAAAAATAAAGTATTTAGGTTTATTAAATTCAGCCTTTTTTAAAGATATATCGAAAAGGTTTATTTGTTATATTTAAAAATAATTCATATTTTAAATGGTATTTTTAAACATTATTTGTTTTTTAGTCATAGTTCAGTTAAAATATCTAAAATTCAAGCTTAATCATTAGATTATACTTTATTTATTTACGGATGTGAACTGTAGTTCTAAGTGGTATTAATAATAGTTTACATCCTAAAGTAAATAATAGCTAAAGTTAAAATGTATTCCAAAAACACACAAATATATAGAATTAACATATTTATATTTTAATAGATAATATAAAGAGTTTTAATAGATATATACTATTTATTTTTATATATTGATGTTTGATTTTGGTTAATGTTACAATAGTTTTAAATTAAGTAATAAGTTGAAAAATATATGAACAGGTGGTTATTTGATGAAAGAAAATAGTACTGGAATAAATAGGACATGCATTAACTGCATACATGTAAAAGTTAATCCTAAAAGCAAATATAAGAATCCCGATTTACATTGCATAAAGCGTGGAAATTGTAAATTGACTTGCAAAGAAGAAGCAAAATGGTGTAAATTTTACATGGATACACATGGCTTGTATAAATAAAATCCAAATTTTATATTTCAAAAGTTAGATTTTTGGGAGAAGCTA
This sequence comes from Clostridium muellerianum, assembly GCF_012926525.1. GTDB lineage: Bacteria > Bacillota > Clostridia > Clostridiales > Clostridiaceae > Clostridium_AM > Clostridium_AM muellerianum. The sequence goes on from NZ_JABBNI010000001.1 coordinate 63,719, forward strand.
TAAACAATAATGAGAGTAAAGTTTTATATTTTGCAATAAAAGAGGATGTAAGGGTATTATTGAAAAGCTATATGCAAAATATTATAATATAAGGAAAGTTGTTGATATTTATAAAGTACTTACCAATATAGTATTTACAGTTTTATATATTCGCAAAATTCATTAGATATGGAAATTAGTAATAGATAACAAATCCTATCTATTAATTTTTATAAGGAAACAGCAAAAGTTATGGTATGGAAAAAAGAAATTAAAGATAAGTTTAGAAGAGAGGATGAACATATGGAAAACTATTTATTTTATACAAAAGGAGATTTATATACCACAATTGAAGGGCATAAACAAAATATTAGAAATTATATACAAAGTGAAAAGCCCGATTATATATTAAACGTTAATGAAAATGATTATATTGAATACTTATATAATAAATTTATAATTAATCCATTAGTGTTAGATGAAGAAGAAATGGCTATTGTTGAACAAAAAGAAACAGATGTTGAAATATCAAATGATTGGGACAGATATAGCAAATCTTACACTGTAAAAGGTAATTCTATTACTATTGGAATACCATATGAAGGAGATTCAGATTTATTTTATTTAAGACCTTCTACATATTCATCTGTTTTTCCACATGGAAGTATCTCAAAAAATGATTTAGTACTTACTTATGAAGGTGTAAATTTAACAGATATACAAATAAGAGGTGATTTAGATAGAGATATTAGATTAGTAAAGGAATATATATCATGGACAAACAGGGATATACGACCATTTAATGAAAACTTAAAAAGTTACTTACAAGAATTGTTTACCAGTAGAAAAAATAAATTATTAAAAGATTTAAGTTTGGTTTCATCTTTAGGAATTCCCCTAAGGAAAAATACGGAATATGTAGAAACATATGTAGTGCCTACAAATAAGAGGATTATAAAGATAGAGAAACCTGTAGTAAATGAAAAATCATTTGTTCCAGAACCTAATATTGATATGTCAACATATGAAGATATACTTAATACATTGAGTAATATGAGTATGGTTATGGAAAGATGTCCTGAAGCGTTTAGTAAAATGGACGAGGAATCTTTAAGACAACATTTCTTAGTTCAATTAAATGGTATATATGAAGGTAAGGCTACAGGAGAAACATTTAATGCAAATGGGAAAACAGATATATTAATGAGAGAGAATGGTAAAAATATATTTATAGGTGAGTGCAAGTTTTGGAAAGGGGAAAAAATACTTACTGATACTATAAATCAAATATTAAGTTATATGTGCTGGAGAGATACTAAAGGAGCTATATTAATTTTTAATAGAAATAAGAATTTAAGTAATATTTTAAAAAAGATACCTGAATTAGTACAAGCACATCCTAATTTCAAAAAAAGAGTTAATATTCATCAAGAAACGCAATTTAGATATATTTTTAAGCAACCTAATGATGCTAACAGAGAAATATTGTTAACGATATTGGTTTTTGATATTCCAGTAGAATGAGAACTGTATGAACAAAAAAATTATAAACAGCTATGATTGTTAAGTTCATACATAGAAAATGTGGTTATAAAATGAGAGTTTGGAGTGATGAGAATGTTAAATAAGGATATAAATCAAATTACTGAAGAGGATTTGCAATCACTAATTGATAATGGAGTTTTAGAAGGAAAAACTATAGAATATAAAAAAGAAATCCACTATTCTAATGATAGTGAGAAAAAGGAACTTTTAGCTGATGTATCTTCTTTTGCAAATGCCGTAGGTGGAATTTTAATACTTGGGGTTGAAGAAGATAGAGAAACGGGTTTACCTAAATCGCTATGTGGATTAGATATATCTAATATTGATGAAGAGATAAGAAAAGTTGAAAGCATCATTAGAGATGGAATTTCACCCAAAATACCCAAATTGGAGATAGGATATGTTAGGCTAAAAAGTGGAAATATAGTACTTATTATTAAAATCCATAGAAGTTGGTTAAGCCCTCATAGGATAATATTTAAAGGGTGGGATAAATTTTTTTCAAGAAATACAAATAGAAAATATCCTTTAGATGTTAATGAGTTAAGGAATGCTTTTAATTTATCTTCTACTATAACAGATAAAATAAGGTTATTTGTACAAGAAAGAATATCAAAATTAAATATAAATGAAACTCCAATTCCTTATAAAAATGATGTGAAATTAATAATGCATTTAATACCTTTTGAATCTTTTGGCAGTAACAATTTATTACATGTAAAGGACTTTCAAGATGAAGCAAGAAAGTTAAAACCTATATATAGTTTTAGTTGGAATTATAAAATAAATTTTGATGGTCATTTAATATACAATTGTGATAAAAATAATTTAAGTTCATCTTTTGTACAGTGTTATAGAAACGGAATAGTTGAATATGTGAATAGTTCAATGTTTGAAGGTTTTAATCCAACAGAGAAAATAATTCCTAGTGTTCTATACGAACAAGAATTAATAAGCACCTTAGAGTGGACGTTAAATTATTTTCAGAATATTAATATAGAATGTCCTATTTTCCTATTTTTATCTCTTGTTAACATAAAAGATTATGAAATGGCTGTAGATAGAACTAAACATTGGTTTAGTCAATCAAAATATAAAGTTGATAGAGATATGTTAATTACACCAGAAATGATTATTGATAATTACAATATGGATACAAAATCAATATTAAGACCTGTATTTGATAGCATTTGGAATGCTTGTGGATTAAGTGAATCATTAAACTATGATAAGGAAAACAATTTTAGATATTAATAAGGTTGTCTTGAAGTATCTGTTTTGTTGATGTATTTAAATTATACATAGTTAAGTAAGTAATGTGGTTTTGCTTTAATAAGAAAAATCATAGGGCTCTTAAACACGTACAGATAAAATGAGAATTTTATCACTAAAAACATCTTATCTAAGGTAGCCAAGTTGAATGAAAATAATAGGACTTTAATTTAATTGAGTCTTCTCAATCAAATTAAAGTCCTTAAACTTTCTATCTATTAGATTAAATTGCACAAAATACAAGTTATGTATAATTTTGGAATTAATCATTAATATTTTTTAAATCTGATTTTACTGTACTTTGATTTATAGCAACTCTAATTACTCTTTGGATATCATCCAAGCTTTGACTTATAGCATGTTTAACTGCTAATCTTATTACAAAGTATGTAATATAAAAGCCAATGAAAGCAAATACTAAATATAATATTATTTCCAATGAATTGTTCCTCCTTTCTATATCCCAGTGATATAGAATTTAATTTTTGATTTATGTATTAATAATTAAATGTGCTTTCTAAATTATAACATAATTATATAAGCAATCAAATATTATGATATCAGTAAAATAAAACTATCCACTTAAGAGAAATATATAAAATAAAAACTTGAAAAAGGTTAAGAATTATTTATAGACCTGTATGAGCATTGCTATTATAATAAATATAAAATTATATCGGTTCTGGTAAAAATATAGAAAAAGAGAGTGTAATAATTTCTAAATGGGAGATGAGGTGTTAAGTATGCAGAGCTTCAGCGGATTTAAAAAAAGTCAAAAATTATATCTGTGCTAAACTAAGGAATAGACTTGACTTTAGGTTTGCAGTGTATAGGGAGCACGAATTTAAAACAGCTGTAATAAAAATACTTTTGGACGGCAATGAGTTATTTCAGATTAATGATGTACTACGTGGACGCTTGTATAATAAAGGTATTATAGATTATTTTAAAGAGCCAGAAATATTACAGAAAAATCTAATTGAACAGGGATGCTACAATACAAGTGAGTTTTATAAGTTTGCAAAGGAATTTTATTATAATATGGATATAAAAACTGCATTAAGCTCGCAAAACCCACTGATTCAATTTTTTGCAATCATTGATAGAAGGTGCGGTAGAAGGACTCTAGAAAAGCTTGATGTTAATAATAGACCATATTTTATAAAAAAAGTCTATAACTTAAGAATGCAGACCAAAAGTTAAAGACTATATTTTGAATACCCTATGGATAACAGGTTATAATATAGGAAAACTAATTTGTTGTAAAGAATATTGTGATAAGGAATGGTTTAATTGGAGAGAGAAAAGAGAGTTAAAATTGAAAGAGCATTAGTAATTATATGTTACAACTTGGGAATGATTTTATCTTGTGGTTTTATACTCTGGTGTGCGATTAGACATCAGAAACAATTTATTATTTACTTTATCTCATTTTTAGTTTTTTTCATATTTTTATATTTGGTCTACGAATACATAGAAAGGAATTACCAAGATTAAAACTTGAAAGCGAAGAATTTAGTGGAAAATATAGATGTACAAGAAATTAGACAAATATTAATATATTAAAGTGTATTATTTATGCAGGAGATAAAATTAATGAAGAAGGAGATAAAATTATTTCTTGATGATTTACGTGATATTCCAGAAGGCTTTACTACAGCAAGAACAGTGGAAGAAGCTATATATTATTTAGAAAACTTTCATGTGGAAATTCTTTCATTAGACCATGACTTAGGTGAAGATGAAAAAGGTGATTTATTGCCAACAGGATATGATTTGGTAAAGTATATCTGTGAGCACGATTATAAAATTAAATACATATTTATTCATACCGATAACCCTGTTGGAAGAGAGAACATGTATCAAACTTTAATAGGAGCACAGAGAAGAGGATTTATAGACTCGGATATTAAAATTTATGATTATCCATTTATAAAGAATAAATATACAGAAGGATGGGGGGAGCACAATGAGAGACCCAAATAGAATAAAGCCGTTTTTAAATAAATTAGAAGAGCTTTGGGCTACAAAGTATCCAGACCTAAGATTTGGTCAGTTAATATCTTTAATAACCAGTGAAATAAAAATACCAAATTTGCTTCTTGTAGAGGATGATGATTGGGAAAAAGTTATAGAAAAGATTATTGATAAAGCCAATGAAAAAGAAAATAGGTGATATAGACTGAGCATACAGATGTAGCCGGTTTAATAATAGAGAACGATTATAAAAGAAACAGAAGAATATGCTCAAGAAACAGGATTAACAATTGAATGGTAAAGGAAAGAAAAAGAGTTATTAGAGTAATTACTAATAGCTCTTCTATTTTATCTAAGGTTGTCTTTTGTTAAATAATTTGAGTTCTTTTAACATTTGCTTAAAGATGTTCTTGAGCATTAAAGTTATTTATACAATTTTTTTTATTTTTTCATTCTCTATTTTCAAAACATTAAAACCACTTTTTTTATAATTATCCAAAGTTAGTTTTATACGACATGTCTCAGAGAAAACTTTCTCTTTTTGATTAGATAAATAAAATTTATTTTTAATTCGGTCAATTATTTCCTGAAAATTTAATTTGTTCATTTCATGAATGAATAGGTTCTGTATTGGTCTATAAAATAATTCTTCAAAAGGGTCTTTCATCACAAGCTTATAATATATTTCTTTTGTATCAAATTTAAATTTAATATCACCGTTAACAGTTATAGTTACCATGACTGTCTCTATAGATTCACAGTTTGTACATTTTCTACATTCTAAAATTCTTTCTAAATTAAGAGAAGGAATTGTATCAGTTGTTATAATTTTAAGATTAAAATAATTTTCAAGATTGTTACGTACAACTTCTTCCAAATAATCAAGTAAACATTCGGTCTTAGATATATAATGTAAATAAGATAACTTTAAATTATCTGTAAGTTTGTTTAAATCTGTCTCATAAGTACTATGCAAGTCTCCTAAAATATTACTAATATCATTAAGTTTCATGTTAAGTCTTTGAGGGGATATATCACCTACACAAGGTATACCAACCTTTATAAAATTATAATAATCATTAAAAATATTTTTATCAACTAAAAATAATTCTTTATGCAAATTATTATCTTTTAGAATTTGTTTGATATTCTTTTCTACAATTTTTTTATCCATTTGATTACACCTTACTACCTAAGTTCCTTTCTTTTATTTCATCATTCTTCTAGTTATTTATTAATATCTAGTTTTCAAAATAAGTTTTATTAAATTCTTAATTTCTGAATACATAAAAACATTTAATTTACATATATTTACTATTTGATAAAATTATAGCATAAAATAGGAGAATGTCAACCAATATTTTCCAAAAGGATAAATAATGCAAATTCGATGAAAATGGCTAGATGTATTATTGAGCTTGAGAGAATTTATGGAATTAAGAAAGGAAAATAATCAAAAGAGGATACCGAATAATTCGGTATCCTCACAAGAGATTAGCAAAACAAATAGGAGTTAGTGTAGATACATTACAAAATTATAAAAAACTTAATGAACTAATACCAGAATTACAAACAATGGTAGAACATAACGCTGTAAAAGCAACAACACCGTATAAAATTTATGCTATTGAAATTAAATTGGTTACTAGAGAATAAAATTACCAAAACAATTAGAAGAGTTAAAGCTAAAGAAATATAGTCTTGTGTTCAAGGAGGAGTTTTGTTTACGCAAAATCTTGTGGAAGCAAATAAAGGTGAAACTAGAGATGTTGCAATACAACAATTTGTAGTGACTACAAGATTTTACTCAATATTCTCTAAACATACAAAATGTGGTATAATAAAACAAAACCTTTATTTTGCAGGAGAATACAAATGAGTATAGATGATGATAAATTAATTGAGGTTGGGGAATTCTATCAAGAATTAAATGATGTAATTGGTTCAAAATTACCATTGAAGAAAATATATATGTCAAAAGGGCTTAGTAGCCACATGATAAAAAGAAAACATTTTTGTGCATTAAAACATATAAATGATATATCTGATATTATAAAAAAACCTGATTACATAGGGATAAATCCAAATGAAGATGGTGATACAGTAGAATTAATAAAAGTTTTTGATAAAAATATATTAGTTGGAATAAAATTAGATATTGAAAATGATTACTTATATGTATCTACTATGCATGATATACCACAATCTAAACTAGATAGAAGGTTATATAGTGGAAGAATTAAGGAATTTTTTATTGACAAAAATAAGAGATAGATGTATTATAATTATAATAAATGAATATAATAATTATAGGATTGTTGAGGTCGGAAATGGTTCCCGACACACTCGAAAGAGTACCTGAGATGATGGATACACCGCCCATCCAATAATCCTGTTCATATATTTAATTAATATAATTGTGATTTTAAAGACTGAAATTCAAGTTTAGTCTTTTTTATTTTGCTTAATTAGAATAATCGATAAGGAAAATATAGTTGTGTTAAAATAGCATGAATTAAAATAAAAGCAGTAGGATTTATATTAGTCCTCTGCTTTTTTTCAGTAGCTATATGCTTAATCATATTTAAGTTAATTATTATTTTCAAAAGTAACAATGTCACTTATGGTAATCCTATCATCTAGCTTATTAAAAAAATTATATAGGCTTTCTAAATCTGCCTTATTGATTCTCTGTATAGTGTTATTAACATACATCTTTAATGTAGATGGTCTTATATCGCATTCTATAGCCACTTTTCTTTGACTTAACATATATTTATCTAATAATTCATTAATTTTAAATCTAATAATATACATTCCATAGCCTCCAAGTAAGTAAATGATAATATAATTATATCACTTTTAAAGTTATATTTCAATACTCCTATTGACATATAACCATAAGAGTGATATATTGTAACTATAAAATAGTAAATGAAAGGATGAAAGAGTGATGGATATAAGAATATTAGAATAATTTATTAGGTTCACAATTGCATTCAATCTTGAACTAACATCAGAAAACCTTTATAGGTTTAAAAAATTATGTTGTGATACCAATTTTAAGATATAAATATAATGGATGAACTATATTAAAATGTGATGGAGGAATCATATTAATGGAGTCAATAAGAAAAATTGAAAAGTTAACTATAAGAGATGTGAAAGAAATAGGGTTAGATTATAAAATAGTTGAAAGAGTAATTGAAGAAAAATATATACATAGCATTTCGATAGAGGAGCTTGTGCACAAAATAAGTCTTATAGCAAATAGTGATAATACTATGATGATAGTGGAAGTATTGGGTGTCTTAAGGATTCCACCACTACTGTATGAGAGTGAAAGTGGAGTTGAAGTATACATAGAGAAAGATGATAGTTCAGAAAAAACTTTTATATTAGCAAGTCATGATGATGATATTGGAAACTTTGAGTTTGATGCTTTAGAAGTTAAAGCAATAATATGGGATAGGTGGAACGGCTGTTTCTTAATAAGATTTATAGAAAACGATATAGAGATAATGATAAGCTATTTAGATTACAATTTCTGGAGGTAATAAGATATGATAAAAGGATTTATAATTGCTAAAAATAGGAAAAGTGTGAAGAGTATAGGAGTAATTGCAGGTTCAGAAAATGATGATGGCTCATTTAAACATGAAGTTATTGGGTATATAGGTAAGGTTCCTGCGGTTATTAAGACCAATCTTAACCAGCACCAATGGGATTTATTTTGTGAAGGGAAGCTATTAAGAGAAGAGCTAAGAAAATACATTTAAAATGTAGATATCAAAAAACACAAATAAACGTAAAATAATAAGAATCTTAAAGAAAAACTCTATTAAATACGTAATTTATCGCACAAATAGATTATATGGTTTGAAATACTATTTTGAATCATACAATAATTATGCTATAATCTGTGTGGAACTAACAATTTTGGTCTTCGACAAATAAATACATTTATGATAAGGATTATTTTGGCGATTAATCCTAATACCTAAAACCCAAAACATAATGAAGGGTTATCAGTGATGTAATTATAATACCATTTTTACTTGACAAAGTCAATATAGTATGTAGCATTTTTATTCTAGACTAGTGAAATCAAGGCTTTAAACTAATAGTAAATGCTGAAAAGATGATTTTTATACTATATTAAATGATTACGAGGTGAAATGATATATAAACATTAGGGGCGAAATCTTAAAAAGTGATAAAACGATATTTTTATCTATAAATGAAGGGAGAACAATAGAAAAAATGCAAGCAATTAAAGTATCAAAATTAAAATCTCACCTACATAAGGAAAAGGAAGAACATATACACAAAGGTGATAGATTATATTTTAAAGGAAAATACGGATTATACCATGAGGTTACTGTTAGGTCTATTCAAGGTGATTATGCATATGTAATTGGTGGATTTGGATTTGGAAGGCAGAAAGTAAGAATAGATAAGCTATTTAAACAACCATCAAATGAGTATCAAAAATTATCTAAACACGTTGAAGAAGAAGCATGTAAAGCTCAAGAGATATTATGGGAGTTTAGAGAAAGTCGCATCAAATAATAGTAGTCACATTCTATGAACAAGTTGTAGCAAAAAAATAAAGACTAAAAATTAAGAGAAATTTAAATATGATAGTTGCAAAAAAGACAATAGAGAGAGAATATAATGATTTCAAAAAAAATATTGGATAATATAAATCAATTTGCTAGTAAGGATTTTAGTGATGTTGATGTAATTTTTATATTCAAGATAGTTGGATGTAAAAAATTAGAGTTCTATATTATAGGAAGTACAGATTCAGTAGTGGCAGGTTTAACTAATAGAAAAATAGAAAAAATGGGTAATTTCATAGGTGGAACTGCAATGGATTTTAGCAAAACTTTAGTAAATAAGTGGAATAAGCTATGTGCTTATAGTGATGGTAGTTTTAAATTATAAATTTATAAAAAATATAAGGAGGAAAATTTAAATTTGAGTCATTTAGAAAAAGAAAGAGAGTTTACAATTAGAGACTGGGATAAAGAAATTATAAGATTGACTAAAGATGAGATGCTATTTCTTATTGATATCACTGTAGAGTGGGATTATATAAGTTTAGCTGAGAAAGGGGAAAAGGTAGAAGATTCAGTTAAGCTGGAGCTATTAGATGCATTAGAAAGCATATACATACATAGTACACATGCAGATAAAAGGATAGCTAGATTATGTGAAATAGCGAAAAATTTATACATCAAATTATTGGATATATCTTATAAGGATGTACTTTTTGTCATAAAAGAAATAATTAATATCAAAGGATTCATAACTAAATTTGGAGTGTTGGATTATTTTTGGCAGGAAAACGAGGTAACACAGATAAAAAATGAGTTAATAGAAACTGTGTCTAGAACACGACATTTAAAGCTTCTGAAATTATCTATTTAGGGTCAATAAAAATTATATGAGTGGAGGAACTTATGGGGAAAGAAAAAGTAATTATTAAAGGAGATGTATTTGTAGCCAAGACCAAAAGGCTGTGCAAATACTTAACAGATAAAGGATTTAAAATGAAAAGAGAAGATGTGGATAATTTAAATCCTAATTACAATGTATATATATTCAATAATTCAGCAGCAGTAAGACAAGCTGTTGCTGAGTACTTCCTAAAGTAGCAGGTTAGGAGGTAAATTATTGGTAACGAATAAGACAGAAAAATTAAAAGATATAATAAACAAAGAAGATAAAGATTTAATGGAAATGGTACGCTATATATCAAATCCTTTAATTGGATTACGTAGTAAATCTAAATTTAAGGTTTTCACTCTTGAAACTAGCAGGGGGAAGACAATAGGAACTGCCTATGCTATAGCGAAAGCTATCAAATGTGGAAGTTCAACAAAATATGTATTTACTACACATACGCTAGAAGAGTGTAGTAGAGTAACAGAAATGATAAATCAAGAAGTTGGAGAAAATATTGCTATGTATTATAATCCATCTCAAAAAGGAAAAGAAAAGAGCGAAGCATCGAGCGAAAACTTTTATGATTGTGCGGAAAAGCAAGTGTTGATTGTAACCCACAAAACATATTTAAATATATCTAATCCTAAAAATGATAAACATGAGAGATATCAATCATGTGTAAAAGGTAAGTTCGATTTTCTAATTGTGGATGAAGAAATTAATGCTGTAGTAAATACCCTTTGCTTCTATGATGATTATACATATAAAAAGATATTAAAGATAATTAAGTTTGTTGATGATTCTGAAATATTGGATTTATTTGATAAGTTATGTGAACAGCCAAAGAAAACTATAAAGTTCTATGAAATTAAAGAGAATTTGAAAAATAAAATTATTGTAGCTGAAGAAGTTGAAATGAATGATGTTTTTACAGATTTAGAATATAGCAGGCTTATAGAATTGATTAGTTCCATAGATAATGAGGTTATTAATGATTATAGCGTAGACAATAAAACAGATATTACTAAAAATGAAATTATTGAAGAAATTGAGAAGATAAATATACTATATAAAAATATGTCAGTTAATAGAGTATTGTATTGGAATGGAACATTATACAGTTGTAATTTTGACTTTGAATTTTTAATGTTAGATAACAATGTAATGTTAGATGCTTCTGCTAATTTCAATACATTATATACAATAGGTAAAATGTTTGATGTTGTTAAATCTGAAAGAATTATAGACCATTCAAAATGTTATTTACATTGGCATAAGAGGAATACTTCTAAGAGTGCCAAGAAGAAAAGTAGTAATAACAATCAGTTAACAGACTGGAGAAAATTTATTGTTGATGACATTAAAAAAAAAGCGAGGAAAGATTCAAGAGTATTAATAATAACTTATAAAGCTGAAGGAGATGCTTTAAATAAAAGATTTCTAGATAATGAATTTAAAAAGTATTTTAAAGAATATAATTTTCTTAATTTTTTAAATATGAGGGGAGTAGATAAGTATGCTAAATATGAAGAGTGCTTTATTGTTCATACTCACCGATTTGCTTTCCCTGTATATGTTTTGATGTATATGTATTATAAAAAATTAGACAATGCCTATGGGATTAATATGACTTATGGCAAATATAGAGGAAATAATACAATAGGATTTAAAGACCCTATGCTTGATAGTTTATTGTTAAGTGATGAAATATCTGCAATATACCAAGCTTGTAAGCGAATATGCAGAACAAAAAAGCCCATTGGAAATTTTCATATTTATAATAACAACTTAGAGGTTATAAAGCAAATACAAAAGGAACTATTAAATGTGAAAGTACTTCCAGATGCAGAAAATGAAAGAATGAAACATGTTGATGATTTTTATTTTTTAATAAGTAAAATTCGGGAAGGGACTTACAATGACTATAAGATTGTTGATGGAAAAACAGGTAGGAAGAAAAAGGCAGTTACCAGAGGTAAGAAAGATTATTATGAGGTTACTAAGAAGTTGTTCTATGAGGTATTAGGTATAGATAATACACATTTTGCTAGAGACATTGTTAGTAAGATTAATGTGGCAGAACTAGGAATTAAATTTAAAAATGATGTTGTGATAGTGAATTTTTAAAATGGGGGGATTTTTTTAGTGTAGAAAACTATTAATATTTGTTGATAAAGTGATGATTTTTTTCTCGTAAAGGTCGCCACTCTCTTTATATAATATATATAGACCTTGGCGACCTTTAAGAGGACTTTTAGGTGACTTTTTAATAGAAAAATGAAGTTATTTTGGTGTTAAAAAAATCCCCCCTTTTTAAATTAAGTGGAACGAATGGTATAAAATATCATATATTATGCGTTTCTTTTGGTTCTTTTCTTTTCGCATAGGTCTACAACATATATAGGAGTAGTAGGAACGATAGTGACGTACTAACCCTAATGTTGTAGAGATGGTGGTAAAAGAAAAAGAACATAATATATTTATTAAAAAATACAAAGGAGAAAATATGTTAAATAAACAAGTGCAGATATATAGCGTTGATACTAATGCTTTTTTAAATGAAGAAGAATCAAAAATATTAAAGAAAATAAAGGGTATGGAATATACAATAGAACTATTAACGCAATTTACGTTGCTAAATATAATAGAGAATTTATATAATAAAACAATAACATTCAAGGAAGTTAATGCAGAAATAAAGGCTTATAAAGATAATGTTGAACAAGATTTACAAGTCACTAATCTACTGTATAAGATTAATAAGAATAATTTAGTGCAAGGTAGAGTTGAAAAGCCTAGATATCATTTCGATAGTGTGTTAGACCTCCAAAATAAACTACAGGAAAGTGATAATAAAAGTTACATTGCAAGATATACAAACAAGCTAATGAAAAATAATAGTCAACTTGTTAAGGACAAAACATTTAGAAAACTTATGTGTGAAATAGATGATGAATACATAAAATATGAATCAGTTGAGATTAAGGATAAAAATAATAAGACTAGAATTGTAAAAAAAGATACTGGATATAAGGCTTCAATAAAACAATGGAAAAAAGAATTCAATGAATTAATAAGAAAAAATAAAAATGTGAGGATATTAAATAAAATTAGTAAATATAATATAATTTCAGTTTTTGATTCTTTTTTAACTAGAACTTTAGGTCTTGAAATTGGTAAATTAAGTGAAGAATTAATAACCCTTAGAGTTTGCCATTATCCAATATTTAAACAATTAATAAATAATGGATTTGTTTATAAAGATGAACGATATATTCCATTTACAGCAAGTGCAGGTCAAATACGTAATAAGAAAATGGTCTTTGTTAAAGAGAGTACTTGGGAAAATTTCAAATTAACATTAATGTGTGGATTAACTATAGAAGATATTAATAATAGTAAAGAAAAGGGATGTAATATAAATAAGTTTCTAGCATATTTAGCTCTTACAGCAAGTGCTACAGATGCATGGGAAGATTTTAATATTAACCAATGCATAGTTCTTGAAGATTATGTAACTACAATTAATAATGCTAAAGTAGATTATATTTCTAAAGAAAGAAAAAGTAGAGATGTAAAAGTAAAGGATGAAAATGGAGAGTATATTAAAAATAAAGATGGAACTATTCAAACCCAAAAAGAAGAATATTGGTTATTAGCAGATAAAGCCGAAGAAAGAACCATGGATATAGAAATAACACATTCAGATGGGTGTGGTTGGATATTACCAGATTTATCAAACAAGAATTTTCAATGTAGATTACCTTGGATAAAAGGTCTTTTAACCCCTGTAGATTTTATAGCATGGTGTGATGAATATAATTCTGGTAATTATAAAGTTACGGATATATATGGCGAAGAATGGAATTTGAAAGAAGATAATATTAAAGTAGTGTTTTTTAAATCTCAGTTTAAGATGAATAAGTATTATAAGTCATGGCAAGATTACAAGGACAAATTTAAAAAATATAATTGTAAAGCCGGAAAATGTAATATTGAAGATGATGAATTTAAGAATTCAAATTTTAATTATCAAATGTGGCAAACGTTAGAAAATGTTGATAATAGGGTTATTAAAAAATTTACAAAACCAATACACAAATTGATAACTAAAGCATATACAGATAAAAATACAATGTTAAAATTATTAGGAGCTACAAAGGAAAATTCTAATATGAATTATTTGCAGCAAGCACTTCTGTTGTATTCTGAATTAATACAAGATAAATATATTAAGAATAAAGTGAGTGAAGCTTTAAATAAGAAAAAGAAGGAAGCTAAATATGGAAAATTTCAAATCCGCCCAGCCTATTATACGTTTATAATTCCAGATGTTTTTGCATGGATGCAGTATGTTTTCTTAGGAAAAGATAAGGTAACTGGATTGTTGGAAGATAAACAGGTATATTGTAAATTATTTGACACTGAAAAATATCCCGAACTCTTAACTAATAGAAGTCCACATCTAGGAAAAGAACACTGTCCTAGAAAAAATGTATCGAATAGTGATATGGAAAAATGGTTTGTTAGTGATGGAATTTATACAAGTTCTTATGACTTGATTTCTAAGGTATTACAATTTGATAATGATGGAGATAAAAGTTTAGTTATAGGAGATAAAGAACTAGTTCAAGTTGCAGAAGACAATATGAAAGATGCAGAAGGTAAAAATATAAGACCTTTATATTATGAAATGGGGAAAGCAGAGCCTAAAATAATAAATGCCAATAATATATATAATAGTTTAATAACTGCTTTTAAATATGGTAATATTGGTGAGTTTTCTAATAAATTAACTAAGTTATGGAACTATAGAAAATATGATGCTGAAGGAAATGAAGTTCTATTTACAAAAGATGAAGTTAAGAAAAGGCTCAATCTTTCTAAAATAATTACCTGTTGCAATAATTTCTCTATTGATGCAGCCAAAACACTTGAAATGGTTGAAGTATCTGAGGTAGTACAAAAGCAACTGGAAGAACTTAATAAAATTAAACTTCCTTATTTCTTTCAATTTGCAAAAGATAAAAGTGAGAATCAAGTTGAACCTATTAATAACAGTACAGTGAATGGAATATGTAAAGAAATAGAGAATATCCCACAACTTGATTATAAATTTGATGATTTAGGTAGATTTAATAAACATATGCTAATGAATAATTTTAGAATAGAGATACTTGATGAGGTAATAACTAAATACAAAAAGCTTAAAGAGGAAATGCAAAAGTATTTTATGTATATATCTAATCAATCAAGTGTTATTAAGAATGATGAAGAGGTTAGTAAAGAAAGAATAGCTCCAGTTGTTTATGACAGTTTGTATTTAGAGTTTGAGGAATTTTGCAAACTGAAAAACATTGATGTAGTTGATGCAACTGATATGATAGTAAAATATATTTATAGCATTGATAAAGATAGCAAAAAAGGATTTGTTTTTAATATATTAGGGGACATTATTGTTACTAACATAAAGAAGAATATTAAGAAGAAATCAAAAAAGTTAAATAAGGTGAAGGAAGGATATATATTTTGCAGTGGTTGTGGTAAAGAAGTTTCTAGAACAGGGAATAGACAAACTATGTGTAAAGAATGTGCAGATACTAAGAGAAAAGAGAATGATAGAAAAAGAAAATCAAAAAAATAAAAATATTGGCTAAAGATAGTTGAAATATACTATCTTTAGCTAATATTTCTAAAGATTCCACATTTAGAAAATAAATTATATAACTTTTTATTTAATATTATATAGTTTTTTTTGTTTTGCTAAAAATTTTTTTCGTTAAATAAATTACCTTAATCTATTGATATATAAGGCTTTAAGCTATAATTTTCACTTTTCGCACTATGGAGATAATACAATAATTCAATTATATTATATTATTTAATAGTTTGAAAGTCAATAATTTTAGGATTAATTTACTAATGGTTTGATTATAAAATTATAAAGAAAGGTGGAGGTAAAGCTTATGACAAATGAGAGTGTAAAAGAAAATTTAAAGGATTATTTATTAAAACATGGAGTAAGGAATAACTTTATTGCAGAAAAAATAGGGATATCCAATACGAGTATTTGCTTGTTTTTACAAGGAAAACGCTTATTATCAGAAGACAAGTTAAATCAAATTGAAGAGCTAATAAATAAAAGTTATTAGTTTATAAAGTCAAAGGTTAAAATTAGAGGGGAAAGACCCTCGCAATATTTAGGGGGAAAGTATTATGAGAAACGAAGAAAGAATTAAAAAAACAATTTTGAACTTGCAAGATGGAGATAGGCTTTATGGTCACAATTTTAGGATTAGTGAGGAAGAAATTATATATGATGAGAATGGAAATAAGGTAGATTTAAAAGAAATTATTTTTGGAGAATTTTATGCTAATGAGATGATACTACATGAAAGGGACTCAGATGATAGATTCTTGTTAGCATACGAAGGCATTACAAGGCTAAATGTATTAAAAAAGTAGCTACTTTTGCGAAAGCAGCTATTTTTTGTTTTTTGAAATTTAACGATAAAACATAGATTTTATTCTTTATGTAAATAATGAGAATATAGTTGAGCAGAATAAAAATGGAATAAATAAAGATGGAGAAAAGTTATGGAAAAAGATATTAGGCAAAAGCATTACAACAGGTTTGAAAAATTTGTTACATACGACATAGAAGAGCGAGAAATTGACGAACAAAAGATTATTTTAGAAGAGATAATTAGGGTTGCGAATGATATGTTAAAAGAATTAAATAATAAATAACTTAGTAAATGTTATTGCCTACAACAAAAATAAATTATACAAGGTAGGTAATAAAGATATGGAAAATAAGATATACATAACACAAAATGATAAAAAATATATAGAAAATTATTGCAAAATACAAATTGAAAATAATGATAAGATAAGAGTTAAATCAGTCGCTGTTACATTATCCCAAAAATATGCTTTATATGAAATAATGCAATATATAAAACAAGATTTAGGAATAACAGAAGATAAAATATGGCATGGTGATGCAGATTATATCTTTAAAATGACAAGAGGACATGTGCAGATAGTAAGTGACTTATATTTTAATACTTCTTATATGCATCAATATGTGATTTGCAAAGAATTAGGTTTGGGGATAGAGCAAGTAAAAAAGTATATTATCCATCACATAGACCAAGACAAAAGTAATAATAACATTGATAATTTATGGCTATTCTGCGATAAATCATCACATATGTCATTTCATCAGTTGCTGAAAAAGGATGTTAATGCAGACATAAAAGAATTCAATTCAAATTACATAGAAAGTATACTTGATAATAGCAATAAAGAGGACATTAAAAAATATCTAGAGGTAGTAGACAAGCTAGAAAATACAAAAAAATGTGCTTAAGCAGGGTAATTTTCAAAATTTAAAAGTGTGAAATTCCGGATTCTATCTGACCCAACTACACAGAACTTGAAATTTTTTTAAATGCTATTTAAGGGTGGAAATTCAGCATAATATAAAAGATTTTCTTAGGCTTAACGATAGCCACTTACGATGACACACGATAGCATTTTTTTTTTAGAGAATAGCTAAACTATAAAGAATTTCTTTAGTATTTGTAATTGCCCACGTTAATAGTTTTTGTGGTACGATGACAGGTACGATTGCAAGTGTTTGGAAGGAACAGAGTAATTCTGTTCCTGTTATTCTATTGTTTTAAAGTTATAACAACACTATAACTATATTTAAAAAGCAGATTAATATAAAAAGTATAATCTTAAATAATTGTATTTCGTTCATGGAAAAGTTCTCCTTTCTATGATTTTTATATTTTGTAAGCTCTAGAGCTGAATTTAATAACTTTCAAGACGTCTTACATTAAGTATAAAGGAAATAACTAAGGGTATATTTCAAGAAAGACCCATATTTCTTCCAATTTTATTGCAATCCTTAAATTAAAAAAATCACAGATGCTGGGAAAGTATCAAATAAACCATTAAATTAAGTGTTTATGATAAAAGTATCAAAGTATATTGATTTATGGATTAAATGACGGTATAATAGGGGTATCAATTAAACTATAGATTAATTGATAGTTAGGGGGATTAGAATATGAGTAATTTTTATTTTTATCTAAGAATATCAACTAAAGAGAGTACAGATAAACAGAGTTTTAATAGGCAATACAAGAGTTTAAAAACATATGCAGATAATAACAATTTAAAATTTACAGATAGATATATTTATAAAGATGACTGTACTGGGAGCACTTTTAAAAGAAAAGAATGGGAAGAGTTAGAAGGTAACTTGAAAAAGGATGATACAGTTGTATTTAAAGAAATAAGTAGATTTACACGTCAAGCAGAAGAGGGATATTCTAAATATATGGAATTGATGGATAAGAATATTAACTTGGTATTTATAGACAATCCAACAGTAAGTACAGATTATATAAAAAATTTATGTAGAGTGGCAACAGAACAGGACTTGGTTGCTAAAACTGCATTAGAGAGTACTATAAAACTATTACTAATTGTGGAGCTAGATAGGGTGCAAAAGGAAAGAGAAATAATAGTTAAAAGAATTAAACAGGGGATTGAAGCATCAGATAAAAAAAGTGGTCGAAAATTTAACACATTAGATAAAATGACAGACGAATTAAGAGCAGACATATTTGGATTTTTAGGTAATAGAAATATAAAGCAAATTGACTTGATGAACAAGCATAACATCAGCAGAAACACATTAAAAAAATATGTTAAAATCATCCAAGAAGAAGATAAGTAAATAAGCCTTTTGTTTTAATTATTCTAAGGAATAGGGGGGCTATTTTCCACTTTTAGGTGACCTTCATTTTCAATTAGCAGGGTAGACTGTTCAACCTACACGACCATCGAAGTTTATTTAATTGGACTTATATATAGGTAGGTGGGGCTATTTAAAAATATTCCATAAATAAAAAAATACCTACATATTACATATGGGTATTTTAGAGATATAATTATTGATAAAAGTAAATTTAAAAAAGAGTGTACAGATTTAGGTATTGAGTTAGTACCAGTAATAATAAGAGAAGATATCATTGATGAAAATGACAAATTAAAAAAGCTTTTAGCAACTAATTTTGGTAGGCTCAAGAATAACCCTGTTAAACAAGGTAAAGTGTTTGCAGAGTATGAAAAATTATGTGGTGTAACTCATGGTGGCTCAAGAGGTAAAAATTATCCCTTGATAACTCAAGAAGATATTGCAAAAGAGCTTGGAGTTGATGTTAGAACTATTCAAAGACTAAAGAAACTTCAAACACTATCATCGGAACTACACGCAAATTATATAATTTGAGTTGTTAGCTATTCTTTGGTACAATATGCTTGAAATATGCAATTTTTATTTTAAGGGGGAATAAGATATTGAAGAAAGGTGTTTTAATTTTAGTAAGTATTGTATTGACTATAGTAGCTGGATTAACTGGCGTATATTTAGCTAAAGTACATAATGATTCTGATAGTCAAGATAAACAATCAGTTGTAAATAATATACAGCAAAATAGTGTTAGTACAAATCAGCAAAAAACACAAGAAAAACAAAATGATACATATTTAATTGATGGAATAAGCACATATCCTTTAACTGCCACTGAATTTAAAGATGCTGTAGGCAAAGGAATAGCACATAAGTCACATGAAAAAGATATTGGAGAAGAAAAGACTTTAACATGCAATAATGGTATGTTAATTGTCTGTTCTATAGACACTCCTTATTTATTTGTAGCTGAGGAAGCAGAAAAATATGCAAGACAATATAAAAATGTAACGTACGCAGAGATTGCGAATAAAACACCAAATCGCAAGTTATGTGTATGTACTTCAGTGATTGTTGGAGAATCAGTGGATTTCTATAAGAATATTCATATGGTCTTAAAAGTATATTATGGTAATAACCAAGTTAAAGTTATTCAGCCTAATGAGGATGTTGCTATCGAGAGAAACTCGCTTAATAATCACGAGAAGGTCACTGGATTAGGTGGCAAACGGTCTTATAGTGCTGTGGTGCAAGAGTCTTTTGAGAGTAAGGAAATAGTACCATTAAATCCAGAGAAAATTGAAGCTGTTTTGATAGATGGAAGTACAGAAATAGTACAATCATTTAACTATAAAGAATTGAATCAGCTTTAGAATTGTAGAAATATTTAAGACAATTAATATATTATAGGGAAGATGTTTGAAATTATAAAACATCTTCTTTTTATTTATGCAAAAAATTAAATTATAAATATAAAGGAGAGAAAAGTATAAATGATAAAAGCAAGCGAAAATTTTTATTTTAATGGAAGTTATGCAAGTGACTTTGGAATAATCAATGTGAATATTGATAGCAGTGGGATGATACAAGAGCCTTTTTTTAGTAATAGAACTTTAAATAAAACAAAATTGAAATATAAAGATAATGCATATTTTCAAAACATACAAACAGATGTCAAACAGATAGAATTGCAATTGGCTTTTTCAGATGAAATAGTAGTAACTAATTCATTGAAAAGAGCTGTTCAAAGATGGTTGTTAGATACAACAGGATATAAAGAATTGTGGTTTGAACAAGATTGCCAAGTTTTAAATGATGAATACGATATTACAAAACCAAAAAGAATTTATATGGCAACAGTAGTTAATAATTCAATGTTTAATCATTTTAATTTACCAGCTGGTTATTTTAATGTTACATTTGAAACAAACTCAGATATTTGTTATTCATTAGAAAGAGGAAACCAGCCTTATAAGGTAATGGAGTCTGAAGATGAAACAGAAGACTCATCAAAGATATATTTCTTCAATCACTCAGATTTTTTGATAAAACCTCAAATAAAAATCCAAGTTGGACATGTACCGGGGACAGATGAAAATAATCAAAGTATAAAAATGACTAGTCATGAGATAGATGATTTATCGCTCGGAGGAAATTCTGAACTAAATGATAATTTTCGGAGAATTTATGATGTACAAAAAACCGATTTTAGTAAATTTCCTCCTTTTGAGTTTTCTGAAGGTAAAAGTGCTTCGGGGATATTTCAGCTTCTTGGAACTATATTTTACGGAGAAAAATTTATTTTAGGTAATAATACATATGAGTTTGATTTAGGCTACGGTAAACCATACAATAAATTAGAAACTTCAAATATAATGGTTCCAGTTTTTGCAAAAAAAGCTAGTAACATTTTGGTCTTTAATGAAAATAGTTGGGTTAATGATGGGAGTACTATAACTATTGGAAATCAGTGCTTTGAATTTGATTCAAATGACTTAGTTAGTCCGCAAGCTGTAAAGGTCGATATATCTAATTATGTTGATAGGGGTAAGGCTAGGTTATATTTGAATAGTAATTTAATGCCAGGAGAAACCATGAAGGTAGGAGATATAAATTACGAATTTATGGGGGGAACCCGAGAAGATATTATAAAGATGACCGACCATTTGCTTACAGATGGTAGCGAAATAAACTACCTAGTAAATACAGACCGAAATACTTTGGTTAGTGACAATGTAAATATAAGTACCAAAAAATTAAAGGATGTTGATAAATGCTTAGTTAGAAACATTTCAAAGAATCCTTCCGACATTGGTATTAGAAAAATGGGATACTGGAACAAGGACTTTGTTCGTGTGTTGTGGGATTCAGAAAGTAACGAAGATTATCAGCAAGAAATAAATAACGTCCCAATATTAGGAAGGATAATTATTACTTTTGATAATCAAGTAGATGAAAAAACAATAAACAATGATACAATCCAAATAAGAGATATTGAAGGTAAATTAATAGATTGTACCCATGATATATCTAAAGATAAAAAGGTTATAGGAGTAACACCTAAAACACCTTATTCTTATGATAATTACTATTACTTATATGTTTCAAAGGGTGTTAAAGATATAAAAG
This sequence comes from Clostridium muellerianum, assembly GCF_012926525.1. Lineage (GTDB taxonomy): Bacteria > Bacillota > Clostridia > Clostridiales > Clostridiaceae > Clostridium_AM > Clostridium_AM muellerianum. The sequence goes on from NZ_JABBNI010000001.1 coordinate 85,848, forward strand.
GAGAAAGCTTTCATCAAGTTAGAAAAATAAAAGTCCATACTAAAAAAGAGAATGATACAACTATAGATAAATATGATGGAGTAAGTCCTATAAAGACATTTTCAATATATTCAGCTCAAAAGATTGATAGTTCTACCTTAAGTAATAATGTTTATGTTGTAGAAGAAGGTAGTAGCATACACTATGATGTAAATATTAATTTAGTTGATAGTGGAAAAATAATCAATGTAAGCCCTAAAAATAGATATGGATATGGAAAAACATATGAACTACATGTGGGAGTTGGCATTAAAAACGTAGATGGTACTGCTATTTTAGGTAGCGAAAGGATTATAGATTTTACTGTACAAACAGAAGTAAATGAAACTCATGTAGATAACGATTTTATACCATTATCTAATGTTCCAATATCTGAGACCATTAAAATACCATTTGATGGCAAGCTAGATAGTGGCTATGTAAATAATAGTTTAGTAGGTAATGCTGTAATATTGCAAGATGGAGATAAAATTCAAGTGTATATTGACATTAACATTAATTCCATAGCTCCTAATATATTAGATATAACACCAAAAAAAGCATTAAAATACAATTCTTATTACTTCCTTTATATATCCCAAGCATTAAAACTTGATGGAAAAAGCAATATATCAGCACCATTACAATATAAATTGATTACAGAAACCGAAGCAAGTGCAAAAAATATTATAAACTCAGATGCGAATAATGAGTTAACAACGTCAGAAACAGGTGATAAATCTTTATTACAAATAGACCTTGGAAGCTGTAATACAGATAAGGTTATAACATATCATTACAACGCTCCGTTAGATACTTCGACTATAAATAATACTAATGTATGGGTTAAAGATTGTAAAGGCAATAAGGTAGATATAATTGTTGAGCCTACAACAGATAATACAGGCATTCAAATATTTCCTTCTCCAGTATGGGAAAATGGTGAAAGTTATAAAGTTTACATAAATAACCAAGTAAAAACAAGCTCTAAACCACGTGTATTTGCAGGCAGTGTTCCACCAGATGGAGATTATGAAAATGCAGTAAATATTTTTGGAAAATACTTTGATGTTATAAAGACTAATGGGTTTAAGGTACAGGAAAATAATATAATCGACCACAATGGAAATCAAGTAGTATTTACTAAGAATGATATTGTTTTTCAAAATAATTATGGTATAAAAAAAGAAGATTTGAATGATGATGGCTCAGTTAAGGATGGAACTAGTATAACAAGTATTCCAGCTAAAGGTATTAATACAGAGAATGCGAAAAATCTAGCTTCAACTGATAGGGTTGCTACAAAAATTGCAATGCAGGAAAAAATGAATGAGATTCAAGGGCAATCTTGGATAACTCAACAATTAGTTAATGAAGATACTGAAATAGTAACCTTTAATGTAAAAGATAATAATGAAAGAATATTAATAGATGTAGATTCAAGTATCATTCTTGAAAGTAGCAATATTAAAAATGAAGTTGTAAAGAAAATAGTAGGAATGACACCGGGGGATGATATCAATTTATATGAAGAATCTGATATGGACTTCTGTATAGACCCCAATTCCTTAGTTCCATCAACAATCCCAGTAGGTGCTAAGGTTTATGCTGGCAAGAGTACAGATAAGACAAATGCTACTGATGATGATTATACTAATGCATGTAAGATATTAGCTCCTCTTGGATATACAGTTATAGATACAACAAGTATGACATTAGAAGATAAAAAGAAAGCTCTTTTCAAGCCTTTTGATATAGTGATAGGGGGAGTATTAGCTGGAACCAAGCCATCTGATTTTGACCCTAAAACAGGTAACTTATTAACTTCAAAACCCTCTGAGACAGACACTACTGATACAAGAACAACAAGAGTTACTGGTATGCCTATGGAAGTAAACATATATCCTGCAATACGTTTGCAAGGTAGTGCTAATAATCCGGGGCGTGAAGGAACAAAATTAGCAATGCAGGAATTTGCTGATAGATATAATAAAGAGAAAAAAGGTGGAGAATTAGGTGAATATACATCTAATATTTGCCCTAAAGGAGTAACACTGATGTACAAGGTTCCTAGTGGAAGTAATGTATATGGAGCTGGAGCGGATTACTATAATGCAATTCGCTATTTAAACTCTTTTGGATTTAATAACTTCGTAAATGTTGGGGTGATGACAGATGCACAAAAACAAGCTATTGGATTTACAAAAAATGATATCATCGTAGGAGGAGTTCAAGCAAGTGATACTGCAACAACTAATACAGGTCAATCTGTTACAGTTACGGGTATTGGTGCTATTCCTTTAAATGGAGCTTTAAGACTGGGTGGTGTGGATAGATATGATACAGAAGCTAAAATTAAAGCGTATAGTGAGAGCTTAAGAATAAAGACGATAGAAGCAGGTGACATCGTAAAACTTAAGATAAAGATTAATAATCCTAACAACATGATAATAGATAGTAATAAAACAGCATCTGGAGATGATGTTGCATTAGAAAATAGCAATGAGACCATAGATGAAAATATTAGAATAGAATATCACATCGTAAAAAGTGTAACTCCATTAAGTCGTAATAGGGTTCACATTGATTTCTATGAAAATATTAGAACTATAGGCTTTATTTCAGAAATTGAGATAACAGATTTATATAAATTATATGAAACTAGGACTGCTGAGGATTATCTTTTTAGTGGGAGTTATCAGATTAAAATAGGCGATGACAAAAATAAAACAATGCTAAATATAGTAAAAGCAATAAACGGGACAGGCGTGTATGGAGTGGAATATAGTCAATACACATTCAAACACTCAATTGTTTTAGGTCAAATAGCTTCTGAGAATGAAATTGAATTGGATGCGATAGAAGCAGGAACAAAAGGAAATATACCTGTAAGTTTGGTGGATAAATTAGACCCTAAAAATAGATTCTTAACTTCTTCATTAGAAGGTGGAAAAGACTGTACTCAATCTGATGCGATAAAGGCTTTGGCTAAAACGATACTTGAACAAAACGATAAGAAGGAAAGATATAATAAAGACAAGTACGATGTTACTTATGATGCAACTACTTTAACTATTACACACAAAATGTGTGGTGAAAAGTATAATGATATTATATGTCTTGCTAATGTAAATCAGCAAATTCAAATGCCATATATTATAACAAATACGGGTGTAAAGAATGTTGATAATGGTAGTTTGATTAATCTTAAGGACTTCTTAAATAGAGAGAAACAGGTAGCTAAGTGGAAAAACTTCACATTAATAGGTGGAGAAGACCCAAAAGCTGAAGATTGTGTAATAACTCTTGTGGCTAAGATAAAAGAAAAGCACTCTGCGGAGATAATAACAACTTACTTTAAGAAGGACGATGGAACCGATGATAAAACTGGCTTTAATATTGAGTATGCTAAGGTTGGAGAGATTGGAAATAATGCACCACTTGACACAACATGTGTAAATGGTAGATTATCGGGAAAGAAGCTTAAGGGTGGATTAGATGGTTTACAGGTTGGAGAGGTGATAACTATAGACAATGAGAGACAAATCATAGAAAGTAGTTTAAAGAAAAATAGATATAAAAACTTTAATAATAATTGGCTAAGCGTTCCACTTGATGGCGTAATGTTGCGAGTTAGACAAGGTAATTTTACAATAACGTTCGCGTACAGGGAAAAATATTACATTTAGAGATAATTTTAAGGAGTATTACATTATAATTTTGTTGATGTAATACTTCTTTATTTAAAAGAAAAATTAAAATATAGATAGGAGAGAAAACAATGATAAATAACAGAGAAACTGAACAGATATGGAAAGAAGCTTTAAAGGATATAGAAGAAAATATGAAAAATGATGTTGCAATAACTATAGATAATGATAACTTACGAGGAAATTTAATAAATATTTTTAGCATTTTTGATAATATATCCTATGAAATAGATAATGAAAGGACTGAAGAATGTAAAAGGATTTTATATAAAGATGAGTATTTTGAAGCGATAAAGTATTTGCTTAAGGATTATAAGATAAGTTTTGTAATGGAGCTAATTGACTCTATGAAGCATTTTTATAAAAGGCTCTGCGAAAATGTAGAAGGAAAGGAAATATTTGTAACCTATAAGAAAGCAAATAATATGTATCATTTTATAGAATTAATGTTTACAGAAAAAATAGTTAAAACCTTGTTCCGTAATAATATTGTAGAGCATTTATTTTTTGTACAAGATAATAAAAACAGATTAAATAAAGCAGTATTTATAAATAATATAGATGCGTTAAGTGTATTATATAATAAGCTGGCAGATGAAAGGGGAATTCCAGAAAAATTTAGAAAAAAGATAGTTTTAGATAATATTAGATAATTTAACACAGCAAATGAATAAAATGTCTAAAAAGGTTAAGAATATAAGTGGGAAATGTTTTTTTAGTGGTTCATGGGAACATTCGCAAGTATAAGTTAGTTGTGACATGGCTTATACGGCAACCCCTTTTTTTTGATTAAAAGTTGCATGGAAGAAGATAAGCTAGTCGTTACCTAGCTTATTTTTGTTTGTTATAAAACTGAGAAAGTAATTTTAAAAAATAGTTAACAAATTGTATACAGAATGTTAAAGAATTATTTACCAGTATTTCATTTTTTGATATACTTATATAAACAAATGAAGAAAGGTGCAGATTAATTATGGCAAAAAATAAGATACTTATGATAATTAGTGGAATACTTTTATCATGTTTATTATTTATAGGTTCTGCGTTTGGAACTTCTAAGATTGTACAAGCTAAAAATTACAATAATTTAGTTAACTCTGCTAATCAAAATTTTAATTCTGGTAATTATGATGAAGCTATATCATTATATGATAAAGCCCTACAAATAAAGGATGATAGCAATGTAGTAAAGAATAGAGCTATGGCACAAAATTATAAGCAATATCAAAATACATATAATGAAGGATTAAAATTAATAACAGATAAGAAGTATTCAGAAGCTATACAAAAGTTAGGCACAATTAATCAAGTTGCAGGACAAGTATATACTAATGCTCAAGGTAAAATAGAAGAATGTAGAAAGAATATTATAAGTGATAATATACAAAATGCTAATACGGCTATATCTAATAAAGATTATGATAGTGCTAATAAATATATTGCTGAAGTATTAAAAATAGATTCAAATAATACAAATGCAAAACAATTACAAACTACTATTGCACAGGCTCAACAAAAAGATAAGGAAGAATCTGAACAACAAAATACTAAATCTGTAGAGGTTAACTCACAAGGAAATAATAATAGCCAAAAGGTTCATAAAAATAATGAACAATCTCAAAATACATCCAGTGGATTAGATGAAATCAATGATGAAATAAATCAATGTAATAACTATATATCTACTTTAGATAAGGGAAGTCAAAAGTATAGAGATGCTTTACATTATAAAGCTAATTTACTAAATAAAAAATTAAATATTTTGCAATCTCGATAATATAAGAAAAGGGGATAAGAAAAAATGAATAAACAAAAGATAAAAATGAAAAACATCTTATTAGGATTAACATTAACATCAATTTTTACCATAGGCACTACATTAGTATATAATAACAATGTATATGCAAGTGACCCTATTACAATTAATCGTATTAGTGGACAAGACAGGTTTGAAACCTCAGTAAAATTATCTCAATACTGGAGACAGTATAGTGACTATGCAGTTCTAGTTAACTCAGAGGATTACCCCGATGCTGTAGCAGTAGCTCCATTAGCAAGAAAATTTGAAGCCCCTATATTGTTAACTAATAAAGATAGTATTCCAAATGTGATAAAATCAGAACTACAAAGATTAAAAGTTAGAAAAGTATTTATTATTGGTGGAACTGGTGTAATTTCAAAAAATGTAGAAAATGAATTAAGCAATTTAGGAATTACTGTAGAAGAGAGAATTGCAGGACAAGATAGATTTGAAACATCTACTAAAATTGCACATCATCTTGTTAGTAGAAAAAATGATGTTTATGTTGTTGAAAATGAGAATTGGCAAGATGCTTTAGCGATATCTCCAGTAGCATCATATTATAACGCTCCTATTATATTAGTGGACAAAGATAATGGGGTAGCCAATACAATAAAACAAAATATATGCAATGAATTTCACACTTACCTATTAGTTGGCGAAAAATATCATCAAGATTTTAGAAACCAAGCTGAAAAAGGATTAGGTGAAGGTACTGGAAATGGAATTGCTGTAAATGTTCTAGGTAACACGAAAGAAGATACAAATATTGAGATATACAATACATTTAAAGATACTGGTAATATTGAAACAGATGGAGCTTTAAAATTAGATAGAGTATATTTAGTATCAAATGAAGGATTAGCAGATGCTTTATCACTATCAACTATAGCAGGGCAAGATAGAAGTATGATACTATTTGTAAATAAAGATTACTACGGTACTGCTAAGAAATTTTTAACTGAAAATGCAAGTAAGATAAAAGATATAGAAGTAGTTGGTGGAACGGGTATACTTCCTCAAAATGTAGTAGATGATTTATATAATAGCATGACAAACACTAAGGCTACACAAGATGCACAAGCTAAGGCTCAATATGAAAAAGACTGGAATGATAGGAATGCAGTAGTATTTACTACTCCAGACAAATATGTGGAGCCACCGATAACATTTTTAGAAGGAAGTAAAATACTTGGAGCATATTTAAATGTTGATTATAATAAGGTATATGGAGAAGATGGTCAAATGGGAGTAAATATGCTAGGATTCAATGACTTAACCCTTACTGATGGTAGAAACCTAGCTAGTGTTACACATGCTCATATGTGTACAGCTGTTGAAACAGGTTTGGTTAATGGTAAATTCAACTATATATTATTACTTGACAGAAACAGTGGGAATTTGTATGAGAAGGTCGATAGAAATAATCCAAACGCAAAGGAATTTAAACTTGTAAAAAATGTGTTGGGTAAGCCACCAGTAGTACCCAAAACATCAGATAAATTAACATCACAGTTGTCACTCAAACAATCAGATGAACTAATGCGTCAATATTTAAGCGAGGGTGACCATGAGTGGGGAGGTATAAAGGCTTATGAAAAGTATGGATATATATATATTGATGGAGTATATGAAAATTACATTGTAGAAGATGGCACAAACTTATTAGGACATAACTGTTTGGTCTCACATGGAGAGGGCGTAGGACATGAATTAAGTCCTTGTTCATATATTTTAGATAGAGGTACAGGAAATTTATATGTAAAAGTAGACAAAAGCAATAAAGGTTCGAAAGTATATAAATTTGTAAAAAATTTATTAGCTAAATAGATAAAAGTAGATAAAAAGGAAATTCATTATATGGTGAATTCCTTTTTATATGCTTTAAATGACTTTAGTGATAACTTTTAGAAATTTAAATATATATAATAAACATAATACGGGGGACTAATAAAATGAAAAATAAATTCTTAATAGCAATAATTTTTAGTGCTTTTTTATTGATTGCACCTGATGTAAAAGCGGCAAATTATACTGATTATCAAACAGTAGATAAAAATAAAACATGGACATTAAAGTTTACTGGAAATGTTGGTTTTGATGATGCAACTAAGCAAGGTATTACTGTAACAGATAGTAAAGGTAATCCAGTAAATGTAGGTATTAAATTAGGAAAAGATGATAGCAGAATGGTTACAGTAACAGCTCCAACAGAAGGTTATACAGCAGGGGAAAGTTATATATTAAATATTGGAACTAAAGTACATTCTAATAAGGGCAAGGCATTGAAGAAAGAATATAAAGTGCATTTTAATATTAGAAAAGATGATGACAGCATAGTAACCTTTAAAGATAAAAATTTAGAACAAGCAGTAAGAGAACAAATAAGAAAAACTACAGGAAACTTAACAATCAAAGACATTAAAGGAATAACAAAGTTATATGCTCGTAACATGAATATACAAGATATTAGTGGAATTGAGCATTTAACTAACTTACAGAAGCTTTATCTAGGGGATAATCGAATAAGTAATATAAATGGATTGAAAGAGTTAACTAATTTAAACGAGCTTTGTTTAGATGAAAATCAAATTAAAGATATAAGTCCATTGCAAGGATTGATTAGGTTACAATCGCTTCACTTATATAGAAATCAAATAAGTGATATAAATGGGATAAAAGAGTTAACTGACTTGCAAGAACTTGATTTATCTAATAATCCAATAAGTGATATAAGTGGATTAAAGAAATTAACTAATTTGAAATCTCTTCGCTTATTTGGTACTAAATTAACTAATTTATCTGTATTAAAAGGCTTGTATAATTTGCAGAAGCTTGACATAGGAAATAGCCAAGTTAGTGATATAAATGAACTAAAAGGGTTAACTAACTTACAGGAGCTTGATTTAATATACAATACAATAAGTGATATAGATGTACTAAAAAGCTTGACTAATTTGAAATCTCTTTACATATACAGAACGCAAATAACTGATATAAGCGTACTAAAAAAGTTGCCTAATCTGAAATCGCTTAGTTTAGAGAATACTCAAACAAGTGATTTGAGTACGCTAAAGACATTAACTAATTTAGTGTCTCTATACATATATTATGACGGTGAATTAAATGAAGATGATGTGACAAAAGTAGAGAATGTTTTACCTCGATGTGGAATTGGTGTATTTAAAATAGGAGCATATTAGTGATAAAAAAGCTTACAGTAAATTAGAACTGTGAGCTTTTTTATTCAGAAGGGCTATAGACTGCCAATTAGGGAATTGACATTGGAATATTTTGTAAATTAAAAAAGGCGATTTCTTTTAAGTTTTAGGAATTATTTTCAAATTGTAGTAGGATTAATAGTGCTTATATCTCTTCGAGGATTTAAGTAATATTAAGTTTAATTTTAATCTAATGTTACTTGAAAAATTTATTAAATTAACCTAAAATAATTTGATAATGTAAGTGTTTTTTTGATTTAATTTGAAAATCTACAATGATGATAAAATTAATGATATTGAGTATAATAGTATCAATCAACTTTCGAAAAGAGGGAAGAGTTAATGCTAAACAATACAGAAAATTCTATAGTTCCTATTTCTAGATTTAATAATGGAGAAGCAGGTAAAATTTTTGATGAAGTAAATAAAAGTGGTTGTAAAATTGTGGTTAAAGATAATAAGCCAATATGTGTGCTTATCAGTCCCAAAGAGTACCGAGATATTATAGAAACAATAGAAGATTGTGAATTAATAATTGAAGCTGAACAACGCATGAAAAATGAAGATGGTATGAAGAGCTACTCCATGGAAGAAATTATGAAGAAATATGGAATAACACAGGAAGAATTGGATGCTATGGAAGATGTGGAGATAGAGGAGTAAGTTGAATAATTAAAAGTATATAAATGGAGCTGAAATAAAAAAACGGAATGAAACAAAGATTAAGTTTATAATTTATAAAACTTGGATATAATAAGAAATAAGTAAGGAAATCGTGTGGTTTTTGTTACTTAGTGTATGTTAGATTTAAAAAATTGGTGCTTTGTTGTGGAAGCACCTTTTCGCTTTTTTGAATCTATTATTTGGTAATAAAGATTGAATTATGGGTGATTGTAATGAGAGTATCAAAAGTAGGTAAACTAATAGTAAAAAATTATTCGAATGTAATTTCAAATGAGGAAATAAATGAATGTATGAAAGTTCTTTCAATAGAATATAAAAAGGTTAAAGCAAAAGTATTTATTCATAAAAATTTTAAAGGGTATTTTTATTTTTGTGTAAAAAATGTGAGGTTGTTGGATTTGCTGGGGGCAGTGGAAGAGCGGGGTATTGAAAAAATAAGAAAGAATAATATAACTGAAGGTCTTTATAAACGTAATAAAAATGAAATTCATATTTTTGAAGAAAGAATACGAGAAAGTCTTATATTAAAGAAAAAAGCTTTTAAAGAATTGGAAGATTGGAAATATGTAGATGAAACACTGTGGAAAAAATATGAGGATATGTGGACTAAATATAAAATAATTTATGACTTAATTCATGAAATGACACATGCTATTCAATTCAGCAAAAATAAATTTACTGTAACCTTTAAGGATATACTAAAAAAATGGGATGATAAAAAATATGAAATAGATGCTGTGACGAGGAGCGAGGCTATTTATAAAAAACTAGATAAGGATTTTATTAAAATACTAAAAGTAGATGGTATCCATGTTTATCATCAATATGAAGATGAGCTATATGTAGGTTTTAAATATAATATAACATATAAAAGTATTAACTAAGAATTATAGTATTTTTTGGTTCATATAGGTAATATTTATGATTTAGTTATAAATAACTTAGAAATGAGCATAATGTAAATAGAAAAGCCGTTGAGGTTTTTGTTAATATGTTTTTGAGTTATAAAAATGCACTACTTGGCGAAGGGTGCATTTTTATTTTTTTGATATAAATAACAAGACTAGGTTTATATTTTTATAGTGAGCACTATTTTAATCATGAACATCTACTGGATAATATAGCTATAGTGTGGGCATAATAGAGAAAGGAGTACAAGGCTAAGGTGCTTTTGTATTTGATAAAGGTTTTTTGTTTAAAGAGCTATCGGTAAATAGCTCTTTTCTATTTAGATGTTGATAAAGCTTCTATTTTATCATAGAAATAGACTCTCTATTTTTCTTAGTATCTTCAATATAACAATATTTTGGCAATTTACTTTTGTTATAAATCTTCATCAATATCTTTCACTTTATATAATTCCCTAAATTTATTATTTAAGTTCTCTTTAGTATCTGATTTTACCTTTTCAACTTCTGTTTCTGACAATATATTTTTTTCTATTAAAAGGTTAGTAAGATTTTCAAGGTATTCACTAGAATATATTAGAATTTCCTGCATGTTATTAAATTCAGGATAGTACATGCCTTTGAAATTATCAGTATTGTTCATATCATATGATTTTTCAACAAGTGTAATATATTGCTTTGTAAAGCTATTATGTTGTGACCATAATACTTTACCATACCTCATTTGTATGGGTTTATCATCAATTCCTTTTCTAACAACATCAAAATACTGTTTTCCTTTTACGCTCTCCTTAAGTTTGCTTAATTCATCATCTGTTATCTTTATTTTTGTGCTAATTATTATTGAATCCTTATCAACTTGTTCTTCATAATAATATGGCTTTATATCTTGTCCTTCAATAACTAATGTATCAATTTTTAATTCTTCATTTTCTTCAAGTTGTATAGTATATTTATATAATGTGGGTTCATTATTTTGAATATAGCTATATGATGAGTTAACAATTTTAAATGTTCTTAATATGTTCTTTTCATTATCAACTTCATTTATACATTTTTTGGAGTTTATAAATTTATTGAAACGATTTTGTAAGTCATCTCCTTTTAAGTTAATGTTACATGAAAAACGTAGTAGTAAATTTCCTGTATGTCTTGAGAGTATTTGGTCTTCATTAGTAGCAGTTATATTAATACACCTATCCAAAATTTCTAATAACATAGTAGTACCTCCATGATTTGTATTTTTATGTATAAATTATACTTACATTATTTATTTTACCACGTTATCCAATTTATTGTTGTGGAATTTAATGAAAATAAAATCGAAATTTTAAAACTTTTAAAGAGTATTTGATAAATTCGTTTATTATGAATTTGATTCTATGTTGACTAAAGATACTTATATATGCTTAATTTTTAATAACATAATAATTATACAAAATATGTAAATTAGAATAATATTACAAACTATATGTCTGATATTAGAAAATGATTATTCGTTACTTTTATTACAGTATATGGTAAAATATAAAAAGGTATAAAAATATATTATACCCATAATATCTAAAAATGATTCATATTTAAATAAAAAATCATTCGACAATTATTGCTAATCAAACAATGAGGTGGTAAAATGAATATAAAGAAATGGACAAACCATAAGGGGAAAAAGATAAAATTACGAAAAATACTAAATGATAATGGGGGGAGAACTATGGCAGTATTAACAAGTTGTAAGCCTAGTAAGTTTGTTATTAATGCATCTAAAGCTAAAGCATTTATAGAAGAAAGTAATAGGAATAAAATAACTGATTCTTTTTTGGAGGAATGTAGACAAGCTGCAAATTTATTTAGAAAAGAAAAAAGGGATTAAATATGCGAAAAAAAGAGTTAAAGTTATTAAAAGAATTTAATATGGAAGTTATTAAGTTTACTCCAGAATATGAATGTTTGTCAAATGCATTTAATTCTGGAGAACTTGCGTTTAATGAATATATTTCTAAGACCGCTTTAAAAGATAAGATTAATGGAAGTGGAGTAACATACATAGTTGTTGATAAAAAAAATCATAAAAAATTATTAGTTGCTTATTATACAATATCAACATCAACAGTACATATTAAAGACCTGTATGATTATGAGGATGATGCAATACCTGAAGAAGAAAAAAGAGAACATTTTTCACCTATAAGTGCTTTTATGATTAATATGTTCGCAGTCGATAAAAAATACCAGGATTGCTTATATAATAATCAATTAGTAAGTAGTTTAATTTTGCGACAAATAATAAGTAACTTGTATGATATGAGTGTAAATTTAATTGCTGCTAAAACAATATTATTATGTGCTGTTCCAGATGCAGTAAAATTTTATGAAAATAATCGATTCTTGAAATTAGCTGACGAATTTACATTATTCGATAAATGTGATGCTATGGATAATATTCCAATGTACTTACCAATACATAATTTTTAAGATATTAAATTTAGAACTCTTGAATATTAAGCTATTTAGGAGTTTTTATTATATTATAACTATTTATGATGATAGTAATTTTATATATCTGTAAAAATTTTTTTATAAGCGAGAAAAGTCATATACTAAATTCTAAAACAGATAACTATAGTTATTTAATTTAATAAAGTATCAGTTCTATTATAAAGCCTAATTGATAGAATTTGATAATATATACATATTATTAAATTTTGGAGGGTATTACCATGGATGAATTATCTTATTTGAAACTAATTCCTATGCTATTTATTTTGTTAGTTGTCACGATACCTACAGTAATATACGTTTTTGTTAAGAAAGTTAGAATCTTTAAAAGAGTTCTATTTATTTATTTTTTTGTATCAATGTTAATAATATTTATTTTTGCATTTTTTTACATGACAGTAGTTCTTGTTGACATACAGAATTTTAAACATCAATACCCTAATTTATTAAGTGCATTAGATATTACAAAGGAAAAAAAGCAAGAAATATTTAATGGTTTTTTACATATTAAAGGTATTAATGTTTCAGACTACAAGGGAAGTTTTATTTTATTTTTTCTCGATTTACTTTATTTTAGCAGTATGACATTTTTTACTGTTGGATATGGTGATATAACAGTTGTTGGAATAGTAAGAATAGTTTCGATTTTGGAAGGCTTTCTTGGAGTGGCTATGACAGGAATAATCATATCAATGGTTCTATCTAATTCAATAGAAATGAGTAAAAAAGAAGATAGGTTGAGAATGTTTATATTTAGAGGATATGATATACTTTATTTTGAAAAAACTTCATTTAATAAGGGTTTGGGGCTTTCTTTACTTGAAGTGTTTTCTGAAAAGTTATCCACAAAAATGTTTAAGAAATATAATAAGGATTTATATCACGTGCATTTAATAGATTCCAATGGCAAAGTAGCTATGATACATTATATTAATTTAAATGATGAAGCAAGGGAAACGTTTGAAAAATTTGAAATTACATGGGATTTTATTGATTATAGAAACAAGAATATAGAATACTACTACAAGTTCGCTCAATGTTTAATGTATAAATTGAGAAAGAAAATTGATGTAGGTTTAGAAGTTGAGCTTTATAAGTTTATAAAAACGGATAAAAAAATCAATTTATTTGAATTTAAGGAATTCTTAATAAAGCTAAAAAAATCTCTTATCAATAAAAGAATAGATGATATAAGGCTTAATAATGATATAATTGATTTGACCACTAAGTGCATTTATGGTATAGACAAAATTAATGAAAATATATAAATGTTTAGTCTCAAAGGAGAAGTTTTCTGTTTAAGTAGAATAGAATTGATTTAAATATTATTAATAAAATTTAAGTTTTATAGAAGAATTTATTTTAAGTGTAGATATTAATGACTTTGTGAAGTATAATAATTTATAGGTAGTAATAGTAATGTATATATTAATCAAATCATAACTTTTATGAAAATGATTATGATAAACAGTGCTATTACATAGGAAAAAAGTAATAAATTTGATAATGATATATATCACATGATAATGGTAGTTTTGTTGCATTTACAAAGAACGGAGGAAACATGGGCTCTACGGGATGTGTTTCTTTTATGTTCCAAGAAAAGGGTCAAATTGTTATAGAAAAAACAGATGATATGGATGAAGACGAATTAATGATGATGGCTTTAGATGCTGGCGCAGAAGATTTTGTAGCAGAAGATGAAGTTTTTGTAGTAACAACTACACCAGAAGATTTTGGAACAGTAAGAGAAGCTTTAGAAGCCAATAAGCTTGAGTTCTTAGAAGCTGAAGTTAAAATGATTCCAGATACATATACTGCAATTGATGAAGAAACAGTAGTTAAGTTCCAAAAAATGCTTGATGCTTTAGAAGATGACGAAGACGTTCAGGACGTTTATCACAATGCTGAATTCCCTGAAGGCTTTGAAGAGTAAATAATATCAACGGTTTACAGATTTGAAGCTGTGAAAAACGTGATGATATACGTTTTTTTACCGTTCTATGATGGAATATAACACCTTTAAATGTATGTATGAAAATTATTTACATTTGGAGGTGTTTTTATTATGCAATTAAATGATATTTTAAAAGAATTTATATTTGATTGTGAGGTTAAAAATTTTTCTAAGAGAACATTAAAATCTTATAGAAATAATAATGCTTTGTTTCACAATTATTTAAGGCAAGAATTTAAAATTACAAATTTAGAAGAAATTAAAACAATTCACATTAAAAGATATTTTAAATTTTTAATGAAAAAGGGGTTAACTCCAACTTATGCAAATGGAGTATTAAAAACTATAAGAGCTTTTTTCAGATATTGTTTAAATGAAGAATATATAGAAGAAAATCCATGCTTAAAAGTTGGATGGCAGAAAGAAGGAAAAGTTATAATTAATACTTTTACAGATGAAGAAATAGTTAATATGTTGGGAATATATAAATTTACTACGTTCTTGCAAGCTAGAAATAAAATGATTATTGCTTTTTTAGTAGATACAGGAGCTAGGAATAATGAAACTTGTACTGTATTAAAAGAAGATATAAAAGATAGGGTTATTTTGTTAAGAGGAAAGGGTAATAAACAAAGACAAGTAAGTATTAGTCCTCTTTTAAAAAAATATATGATTAGATATGAGCGTATTAGAGATTTCTATTTTAAAGATAAGATAGTTAAAGTAAATAATTATTTTCTAAGCAATACAGGTAAACCACTAACTATAGAGACAATAGAACGTGTCGTTAGTGAGGCAGGGAAGAAAGCAGGTGTAAGGGACGAAATAAGATGTTCTCCTCATACAATAAGGCATTGGCACGCTCAAGAGCAACTTAGAAATGGATTAGACGTATATTCCCTAAGTCGTCTCCTTGGACATGAGAATATTTCTATAACTAAGCGTTATCTACAATCTATTAAAGATGAAGATAATATCGATTTAGCAGTAAAAACTAGTCCTTTAATGAATATAAGAGGGGGTAGACGATAATGCTGAACCTCCTAAAAGAAGCAGTATATAAGCAAATAGAAGAAATGGAAGATGATAAAGAATCAGTTATTTACGAAAATTATGAAGTCAATGAAAGAGTTGAAATTGAAACTTATATAGTGATTATTAGAATTAGAAGTTTTGGCTTTAGAATTTATCATGGTATGATGCACTCGGACGGAGATATAAGTGTAAAATTTATGGGTGTTGATAATGATATGTATTTAGCTATGACATCAAACCTAAAAGTATTAGGGGAGGTGTAGTATCATGTTATTAAGTGAACAATTAAAAGAACAGCTTAGAAACGAGTTTATGCCTATTCCAAGCTTGAAAATTTACAGTAATGCAGATACATTAAATCTCAAAATAAGATTCTTGAAATCGCTCTCAAATGGCATAAGGGGTACTTGTAGCATGATTTTAGACTTTATGGAATGTCGTGTTAATACACAAGAGGAATCGGTCAATTACATGATTTGCTATGCTTCCCAACAACAGATTGCTGATGAATTAGGTTTAACAAGGGAATGGGTATCTCATTGTATTAATAGAATGATCGAAAAAGAGAATTGTATTTTTACAAAGGTGAGACAAGGTCTCAATAAATCGAATTATTATATACTTCAGAAGAAAAAAGAAATGGTACATTTATTAAAACAAATATTCCAGGCACAACAATTAGAACTTAAAACTAAAAATGAAGAAAAACAGGATAAACAGAAAAAAGAATATAAGAAGTATTACAAGAAAGTACATTTAATGATTTTGAACAACGTACTTATGATTTTGAAAAATTAGAAAAACAATTATTAGGATGGGATACGGAATAAAAACACACAAAAGTAAAAGAGTTTATCAAAGTTACAACCTTTGATAAAACCTAAAAACGTTAAAACATGTACTCAACACTAATATTAGTATATCATGTTTTAATTAATCTTAAAATATCCCATTAAAAAATTTCTTAAAATTTAGGTCTATTAAATTCAGCCTTTTTTGAATCGTATTGGAAAGGCTTATTAGTTATATCCAAAATTATTTCATATATTAAGATATCTCATATAAATCAAATAACCATTATTAAATAATATCTATTTCAAAATACAAATTGTTTTGTTATATTAAAATTTTAAAATTCACTTATTAAAATACCTTAAATTATCATTGTTAATTTTCGGATGTAAATTAAGATTAGCACTATTAAGAATTACAGTTTACATCCTAAAGTTAATAAGAATAAATAATAAGTTGTGCTGCAAAGGCTACAGAAATATATAGAATTATTATATCTATACCTTAAATAATTAATATAAAGACTTTTATCAATTATTTAAAGTACTCTATATTGGTTTAGGAAAAATAAGTAAAACTTGACACACATATACATAATAATTAAAATAAAGGAAGTAAATCAATATTAATGTAAAAATTAGATATATTATAATTACATTAATATATAATTAGTACATGGGAGAAAATAAATGGATTTTGAATTAGATATTGGTGAATTAACTGCGACAATAAATCAATATGAAAATGTAATAAAGGATTTAGAAGAACAAAAAGAAAATATAAATAAAACAATTAAAGAACTTACCGACCAAGGTTGGTCAGGTGAAGCAAAAGATAAATTTATGGAAAATCATATTAAAAAGCAGGAATTTTATACAAATTTCATAAAACAAATGAAATATGAGAAAAATGCGTTAGAAAATGAAGAAAAGCCAAGGGCAATTCAATTAAAGAAAAGATGTGAGGACTTAGAAGCTTGCATAAAAAGAAGTGCAGGCGGTGTAGCTCTTACAAATGATGATACAGGAATTATTTTACTTCAATATGGAGGACAGTTTTCAATAAATAATAATGTTGATGAATGTGTAAATAACCATTTTAAAAAAATGGATTCTAAATTTGTAGAAATACAAAATTTATTGAATAGCCTAACCTTTACATCATTTCCTATTGGAGAAGATGTTGAAAAGGCACGAAAGTCACTAAAAGATCAAACAACTAGTTTAACAGATTTTAAAGATTCCTTTAATGCATATTGTAATAGTGTACGAGATATGGAAGAAAATATATGCTCAGTATTTTCAAAGATATCAGGAATAACTGCAGGGATATCCCAAATCAGAGGTATGTCCATTATTTCAGAAGATGGACAAGTAGATAAAAATAAAGTAATGCAGTTAATGTTAAAGAATCCAGCAGACTTAACGAAAGAAGAAAAGGAAATACTAGAGTGTGCAAAAATTGTTTTGGGAGAAGATGAATATAAGAAAACAAAAGAAACTGTATTTACATATAAAGAAGCACGAAAATACATTAATTGTACTGCTTTTGGAATGGTTGTAGGACTTAAGGCATATTTCCCAAATGAGATATCTAATTTGCCTAAACAGATAACTTATGAAAAAGATGGGTATATTTATACTTACGATTTAATAGAATGCCCTGCGCCTACATTTAATGGAGTAGAACTTCCTAATGATGATATAATTACAAAAGATGGTCAAGTGATTAGTACTAAATTATATGGTTATAAACTTGTTTATACTAATGAACCAAAGATATCAACAGGAACCGTTTTTATTTCACCTACAAAGGGGGTAAGTAACTCTGAAGTACATCATATAGCTACTAATAAAAGTAAGAAATTTGATTTCAAAAATCACCCTGCTTTTAAAGAGACAGGTATTAATGTAAATAAGGATGTTGATAATTTAGTGGACTTAGTTAATCATAGAGGTAGACACACTTATAAATATCATCAGGAAGTACAAGACCGATTAGATGCAGTTGTTGAACGTTATGGTGGTACTGACAAATTTGAGGGTGCTGTTAGACAAGAATTAAATAAGATGAAACAAGAACTCTTAAATGGAAAGTTAGACCCTTATAAAAAATAAAAGGAGGATAAACGGTGAACTATTATAGATTAGTATATAGTGAAGATGATGGGATAGAAAATTTTATTATGATTAATGATTATGATTTAAAAGGATTTGATTACAGAAGATTATGGAGAGGACAAATTATAGATAGTTGGCAAGATAACATTGAGCTCTTTTATGAAAAAGAGGGAGAGGTACTTGATTATACTCCTAATGTTCTTTCATGGCTTATATTATCTGATGAGGTTATAAGCATATTTAATGAGTTAGACATAAGACAATTTCAAGCATTTCCAGTAAAACTAATTAATAAATTTACAAAAGATAAAAGTAGGTTTTCTAATGTAATTAATATTACATGTGATAATAGTGTGTTAAATTGGGAAAAGTCAGATTTAGTAACTTGGGATGATGACCCAAAGTATATTAAAGCTATTAGGAATTTAGTAATGGATAGTTCAAAATTAGATGGATTGCCAGATATATTTAGATTATCAGAAAGTAAAAATTACATTATAGTGTCTGAGCAATTTAAAAAGAAAATTGAGGAAAAAGGATTAACAGGATTTCAATTTTTAGAAATTGAAATAGAAAAGTAATTCACAATTTACTAAATTAGAATAAAATTATAGGATTATATATAAGTTGTAATTAAAATTCTACATTAAATTTAGTATTCATTTTAACAACTAGTAACATATAATTTTAATTAATATGAAGTATCATTACTACAACTTATATAAAATAAATTAAAATCAATAGAAGATTAAATTGAATCGATAGCATAATTGTAATAATGTAGTAAAAGAAGTACTGAATGAACTAGCTGAAAAGTAGTAGTTAGTGCTAGAATAAAAATAGTACAATAGAAATTGAGAAAGTTCCCGACAAGGATTAAAATAAAATTAAGAGATGGGGGAACTTAATCATGAAAAAGCAACATGACAAACAATTTAAAGAAGATGCTGTAAAATATTATATAGCTCATAAGGAGCTTGGAGTAAGAAGGTGTGCTCAAAATCTTGATGTAGGTGCTAGTACCTTATCAAAGTGGATTAGAGATTTTAAAAGTGAAAATGGCATTCAGGTTCGTGGTTCGGGTAACTATTCTAGTGATGAACAAAAGGAAATTGCACGATTAAAACGTGAACTTCGTGATACAAAGGATGCTCTTGATGTATTAAAAAAAGCCATAAGCATTCTGGGAAAGTGACAGAAGCAATATACCTTGAAGTCCAAAATAAATGTGAGAAAATCAAAGAAAAACGCCGAGTTTCTGTCAGCAGAATGCTTTGTATATTAGGCGTTTCACGTTCAGGGTATAATTCATGGCTACATTGCCTACCTTCCAATCAACAAAAGAGAAAACAGTCTGTAAAGAAAAAAATCAAGGAAATTTATGATAAATCACATCAAAATTATGGTGCTCTTAAAATTACAAAAGAAATACAGAAAACTGGCGAAAAAATATCTGAACGTACTATTGGAAAATATATGTAAGAACTAAAAATTAAGGCACAATATGTAGAAACATATACTGTTACTACAAAAATTTTAAATTTCAGCAGCAAACTTGAAAATATCTTAAATGAGCAATTTAATCATGATATACCAAATGCAGTATGGTGCACAGATATTACATATCTTTGGACTGATGCAGGCTTTGTATATCTTACAAGTATCATGGATTTATATTCTAGAAAAATCGTAGCTTGAACACTTTCAGAAACTTTAGAAGTCTCTTGTGTTATTAACACAATTAATAAAGCGAAAATAAGCAGAAAGCTTGTTAATCCAGTCATTATACACAGTGACAGAGGCTGTCAATACGTATCAAAAGAATATAAAAAAGCTACCTCAAAAATGATACTTAGTTATTCTAAGAAAGTTTATCCATGGGATAATGCATGTATTGAATCATTCCATGCAATTATTAAACGTGAATGGATAAATCGCTTTAGAATTAAGAATTATCGTCATGCATATACTCTTGTATTTGAATATATTGAAACATTTTATAATACCACAAGAATTCATAGCCATTGTAGTTATATGTCACCAAATGAGTTTGAAAAAGCATATGAAAAAATCCAAAAACTTAGTTTGTCAGCTGTAAGTTAAAATGTGGAAATAGTTTGGGGTTTTCTCATTTTAATTTGTACTTTTTCTTGACATATCACCAACTTTTGAATAGTTTTAATTTAGAACAGTTAAAAGATATAGCAAGACAATACACACCTGATGCTAGAGGATATGTATACAAATGGAATGATAAAAATAAAATAATTGATTATATCGTTGAGCGTTCAATGTCTTTATCTGAAAAAGGAAGTGTATTTGTAACTGACTAGAAATAAGTAATAATAAACATTTTATTTAATAGTGATAAAGTTAAAAGTCTACGTCAAACCTGTTACGGTGAAACGTACTATGAAGAATGTAGACTTTTTTAATACTATTGATGGAATTAATTTGAAAGTTAATGATGATTTGATAATATGTGGATGATAAACAAGTAAGGAAGCAAAAAGTTCTTCCTTTTCTATTTTACAGATAGATAAAATATTAGTTATGTGTTGATATTTTAAAGAAGAAAAATGTATAATTGGTATTGGATGGTAGTTGACCATATATGAATAAATACTGGAGGGTTATCATGGGAAAACAATATACAGAGAAACAATTAAAAGGGTTTACTATAGTTAATAAAGTTTTATTTATCATTTTAGGAATAATGCTATTACTTCTTACGATTGTATTTCCAATATGTTTATTATTTTCAATTGGAGCATTTATTATAGCTTTTAAGTACAAAGCTAAAAACGCTTCAATAGGTAAAACTGAAAGTCATACGTTATATGAGCCTATAAAAGCTTCAGATGATTATTATAGCCAAACATATTCAAAAGGTATTGAATCATACTCACAGACTTATAATTGTACAGAAATACCACCTAGCTTTGTAATACTTGATTTGGAGACTACAGGTTTAAGTAGTTTAAGTGATAAAATTATTGAGATATCAATAATAAAATATGAAAATGGAAGAGTAGTTGACACATATAATCAGTTAATAGACCCTGAAATGCACATACCGCAAGAAGCATCAAACATAAATGGAATTACTAATGATATGGTTAAAGGTTGTCCTAAAATTCATGAAATTATAGATAATGTGTATGATAGAATAAATGGTGAAATTGTAATGGGGTACAATGTTGAATTCGATATTAAATTTCTAAGTACTGCATTTGGTAGAAGCAATAAAAAGATTGATAAGTTGGTATTAATAGATGTACTGCAAGTAGTAAAAGAAACTCTTCCATCTAAAGAAACCCAAAATAGAAAACTCGAAACTATGAAAAATTATTTTGGTATAGAAAGTACTAGTCACAGGGCTTTGGCTGATTGTGAAGTTACTTTTGAGGTTTTCAAAAGGTGTCTTAAAATTAAGAAAAATTATGAATTGCAAAGGCAGTCAGAACAGAAGGAAAGAGTATCAAAATTAAATGATGGCGAAAAATTATTTATATCTGCATTAGAAGAAAAACTTTATAATATTAATCTTAAGGACAAGCTTAGATATAACATAATGAGTGATAAAGTTATTAATTTTCAGATTAATAATGCACAAATTGGTCGTGTTAAGTTAAATGGTAGAAAATATAAAATGCAAATTCTTGATAAAGATAATGTTCTTTGGCTAGATATTGATAATGTTGATGAAGCAGTAAATAACATCAAACATTGGATTAAGTATTGTGAATATCTTACTAAATAGGTTGATGTGCTATAGGAAATTGAGGAGTAACTGGTGTATAAAGTTTTTATAAAATAATATAAATGATAAATTAATAAATTTAAGTTTTATCTAGGCTGAGGCGTAGTTAAAGAAAGCCAATTTTTCCAAGTGCCAGACTTGACTTTTTTCTGAATTGATACTAAAATAAAATTAAAGGTAACTTACTTACTAATATTAAAAGTAATAGCGGAATTTATTTAAATTGATATAAAAATAATTAATTACAAGTATGATAATTTTGGTGGACTGACACCTTAATAATCCGAAATGAATGTATGACGAATGGGCATATAGTTGGTGGACAACAAAAAAATCCAAAATGAACGCATGGCGAATGGACATGTAGTTGGCGGACAACAAAAAAATCAGTCATTTAAAAAAGGGTATAATTCACTGCGGTGGATATACCCTTTTTTATTAGAATACAAGGGGATAAAATAATGGACAAACAAGAAGCTCTAAAAATAATTATAAGTTGTGCTAAGTTATATCAACAAAATTTAGAAAATACAAATTTATTGATTGTATCGTTAAAAACTAGAAAAGTAAATTTTTTAGAAGCAAAATTTCTAAGAGGTAATTATTTGCATTTAGCTGGTGTGGTTACTAACAATGGTATTAGTGCTCAGCTATTTTATCAGAAATGCTTAAATAATAAGCTATCTTTAAAAGATTTTGAGTTCAAAGGAGATGGTACTACTCCTTTAAAGTTATCTGTATTGCCAAACTTAATGAACATACATAAAAGTCTTAATATGATTGGGGATTTTAATGGTTCAAAGCCTAAATTATATGCTGATAAGTTAACAGGCAATATAATGGCTTGTATAGGGTTAACCAAGTCTGGAGCTTATTATGCACCTTGTACAACTTTAAAAGAAGATATTAGACCATTAATTAATAATCAAGAGCGGGTAATTGCTGTTTTTTTAAAAAATATGAAAGAACAAGTCTATACTAGTTTAACATACATAGCTAAAGGTTTTAACAATATTGAAGTGGAGAAAATACCAGTAGACATTTTGAATAAAATTGATATTGATAACATAAAAAGTAGTTTTAAGATAACATTTGTAAAATCCAATAATGAAGAAAATGAAACTAAAGAACAAATTGCTTCAGATAGTGAAACGGATAAAGATAATTAAATGTAAAGTTACAGATATTTTGAGAGGATATTCAATTTATTAATTAGTCATTATATGAGATATGTAAAGTAATGCTATTTATATAGTTTGAAATTAGAAAATATATTTTGTAGTAGATAATGTCAATTCTTTGATGTATAATATTAATACTAGTAATGTATATAGTCATCAAATCTTAATTTTTAGTAAAATGATTATGATAAACAATGCTATGATACATTATTTTGGTAAGAAATTTGATAATGATATATATCACATGAAAATTCTACAGGATGTGTTTCTTTTATGTTCCAAGAAAAGGGTCAAATTGTTATAGAAAAAACAGATGATATGGATGAAGACGAATTAATGATGATGGCTTTAGATGCTGGCGCAGAAGATTTTGGAACAGTAAGAGAAGCTTTAGAAGCCAATAAGCTTGAGTTCTTAGAAGCTGAAGTTAAAATGATTCCAGATACATATACTGCAATTGATGAAGAAACAGTAGTTAAGTTCCAAAAAATGCTTGATGCTTTAGAAGATGACGAAGACGTTCAGGACGTTTACCACAATGCTGAGTTCCCTGAAGGCTTCGAAGAATAATCAAGAAAAAAACATTCATTAAATCATCAGTTTAATGAATAATAGCTTTAATATATGTCCATAATATCCTTTAGGAGGGATATTATGGACTTTATTAATAATAATAGAAAAAAAATAAAAACAGTTTTGCTGGTTGTTTCAACTATTGCAATTTTTAGTTTAAGTTATTATCTATGCATAAATAAGCTAAGAAGTACAAATGTTAAAGAAAACAAGTATAAAGCAGAAAATCGCAGTAAGGATTTAGGTAAGGCTGTAACTGTGGACTCTAATGTAAATACTTCACTTTCATCAAATGCAAAGGTAGTATTTAAAAAAAAGTATGTTAAAAGTGGTGAAATTGTAACTGAAAAAGAAGAAAATGCGGGCAATTTGGCAGGTAAGAAAAAGAAGGAACTAGATCAGGTTTATAAAGGACAAGGATATAGTGTGGCAAGTATAAAACCTTCTGAAGTAGTATTTATGAAAGAATTTGATAGATATGCTCCAAATAAATATGTACTTGGTATAAAAGATAAATTTATTGCTATATATAAAACTGATAAAGAAGGAAATATGTTTCTAGAAGATGAGAAGAGAGATATAACAGATGTAAAAATTGATAAATTAAAGAAAGCAGATATAGATCTTTTAACAAAAGGTGATAAATATTTTCAGTGTAATACAAGAGAAGACGCAGAAGCACGCCTTGAAGACTATGAATAATAGTCTTTGAGGCGTTTTGTAGTGGATAATATTCTTTGTTTCTTGAATTAAATTAAGTATAATGGTAAAGTAATATATGTTAAGTTTGTATAAAACCTTTGACTTAAAATTTAAAAAATTTTGGAGGACGTCTTTGATGTATGAGTATATACGCGGAACATATGTAGGAATGAATAAGGATTACATAATAGTTGACAATAGTGGCATTGGTTATAAAATATATACTTCAGGAAGTACTCTAGCTAAAATTCCTAAAATAAATGAAGAAATAATGCTTTATTTACAGCAAATAGTGAGAGAAGATTTTATAGGTCTTTATGGTTTTTTAACTAAGGAAGAATTGAATATGTTTAATTTGCTTTTAACAATAAGTGGTGTGGGTGCAAAAGCTGCATTATCACTTTTATCTATAAGTAGTGTTAACAATTTAAAATATGCAATTTTATCTGGCGATGAAAAACTTATTGTTAGAGCACCAGGTATAGGCAAAAAAATGTCTCAAAGAATTATATTGGAGCTTAAAGATAAGATAAAACCAGAAGAAGTTGACATATGTGATGAAAATAATATTGAGGTAAGTGGCGTTTCTGAAAATGGTTCAGAAGCATTAGAAGCACTTATAGCATTAGGGTATTCTGAAAAAGAAGCTAAAGGTGCTGTTAAAAATATAGATAAAAATGATTCTATAGAAAATATAATAAGAAATGCCTTAAAGTTTTTAATGAATTAGGCAGGTGATAACTTTATGAATGATGATAAAGATAGGATTGTTACGCCTTTAAATATAGTTGGAGATACAGAAAATGAATATAGTCTAAGACCTAAAAAGATTAATGAGTATATTGGACAGAAAAAGGTAAAAGAAAAATTAGAAATTTTCATAGAAGCAGCAAAAAAGAGAAAAGAAGCATTAGATCATGTATTATTATATGGTCCACCAGGTCTTGGTAAAACTACATTAGCAAATATAATAGCTTTAGAAATGGGAGGAAACTTAAAAGTTACATCAGGTCCTGCCATTGAAAGAGCAGGTGATTTAGCTGCAATACTTACAAGTCTTAATAATTATGATGTATTGTTTATAGATGAAATTCACAGATTAAGTAGGAATGTAGAAGAAATACTTTATCCAGCCATGGAGGATTATGCTTTAGATATAATTATAGGAAAGGGAGCGTCTGCGAAGTCTATAAGATTAGATTTGCCTAAATTTACATTAATAGGTGCTACTACTCGAGTTGGACTTTTAACATCACCTTTAAGAGATAGATTTGGAGTAATGTGTCCAATGGAATTTTATGAGGATGATGAGTTAAAAGAAATTATAGTGAGATCTGCTCAGATACTTGGTGTTGGCATAGAAGAATCAGCAGCATTAGAAATAGGAAGTAGATCAAGAGGAACTCCTAGAATAGCTAATAGGCTTTTAAAAAGAGTTAGAGATTATTCAGATGTTAAAGGTAGTGGGATAGTAAATTTAGAAGTTACTAAGGCTGCTTTAGAACTTTTAGATGTAGATAAAGAAGGATTTGACAGCATAGATAATAAAATAATAACAGCAATAGTAGATAATTTTAATGGTGGTCCAGTAGGTTTAGAGACTCTAGCATATTTTATAGGAGAAGAATTGGACACTATTCAGGATGTTTATGAACCATACCTTCTTCAAAAGGGATTTATAATTAGAACGCCTAGAGGAAGAGTTGCATCGGATAGTGCATATAAACATTTAAATAGAAGTAGAAAGTGCAGTAAATCAGATAAAAACGCAGTAGAACAAGAGTCAATATTTAATGATGAAATATAAGAAATGGAGAGTAGATATTTTTGAAAGTTACAGATTTTGATTTTTATTTACCAGAAGAATTAATAGCACAGAGCCCATTAGAAAAAAGAGATGAAGCAAGACTAATGACGTTAAATAAAAATAATGGTGAAATAGAACATAAAATATTTAAAGATATAATTGACTATTTAGAGCCAGGTGATTGCTTAGTATTGAATGATACAAGAGTGCTGCCAGCAAGGCTTATTGGAGAAAAAGAGAATACAGGAGGAAAAATAGAATTTTTACTTCTTAAACGAATAGATAAAGACAAATGGGAAACTCTTGTTAAGCCAGGAAAAAGGGCTCAAGTTGGAAAAAGGTTTGTATTTGGTGATGGAGAATTAAAAGCAGAAGTAGTTAGTGTTGAAGAAGATGGAAATAGAATTGTAGAATTTGAGTATGATGGAATATTTGAAGAAGTGTTAGATAAATTAGGACAAATGCCGCTTCCTCCATATATAAAGGAAAAACTTGAAGATAAAGAAATGTATCAAACTGTTTATTCAAAAGAGCAGGGGTCAGCAGCAGCACCTACTGCAGGATTGCATTTTACAGAGGAACTTTTAAAGAGAATAGAGGAAAAGGGTGTAAATATAGCATTTTTAACTTTACATGTAGGCCTTGGTACTTTTAGACCAGTTAAAGTTGAAAATATACAAGAGCATAATATGCATTCAGAATATTACACTATGTCTAAAGAAACTGCAGATATAATAAATAAAACAAAGAAAAATGGAAAAAGTATAATTGCAGTGGGAACTACTTCATGCAGAACTTTGGAAACCATAGGAAATGATCAGGGAGAAGTAAGGGAACAATCTGGTTGGACTGATATATTTATATATCCAGGATATAAATATAAGATAGTAGATAAACTTATAACTAATTTTCATCTTCCAGAGTCTACATTAATAATGTTAGTAAGTGCTTTAGCTGGAAGAGAAAATATAATGAATGCCTATAATACAGCAGTAAAAGAAAAGTATAGATTTTTTAGTTTTGGAGATGCAATGTTTATTAAATAAAGGGGTGTTTTAATGTACAAATTACTTAAAAAGTGCGGAAAGACTAGAAGAGGTGAGTTTACAACTCCTCATGGTGTAATACAGACACCTGTATTTATGAATGTAGGTACGTTAGCTGCCATAAAGGGTGGAGTATCTAGCATGGATTTAAAAGAAATAGGATGTCAGGTAGAGCTTTCAAATACATATCATCTTCATTTAAGACCTGGTGATGACGTAGTAAAAAAAATGGGTGGATTACATAAATTTATGAATTGGGATAGACCTATTTTAACTGATTCAGGTGGATTTCAAGTATTTTCTTTAGCAAAGATGAGAAAAATAAAAGAAGAAGGAGTTTATTTCAATTCTCATATAGATGGAAGAAAAATATTCATGGGACCAGAAGAAAGTATGAGAATTCAAAGTAATTTAGCATCTACTATAGCTATGGCTTTTGATGAATGCATACATAATCCTTCACCAAGAGACTATGTAGAACAATCTGTAGCTAGAACTACTAGATGGTTACAAAGATGCAAAGACGAAATGGATAGATTAAATTCTCTTCCAGATACAATAAATAAAAAACAAATGCTTTTTGGTATAAACCAAGGAGGCGTTTATGAAGATATAAGAATTGAACATGCTAAGACCATAAGTAAAATGAATTTAGATGGCTATGCTATTGGTGGTTTAGCAGTAGGAGAAAGTCATGAGGAGATGTATAAGGTAATAGATGCAGTAGTTCCGCATCTTCCAGAAGATAAACCTATTTACCTTATGGGAGTTGGAATACCAAGTAATATATTAGAAGCTGTAGATAGAGGAGTAGACTTTTTTGACTGTGTACTTCCAGCTAGAAATGGAAGACATGGACATGTATTTACTAAAGAAGGAAAAATAAATTTATTTAATGCAAAATATGAATTAGATTCTAATCCTATAGATGAAGGTTGCCAGTGTCCAGCTTGTAAACATTATTCAAGAGCTTATATAAGACATTTGTTTAAAGCTAAGGAAATATTGGCAATGAGACTTTGTGTACTACACAATCTTTATTTCTATAATAATATGATGCAAGAAATAAGAGATGCCATAGATGGTGATTATTTTCCAGAATATAAAAGTGAAAAACTTAAACAGTGGAATGGAAGAGCTTAAAAGAGTTAAAAACTAAAAGTAGAGAGTTAACTATAGTTCGTAATATTTTTAAATTACGAATTGAATAAATTAAATAAAAGTTTAATTGTTAATTATAAAAATGAGGGAGGTGATTTTGATGAAAACTTTAATACAATTTTCTCCACTTATATTCATGCTTGTAGTTGTTTATCTAGTTATATTGTTACCAGAAAGTAAAAGGAAAAAACAATATGCAGCAATGCTAAATAGTCTTAAAGTTAATGATGAGGTTATGACTAAAGGTGGTATAATTGGTAGGATAATGAATATACAAGATAGAATTATAATACTTCAAACAGGTCCAGATAAAGTTAGAATTAAGCTTGATAGAACTGGAGTATTGAATTTATTATCTGCATTTACAGAGCATAATAAAAGTGCTAAAGATGAAAATAAAAAAGAAGAAAAAAGTTCAGATAAGTAGAGTTCTTTAAATTTTAATCATAAAACACCTTCTTTCTACATAGATAGTATTAGGTAGGAGGTGTTTTAAATTGGAAGAAAATAAAAACATAAGCTATGTTGTAGCGGCAGAAGGAGTATTAAGGGGATTCATTATAACAGTAGTATTACTTCTTATATTTGCAGTTATAATGACCTTTACAGAGATAAGCGAAACGACAAGTTCTATATTTTATTTAGTTACTACGCTTTTAAGTATAATGTATGGTACCATTTACGCAGTAAAAAAAGTACAAAGAAGAGGATTTTTAATTGGAATTATGGTGACTGTTTTGTACTTAATGGTGATTTATGTAGTTTCTGTTATATCAGGGAATTCTGCTGTTATAGGTTATAATCGGGCAGCTAGATTTTCATTAGCTTTGTTAGTAGGTGCATTATCTGGTATAATTGCAAGAAATCTTTAATCCATTATTAACTTTATTTTATTTATAGTTTATGTTATAATCAAACGGAAAAGTGTATGAATGGAGGAGTTCAAATGAAACATATAAGAACAGTAAACAAATCAAATATAAAAGACAGCTTAAAGAAGCCAGGATGTAAAGAATGTGCTAATTCATGTCAATCAGCATGTAAAACTTCTTGCACAGTTGCTAATTTAGCTTGTGAAAATTAACATAAATTTGGGCAGTAACATTATGTTACTGCTTTAAATTTACACACGTATTTTATTAAACATTTAATCAAGTGAAAACTGATTTAGTTAGTTAATAATAACTATACTGAATTTTAGTTGAACTTATCCATTATGTAGCATTTGTGTAATTAATTTATATAAGATTAATACCTCAAGTGATATTTATTGGGTAAAGTTTAATTTTTTTGAGATTATTTTTAGGAGGAATAGAAGTTGGCGAATATTCACAAGTTTATTCAGGATGGAGAGCATTATGTAATAGATGTAAATTCTGGATCAGTACATATAGTAGATAAATTAGTTTATGACATTTTAAATGATGAAAAATTAGAAGAAAAACAAATTGTTGTAGATAGATTAAAAAATGATTATAAAAAAGAACAAATAGAAGAAGCTTATGATGAGATAAAAGCACTTATAGATGAAGAAATATTATATTCTAAAGATTTATATGAAGATATAGCATTAAAATCTGATAAGGCACCATCTTATATAAAAGCTTTATGTTTAAATGTAGCTCATGATTGTAATTTAAGATGCAAATATTGTTTCGCAGATGAAGGAGATTATAAAGGCTGCAGAGAATTAATGCCTACTGAAATTGCTAAAAAAGCTATTGATTTTGTTATTAAGAAATCAGGACCAAGAAAAAATATAGAAGTAGACTGGTTTGGTGGAGAACCACTAATGGCATTTAATACTATAAAAGAAGTTATGGAATATACAAAAGAGCAAGAGAAAATTCATAATAAAAATATAAGATTTACCATGACAACTAATGCTACATTACTAAATGATGAAATAATGGATTATTTAGATAAGAACATGGGAAATATAATCTTAAGTATAGATGGAAGAAAAGAAGTAAATGATAAAGTTAGAGTAAGAGTGGATGGAACTGGTTCTTATGACAGCATATTACCTAAGATAAAAAAGATGGTCGAAATAAGAGATAAGTCAAAACAGTATTATGCAAGAGGAACTTTTACAAGATGGAATACAGACTTTTTTGAAGATATAAAATTTATGGCAGATCAGGGATTTGATGAAATATCAATAGAACCTGTAGTACTTCCAGAGAATCACCCGCTTTCTCTTAGAGAAGAAGATCTACCTACTATATTTGAACAGTATGATAAATTATATTCTGAAATGCTTAAGCGTCATAAAGAAGGCAAGCCATTCAGATTTTATCATTTTAATATAGATTTGCAGGGAGGACCTTGTGTATACAAGAGAATATCAGGTTGCGGAGCAGGACATGAATATGTGGCTATAACTCCAGAAGGTGATATATATCCTTGTCATCAATTTATTGGAAATGAAGACTTTAAATTAGGAAATTTATCAGATGCTGAAGAATTAAATACAGATATAATAGACAAGTTTAAAGATGCTCATATATATACTAAACCTGAATGTAAACAGTGTTGGGCTAGATTTTATTGCAGTGGAGGATGTCAAGCTAATAATTATAATTTTAATGGTGACATGCATATTCCATATTCATTAGGATGTAAGATGCAGAAAAAGAGAATTGAATGTGCTATTGCATTAAAAACAAAGATGATGGAATAGTTTTTTAAAAGTTTACATTTATAAATATTGACGGTATATTTTTTAAGTAATATAATTGCTATTGTAAATAGATGTAAATTTGAAAAAGTTAATTATTAACAAAGGAGGATAAAAATGAAAAATAAAGCAAAAAGCACTGTGCTGTTTGTTATATGCGTACTTCTTATAGGTTTTTTTGCTTATTCCGGTGCCTATGGGGTTACAATTGGCGACTATAGACTTAAGTCATTTAATGAAGTTATAAATAGAGGTCTTGACCTCCAAGGTGGAGTTTCAGTACTAGAAGAAATTCAAGCTAGTAAAGTTGATCAAGCAACCTTTGATAAAACTGTAGAACTTTTATCTATGAGAGTTAACAAAATGGGTGTTAGCGAAACAGTCGTAACCAGAGAAGGACAAAAAAGAATAAGAATAGAGGTGCCAGGAAAGTATGATGCGAAATCTGTAATAGATGGTATAGCTAAAACTGGTGAACTTAAGTTTGTAGGACCAGATAAACAAACTATACTTACAGGTAAAGATGTTAAGAATGCTTCACCTGGTATAGGTTCAGAAAGTCAAAAACCAGTAATTAACCTTGAACTTAATGATGCAGGAACTAAAAAATTTGCAGATGCTACTCAAAAGTTTTTAGGACAAAAAATATCAATTTATTTGGATGATCAGTTGCTTACAGATCCAACAGTTAGTGTTGTGATAAATAATGGTAGAGCAGAAGTTTCAGGAAGTAGAAGCATGGATGAAGCTAAAAGAAAGGCTAATTTAATTAATTCTGGTGCATTACCTGTTACTGTTAAAGCTGTTGAATCTAAAGTTGTAGGAGCATCTCTTGGAGCAAATGCTCTTCCTTTGAGTATATTAGCGGGTGAAGTTGGTATAGGTATAGTAATATTATTCATGATTTTATACTATAGAGTACCAGGAGTTATTGCAGGATTGGCATTAATAGTATATGTATATTTATTACTTCTTGCTTTCGCTACTGTAAATGTAACGCTGACATTATCAGGTATAGCAGGTTTCTTGCTTACGGTAGGTATGGCAGTAGATGCCAATGTGCTTATATTTGAAAGAATGAAGGAAGAACTAAAAGGTGGAAGATCAATAAAGGCATCTATAGATGCAGGTTTCCATAGAGCAATGACTTCAGTAATAGATTCTCATGTAACTACTATTGTTGCAGGAATAGTTCTTTATGGATTAGGATCTGGTACAGTAAAAGGATTTGCTTTAACTTTAGTTATAGGTGTTGCATTAAGCTTATTTACAGCAACAACTGTAACAAGAACTTTAATAAAACTTGCAGCGGGTATGGGATGGTTTTACCATAAGTGGACTATAGGAACCTTTGGAGTGCATGACTTCAGAAGGGGGGCAAAACAACATGCTTAAAATTATAGAAAAGACTAAAATATGGTTTGGAATATCCCTTATTATAATATGTATAGGAATTTTTACAGCTGCTACTAAAGGTTTGGACTTCGGATTGGATTTTAAAGGTGGTACTGTTCTTGAAATAAATATAGGAAAAACTTTTGATAAAGCGGACATAGATAGTATAGTAAAAAAGTATGATTCAGAGTTTCAATCTAATAAGGTTAATAATACTTCTATTGAAATAAAAAGTGCCAAATTAACCAATGATAATATAAATGATATTGTTAAGGCAGTTAAAGCTAAATATAAAAACAGCAGTGTTACAAATCAAGAAAATATAGGTGCTTCAATAGGTGCTGAAACTAGGATGAAGGCTTACCAGGCTATTGCTTTATCAGTAGTAGCAATGCTTGCGTATGTAGCATTTAGATTTGAATTTAAGTTTGGATTGGCTGCAATTCTTTCACTTATTCATGACGTTTTAATTATGTTTTCATTTTATGCAGTATTTAGAATACCAATAGATTCAATGTTTGTAGCTGCTATGTTAACAGTTATAGGTTACTCAATAAATGATACCATAGTTGTTTTTGATAGAATAAGAGAAAATCATAAATATATGAGAGGATCAGATGTAGTAGAACTTAGTAACGCTAGTATAACACAAACTTTAGCGAGATCTATAAATACAGTTTTAACAGTTTTAATAACTTTAGTAGCTATTTATGTGTTTGTTCCTAGTATAAGAAACTTCTCAAAACCACTTTTAGTAGGTATTACATCAGGATGTTATTCATCAATATTTATAGCAACTCCTTTCTGGGTATTATTAAAAAAACATCTAGGTAAAAAGAGTAATAGAAGGTTGAATACAGCAAAATAAAGAAATTTGTTTAAAATATTACTTTGTTATGATAAAATAAAAAATCTAGAGTATATGAAGCTCTAGATTTTTTTATTGTTAATAATCTCTTTATAAAGTATTTGTAAAAAGCGACAATATCAATTATAATATATATGCTTTCGATAAATTTGGAGGATTTTATTATGGAGATACAAGAAAGAAAGATGCAGTATTCTAGATTTTCAGGTGCACAGAATCCTTTTGCATTAAAGGGTATGAAAGAAGCATTAGAAAGAATTATAAAGGCAGTGAATGAAAGAGAAAAAATAGTGATTTATGGCTACTATGACTTAGATGGCATAACAGCTGTTTCTTTGTTGTTGCTAGTTTTAAAATATTTAAATGCAGACGTAGAATATGTTGTTCCTGAAGACATGGATGAGGATTTTGCTATAAATGCTAATATCATAAAAAACCATGTAAAATTTCTAGGGGCAAAACTTATTATTACAGTGGGATGTGGAGTGAATTCTGTTTCTCAGGTTGAACTATGCAAGGAGTTAGGTATAGATGTAATAATAACAGATTATCATAAGTGCGCTGAAGTATTACCTGAAACTGTTATTGTAAATCCAAATCAAGTGGATTGCGAATATACTTTTAAAGATTTAACAGCAGTAGGTATAGCATTTAAAATAGCACAAGCTATATCTATGTATTATCAAATGAAGTGTATAAGCAAGTATTTAGATTTAGTTATGATAGGTACACTTTCCAGGAATATAAATTTAACTGGTGAAAATAAAGTTATGATAAGTCAAGGAATGTACCATTTAAATTATACTAATAATTATGGTCTTAAAGCTTTAATTAAAATCCATAAAATTGTAAATATAAATAAAGAAAGCATATATAAATTAGCATATAATATTATACCATCATCAAAAAGTAAAAGAACTGTAGATAATGCAAGAATAGCTGTAGAATTGTTTACTACTTCTAATATGGATAGAGCTGAACAAATAGCTAAATATTTAAAAAATGAAATTAAAGGAAATGAATTGTGCATTTCTTAAAATGTACTTTTAAAAATTTAATATATGTTAATAATTAATGACAATATATAAGTTTAGAAAATTTTAATTTTATTAAAATAGATTATTGCAATTATAAATGAGGGGGAATATATATGAACTTAAAGGAAAAAGTAAGAATAATAGATGGTTTTCCAAAAGAAGGAATAAGCTTTAAAGATGTAACCACTTTACTACAAGACAAGGATGCATTTAAATACACTGTAGATAAAATAGTAGAATATCTAAAGGATAAGGAAATTGATGTTGTAATAGGACCTGAGGCTAGAGGATTCTTATTTGGAGCACCAGTAGCATATGCTTTAGGAGCAGGATTTGTGCCTGTGAGAAAGAAAGGAAAATTGCCTTATGAGACTATAAGTGTAAATTACGATTTAGAATATGGCAGTGATGAGTTAGAAATACATAAAGATAGCATAAAGAAAGGTCAAAGAATTGCTATAGTAGACGACTTGTTAGCTACAGGAGGAACTATAGACTCTGTTGCTAAATTAGTAGAACAGCTAGGTGGAGAAGTTGTAACTGTAGATTTCGTTATGGAATTAACTGATTTAAAGGGAAGAGAAAAATTAGAAAAATATGATGTAATGTCTTTAATTAAATACAATGTGTAAATAAATTGCAAGTTTCTACAGTATATAATATAATATTAGTAAAAAATAATGGCTGGTTTTTGACCAGCCATTGGTTTTAGAGGAGTAGTAGCATGCTGAAAAAATTAATAGAGAAAATAGATAAAAATTGTAGTAATGTAGATAAAGATATGGTGACAAAAGCATATAATTTAGCATATGAGGCGCATAAAGAACAAAAAAGAGAATCTGGAGAGCCCTATATAATACATCCTGTAGAAGTAGCATGCATATTAGCTGAAATGGGTATGGACACTAGTACTATAACAGCAGGACTACTCCATGATGTAATAGAAGATACGGAATATACTTATGATGATATATCTAGAGAATTTAGTGTTGAAGTTGCAAATTTAGTAGAGGGTGTAACTAAACTTGGCAAAATACAGTATAAAACTAAAGAGGAACAGCAGGCAGATAATGTTAGAAAAATGCTGCTTGCTATGGCAAAAGATATAAGAGTTATATTGATAAAATTAGCAGATAGAATTCATAATATGAGAACTTTAAGGTATATGTCTGTAGAAAAGCAAAAAGAAAAAGCTAAAGAAACTTTCGATATATATGCACCTCTTGCCCATAGATTAGGTATGTCAAAAATAAAGTGGGAGCTTGAGGATTTAGCATTTAGATATATAAATCCCAATGAATATTATTTTATAGTTAGAAAAATTTCAGAAAAGAGAGAAGAAAGAGAACAGTATATAGGTGAAGTAATAAAGCAACTTCAAGAAAATTTGGATAGGGCTGGAATACCATCGGATATGGATGGAAGGCCGAAACATTTTTACAGTATATATAGAAAAATGGTTAATAAAAATAAAACTATAGATCAAATTTTTGATTTAACAGCAGTTAGAATACTTGTAGAGACTGTAAAGGATTGTTATGCAGTGCTAGGAATAGTTCATACTATATATAAACCCATACCAGGTAGGTTCAAAGATTATATTGCTATGCCTAAACCTAATATGTATCAATCTCTTCATTCCACAGTTATAGGACCTCAGGGAAAACCCTTTGAAATACAAATTAGAACTTTTGCAATGCACAAAACTGCTGAATATGGTATAGCTGCTCATTGGAAATATAAAGAGGGAGTAGAAACAGCAGATGATATAGATAAAAAACTTACATGGCTTAGAGAAATATTAGAATGGCAAAGAGAAACTTCAGATGCAGAAGAGTTTATGGAAGGCTTTAAAATAGATTTATTTTCTGATGAAGTTTTTGTATTTACACCCAAAGGTGCTGTAATTAATTTGCCATATGAGGCGACACCAATAGATTTTGCTTATAAAATTCACACAGATATAGGGAATAGATGTACAGGTGCAAAGGTAAATGGAAAAATGGTTCCTCTTGATTATCATTTGAAAACAGGAGAAATTATTGAGGTATTAGCATCAACTATACCAAAAGGGCCCAGTATAGATTGGCTTAGTATGGTTAAAAGTAACCAAGCGAAAAGTAAAATAAGAGCTTGGTTTAAAAAAGCAAAAAGAGAAGAAAATATAATAAAAGGTAAAGATTTGCTTGAAAAGGAGACCAAGAAACAAGGATACAATTTTGGAGAATTTGCTAAGGGAGAAATATTAGAAAACACACTTAAAAGATATAATATGAATTCTGTAGATGATTTATATGCTGCAGTAGGAGTTGGAGCTATTATCTCATCTAATGTGGTTTCAAGGCTAAAAGAACTTTATTTAAAAAATGCAAAACATGATGTGGATGATTGGAAAGCAGTAGAAGAACAATTAAATAAGAGTAATAAACAAAATAAGCCAAAACAAAATCAACCAGGTATAATAGTAAAAGGTGAAAGTAATTTACTTGTAAGGTTTGCAAAGTGCTGTAATCCTGTCCCGGGGGATGAAATAGTAGGGTATATAACAAAAGGTAGAGGTGTTTCAATTCATAGAAAAGATTGTAAAAATGTAGACTTTTTATTGAAAAACGAGGATAATAAGTTAGTAGAAGTAAGCTGGGGAAAACCTAAAGGAGCTGAGTATATAGCTGAAATTCAAATTAGTGCGGAAGACAGGGAAGGAATATTAGCAGAAGCAATGGCAATTATAAGTGAGAGTAACACATATTTATATGCTATAAATGCTCAGCCTGCTAAAAATGGAATTGCTACTATAAATATAAAATTAAAAATATCCAGTATAGATGATTTAAAGGTTGTTATGAAAAAAATAAAAAGAATTAATAATGTTATTGATGTTTATAGAACTAAAAATTAGTTATTAAAAATTTAAGGGGTGATTTTTAATGCGTGCGGTAGTGCAAAGAGTTAAGTACTCAAAAGTAGAAATAGGTGGGGAAGTAGTTGGTGAAATAAATAAAGGACTAAATGTTTTACTTGGAATATCTAAAGATGATACAGCTGAACACATAACTTATTTAAAAGATAAAATTTTAAATTTAAGAATATTTGAAGATGAAAACGGAAAATTAAATAAGTCACTTATAGATGTTGGAGGAGACTTACTAATAGTATCACAGTTTACTTTATATGGAGACTGTAGAAAAGGAAGAAGACCTAGCTTTATAGAAGCTCTAGGAGGAGAGGATGCAGAAAAAATGTATGAGGAATTTGTGAGACAGTGTAGAGCGGCTATACCAAAGGTTGAAACAGGAAGATTTGGTGCTGATATGCTAGTAACAATAGAAAATGATGGTCCTGTTACTTTAATGATAGATAGCAACAAAACTTTTTAATTAGTTAATAGGTAAATACTTTTAATTGTTAAGGAGGGTATGTTTATGAAAATGAAGAGAATTCCAGCAGGGGTTTATGCTGCTAACTGCTATATAATAATAGATGAGCAAACAAAAGATTGT
This sequence comes from Clostridium muellerianum, assembly GCF_012926525.1. Classification (GTDB taxonomy): domain Bacteria; phylum Bacillota; class Clostridia; order Clostridiales; family Clostridiaceae; genus Clostridium_AM; species Clostridium_AM muellerianum. The sequence goes on from NZ_JABBNI010000001.1 coordinate 124,306, forward strand.
GTTGTAATGGATCCAGGTGGGGATGCAGAAATTTTAATAAAAGCCGTAAAGGAAGAAGATGTTGAAGTTAAATATATATTACTTACTCACGGGCATGCAGATCATACTGGAGCTGCATTAAGTTTAAAAAAAGAGTTTAATGCTCCTTTATGTATTAGTGCCGAGGATTACGAAATGATAGAAAAGGGTAAGTTTATGTATGGAGACATTGCCGGAAACGTAGATAAATATATAAAAGAAGGTGATGTTTTCAAAGTAGGAAATATGGATATAAAATGTACTCGTACTCCTGGACATACACCAGGAGGTGTTTGTTTTTTAATTGAAGATGCAGTATTTACAGGAGATACATTATTTGCAGGTTCCATAGGAAGAACAGATTTTGAGGGTGGAAATTTTGATGAAATAATAAAGAGTATTAAAGAAAAACTTATGATATTAAGTGATGAAGTTAAAGTTTTCCCAGGACACGGACCAGAAAGTACTATAGGAAAAGAAAGAGTACACAATCCATTTTTATAGGTGTTACATGGTGGAGAATTTTTTAATTCTCCATTTTTAAAGAGGAGAATATGTAATAATGAAAATCAAAATAAAATTAAATAACATGAAATATAGATATGATGTATATCATATGATAAGCATGTTTTATAAATTTTCAGATATAGATTTTGTAGAAGATAATTGGGATATTTCCATAGAAATTTGTGAAGATAGAATTAATATTTCACAAAAGGATGAAATAGAAACATTTCAATTTTCAAATGAAGAATTAGAAAAACAAGAAATTAAAAAGGCAATTTTTAAGTATTTACATAAAAAGACTGGAAAAGAAATGCCCTGGGGTACATTAATAGGTATAAGACCTAGTAAAATAGCTTTAGAGTTAATAAACGAAGGAAAAGATGAGGAGTATATAATTAACTACTTTAGTGAACACTCCCTTGTAAAGCGAAATAAGGCGGAACTTTGCATAAATGTAGCTAAAGTAGAAAAAAGCTTAGTTAATACAGATAAGAATACAATTAGTGTGTATATAGGTATGCCATTTTGTCCAACAAGATGTTTATATTGCTCATTTACGTCTAATCCTATTGACGGATGTAAAAATATAGTGGAACCTTATTTAAAGAGTTTATATTATGAAATAAAAAAAACAGCAGAGTATATAAGAGAAAAGGGACTTAAAATTCAGTGTGTATATTTTGGAGGGGGTACTCCTACTTCAATTAATGATAACCAATTTGAAAAAATTATGGAACATATATATAATAGTTTTATATGTGAAAATAATATAGAGGAATTTACAGTAGAATGTGGAAGACCAGATAGTATAACTTTAAGTAAGTTAAGTACTATGAAAAAGTATAATGTGCATAGAATTAGCATAAATCCTCAAACAATGAATGATGATACATTGAAACTTATAGGCAGACATCATACTGTGAAGGATGTAATAGAAAAATTTAAAATGGCAAGGGAATTTGGGTTTAAACACGTAAATATGGATATCATAGTAGGACTTCCAGGTGAAGAATTAAATCATGTAAAGAAGACTTGTGAAGAAATACTAAAGCTATATCCAGATAGTGTAACAGTACATGGAATGTCTGTAAAAAGAGCATCTAAGCTTCATGAAAGCATAATTAATAATATAAAGTTTTCTATACCAGAACAAAGGGAATTGAACTTAATGTATGAAGAAACAGTAAAATTAGCTAAAGATCTTAATTTTAAACCGTATTATATGTATAGGCAGAAAAATATGGTTGGTAATATGGAGAACGTTGGATATTGTAAAACTTCAAAAGAAGGTAAATATAACATTCAGATTATTGAAGAGGTTCAAACTATTATAGCCTGTGGAGCGGATGCAGCTACTAAAGTAGTATTTTTAGATGAAAATAGAATAGAAAGACATGCGAATGTTAAGGATGTAAGAGAGTATATAAAAAGAACAGATGAAATGGTAAATAAGAAAATTAAACTTTTAAATACAAGATATTAATAAGTTGACAATTGGCAATAGACAGTTGACAGTTAATGATGTTTTAAACATAAAAAACATCGTTAACTGTCCATTGTCAACTGTGGACTGTTCACTGAAATAGAGGGAGGTATTAGCATGAATATACAAGCGCCAAAGGGTACTAAGGATATGTTACCAAAGGATTCTTATAAGTGGCATTACGTTGAAAATAAGTTTAGAGAGATTTCAGAGCAGTATGGTATAAAAGAAATAAGAACTCCTATGTTTGAGAATACAGATTTATTTACAAGAGGAGTAGGTGAAACTACTGATGTTGTCCAAAAAGAAATGTATACATTTGAAGATAAGGGTGGAAGAAGTATTACTTTAAAACCAGAAGGAACAGCACCATCAGTAAGAGCATTTATTGAAAGCAGTCTTTATAATGAAGCACAGCCAACAAAGCTTTACTATTTTATTCCTGCTTTCAGATATGAAAATGTTCAAAAAGGCAGATTAAGACAATTTCATCAATTTGGAGTAGAAATATTTGGTTCACAAGAAGCCTCAATAGATGCTGAAGGTATAAGTATAGCAATGAGAGCATTAGATGAATTAGGACTTAAAAATTTAAGTTTAAATATAAATAGTTTAGGATGCCCAGATTGCAGAAAGAAATTTAATGAGGCACTAAAAAACTTTTTAAAAGAAAATTATGATGGACTTTGTAACACTTGCAAATCAAGATTTGAAAGAAATCCAATGAGAATACTTGATTGTAAAGAGGAAAAGTGCAAAAAGATAACTAAAAATGCACCAACTATATTGGATTATATATGTGATGATTGTAAAGATCACTTTGAAGAATTAAAGAAATATCTAGATGCTATTGGAATTAAGTATACTATCGATCCTTATATAGTAAGAGGATTAGATTATTATACAAAGACTGTTTTTGAAATAATATATAAAGATTTAACAGTTTGTGGTGGCGGAAGATATGATAAACTTATTGAAGAATTAGGTGGACCTGATATGCCTGCCTTTGGATTTGCTGCAGGACTTGAAAGACTTATTATGACATTAGAATCAGAAGGCATAGAAATACCTAGATCTGACTATATAGATTTATATTTAGGTGCTATGGGTGATGATGCTAAAATAGAAGCTTTTAAAATAGTAAATAATTTAAGGGCAAAAGGATTGAAGTGTGATTGTGATCATATGAACAGAAGTGTTAAAGCTTCCATGAAGTATGCAAATAAAATGGGAGTTAGATTTACAGCCATACTTGGAGAAAATGAACTTCAATCGGGTAAGGTAAAGCTTAAGAGAATGGAAGATGGAGAACAATTTGAAATTAATCTAAATAATTTACAAAGCATTGTTGATTTAGTGAAATAGGTTAATTTTTTAATTTAATAAAAAAATATTCATTGATATTTGCAAAAATATGAAGAAGTTTGCTGGAGGAGAAAAAATGGGAGAAGCATTAAACGGACTTAAAAGAACCATTATGTGTGGAGAATTAAGAGAAACTCATGTAGGTAATAAGTATACTGTTATGGGATGGGTTCAAAGAAGAAGAAACTTAGGAGGCCTTGAATTTGTTGATTTAAGGGATAGAACAGGAATACTCCAAGTAGTTTTTGGAGAAGAAATAAATAAAGATGCTTTTGAAAAAGCAAATACTGTTAGATCAGAGTATTGTATAGCTGTAACAGGAACTTTAGTTAAAAGAGAAGCTGCAAATAAAGACATTCCTACAGGCATGGTTGAATTAAAAGGAGAAAGTATTAAGATTCTATCAGAATCAGAAACACCACCTATATACATAAAGGAAAACTTAGATGCAGCTGAAAATATAAGATTAAAATATAGATATCTTGATCTTAGAAGACCTGATATGCAAAAAATATTCATGATAAGACACAAAACAGCTAAAGTAGTTAGAGACTTCTTAGATCAAAATGGATTTCTTGAAATGGAAACACCAATATTAGGAAAAAGTACACCAGAAGGAGCTAGAGATTATCTTGTTCCAAGTAGAAATTATGAAGGTAAATTTTATGCATTGCCTCAATCACCACAACTTTTTAAACAACTTTTAATGATTTCAGGTTATGATAGATACTTCCAAATAGCAAAATGTTTTAGAGATGAAGATTTAAGAGCAAATAGACAGCCAGAATTTACTCAGATAGATATGGAACTATCTTTTGTAGAAGAAGACGATGTTATGGAACTAAATGAAAGATTAGTCCAAAAGGTATTTAAGGAAGTTGCAGGAGTTGATGTTAAGCTTCCAATAGAAAGAATGCCTTATAAAGTAGCTATGGAGAAATACGGAAGTGACAAACCAGATTTAAGATTTGGTATGGAAATAAATGATATAAGCGAAATTGTAAAGGATGTGGACTTTAAAGTATTCCAGGATGCACTAGCAAATGGTGGATCAGTAAGAGCTATAAAAGCTGGAAATTGTGCTACTATGGGAAGAAAACAAATTGATAAGTTAGTTGAATTTGTAAAAACTTATGGTGCTAAAGGATTAGTTTGGATAGCATATAAAGAAGATGGAATAAAATCTTCTGTAGCTAAATTTATGAATGAAGAACAGACTAAAGCTGTACTTGATAAAATTAATGCTGAAGTTGGGGATTTAGTACTTATAGCAGCTGATAAGAACAGTGTTGTGTTCCAAAGCTTAGGAGCTTTAAGACTTCATATGGCAAAGGAAACAGGAATACTAGAAAATAATAATGAGTATAGATTTGTTTGGGTAACTGAGTTCCCATTATTCTCATACAATGAAGAAGAACAAAGATTCCAAGCAGAGCATCATCCATTTACATCACCTATGGATGAAGATATTCAATATTTAGAAAGCGATCCAGGCAGAGTTAGAGCTAAGGCTTATGACATTGTATTAAACGGAGAAGAATTAGGTGGAGGAAGTATAAGAATACATGATATAAAACTACAAGAAAGAATGCTCAAAATTTTAGGATTTACTGAAGAGCGTGCCTGGGATAGTTTTGGATTCCTACTTGAAGCATTTAAATTTGGAGCACCACCACACGGAGGACTTGCATACGGATTTGATAGAATGATTATGTTCCTTGCAGGTACAGAAAATATAAAGGATGTAATTACATTCCCTAAAAATCAAAATGCATTCTGTCCTTTGACAGAGGCTCCAAATGTAGTTGATGAAACACAGTTGAATGAACTTGGTATAAGTATAAAATAATAAATCTTAATAAACGTAATTTAATTTAAAATGAATGCATACTAAATTGCTATAAGTGTAATTTAGAATAGTAAAAAGTGGGGATGTTACACTAAGAAAACATTACAATATATTGCATTTGTCATTTATTTGCAAAGCAATATATAAAATTCTTAATGTAGTATCCCCATTTTTTATATAAAAGTGCAACATTACAATTGTAGTTTATAATTTGCTTTTTAAAAAGCATAAAGATTCTTTTATTTCTTCACGGGGAAGATTACTTTCAATTAAGTCTTTATCATCTTTAACAAGAAGAGCCTCATAAAAGTTGATGCCTTTTTCTATGATATTTTTGTCTGAATTATCATGTTCTAGCATATCGTATAATATATCTTCAGCTTTATCATATCTATTTGTTTTAACATAATAATCCATAACTTTATTTTGTAAGGAAAGAGATATTTTATATTCCTGTACTTTTTCTATGATAGGTTGTATATCAGAAAAGTAATTTTGTAAGTCACAATTATTATCTTTATTTACATAAGCTTCTAGAAATAAGTTCAAAGATTTTAAATTCATATAAAAAGCGTCATCTAAATTATTTTCATCTTCAAAAATAAGAGCTTCTTCTTCTAAAAGTTTTGCCATCATGATACATTTATCTGCATTTATGGTACCATCTGTTTTTATCATATCTAATAAGTTTTCATCAGAGAAAGAATTGAAAAATTTCAAACTAAGTCTAAATATTTCTTTAAAAGCATCATCAATTGCATTTAGGGCCTCTTTATTTTTACCTTCTTTTTTGTACTCTAATATTTTATCCATAAATTCCTTGAATTTTGCTACTAATTCTGATGTTAAGTTTCTTTTTAACATTTTAATTTCTCCTTTATATATTGTAATTATACCGAAACAATTAAAGAATACTTTAATTATTTTATCCACAGTATGATATGTTAATTGTAGTTCCTTAAAGGAAGCATTTTTTAAACGGTAGAGGTTATGAATAGATATATTATATCAAAAATATAAATTTAATGCTAACACTGTAAATGAAGTACATATGTTATTTTCTTTCAGATGTCTTATAAAGATTTTACTTAGCATAAAAACTATGTGCAAGGAAAAACTATTTTATAGAAAGGAGAGATTTTAATGGACAATAAGATGAAAACTACTAACAATAATAAAAAAGAAGATAATAAGTTTAAGAAAAAAAATATAAAGCACAGTCCTAAAGATGAAAGTTCAAGAGCTAAATTTGGATTAGATGAAAACTTATAAAAAAATAGAAAGGAAGGAGAATACATATGGAAAATAAAAATAATCCGCCTAAAAAGTGGTCTAAGGATCCTAATAGTGCAAAATATCATTCAAGAAGTGCTGAATTTAAAGCAAACGAAAAATCTAATAAAAATGGTAAGGAGAGATTTAGCAAAGATTAAGGAGGTAAGTTTAATATGAATTTGGATGTTAGAGATATTATAAAGAAAAGACTTTTAGATGCACAGGAAAGTGTAAGAGATTATCAAATGTTTTCACACAGAGTAGATGATCCTGAAGTTACATCAACTTTTAAAGAATTTGCAGAAGAGTCAGCTATGCAGGCTAGAAAGCTTCAACAACTTTTATCAAAATATGAAGATATAAAATAAGTAGGATTATAACTCATTTTTTATCCTAAATCTTCGCAATTAAACAATTGATATTTTATTACTTATATCATATTATATATTATGAGAATTCAATATAATTTTGAGGTAGGTATACAATCATGAAAGTTACTATTATTTGTTTTGTAGGAGATTATGCTATATGTAAAAATCAGGATGGATATATTTTTAATGTTTTAAAAGAAAAGGTTGATGATTTTAACATCGGGGACATAATAGATATGACTGAAGATGGAGAAATAGTGGAAAAAGAAGAGGAAGAAGAAAAGTACTATGTATGTGATGACGTAGTTATATTTTATAATGATTAATTTAAATAATTCAATGTAAGCAGCTGACATATAGGCTGCTTATTTTTTTAGTATAAATTTTTATGAGCTACTTAAAATATATATGTAAATACGTACAATTATATAAAAAGTGGAGGTAGTTATGGAAATTGAAAAGTTAAAAGAATTAATAGATTCACCAGCAAATGTAGAAGTATTATATAGAAGTCATCCTGTGTGGATAGATGCAATAGATACAGGAGCACAACTGGCTAAAATAAAAATACTAGAGACAAAGGAAAAAAAATATGTCCCTATAGAAGATTTGATAGATACAGGGAAAGTTATTAATATAAAAAGATAAGGGGGACTCATTATGACAAGATCTAGAAATAAAGGAATACATGAGAAGTCTATGGAACAAGCAAAGGATTTATTAGATAAAGGCATAGGAATGACAGAAATAAAAAATAGAACACAACTTAGTGAAGAAGATGTTATGAAGGCAAAGGATAAAATGCAAGGAAAAAGATAGGAAGGAGATAAATCTATGAGAGGTGAACTTCAACATGCTAAGGAAAGAGCAAAACAGATGATGATAAAAGGAATAGATTGGGACGAAATAAGACTTGAAACTAGACTTAGACAAAAGGATTTAAAAAGAATACAGAAGGATATAACCAATAAATTTTAAATAATATCTACTATATAAAAATAAAAGGATAAGGTGAATTTAAATGAGCATAAAAGAAAAGTTAACAAATAAACAAACATCAGCCTTAGGTATTAAGAGAGAAGATAATGGTGAAAATTTATATGAGGAAAAGAGAAGAAAAAGTCAAAAAAAAAATGATAATGTAAAACCACATTAAATATTTAGGTAAAGGCGGGGTACCGCCTTTATTTTTTTATTGATAATAGGATTAACTTCTATTATTATATTAAATAGGAAATCAAATTTCTATAATATTATTTAAAGTAAATTATGTAAAAATAGTTAAGGATTTAATTAGTCAAATAGAAAAAAGTGAGGGAATTAAATGGACAGGCTAGCATTAAAAAATTTGAGTTTATTCGAACAAATGCAGTTTATTATTAATAATGAATTATATGACGGAAAAATATTAAAAAAATATGATGAATGTTTAGCAATAAAAGTTCACATTTTGCAAAATAATTATACTCCGTTTCAAGTAAATGATAACGCAAAATACATTTTAGTTAGCGAAAGTGAAGCATTAAGATGTAATTCAAGAGTACTTGGAAGTAAAATAGAGGGTAATTATAATATAGTGTTATTAGAAACACCAGAAATAATAAATAAGATAGAAAGAAGACAAAGTCCAAGAATTAAAATAGTTAAGGATATAGAATATTATTTTTTACCTAGTAAAGCAGAAATTAAAAGTATTAGTGAAATTTCAAGTACATATTACTCAAAGTTAAAAAAATCCTTTACTATTGATTTAAGTATAGGGGGAGTTTCATTAGTTACTTATGAAAGTAACTTAGATTCAAGAAATGCCATTATAACACTACATTTAGATGAAGATATAAATGCTTTATGCAATGTTATTAGGGTTGAACAAAATACAAATAACTGCAATTATAAAACAGCTCTTCAATTTAAGGAAATTGATAATAGTAAACTAAGGTTAATTAATGACTTTGTTAATAGAAAACTTAGGTTGAAAAAGTAAATTTTGTAAACACTTTAAAATAAAAAAGTAAAACCTATAAAAAATACAATAGTAAGATAGAGATATTTACATGTATTTTCTATAGATTTTATTATAATTTGATAAATATGAAATAAATGTAAAAATACGAATTTGTAATATGAACACAATAATTGTCATATATTAGTGGAAAGATTTTTTAAAAACTAATTTTTAATACATAATATAGACATAAAGATTTAATATATGATTTTTATATTTACCTATTATATATATTGCGGTAATACTTTGGATGAATATGTATAAAAATATTGAAATTTACAGTTATTAGTGTTATAGTGATATTATAAAAAAAAATCCGTACTAGTATATTAAGTGCGGATAAATTTATTTGTAATAAAAATTAATTTAGATAATTAAGATTAAATTGAATCAAGTTTCGATGTAGTATAATTTTTTAATTAATATTTACTTTAAGAATCATAAATTTTAAATACTATTTTAAATGCTTGATATAATATCCTTAGATGAACTGAATAGTATTAAAAACATAGAGTGATTATTATGTTTTTCTCTAGTGAATGATGTTTCATTAGAATTATATTTATGTTTATATTATAAGTTTAAAGAGGGAGGTTAAAAAATAATGGATGATGATAAAAAGAATATACTAGTAGTTGATGATTCTGCAACTATTAGAAATTTTATAAGGCTTATTTTAGAAGAAGCAAATTATAAAGTGTATGAAGCGTGTGATGGGGAAGAAGGAATTGAGGTATATAAAAAGTTAGGTAATATTGATTTAATAGTTACAGATATATACATGCCTAAAAAAAGTGGACTAGAACTTGTTATAGAATTAAATAAAATATATGAAGGTATGAAAATAATTGTTCTTTCAGATGGTGGTAAGGATAATTTTTCTAATGAGTTAGGTGTTTGTGAAGCTCTTGGTGCTACTTATTTTATAAAAAAGGATTTAATTAAAGATGAATTGATTAAATTAGTAGAAAAAGTGTTTTCAGAATAACTTATACATAAAAATCTTACATTTATCAGTGTTATTTATTATTGGAGATTTTAATAATATTTAATAAAAGGTTAGAAGTAATATTCTAGCCTTTTTATTAAATTAGTATATATAATTAAATAATATACTTTTCAATAGAGGTTTACGATTTTTAAATGTTTAAATATAAGTTTGCAGTAATTAAGGATATTCAATATGAAAAATTGAATATCCTTTTCTATAAGAAAAGTTTTTAGGGTACATTAAAATAGGGATGATTTCACTAAAAGTTATTTTTAATATGTTATAGACTCAATAGTTTAATTTTATGAAAATTCGAATGGATAAATGAACTCTATTGATCTAATTTAGCAATAAATATTACTATGCAGAATATGATCAAAAAATGAACAGTGTTCAAAAAACGAACAAGGTTTTTCTCGTGTTTTGTGTAAAAAACGAACAAAAAAATAATAAATTGAGTGAAAAGTCAGTAAATTGCCTGGGCTTAATTTATGGCATGGATATTGCTAATATAATTAACAAGTAAGTAAAAATTTTTTATTGTTAAATAAAAATTGGGGAGGTACAGTATGTTAAAAAAGACTTTATTTGTTAATGGAGTTAAGAGAACTATTATAGCAAATCCAGAGGCATCTTTATCAGATGTTATAAGAAAACAAGTACTTCTTACTGGAACTAAGGTTGGATGTGGAAAAGGTGAATGCGGAGCCTGTTCTGTAATCTTAGATGGCAAGGTTGTAAGATCGTGTATAACTAGAATAAAAAGAGTTCGTGATGAAGCAGAAATTATAACTATAGAAGGAGTTGGAGATCATAACCATCTTCATCCATTACAGTTAGCATGGATGATACATGGTGCAGCACAATGTGGATTCTGTACTCCAGGATTTATAGTTTCAGCTAAAGTTTTACTTGAACATAATAGTAATCCAACAAGAGAAGATGTAAGAGCTTGGTTCCAAAAAAATAGGAATGTATGTAGATGTACAGGATATAAACCATTAGTTGATGCAGTTATGGAAGCAGCAAGATTAATGCGTGGTGAAGTAACAAAAGAAGAATTATGGTACAAACTTCCAAAGGGGGAAAGTCTTTTAGGTTCAAACGCTATACGTCCTTCTGCACTCGCAAAAGTAACAGGAACTTGGGACTTTGGAGCAGATTTAGGATTAAAGCTTCCAGAGGATACACTACACATTAAACTAGTACAGGCTACAGTATCTCATGCGAATATATTATCTATAGATACTTCGGAAGCAGAAAAAATGCCTGGAGTTTTTAAGGTTATAACATATAAAGATGTACCTGGTACAAATAGAATAAATGGATTGGCCTTCCCTACAAATAAGGGTGATGGATTGGAAAGACCTATATTATGTGATAAAAAGATTTTCCAATTTGGTGATGCAATAGCTATGGTACTTGCAGATACACCATGTCAAGCAGAAGAAGCAGCAGCAAAAGTAAAAGTTGAAATAGAAGAACTTCCAGCGTACATGAGTGCACCAGCAGCTATGGCTGAAGATGCAATGGAAATTCATCCTGGAACACCAAATATTTATTTTGAATGTGGTACTATAAAAGGAGAAGATACAGTATCTTTAATGGAATCACTAGAATATGTAGTTGAAGATGATTCATATGTAGGAAGACAACCTCACCTTCCATTAGAACCAGACGTTGGATTTGCATACATTAATGAAAATGGAAAATTAATTGTGCATTCAAAAAGTATAGGTTTACACCTCCATGCTGCAATGGTAGCAGATGGTATTGGTGTTAAGCTTGATGACTTAAAGATAGTTCAAAATCCTACTGGAGGTACTTTTGGATATAAATTCAGTCCGACTATGGAAGGACTTCTAGGAGTAGCTGCATTGTTAACAAAGAGAGTTGTATACTTAGAATTTAACATGTATCAACAAATTACTTATACTGGAAAGAGATCGCCTTTCTTTATGCATCTTAAATTAGGTGCTGATAAGGATGGTAAATTTAAAGCATTAGAAACTGATTGGTCTGTTGATCATGGTCCATATTGTGAATTTGGTGACCTTGTAACTACAAGAGGCTCACAATTCATGGGTGCAGGATATAACATTGAAAATATAAGAGGAGAAGGAAGAACAGTTGCTACAAACCATGCTTGGGGTTCAGCATTCAGAGGATATGGTTCACCTCAAAGCTTATTTGCTTCAGAAGTTTTAGTGGATAAATTAGCTAAGAAAATGGGTGTAGATCCTCTTGAATTAAGGTATAAGAATGTTTATAGAGAAGGAGACAAGACTCCTACTGGTTGTGATCCAGATGTAATAGCACTTCCAGGTTTGATTGAAAAAATAAGACCTTACTATAAAACTGCCAAAGAAAAAGCTGCAGAAAAGAATGCTAAGGGCGGAAATATGAAATATGGAGTAGGAACTTCCTTATTGATTTATGGCTGCGGTCTTGATGGTCCAGATACTTCAAATGCATGGGCAGAATTAACTAAAGAAGGAGTTACTATAGGAAACTCCTGGCAAGATCACGGTCAGGGAGCTGACATGGGAACTTTAACTTTAGCACATGAAACCTTAAGGCCAATAGGAATAGCTCCAGGACAAATCAAGCTAATTATGAATGATATGGAGTTTACCCCAGACAGTGGTCCTTCAGGCGGAAGCCGTTCTAACGTTTTAACAGGAAATGCTACTAGAGTTGCTTGTGAAAACTTATTAGCAGCTATGAAAAAGTCTGATGGTACTTACATGACTTATGACGAAATGGTAGCTGCAGGTAAAGAATTAAAATATGATGGAAAATGGACAGCACCTTGTACAGCTCCAGATCCAGCAACTGGCCAAGGAAATCCATTCCCAACTTACATGTATGGTGTACTTTTATCAGAAGTAGAAGTTGATACTACTACAGGAAAAGTTAAAGTAGAAAAATTAACTATAGCTGCTGATATAGGAACTATAGTAAATAAATTAGTATGTGATGGACAAATATATGGTGGATTAGCTCAAGGTATAGGACTTGCTTTAAGCGAAGATTTTGAAGACTTAAAGAAACATACTACACTTACAGGTTGTGGAATACCACAAGTAAAAGATGTACCTGATCATATAGAAATAATTTATCAAGAAACTCCAAGACCACTTGGCCCATATGGTGCTTCAGGTAGCGGAGAAATGCCGTTATCAGCTCCTCATGCTTCCATAGTTAATGCAATTTATGATGCTACTGGAGCTCAAATAACAAAATTACCTGCACGTCCAGAAAAAGTTTTAGCAGCACTTGAAGAATTAAAAAAGTAGCTGATTTTAAATTAGTTTAGATTATTTCTATAAAGGAATCAGAAATAGTGATTTTTAAATTGTAAAGTTTACTATCTAAAAATTTCTGATTCCTTTTTTAATCTATCAAGTGAGTTTTATAAGAACTTGTATGGGGATGTATCAGTAGTCATTTACAACCTAAATAGGATGGAGTATTTTGGATGGTAGCCATTTGGTAAAAGGTTATAAATTAAAAAATATAGATAACTTAATAAATGGATTCATTAAATGGATTTTTTTATTTAAGGAGTGAAGAAATTATATGGATTTAAATAAATTATTAAGTAAACAGGATTTATGTATTGAAGATAGACCTTCAGCTTGTATAGCAGCTTGCCCTTTGCACATGGATGTGAAAACCTTTATAGAGGAAATAGAAAAATCAGATTTAAAAAAAGCCTATAAGGTTATGGCTAAAAAGGTTCCTTTCATAAGAATAATAGGAAGTATATGTGATCATCCTTGTGAAAATGCTTGTGTAAGGAACAAGTTAGGTGGATCTATAAATATACATGAACTTGAAAAAGCCGTAGTGAAACTAGGCTTTTCTTCTAATAAGAGAGTTATTCCAATTCCTAAGAATGGGAAAAGGGTTGCAGTAGTAGGAGCAGGTATAAGTGGTATTACAGCTGCTTTTGATTTAGATAGAAAAGGTTATGAAGTAACTATATATGAAAAAAGTGATAAGATAGGTGGAAGACTTTGGAGTTTTCAAGGAGAGCAACTTTCAAAAGAAGCCATAGAAGAAGAACTACAGGTAATGAATAAAGGAAATATAAAAATAAATTTAAATCATCCAGTAGATTCAATAGAAATAGATAAAATATTAAGTATGTATGATGCAGTTTATATAGGAACTGGTTATTGGGAAAAAGATTTAAAGATAGATATGGAGACTTTTCAAGTAGAAGATACGCCTCTATTTGCAGGTGGCAGAATTGCAAATAAAAACGATTCAGTTATATTTTCTATAAGTTCTGGAAGAAGAGCTGTAGTATCCATTGATAGATATATACAAAAAATTTCTCTTACAGTATCAAGGGAAAATGAAGGTGCTTATGAAACCTCCTTGAGACTTAAATTAGATGATATAGAAAGTGCAGAAGCAATTAAAAAAACTTCTTTAGAATATAATGAACAGGAAGCCGTTAAAGAAGCAGGTAGATGTATAAAATGCCAATGTAAAGAGTGTATGAAAGCTTGTACTCATTTACAAAAATATGATATTAAGCCTAAAAGTTATATAAGGGTTATAAATCATAATGAATCTATAATATTGGGTGATCACTATGCCAATAAAATGATAAATTCCTGTACTCTTTGTGGACTTTGTAAAGAAGCTTGCCCTTCAAGTTTAAATGTAAAAGATATAATACATGAGACTAGACAAAGCATGGTACAAAGAGAAAAAATGCCTGTATCTGCTCATGATTTTGCATTAAAGGATATGGAGTTTAGTAACAGCAATTATTTTTCTATGGTAAAAAATCAGCCAGGGTATGAAAAGGTAAAATATATGTTTTATCCAGGATGTCAGCTTCCTGCCTCATCTCCTGAGTACATTGATAAAATATATAAATATCTTATGAGCAATATAAAAGAAGGCGTTGGCATTATGTTAGGCTGCTGTGGTGCACCAGCTGATTGGGCAGGAAGACAGGATTTAATGCAGAAAAATATAGAAGACATAAGAGAAAAGTGGAATAGCATGGGTAAACCAACTTTTATTTTGGCTTGCTCCAGCTGTTGTAGTATATTTGAAAAATATATGCCAGATATGAGTTTTATTTCTTTATGGGAAGTTATGCAGGAAAAAGGAATTCCAATTGATAACAAAGAAAAAGAAAATTTAGTATTAAATGTTCACGATGCATGTACTACTAGATATAATAAAAAAATTCAAGACAGCATAAGAAATATAGCAGATTCCTTAGGGTATAAAATAGAAGAATTAAAATTTTCAAAGGAAAAGACTAAATGTTGTGGTTATGGCGGACTTGTATACTTTGCTAATAAAGAACAAGCTAAAGAATTTGCTAAAGATAGAATAGAAGAGGGAAATTTAGATTACTTAGTTTATTGTTCTATGTGTAAAGATTTATTTATAGATGAAGGTAAGAGAACTTTTCATATTTTAGATTTAATTTATAGTGATGATTTAGAAAAAGCTGCTTTAAGAAAAATGCCAACTCTTTCAAACAGACATGAAAATAGAATGTTTGTAAAAAGAAAGCTTTTGAAAGAAATATGGAATGAAGAAGTAAATGATTTAACAAAAGACTATAATTTAAAATTAACTATACCTGAACATGTGCAAAATGAAATGGAAGATAGATTGATTTTAATTGAGGATGTAAAAAAAGCAGTAGACAATGCTGAAAAAAATAAGGAAAGATTTTTTAATCCACAGAATTCACATTATTTATGCAGATTTAGAGTTATTAATGTGACTTATTGGGTAGAATATGAAAAGAATGAAGATGAAATTTTAGTTAAAAGTGTTTATAGTCACAGAATGGAAGTAGTGGAGGAATAATTATGAAGATTAATAAAGACGAAAAAACTCCATGGATTTGTGATAAGTGCAATAAGGAATTAGAACTTAAACAAGTAAAGGTTCGCTATCTTGGAGGAAATTTTGAAGTGGAGCTTATGCAGTGTCCTGAATGCAAAATGGTAATTATAAATGAAGATTTAGCCTTAGGAAAAATGCTTGAAGTTGAAAAGGGGCTGGAGGATAAATGACAAATTGCTGCAATGCTTATGAAAGTGAACATATGAGGAATATTACAGGTGCAACTTTAAGGCCAGGTGGATTTACGCTTACAGATAAAGCAGTAGAATTTTGCAAATTTTCTACAGAGGATTTCATAATGGACTTAGGCTGCGGCATGGGAGCTACATTAAATCACCTTTATGAAAAATATAATATAAAGGCTGTAGGTATAGATCCTTCCGAAAAGTTAATAGAAATAGGAAGAAAAAATTATGATCATTTAAATTTTCTAAAAGGGAGAGGAGAAGAAATTCCTTTTGAAAATGAAAAGTTTCATGGAGTTTTTGCAGAATGTACACTTTCCCTTATGGAAAATCTGAATGGTGTTATAAGTGAAGTGTTTAGAATATTATCGCCTGGAGGATGGTTTATTGCCACAGATGTATATGCTAAAAAACCTGAATTCATTGATGAACTTCAAGGAATTTCAGTTAACAGCTGTATGAGAAGTTTGCATAATTTAAAATTACTTAGAGAGAAGATAGAAAAAGCTGGATTCGAAATAATGCTTTTGGAAGATTGTAGTGAAATGTTAAAAGCACTTATGGTTAAAACTATATTTTCCTACGGTTCCATGAGTATTTTCTGGAATAAGGCTGCTCAGTGTTCTATAGATGGTAAGCAATTTCAAAGTTTATTAAGGAATTGTAAACCAGGATATTTTATAATGATATCAAGAAAGGTGGACAAATGTTATGAATGATACTGCTTTTCGTATATATAAATTGGCTTCTAGCGGATTTTGCTGCACTCAAATAATGATTAAATTAGCACTAGAAGATGAAGAAAAAGAAAATCTAGATTTAATAAGAGCTTTAAATGGTCTTTGTGGAGGCATAGGAGCTGATAAAAAAACCTGTGGTGTTTTAACTGGAGCTATAGCTGTTATAGGACTTTATGCTGGAAAAGGTGAGGCTACAGAATATCGCAAAGAAAATTTTCAAACTATGTTAAGTGAATATATAAATTGGTTTGAAGAGGAATTTGAAAGTACAGAATGTAGGGATATAATAGGAATACAAAAAATAACTGATGACAGCGGAAACATAAGTTATCCTGTAAAATGTGGGGACATATTAATGAAAAGTTATGAAAAAGTTCAACAGATAATATCTAAATATGGCTATGAATTTGGGGATCGTGAGGATATATGAAAAATATAATTTCTAGAACAGAAAGTTTATGTCCCATTTGCTTAAAAAAAATAGAAGCAGAAAAAGTTTTGGAGGATAACAAAGTTTACATGGAAAAAAGCTGTCCAGACCATGGCGATTTTAAGACAATTTTGTGGAAGGAAAATGTTCCACTTAAAAGTTGGGTTAGAAATAAAGAGAGAGCTTATATAAAAAAGCCTTATACTAATGTTGAAAAGGGATGTCCTTTTGACTGTGGTCTTTGTAGTGAACATAGACAGCATACTTGTACAGCTTTAATAGAGGTAACTGAAAGATGTAATTTAAAATGCAAGTTTTGCTTTGCAGATTCTTATTCAGATAAGGAAGAAGATATTTCTATAGAAAAAATAAAATATATGTATGAAAGGGTATTAGAGTCGTCTGGTACATGTAATATACAACTATCAGGTGGTGAACCTACATTAAGAAATGATTTGCCTAACATAATAAAGTTAGGCATGAATTTAGGTTTTAAATTTATACAAGTAAATACTAATGGTATACGTATAGCGCAGGATGAAGAATATGTTAAAAAGTTAAAAGAATCAGGGCTTAGCTCGATTTTTTTGCAGTTCGATGGAACAAATGATTTAATATATAAAAAATTAAGAGGAATAGAATTACTGGATGTTAAAAAGAAGGCGATAGGAAACTGTAAGAAATATGATATAGGGGTAGTGTTAGTACCTACTATAGTTCCAGATGTGAATGTAGATAATATAGGAGAAATTATAAATTTTGCTTTGGATAACATATCTACAATAAGAGGAGTTCATTTTCAACCTGTAAGCTATTTTGGAAGGGTACCTTATATTCCTAAAGATGAACAAAGAATTACACTTCCTGAAATTATGGAGAATATAGAAAAGCAAACACAAGGAAAAGTTAAAATAAATAGCTTGAAGCCACCAGGATGTGAAAATGAACTATGTTCTTTTCATGGTAATTATATATATAAAAATAAAAAAGAATTAATAAATGTTACAAATAATGCAAGTAGCTGCTGCTGTAAAAGTGAAAAAGCCGAAGAGGGTGCAAAAAAGGCAAAAGAATTTGTTTCAAGAAACTGGTCTTTTAGAAAATCAGGTAATTTAAATGTAAAATTAAAATCCAATAGAGTAAGCGGTTGGGACGAAATATTATATAATATAAGAAACTATTCTTTTAGCATATCTGCTATGGCTTTTCAAGATATTTGGAATGTAGACTTAGAAAGAATTAAAGATTGTTGTATTCATGTAGTAAATGAAGAAGGAAAGCTTATACCATTTTGTATTTATAATATTACAGATGCAAAAGGAAAGTATATCTATAGAAAATGCAAAGTTAAAATGGAGGACTAAAAATGAAGCTAACGCCCCTTGAAGCGTGGATAGTAAATAAAACAGGAATAAGAGAAAAAAATAGAGAGGCTTTAGAAAATTATCAACTGAATAAAATAAAAGAGGTTATAAAGTATGTAAGAGAGCATAGTGAATTTTATGGTGAATACTTAAAAAATATTAATGAAAATAATATAAAGTCATTTAAAGATTTTGAAAGAATTCCGTTTACGACAACTGAGCATATAAAAAAAGATTCAAGAAAATTTTTATGTGTATCTCAAAACGAAATTTCTAGAATAGTAACATTAAAAAGTTCTGGAACAAGTGGAGAAGAGAAAAGAATATATTTTACTGAAAATGATTTAAATCTTACAGTTGAATTTTTTAAATATGGCATGAGTTGTTTAGTAAGCAAAGGTGACAGGGTACTGGTACTTTTACCGGGTAACAGCTATGGTAGTATAGGAGACTTACTGAAAAAGGCGTTAAAGGAAGTAAATATAGAATGTTATGTACAGGGGATGCTTTCAAATTTAAAAGATACTACAGATATTATAAAGGATAAACATATAAATTGTATTGTAGGAGTTCCAATACAGATTCTTCATTTTTCTAGGATGGAAAGTGAAGTATTTAAAAATAACATAAAAAAGATTCTTTTGAGTACAGATTATGTACCAGAAGCTTTAATAAGAGAAATTACAAATAAATTTCAGTGTAAGGTTTTTACTCATTACGGTATGACAGAAATGGGGTACGGTGGAGGTGTAGAGTGTGAAGTTTTAAATGGGTACCATATGAGGGAAAATGATTTGCATTTTGAAGTAATAAATCCATGTACAGGTAAATTAGTTGAGGATGGAGCATACGGTGAGATAGTATTTACAACACTTACAAGGGAAGGGATGCCTTTAGTAAGATATAAAACTGGAGACATAGGATGTTTTAATTTAAATTACTGTAATTGTGGCACTTTTTTAAAGACTATGAGTAGGGTACTTGGAAGAATGGAGAATAGAATTAAAATAGGCCAAAATAAATATATATATATGAAGGATTTAGATGAAATAATTTTATCCTTTGAAGAAGTAATAAATTATAAAGCCAGCGTAGAAAAAGAAAATTTAATATGTATAGATATTGTTGTAAAACAGGAAGAAGATTTTCATAAAATAGAAAAATATGTTGAACATGATATAAAAAGAATTCCATTAGTAAATGAAGAATTAAGTAAGGGAAACTTAAATATTGTCCTTAGATATTTAGATAAAAATATAGAAGTAAAAAACAGTATGGTAAAACGAAAAATATATGATTATAGGGGGAAAGGGGAATATGCAAGATATATACGAAACAGTGAATGAATTTTTAGATAGAAAACAAGAATTTGTATTAGCAACTATTTTAGAAAAATCAGAATCTACACCTAGAGAAGAAGGTGTAAAGATGATTATAAAAAAAGACCTTTCAATTGTGGGTACTATAGGTGGAGGGATATTTGAGGCTATGGCTGTAAAGCTATCTTTAAAGGTATTTGAAAATAAGGCATCTATAGTTAAAAAATTTTCTCTAAATGATGAAAGCGCGAGAACATGTGGGGGAGATATTAAATTACTGTTAGAGTATATAAGTTATGATGAAAATAAAATCATAGATTTGTATAAGAATATATTAGAATTGAGAAAAAAAGGTGTTAAATTTGCAATTGTAACTAAGATACCTGAAGAAGAAATCTATGTAAAAGTATTAAATAGATGGATTTGTGGTGAATCATTATTTTATGGAGAAGAAGATGATACAGTTCAATTAATATTTAGAAAGATAAGAGAAAATTTTAAAAATGTTGCTATAGAAAATATTACATTAGAAAAAGAATTATATTTAATAGAACCTATTTTAAATTGTGAAACTTTGTATATAGTAGGTGCAGGACACGTGGCTCAAAAAATTACACAGATAACTAATATGCTGGATTTCAAAACTATTATTGTAGATGACAGAGAGGATTTTGCTAACAAACAAAGATTTAAAGGTGTTGAAGATATAAAAGTAATTCCTTCATTTGAAGAGGTTCTTAAATATATAAATGTAGATAACAGCAGCTATATTATAATAGTTACGAGAGGGCATGCTTATGATAGAGAGGTTTTATCACAAATATTAAAAACTGATGCAAAATATATAGGAATGATAGGAAGCAGAAAAAAAAGAGAATTTATTTATAATTGTCTTTTAAGTGAAGGTTATACTTTAGAGGATTTACAAAGGGTACATAGTCCTATAGGTATGTCTATATTTGCTAAAACTCCTGAAGAAATAGCAGTGAGTATTGTTGCAGAGTTAATCAAAGTTAAAAGGGAGCCGTTTAATGAAAAAAAGTAATTTAGGTGCTGTGGTTATATCAGCAGGATATTCTTCAAGAATGAAGGAGCTTAAACCTCTTTTAAAATTTGGTGAATATACTGCAATAGAAACTGTTATTAACACTTTTAGAACTTCAGGAATTGATAATATTATAGTAGTAGTAGGATATAGGGATAATGAAATAATAGAAGTGCTAAAAAATTCAGGAGTTAAATGTGTAAAAAATGAAGATTATTCAAAAGGCATGTATTCTTCCATAGTAAGTGGAATGGAGGCGTTAGATGATAAAATCAGCGGCTTTTTTATGTTACCTGTTGATATACCTCTTGTAAAATCTCAAACAATAAAAATATTAAAAAGTAAATATTTACAATGTGATAAAGGAATTATATATCCTAGTTTTAATGGAGAGATAGGGCATCCACCTATTATAGATTGCAAATATAAGCCTATAATAGTAAGTAGTGACAGAAGTGGAGGATTAAAAAAAGTACTAGAAAAGTATAATGAAGATTCCGCGAAAGTTCCAGTTTTTGATAAGAGTATATTAATGGATATGGATACTCAAGAAGATTACAAAAATTTGACAGAATATTTTAATTTTAGTGCACCAACTGTAGAAGAATGTTATTGCATTTTAGATTTATATGGTGTACCTTATAATATAATAAGACATTGCGTGGAAGTATCAAAGGTATCTCTGAAAATTTTATACAAATTAAATGAAAATGGGTATAATTTCAATAAAAATGTCATACAGGCATCAGCTCTTTTGCATGATTTAGCTAGAAGTAAAAAAAATCATGCAGAAGCAGGTGCCAAAATATTAGAAGAATTAGGTTATAAACATGTAGGAAAAGTAATATCCACACATATGGATATTGAAGTAGATGAGAATGGACTTATTACAGAAAATGAAATATTATATTTAGCAGATAAGCTTGTGAAAGAAGATAAGTACGTAGAGCTTTATCATAGGTTTTCTGAATATTCATTAAAGTTTGATAGTAATATTGAAGCTTTAAAAAAAATGCAAAAGAGATTCAAAGAAGCTGAAAAAATTGAAAAAAAAATAAGAAATGTAGTAGGAGAGATTTTACCTGATATTATAGAAAGATTTAATTAATATGAATAGAAAGATTTATTTAATAAGGCATGGAAAAATAAATGTAGGTAGTGAAAAATGTTATATAGGAACTACAGATATACCATTAAATGAAGAAGGAATTAAACAGGGAAAAAAACTTAAAGAGTTTTTTTCTACTATTAATATACAGAAGGCATATTTAAGTCCGTTAACAAGATGTGTTGAAACAGCAGATATAATTTTAGAAAATAGAAATGTACAAAAATTTTTAGTTAAGGAATTAATGGAAATAAGTATGGGAGATTGGGAAGGAAAGACCTTTAATTATATAAAAAGTTATTATCCAAAACAATTTAAGGAAAGAGGAGAAAATATAGATAGTTTTATACCAAAGGGAGGGGAAAGTTTTAATAACCTTAAAGAAAGAGTTAAACCTGCTTTTGAATCCATCATAAAAAATACTCAAGGTAACATACTTATAATTGCTCATGCTGGAGTAAACAGAGTTATAATAAGCACGGTTTTATCATTACCACTAACAGACATATTTAAGATAGATCAACATTATGGCTGTGTAAATGAATTTTCGTGGAATGTAGAAAATAAAAAGTGGAAGTGGAAATTGTTATTATAATGGGGGGATTAAGTTGAATATACTTACTTGCAAATCGGATATAGAGCTTTCTCACGAAAGATGTCAAAGTTTTGATATAGATTTAGATCAAGTTTATAGTAAGAAAATTATAAGTGATGGAGAATTACAAAAAAGATTTGCGGCTAATAGGAATTTAATAGTAACTGCAGCGCCTTATATGGAGCAGCTAATTAATTTTGTAAAAGGATTTAACTTTTTTATGTTACTCACAGATGGAGAAGGTTGTATATTAAATGCTATAGGTGATGAAAAAATACTTTCAAAAGCATTTTCTTT
Source organism: Clostridium muellerianum (assembly GCF_012926525.1). GTDB lineage: Bacteria > Bacillota > Clostridia > Clostridiales > Clostridiaceae > Clostridium_AM > Clostridium_AM muellerianum. Next base: position 147,148 of record NZ_JABBNI010000001.1, read on the forward strand.
AAAAATGGTACCAGGAGCTTTTATGGATGAAGAAAGTATTGGAACTAATGCTATGAGTATGGTTGTAAAAAGTAAAGTGCCAGTTCAAGTTTCAGGAGAAGACCATTTTATAAAAGCGTATCATAAGTGGACTTGTTCAGCAGCCCCTATAAAAGATCATCATGGAAAACTTATAGGAGTTTTAAACCTTACTGGATATATTAAGCATGTACATTCACATACACTAGGTATGGTTATAGCTGCATCTAATGCTATAGAAGAGATGTTAAAAGTAAAAGAATATAACAAAATTCAAAGTATAAATGATAAGCATATAAAAAATATATTTAATTCTATTCCAGTTGCTATAATAACATCTGATATAAATGGAAAAATAAAAGTTTGTAATAGGAAAGCATTAGATATGTTTGGCAGCGCTAATAATAAATTAAAAACAGATCAAATGAATAACATTGTGGAAGATTGGGATAAAATAAAAACGTATATATATATAGGCGAAAGTTTTTCACAAGAGGTAAATATAAGAACGTTAAGAAATAATTTCAGATGCAGAGTAACTATTAGTTCAATATATAATTGTGAAGAAGATAATATTGAAATAGTATATGTTTTTGAAGAAGTTAAAAAGCCAAAGAAAAAGAATGATGGTCAGGCTTATTATACTTTTGACAAAATAATTGGGCAGGATGAGAATTTTGTAAAGGTAGTAGAATATGCAAAGAAGATTTCAGACAGTAAATCAACTATACTTATAATGGGTGAAAGTGGAACTGGAAAGGAAGTATTTGCACAATCTATTCATAATTATAGCGGCAGAGTGGATGGACCATTTGTAGCTTTAAATTGTGGTGCTATTCCAAAACAGCTTATAGAATCAGAACTTTTTGGATATGAAGAAGGAGCATTTACAGGAGCTAAAAAAGGCGGCAACCGTGGAAAGTTTGAATTGGCAGACGGTGGAACTATAATGTTAGATGAAATAGGAGAAATGCCACTTGATATGCAAACAAAGCTTTTAAGAGTTGTACAAGAAGGAGTAATAACCAGGATTGGAAGCTCAAAATCTATACCTGTGGATGTAAGAATTATAGCTGCTACTAATAGAGATTTAAAAAAAGAAGTTGAACTTGGAAGATTTAGAAAAGACTTGTATTATAGGCTTAATGTATTACCATTATTTTTACCTCCGTTAAGAGAAAGAAAAGGGGATATCCCACTTATTATTGAATATTTAATTAAAAACATATCAAAAAAATTAGAAAAAAAAGAACCATCCATATCAGATGAATATTTAAAAGAAATTATTAATTATAATTGGCCAGGTAATGTAAGGGAGCTGGAAAATGTAGTTGAATTAATTATAAACACTGAATCAATACCGGCGGGTTATTTCCAAAATGGAAGTAATCATAATGAAATGTTGATAAATGTTAGTAAGGATTCTTTGGAGTTAGACTTTGTAGAGAGAGAACATTTAATTAAAGTATTAAAAAGGTTTAAAGGAAATATTACTCATTCAGCAGAGGCATTGGGCATAAGAAGAAATACTTTATATAGTAAAATTAAAAAATATAATATAGAAATAAAATAATTGAATGATGTTTATATTAAGAGTATAATGAATCGGATACCCTCTGAGTAGATGGTATCCTTTATTATGTAAAAATAATATATTGTGCAGAAGTCTACGTGATAATTATGCAAATAATGGTAAATGGTGTATCGTAAATATTGTTTAAATAAAAATGCTGTTGTATAATAAGTCAATGTATAAGGTTTTACAGTAATGAATAAGAACATTTGTTTTTATTTTTGGTTTTTGATAAAATAAGAACTATAATAATAAAATTATGGAGGACACGAATGGAACAAAGAGAGGAAAAAGTACAGGTGTATGATGTTACTGCATTGACTTCTCTAGAAAAGTTAGAGCCAGTTAGAATTAGACCAGGTATGTACATAGGCTCTACGGGAAGTAAGGGGCTTCATCATTGCATATGGGAAATTTTAGATAATTCTATAGATGAAATATCCAATGGTTTTGGTGACAGGGCAGTTGTAATTTTAAATAAAGATAAAAGTGCAACTATTATAGATAATGGTAGAGGAATACCTACAGGAATACATCCGCTTAAGAAAAAGTCTGGTGTGGAAATGGTGTTTACTGAACTTCATACTGGTGGTAAATTTAATAACGATGTTTATAAAACTTCTGGAGGACTTCACGGCGTTGGTGCTGCAGTAGTTAATGCACTTTCAAAATGGGTAGTAGTGGAAATAAAACAGAATGGACATATATATAGTCAAAGATTCGAATATGCCTATGATAAGTCTTTAAAGAGAGATATGCCGGGTACTCCAGTTACCACATTAAAAATAGTAGGCAATACAAAAGAGACAGGAACAAAGGTAACTTTTTTACCGGATAAGGATGTATTTTCTGCTACGGAATTTAAGTTTGATGTAATAGATGAAAGACTTCAGGAATTAGCATTTCAAAATAAAGGAATAACGCTAAAGATTATTGATAAAAGAGAAGATGAAGTAATAGAAAAGGAATATCATTCAGAAAGAGGTCTCTTAGATTTTATAGAATATTTGAATGAGAGTAAGACAGCGCTGCATAGTCCACCAATACTTTTTGAAGGAGAAAGAGAAGTAAATGGTATAAGCATGTATAGCGAAGTTTGTATTCAGTTTACAGACTCTACAACGGAATATATAGCAAGTTATGTTAATAATATTCCAACTACAGAATCAGGAACTCATGAAAGTGGATTTAAGGCAGGTATGACAAGAGCTTTCAAGGAATGGGCTAAAAAATTAAATTTATTAAAAGAAAAAGATAAAGAATTTGAAGGCGATGATTTAAGAGAGGGAATGACTGCAATAGTAAGGATAAAAATAACAAATCCTATATTTGAGGGCCAAACCAAAACAAAGTTAGGTAATACTGAAGCATATACAATGATGAATGATTTATCTTATACTAGATTTTCTGAATGGATAGAAGATAATAAGGATACAGCGGTGTCTATTATAAATAATGCTATAGATGCAGCTGCTAGACGTGAAAAAATAAAAAAAATAAACGATGCAGAAAAGAAGAAAATAGGTAAAGGAACTGCTCCTTTAGCTGGGAAAATAGCGGTTTGTACATTAAAGGACTCTTCTTTTTGCGAATTCATAGTTGTGGAAGGAGATTCAGCTGGTGGATCTGCTAAACAAGCTAGGGATAGAAGGTTTCAAACTATAATGCCTTCTAAGGGCAAAATAATGAATACTGAAAAACAAAAATTAGAAAATGTATTAGGCAGTGAAGAACTTAAGATATTTAATACTGCTATAGGTACAGGAGTTTTGGAAAACTATAAAGAACAAGATCTTAAGTATCACAAAATAATAATAATGTCAGATGCAGATGTAGATGGGTATCATATAAGAACTTTATGGATGACTTACATATACAGATATATGAGACAGATAATATCCAATGGTCATCTTTATATAGCTTTACCACCTCTTTATAAAGTGTATAGACAAAATAAAAATAAAGAGATAGTAAAATATGCTTATAGTGACGAAGAATTAGAAAAAACAAAGAAAGAAGTAGGAAAAGGTGCTTTAATACAGCGGTACAAAGGACTAGGAGAAATGAACCCAGATCAGCTTTGGGAAACTACACTGAATCCTGAAACTAGAACTCTTCAGCAGATTACTATAGAGGATGCTGCGAAAGCGGAAAAGATGGTATCATTGCTTATGGGTGATGTAGTTGCCCCTAGGAAAAACTATATGTACAAGTATGCTGTATTTAACGACTAAACTACATTAAAAGCTCACATTAGGAGGTAATTAATGTCTAAGAAAACAATAATCCCAGTAGATAATAATATAATAAAAGTTTCTATAGAAGAAGCTATGCCGGAAAACTACCTTCCTTATGCAGTAGAAGTAGCTAAGGATAGAGCTCTTCCTGATGTACGTGATGGACTTAAACCTGTACATAGAAGAATATTATATGGTGCATATATGCTTAAAGCTTTTCCAGATAAGCCATATTACAAGTCAGCTAGAATAGTAGGAGATATACTTGGTAAATATCACCCACATGGTGATACATCTGTATATGATGCTATGGTAATATTAGCTCAAAGTTTTACTACAAGAAAACCACTTATAGATGGTCACGGTAATTGGGGAAGTCAGGATGGAGATAGTGCAGCAGCCATGCGTTATACTGAAGCAAGACTTACTCCAATTGCCATGGAAATAATAAGGGATATAGATAAAGGTGTAGTAAATATGGTGGATAACTATTCTGCTTCTGAAAAAGAACCAGAAGTACTTCCAGCTAGATATCCTAATCTTTTAGTAAATGGAGCATTTGGAATAGCTGTAGGACTTGCTACAAATATACCACCGCACAATTTAAGAGAAGTAATAAGTGCAGCTATTGCATATATTGACAAATCAGGTATAGATACTAGAGAACTTATGGAATACATAAAGGGACCAGATTTACCTACGGGTGGAATTATAATAGGAAAAAAATCTTTGTTAGCTGCATATGAAACAGGGGAAGGCAGAGTTACATTAAGAGCTAAGACTGCTATAGAAAAATTAGAGAATGGAAGATTAGGTATTGTTGTAACAGAATTTCCTTATAGAAGAAGCAAAGCAAAACTGCTTCAAACCATATCCGAAATGACAGCAGATAAAAAGCACGCAAAGGCACTGGAATCTATTTCAGACATAAGAGATGAGTCAGATAGAACAGGAGTTAGAGCTGTAATAGAATTCAAAAAATCTTCAGATGAAGAAACTGTGGATAAAGTACTAAAATATCTTTTTAAGAAAACAGATATGCAGTGTAATATTTCTTTTAATATGGTAGCTTTAGCAAAAGGAAAACCTCAAACTATGGGGCTAAAAACAATACTTTATCACTATATACAACATCAAAAAGACGTAGTTAAAAGAAGAACTGAAAGAGAACTTGAAATAGCATCTAAAAGATTTCATATAGTAGAAGGATTTATAAAAGCCATAGGAATAATGGATGAAATTATAAAAGTCATAAGGAGTTCTAAATCTAAAAAGGATGCAGAAAGAAACTTAATAGAAGGCTTCGGATTTACAGAAGCTCAATCAGAAGCTATATTAGAACTTATGTTATATAGGCTTACAGGACTTGAAATTGTAGCTTTTGAAAAAGAACATAAAGAGCTTGAAAAACAAATAAAAAAGTTAAATAAAATACTTTCTAATGAAAGTGAACTTCTGAAGGTAATAAAAAAAGAACTTTTGGAAATAAGAGAAAAGTATGGTGATGACAGAAAAACTACAATAGTTGAAAATGATGAAGAAGCTAAAATAAATTTAGAAGAACTTATAGTAGAAGAAGATATAGTGATAACTATGTCTAATGAGGGATTTATAAAAAGAATACCTTTAAGAACTTACAATCGCTGTAATGCTGATACATCGGATATAGAGTATAGAGAAGGAGATTTTAATAAGTTTATATTAAATTCAAATACTAAGAGTACTTTAATGTTTTTTACTGATAAAGGAAATATGTATCAAACTAAAGGTATAAATATTCCAGAATTCAAATGGAAGGATAAAGGAGAAAGAATAGAAGATATTATAAAAACATTAGATGTAAGTGAAGAAAATGTTACAGCAGTTTATTCTTTAGATAATTTTAATGATATGCAGGATTTAATTTTCTTTACTGATAAGGGTACTGTAAAGAAAACAGGTATAGATAAATTTAATACTAATTACACTAAAATTATGGCATTAAAATTAAAGAATGAAGAAAAAGTTATAAAAGTGATTATGGTACCCAAACATAAAAAAGAGAGCTTCATAAGTGTAGAAACCGAAAAAGGACTTAGATTTACTGTTGTGGAACCTAAAATAGAAGAGGCTGATAGGAATATATTAGGTACACAATTATTTAATTTGTGCTCCAGGGATAAGGTACTAAGTATAGACTTTACTGAGGAATTTGTATTTAAAAAATTTAATTTAAATATAAATAAATTTGGAGTTATTAAAACTGATGATAAAAATAAAACAAGTATAAGTTTGAAAAATAGTAAGCCATTAAGTGTTAGTACAGATTCTAATAGTAAAATTTTAGTTTTTTCTAAAGATGGTAGTGTATTTTCTACACCAGCATTTATTATGCAGAATGTTGGAGATGGTGGATTAAATATAAACGATATATGGGATGATATAAATAAGGACAATATTATAAGAGTTATATCTGTAAGTGATTTTCAAAATGGCAATGTATACTTTTTTACAAGAAAAGGTATGGTTAAGAAAACATCTTTAAAGGAATTTGAAGGAGATTATTTTTCTACTACAGCCTATAAGTTTAAAAATGATAAGGATACATTGATAAATGTTAAGTTATCAAAAAATGATGAAGATGAAATAGTTATTATAACCAAAAATGCTATGTGCATAAGATTTGAAGGAAATAGTATAAATTTAATGGGGAAAGTGGCTTCTGGTGTTACAGGTATAAGTTTAAAGGAGGACGATGAAGTAGTTTACTCTGAAATTGTAAATTATGAAGAATGTTTAACTAATAAATTTACATTAAAATCTTCACAAAGTATTACAACTAACTTGAATATTAATGATATTAAACTTCAAAATAGAGCAGGCAGAGGAAAATGTAGTTTAGCATTAAAAATGGGGGACTATATAAAAGAAGTAAAAACACAATAAGGTTTGTTTTAAGTATTATTATGGGAAAATATGATAGATAAAGTAATAAAATGTGCAAGAAGCTAGTGAAAAGAATGTCAATATATAGATAAATTCATCTAATTTGAACTTTTAAAAAGAATTGATATATTCAGACATATGTGTTATTATTAATATAAGCTATTTTATAAAATAATGATTGTGGCAGAGATTGAGAGAGCCGCTTTAGAAGAAGTCTATGTTAGACTTGTTTTAGAGTCGGCTCTTTTTGTTTCTATATGCATTGGTATTTATTTTATAAAATGAATCTTTTATTCAAGCTAGTTTGTAACCGGTTACAACTTGATCAAAAAATTTATAGGGGGTAGGATGTTATGTCACATGTAATGGCTGAATTTTTAGGAACAATGATTCTAATTATTCTAGGAGGCGGTGTATGTGCAAACTGTACATTAGCCAAGAGTAAAGGACAAAATGGAGGGTGGTTACTTATAACAGCTGGATGGGCTTTTGCAGTTGGACTACCTGCATATATTTTTGGAGGTATCAGTGGAGCTCATTTTAATCCAGCAGTAACAATAGGATTAGCTATTGCAGGAAAATTTCCAGTAGGAGAAATAGGTGGATATATTGTAGCACAAATGTTAGGTGCCATAGTTGGAGCTGCTATAGTTTGGTTAGCTTATTTACCACACTGGGCAGAAACAGAAGATAAGGCTGGAAAATTAGGTGTATTCGCTACAGCTCCTGCAATAAGAAATTTACCAGCTAATGTTTTAACAGAGGCAATTGCTACATTTGTACTTGTATTTGTAATTTTAGGAATGGGTACAGTAAAAGCAGCAGATGGTATTGGAACAATTATTGTAACTGCATTGATCTGGGGCTTAGGTGCATCACTTGGCGGACCAACAGGATATGCTATGAACCCAGCAAGAGATCTAGGACCAAGAATAGCACATGCTATACTACCTATAGCAGGTAAAGGTGATTCAGATTGGTCATATTCATGGGTTCCAGTTGTAGGACCAATAATTGGAGGAATTGTAGCAGCAATACTATTTAAAATGGTATTTTAAATAGTAAAACTTTAGGATTTTTAAATTTTCTAACTTGCAAGAAATGCTGAAAGTGATAGAATTAAAATATACAAAAAATAGAAAATAAGCAAAGGAGTCCTAAAGTTATATGAGATTAAAAGAGATATTAATTGAAAACCCAATAATAGTAGCAATAAGAAATGATCATGATTTAAAAAAGGCTTTATTAAGCAAAGCTTCCATTGTATTTGTACTATATGGAGATATTTTAACTATAACTAATATATGTTCTCAATTAAAAGAAAAAAATAAAATAGTTTTTGTGCATGTAGATTTAATTGAAGGCCCTAGAGGAGATTCTGCTGGAATAAGGTATATAAAGGAAAATGTGAATCCTCAGGGTATTATAAGTACAAAAACGTCAAATATAAAATATGGTAACCAACTGGGTCTATATACAATATTGAGAGTGTTTATAATGGATTCACTTTCTATAAAAACGGGTATAAAAAATATTCATGAAAATAAACCAAATGCAGTAGAGGTTATGCCTGGGGTTGCAAGTAAAATAATAAGTGTTATACAACAAGAAGCTAATAGTTGTATAATAGCAGGCGGACTTATAAAAACTAAAAAAGATGTTATGGAATCATTATCTGCAGGTGCAGTAGCTATATCAACTACTGCATCGCAGTTATGGAATTTGTGATGTGTTAAAAATTTCATATTATTAAATAGGAAAGTTGTAAAAAAAATGTAGAATTTTATATAAATTTGAGGAGGAATAGATTATGGCAAAGTATGTAATGGCATTAGATCAAGGAACTACAAGTTCAAGGTGTATATTATTTAATGAAAAGGGCTTAATTGTAAGTGTGTCTCAAAAAGAATTTAAACAAATATATCCAGAAGCAGGATGGGTTGAACATGATCCAATGGAAATATGGGCTACTCAGTTTAGTGTAGCAACAGAAGCTTTATTAAAAGCTAATATAAGTGCAAATGATGTAGCTGCTATAGGTATCACAAATCAAAGAGAAACTACAGTAGTATGGGATAAGAGAACTGGATTACCTATATATAATGCAATAGTTTGGCAATGCAGAAGAACTTCTTCATATTGTGATGAATTAAAAGCTAAAGGTGTAGATAAAATCATTAAGGAAAAAACAGGTCTTATTTTAGATGCGTATTTTTCAGGAACAAAAGTAAAATGGATACTTGATAATGTACCAGGTGCTAGAAAAGAAGCAGAGGCAGGAAATCTAGCTTTTGGTAATATAGATACTTGGCTTATGTGGAATTTAACAAAAGGTAAAATCCATGTAACCGATTACACAAATGCATCTAGAACTATGTTATTTAACATACATGAATTAAAATGGGACAAAGAATTATTAGAAATTTTAGATATACCAGAATCCATGCTTCCAGAAGTAAAATGGATACTTGATAATGTACCAGGTGCTAGAAAAGAAGCAGAGGCAGGAAATCTAGCTTTTGGTAATATAGATACTTGGCTTATGTGGAATTTAACAAAAGGTAAAATCCATGTAACCGATTACACAAATGCATCTAGAACTATGTTATTTAACATACATGAATTAAAATGGGACAAAGAATTATTAGAAATTTTAGATATACCAGAATCCATGCTTCCAGAAGTAAAACCATCTAGCTGTGTATATGGTGAAACTGATGAAAAATTGTTTGGAGCGCCAATTAAGATAGCAGGTGATGCAGGAGATCAGCAAGCTGCTTTATTTGGACAAACTTGTTTTAAGCCAGGAACGGCTAAAAATACTTATGGTACAGGATGTTTCTTGCTTATGAATACAGGAGAAAAAGCTGTTGAGTCTAAAAATGGATTATTGACAACTATAGCAGTTGGTATAGATGGAAAGGTTGAATATGCTTTAGAAGGAAGTATATTTATAGGAGGAGCTGCTATACAATGGCTTAGGGATGAGCTTAGAATGATTAAATCTGCTCCAGAATCAGAAAAATATTGTACAGCAGTAGAAGATACTAATGGAGTATACTTAGTTCCTGCTTTTGTAGGAATAGGTGCACCATATTGGGATCAATATGCTAGAGGTACAATAGTTGGATTAACTAGAGGTGCTAAAAAGGAACATTTTATAAGAGCTACAGTAGAATCTCTTGCATATCAAACATATGATGTACTTAAAGCTATGCAAGAAGATTCAGGTATAGAACTTAAAGCATTGAAAGTAGATGGAGGAGCATGTGCTAACAATTTCTTAATGCAATTCCAGTCAGACATATTAGGTGTACAAGTTGATAGACCTGAAGTAATTGAAACTACAGCACTTGGAGCTGCTTACCTTGCTGGTATTGCTGTAGGATATTGGAAAAATAGAGATGATGTAGTTCAAAATTGGGCTCTATCAAAAAGCTTTGAACCTAACATGGAAGAGGACAAGAAAGGAAAGCTATTAGAAGGATGGCATGAAGCTGTAAAAAGATCTATGGGATGGGCTAAATAACAACTTTTAGAATTAAGACCTGCTAAGGTTCCTTTAGGAAGCCTTAGCAGGTCTTTGTTTTCAGAATGAGTAAGAGGTGATGATATTGAGAAATGCGTGGATAGTAAGTATTTTTATTGGAATAGCTATTACTTTTTTTAATTTAATTGTATGTTTTTTAGTAAATTTAGAATTTAAATATATTATTTTGATAACAGTAGTTGATATACTAATTGTGATGTTAATGATTAATATTATTGATATAGAAAAAAAATCAGCAGAAACATCATTAAAAAAAGAAGAGGATAATACTGAAATTCAATGTTTAGAAGAATTATTTTCTTGTTGGCAAACTTTGGGGTTTGATATACATCAATTGCTATGGCTATGCAAGAATAGTGTAGATACTCTGCTTAAGGTAGTTAATGATTCTCATGAAATTCAAAAATATAGTGAACAAAATAGTGCTAGTACTGAAGAAATAAATGTTGGAATTAACGAGTTTGTAAATATATCAGGAAAACTTAATAATGATATTATAGTAATAGAACAAAATTCAAAAAAGTCTTTTAGTGCGCTAGAAAATAATAAAGGAAATGTTAAAAATATAGGAAACTATTTAACAAAGTTAGTGAAAGGTATTGAGAATTTATCAAAAAATAATTTGAAATTTCAGGAGTCTTCAAAAAAAATAAATAATTTTGTAAGCTATATAAGGCGGATATCAAATCAGACAAATTTATTGGCCTTAAATGCGTCAATTGAAGCAGCTAGAGCAGGAGAATCTGGAAAAGGGTTTGCAGTAGTTGCTGATGAAATAAGAAAATTATCTGATGAAACAGAAAAGGCAGTTGTAAATATAGATGAGATTGTAAAGGAAATAGTGAAGGATATGCATCAATCCGACACTTCTATGAATGAATTTAAAGATGAAATAAGTGGTCTTCAAGACGTTGCTATGAATTCATTTCAATTAATATCTAAAGTACAAGATATAGTAAATGAAAATGTAGAATCTATAATAAATTTAAAACATATGTCTACAGAACAAATGAATACTTCAAATAGTATACAAACGTCAGTTGATATGGTAGCGACAGCTATAGAAAAAACCTATTTTTCAACCTGTGATTCTATAGAAATGATAGATACACAAGAAAATAAAAGCAAGGAGTTATTAAATTACTGTAATAAGTTAAGTGATACGGCAGACTATATTCAAAGTTTAGCTGCTAAGTTAAAAAAAGATAATGAAATAATTTTTGGAATAAATCCATTTACATCTCCTGAAAATATAAAAACTATGTATATTCCCATACTAGAGAGAGTATGTAAAAATATAGGATATAAAGCTAGAGTTATCATTGCAAAAGACTATGATGCATTAGGGATGGGGATAGAAAATAATACTATAGATGTTGGATGGTTTTCCCCTTTTGCATATGTAAATGCTCATAAAAAAAACAATATAATTCCAATAGTTACCCCTAAAATTAATGGAAAAACATCATATAATGGATATATAATAGCTAAAAAGAATAGTGGTATTAAAGCAATTAAAGACTTACAGAATAAGAAATTTGGTTATGTAGATAAAGAAAGTGCATCAGGATATTTATATGCTAAGCATATGTTGAAAATTAATGGGTTAAATCCTAAAGAATTATTTGAAAAAACGAGCTTTATGGGGAGTCATGATAATGTAATAAAAGGAGTTTTGTCAGAGGAAATAGATGCAGGAGCTACATACAGTGAAGCGTTAGATAACTTGAAAAATAATGGTATCAATATAAATAGTATAAATATAATTAGTAAGACAGAGGATATACCAAAGGATGCTATAGCTGTAAATCCTAGATTAGATAAAGATATTGTAGATAAACTAAAAAAATCTTTTATAGAATTTAATGAATTTAGTGGAATTAATTCCAATGTAAATGGATTTGTAAGCAGCAGTGATAACAATTATAATGTTATCAGAGAAGTATTGAAAAGTTAATAGTTGGTATAATGAGCACATTGCGACACAACCTTTTTAGAGGACAATTGAAATTAGAAATTAGTTTAGAAGGGATTGATAGATTTATGAAAAAAGCAATAGTTTTATTAGCAAAAGGATTTGAGGAGGTAGAAGCATTAACAGTAGTTGACGTATTAAGAAGAGGAGGAGTTCACTGTATAACATGTTCTATAGATAATGAAGAAGAAGTACTTGGTTCACATAGTATACATGTAAAAGCTAATAATCTCTTGGAGAAAGTAGATGTGGATAAATATGATGCGCTAGTTATTCCTGGAGGAATGCCAGGAGCTTCAAACTTAAGAGATAACGAAGAAGTTATAGAAATTGTAAAGAAATTTAATAATGAGAATAAGATTGTAGGAGCTATATGTGCAGGACCTATAGTTTTAGGAAAAGCAGATATACTTAAAGGAAAAAATGTTACATCTTATCCAGGCTTTGAAGATCAATTAGGGGAAGTTTTTTATAGTCAAAATATAGTTGAGCAGGATGGAAATATTATAACTAGTAGAGGTCCAGCCACAGCTATATATTTTGCATTTAAAATACTTGAGAATTTATCAGATATGAAAACTGTAGAAGATTTAAAAGAAGCTATGCTTTTAAATTTTGTAGAAAATAATATATCTTGTGAAAAATAATAAGATAAAAATATTCGTTGAGTAGTATAAAAAATCATTATTATAATAGAAAGGTTTTTTATTATATATGAGGTATAAAGAATTGAAATTTTTGTAAATGTTATCATGAAGATTATGTATTAAATGTAATTTATTAAATTTAAAAAAAATTAATAAATTAAAATGTAAGTATGAAAAAAAGAAAATATAGTAATTTTAAAAAAATGAAATTGCATTTTTGTTAAAAATCACGCAAATTAAACTTTGGTTTTTGTGGAATTTAGTATAACTTCACCATTGCTATTATATAACGCTAAATATATAGTTAAGTTTTGTATATTTTGAATTTAAATTTTTAAAATAAAATGATGGAATTTAAAAAAAGTCAGTACAATAAAAGAACAATTATGAATATTGGGATGATTCAAAGTATACGCATATTTATTCTACAGCTAGTATAGATGCAAAAAACAAACCCAATGCAAATTTTACAATAATAAATTGGGGAATTTAAAATAAAATCAAGCTAAAATGTAAGAATAGAGGATATGACAAAAATCTATAATGATATATAATCATTCCATATCTAAAAAATATTAAAATATAACTTTATAGAGGTGTAAAAATGGAGTTGAAGTTAGGTAAATTCCTTATAGGAAAAACTTTAAAAACGGATGAATTAAAAAATGAAAAGTTTAATGTGTTTTGGGGACTGCCTATCTTATCTAGTGATGCTATATCATCTGTAGCATATGCTGGAGAGGCAATTTTGCTTATTTTAATATCGACTATGGGGGCCGCGTCATATAAGTATATGTTTTATGCAACTTTGTGCATAGTAATTCTAATGTTTATACTTGTATTTTCTTATAGACAAACTATAGATAGTTATCCAGATGGTGGAGGATCTTATATAGTTGCTAAAGATAATCTTGGAACTATACCTGGACTTGTAGCAGGTGCAGCATTATCAATTGACTATGTGCTTACTGTTGCAGTTAGTACTTGTGCAGGAACTGCAGCGATAACTTCAGCAGTACCTTCACTAATTCAGCATAAAGTTTTAATAACAATAGCTCTTATAATAATTATGACAATAGGAAACCTTAGAGGAATAAGAGAATCTTCAAGAATTTTTGGAATACCTACATATGTATTCATATTTGCAGTTATTGGGATGATAATTTATGGAATAATTAAAGTCCATGTGCTTGGATATACGCCTACTGCTCAATATGTAATTCCAAAAGGTACAGGCAATATGACTATAGGATTATTCTTAACTGCGTTTGCTTCAGGGTGTACAGCCCTAACAGGTATAGAAGCAGTTAGTAATGGTATTCCTAATTTTAAGGAACCATCGCAAAAAAATGCAAAGATAGTACTTGAATTATTAGCATTGACTATTTTTGTTGTATTTGGAGGGTTATCCTATTTAGCAACACTATATCATGCAGTTCCTAGAGCAGATGTTACTGTATTGGCACAAATAGCTGTCCAGGTTTTCGGAAAAAACTTTTTCTTTTATTTAATTCAAATAACAACAGCAATTATATTAATTATGGCTGCCAATACTGCTTATAGTGGATTACCATTATTACTAGCTCTTATGGCAAAGGACGGATTCATACCAAGACAATTTACAAAGAGAGGGAAAAGATTAGGATTCTCTAATGGTATAATACTAATAGCTGTGTTTGCATGTATTCTTGTAATAGCGTTTAAAGGCGACACTAATTTGTTATTACCTTTATATGCAGTAGGAGTATTTATATCATTTACTTTATCTCAGTCAGGAATGTTTCTTAAATGGGTAAGAAGTAAACAAGGGGCATGGAGGCATAAAGCTTTTATAAATGGATTGGGAGTTATGGTTTCTCTTGGTACAGCATTAATAATTGGTGTAACTAGATTTAAACATGGTGCTTGGATAGTATGTATTGTAGTGCCAGCCCTTGTACTTTTAATGACAAAAATAAAACGTCATTATACATTAGTTGCTAATCAGCTAAAGTTAAATGTAGATCAAAGACCAAAGGAAATAAATTTTGCGGAACAGAAAAGGTATGTAATATTGCCAATTGATACATTAAATAAAGCTTTTTTAAAGGCATTAAATTATGCAAGAACTATATCAGATGAAATAATAGTTTTTCATGTATCTGTAGATGATGCTGCAACAGCGAAACTTATTAAGAGGTGGGAACAATATAATGTAGGTATTCCTATAATTATAAAAAAATCACCTTACAGAAATATAGTGACGCCTTTAGTCAAATTTATAGAATCAGAAGAGTATGCAGCAGGGCCAAGAGATACTGTAACTGTAATAATGCCTCAGTTTGTAGTTCAAAAGTGGTGGGGTAATATACTTCACAATCAAACAGCATTATTTATAAAAACAATGCTTTTAAAAAGAAGAAATATAGCAATGATTACAGTACCATATATAATTGAAGAGCAGTAAAATAAAGAGAGAGGGATACCCTCTCTTTTTTTGAGAGGACAGAGGACAATTGTCCTCTTGAAAGAGTTGTGTCACAGTGTACTTATTATGAAAAACTAGAATAAATAATTAGTATGATTTGAAAAATGCTTAAGAAGGGTGTTTTATTATGAAAAAAGTAACATTGGAAAACGGAATGAAGCTAATATATGAACATAGAGAAGGTGATTTATCATCATTCTGCATTGCGCTCAATGGAGGAGCTTTAGAAGAAATAGGAAAGTTTAAATTAGGCACTGCTCATGCAGTAGAGCATATGATATCTAAAGGCACCAAGTCTAGAAGTGAAGATGAAATAAATAAGGTGTGCAGTGAAATATTTGGATTTGAAAATGCTATGACTAATTTTCCTTATGTAATTTATTATGGAACCTGTCTTTCTGAGAATTTTGAGAAGGGGTTAGAGGTTTATTCGGACATAATTTTAAATCCTATATTTCCTGAAAAAGGGTTTAAAGAGGAAATGAATATTATTTTAGAAGAACTTAAAGAGTGGAAAGATGATGTACATCAGTATTGTGAAGATACTTTGCTTTATAATGCCTTTTCAAGTAAAAGAATAAGAAATAGAATAATAGGAACGGAAGAAGATATAAAGGCTATTACATTAGATGAAATAAAGGAATTTTATAATATCTATTATAATCCACAAAATTGCGCTATAGCTGTTTGTTCTTCTTTTGATTTTGAATATGTGATTAATATAGTAAATAAATTTTTTAGAAACTGGAATAAAAGGTCTTATAAAATTATGGATTTGAGCAAGGAAAAAAATAAGGAAGGGTTATTTGTAGAAAAGCTTACAGATATAGAAGGAGCCAAGATACAGTATCTTTTTTCTATAGATGAATTAAATGAAGAAGAATATAGGGCTTTAACTTTGTTTAATACAGCATTTGGTGAAGGTACTAACAGCATAATATTTGATGAAATAAGGACTAAAAATGGCCTTGCATATGATGTTAAAAGTTATATTAAAAACGAAAGAGGAATAAAAAACTTTACTATAAGTGTAGGAACTTCAATAGAAAATGTGGATAAGGTTATAAGTTTGATTAATAAAAAGATTAAAGATGTAAAAAATAAAAATAACTACTTTAATGAGGAGAAAATAAAAAAACTAAGTAAAAATATAAAGTTAAAAAGACAACTAAAATTGGAAAGAGGTATTCAATTATGTAAAGAATTAAGTACTTATGAAATGATGTATGGAGATGCAAAAAAGCTTTATAAAGAAGTTGATGGCTTGGAAGATGTGAAAGAAGAAAAAGTGATTCAGGTTATGAATAAAGTCTTAAAAAATCCCAGTATTCAGGTCTTAACTAGTAAATGATATATAGTGCTGCTACAGAGATTTTTAACAATGTGCAAGTTTTATGTTATAATAAGTATAATATATTTGAATATTAAGAAAATTTTTAGAAAGGCAGATGGTTTACCATGAATAGAGAAGTATTAAAAAATTTTTTGAAAGCTGATGCGTTTAAAGAATTAGATAATATTGAAACAGATCAAGAAAAGGAATTGCCTCAACCAGCAGTTCAAAAAAGCTGTCCTGCTTCAGTGCCTTTAATTGATTTGATACCTATTAAGGATATAGATTTAGGGGAAACTGGTATTTTAGAAGTGTTGAAACATAGAAAAACAAGAAGAGTTTTTTCTAATGAACCTTTGTCTTTAGAGGAATTATCATTTTTACTTTGGAGTGTTCAGGGGGTTAAGAAAATAGTAAATAAGGGATATGCAACGCTAAGAACAGTACCGTCAGCAGGGGCAAGACATTCATTAGAAACATATATAGCTGTTTTAAAAGTAAAAGGGTTAAAAAGTGGAATTTACAGATATTTACCTCTTGAGCATAAGTTAGTGTTTTTATTTCCGGTTGAGGATTTGCAAGGGAAACTTAATGATGCTGTGTTTAATCAAAGGTTTGTAGGAAAAAGTGCAGTGACGTTTATTTGGACGACAATTCCTTATAGAATGGAATGGAGATATGATGTAGCTTCTGCTAAATTAATAGCTTTAGATGCAGGTCATGTATGTGAAAATCTATATTTATCAGCAGAATGCATAAATGCAGGGGTATGTGCTGTAGCAGCTTATGATCAGGAGAAAATTGATGAACTTATAAATGTAGATGGCAATGAAGAATTTACAATTTATTTAGCTGCAGTTGGTAGGTCAGAATAAAAACTTATAAGCATATTAACAAATATAAATTATATTTTTTTATTAAGCATACTGTGATCCAGTATGCTTAAGGTATTTTAAACAAATACTTTTTCTATTTCAGAAACTTCGAATCCAATATTTGAAATAGTGGATTTGATTTTCTCGGTATCAATAGCTTTTTTGCTTTCTAGAAATACAATTTGAGTTTTTAAATCTATATTTGCAGAAATTACTCCAGGAATACCTATCAAAGCATCATGAACACAGTTAACAGAATGCATACAACTCATTCCTTTGATTGTTAATTTTTTTTTCATATTAAGGTCTCTCCTTCGATTTTATTATAATATACATTTTGTACACTTCAAGAAATTTTATAACAAAATTAAGCAATATATAGAAACTAAGTTATATAGGGTATATTTAAACGTTGAACTTTTAATTTTAAAATATATAATAGTATAGTAAAGAAAGAGGTGGAAAGATTGAAAAGAAAATGGATGCTAAAAAGATGCAAGGGTGATATAAAAACTTTAGCTAAGAGTTCAGGAATAAGTGAAACCTTAGCATGTATTTTAATAAATAGAGGAATAAAAACAGAGAGTGAAATAAGAAAATTTATGAATCCATCTTTAGAATATTTGCATGATCCTATGCTTATGAAGGATATGGATAAGGGAACGGATATTATAAAAGATGTAATACTTAAAGAAAAGCCTATAGTAGTATATGGTGATTATGATGCGGATGGAATTATTAGTACATATATTTTGTATTCTGCTCTTTTATATTGTGGTGCTAAAGTAAAGTATCATATACCAGATAGAATCACAGAGGGTTATGGCATAAATAGTGAAAGTATAAAAACTCTCAAAGAAGAGGGATATGATACTGTAATAACCTGTGATAATGGGATATCTGCACTAGAACAAATAAGTCTTGCAAAAAAAACTTAATATGACTGTAGTAATAACAGATCATCATGACATACCTTTTGTAGATGATGATAATGGAAAGAAAGAATTTGTTATACCAGAAGCAGATGCAATAATAAATCCTAAACAAAAAGATTGTAAATATCCTTTTAAATCGTTATGTGGAGCAGGAGTAGCTCTTAAATTTGTACAGGTACTTTATGAAAAAATGGGAATAGATAAGCAAAAGGCATATGAGTTTATAGAATATGCAGCTGTAGGAACTATATGCGATGTTGTTGATTTATTAGATGAAAATAGGATCATTGCTAAAAATGGTTTGGAGATGATTAATAAAACAGAAAATGTAGGAATAAAGGCGCTTATAAAAGAAACTTCTTTGGATGAAAAGAGAATAAATTCATATCATATAGGTTTTGTTATAGGACCTTGTATAAATGCTACAGGAAGACTAGATAGTGCTACTTTGGCTTTAAAGCTTCTTCTATGTGATGATGAAAATGAAGCTGAAGGTCTAGCAAAAAAACTTCACGACTTAAATGTTCAGCGTCAAGATATGACTACAGATAGTGTGAATGCAATTATAGAAACTATAGAAAATTCGGATATGAAAAATCATAAAGTTTTAGTGGTTTATAAAGAGGATGTACATGAAAGCATAGCTGGTATTGTAGCAGGAAGATTAAAGGAAAGGTATAATGTACCATCTATTGTAATTACCAAAGGAGAAAAAATGCCTAAAGGATCAGCTAGATCTATTGAAGAGTATAATATGTTTGAAGAACTTACAAAGTGTAAAAAGGTGCTAAAAAAGTTTGGAGGACATCCTTTGGCAGCAGGACTATCAATAGAGGAAGAAAATATAGATATATTTAGACAAACTTTAAATGATAATTGTACTCTTACGGAAGATGATATAACACCTAAAATAAGAATAGATAAACAATTAAAATTAAATGAAGTTAATTTTAATTTAGTAAAAGAAATAGAAAAACTAGAGCCATTTGGAAAAAGTAATTCACATCCATATTTTGCTGAAAAAAATATAAATGTATTTAGAGTGTATTTTATGGGAAAAGAAAAAAACATAGTAAAATTTTTTTGCAGAAATGTAAATAGTTTTGAAAAATTAGATGCCATTTGTTTTGATGGAGGAGATAAATTTAAAGAAATTATGGAGGAAAAGTATGGAATTGAAAAACTCAATGAAATATTACAAAGCAATAAAGTCAATTTAGAATTAGATTTTATATTTTCGCCAGAGATAAATGAATTTAATGGAAATAAATCATTGCAGTTAGTTGTGAAGGATTTTAGAATATCTAAATAAATCAAGTTGCAAAAATTAAAATTTTTTACATCATGAAAAATATATCATACTATAAATAGAAAAAGAGGAAATTTTATGTTAAACATAGAATTAATTTATGGGAATATGAATTATGATGGGGGAAATTTATTGATGGATAATTCTATAAGTGATATATTGAATGGTAGTAATTTAACAGAAAAGTTAATGGAAGTATTTCCGCATTTTTTATGTTTAACTAATGAAGGTGGGGACATTGTATACATTAATGAAAAAGGAGTAAATGCTTTACAAAATTACGAGGTAGGTCATTGTAAAAACTTTTTTGATATTTTGTGTAAATATAAAATTTTTACAGAAAACAACGAGGAAGTGAAAAAAGAAGATAATCCGCTGTACAAAGCTATAAATAATGGAGAAGATACAAAAAATAAAATATTTAAATTTAAATTTAATTCTAAATTTAAACATGTGTCAGTAACTTGTTTCCCTTCAATTAAAGAAAATAAAATAATAGGATCAGTTTTGATATTAGTAAGTACTGAAGACGATTATTTATATAATATAAAAATTAAAGATGAACGAAAAAAGTTTTTAGAACTGTCAACGGAATTGAAGACGAAATGTGACATTATAGAAATATTAAGAAATAGGGAAAAGCAGCACCTTATGCATTTGAAGGATGTTATAAATAATATTTCAGAAGGAATTATGGTTTTTGATACTAATGGAAAATTAAGTTTATGTAATAAGGCGGTTTTTAAGATATTGGACTTAAAAGCTATGGAATTGGTAAATCAAACTGCATTTTCACGAAAATATAAGGTAACTTATATTAATGACGATGGTGAAAAAAGTAATAAAACTTTTTATGATTATATTAGAATAAAGAAGGCCATGAAAAATGTGGTGTTTAAAATTAAAGACAGAGTTTCTTTTGAAATAAAGTATTTAGAGTTAAATATATCTCCTATATTAAATAAAAATAATGACATAATTTATACTATACTTACAATAAAAGATGTTACGGAATCAAAGCTTCATCAAATCAATGCAGAAGAACAAGCAGCTTTTATAAAAGATGTAGTAAATACTGTTGATGTGCCTATAGTGGATTATCCCGGAGTAACTTATAGGCTTATAAATAAGAAATATGAAAGTATAATGGGGTATAGTAATCATACAGAATTAGGTGGATCAGTTATTAATTGCGATGAGAACAATCCTAAATATGTAAACCACGATTTATACAAAATATTAGTTAATGTTGGTGAAAAAATAGACCATATGTTATAAGCCCTTATAAAGTAGAGGATATAAAAGGTGAAGAAAGGTTTTATAAAATAAAATTCACACCTTATAAAAATAAGAAATCTAACACAAGAATACATATTCATGGATCTGATATTACAGAGGAAATAAATCATAACATTGAGCTTGAAAAAATAACAAAGTTGAAGGATGAATTTTTTACTATAATTTCTCACGAATTAAGAACTCCATTAACTATAATTTGCTCATCTCTGCAATTAGCGTATGATGTTTATAGTGAAGAGATAACGCCTAACATGGATAAAACTCTTTCCAGAATTGACCAAAATTGCAGCAGATTATTAAAGCTCATTAATAATATATTAGATATATCTAAGGCTGAAGCAGGATTTTTAACTTTAAATAATTCGGATTTTGATATAGTATATGTAAGTGAAACTATTCTAAATTCTTCTAATTCTTATGCTGTAAGTAAAGATATAGAATTAGTTTTTGATACTGATGAAGAAGAAATTAATGTAACTTTAGATAAGGATAAATATGAAAAAATTTTGTTAAATCTTCTCTCAAATGCCATAAAATTTACACCTGGAGGAAGAAAAATTATAGTATCCTTAAGAAGCGAAAAAGAATATTTTTATTTAAGTGTAAAAGATTTTGGTATAGGTATAGATAATGATAAAATAAGTTGTATATTTGATAGATTTTCTCAAATAAACACTTCACTGTCTCGAAGAGCTGAGGGGACTGGTATTGGATTAGCTTTAGTTAAAAAGATTATAGAGCTAATGGAAGGAACTATTAAGGTAATAAGTGAAGTAGGAGAAGGTACAGAGTTTATAGTTAAATTGAGAAAAGTTAATGAAAAAGAAAATCATATAAATAACTACGCCATTTTAACAGATAACATAAATGATAGAATAAATATAGAGTTTTCAGATATAAATTAAAAAACATAGTTATTAGCATAATTAGAAATTCATCGGTTAATAATTTAATTTTTGATATATAAAATTTTAGCTTAATATGAGCAAATTGAGACACAAGTAACCGAAGGAACGTAACTGTATTCCGGCTGATACATGTTGTGCAGGAACACTCACTTCATTAAGAAGTTCTAATTGCTCGAGATAGTGAAAAATACCTACCTCTTCAAATGCGACGTCCTGTCGCTTTCAGAGCTTTTGCCGTCTTGGCAAAAATTACGGTATTTTTCAATATCTCAAGCAAAGAACTTCTAAAATTCGTTCGAATGTTCCTGCACAACATATATCAGCCTTCATACAGCTTAACGTTTATCCTTACTTCAGTCTACATAAATATTATTATACCTATTACCTTAAAAGCGTAGCTTTCATAATAATTATTTTTTATCTATATATTTTAAGTTAGTTATTGTAATCACAACTTAAGGCGTAGCCTGTAAGTAGTAAGTTTATTTCTAGTTTTAGATATATGTGTTATATAATGCATTATTTGACTCTCTTCAATCCTCGCGATTCTATTATACCAAAAGGAATATTTTTTGCTTTATGTGTCTATTCTGAAGGCTTTCGCCTGAATTTTTAAGGGCTAAATTATGAAATTATCAATATTAATATGTACAACTGAAGTTACTAGTTTTGATTTTAAATTTTACGTAGGGATATAGGATAAGCGTTTACTTAACTTTGAGCTTTAGACTAATTGAAAACATTTAGTAGTGAGTAAACGCTTATCCTATATCACGTAGTAAAATTTAAAATCAAAACTTTCACTGCACTTTGATTCGCATTTTTATATTACGAATTATATATAAGCTATAAGATTATGGACTAAATTATATGAAAGTAGTATTATATAAATTGAAAATATTAAATTCTATTATTTGGAATAAGTGTTGGGAGGAAAAGGTTTGAAAAAAATAATAATGACTGGCGGAGGTTCAGCTGGACATGTAACACCAAATCTTGCTTTAGTACCGAAATTAAAAGAATTAGGATATGAAATACAGTACATAGGAACTAAAGATGGAATAGAAAGAAAAATAATTGAACAAGAAGAAATTAAATATCATGTTATATCCAGTGGAAAACTTAGGAGATATTTTGATATAAAAAATTTTACAGATCCTTTTAAAGTATTAAAAGGAATATTTCAAGCAACTTTAATAATGAAAAAGGAAAAGCCTAATATGGTATTTTCTAAAGGTGGATTTGTAGCTGTCCCAGTAGTTATAGCAGCTCATTTGAATAAAATTCCAGTTATTGCTCATGAATCAGATATGACTCCAGGACTTGCCAATAGAATTTCAGCGCCTTACTGCACTAAAGTATGTGTAACTTTTCCTGAGTCTGTAAATAAGATAAAAGATAATAAAGCTGTACTTACTGGAACTCCTATAAGAGGAGAGTTACTACAGGGGAGTAAAATATTAGGACGTAAAATTTGTAAATTTGAACAGGATAAACCTATACTATTAATAATAGGAGGAAGTCTTGGATCAAAATTTATTAATGATGTTATAAGAGACGGCATAGATAAACTTTTAGAAAAGTATAATATTGTTCATATATGTGGAAAAGGAAATTTAGATAAAGAATTAGTAGAAAAAAAGGGATATAAACAATTTGAGTACATAAATGAAGAACTTCCACATATTATGAATGCAGCAGATATAGTTTTATCAAGAGCAGGTGCTAATGTAATATTTGAACTTTTAGCTTTGAAAAAGCCTAATATACTAATTCCGCTTTCAAAGAAATCTAGCAGAGGAGATCAAATTTTAAATGCAGCTTCTTTTGAAAAAAGTGGGTATAGCATTGTAATACAGGAAGAAGAATTAAGTGAAAGTATTTTAATAGAAAGTTTAGAAACATTGTGTAATAATAAAAATAAATATATAAACAGTATGGAAAATAGCACAGCTAAGAATGGAACTGAAGCTATAATAAGCACTATAGAAAAATACGCAAAATAAAAAAGCTGATAAAACAAATTGAACAGTTGGTAAAATATTAGAAAACAGTTTGTTAAAATCTCTGCTAGCTCAATGGTTCAAACAATCAAAACACTAGTACAGTAAAATAAAAATTGTTTAACAGTAAAAAAAGTTTTAAATTAATACTTGAATAAAAGCATGTTTATATAGTAATATGAAATAAGAGATTGATAATGTATAAAAAAGCTATTTAAATGGAGTTTTACAATAAAATGAATTTGTTGTATAGTAAAAATAGGGTTAACAGAAAAGTTTAAATTTAGTTAAATGAACAGGTATCAATTATAGTTTATTAGCTAAATATCAAGTTGGTAAACGATATAATTAAATTTATTAGTGGGGCTATAATTTAATATGCAGTTATTATCTGCATACTCTTTTTATAGATTTAAATATAAGAGAAAGAAGGGAAATTTTTTATGAGAAAAATGAAGACTATGGATGGAAACACAGCTGCAGCTCATATTTCATATGCATTTATTGATGTAGCAGCAATATTCCCTATAACACCATCATCACCAATGGCTGAGCATGTTGATGAATGGGTAGCACAAGGAAGAAAAAATATTTTTGGACAAACTGTAAAAGTTATGGAAATGGAATCAGAAGGTGGCGCAGCAGGCGCTGTTCACGGTTCATTACAAGCTGGTGCATTAACATCTACATATACTGCATCACAAGGTCTTTTACTTATGATACCTAATATGTATAAAATAGCTGGAGAACTTTTACCAGGAGTATTCCATGTATCAGCAAGAGCACTTGCTACAAATTCACTTAACATTTTTGGAGATCATCAAGACGTTATGGCTTGTAGGCAAACTGGTTTTGCAATGCTTGCAGAAAGTTCAGTACAACAAGTTATGGATCTTTCAGCTGTTGCTCACTTAGCAGCAATAAAAGGAAGAGTTCCTTTTTTAAATTTCTTTGATGGATTTAGAACTTCACATGAAGTACAAAAAATTGAAGTTTTAGAATATGATGAGTTAAAGAATTTAGTTGATATGGATGCTATAAGTGCATTTAGAAGAAGAGCATTAAATCCAGATCATCCAGTAACTCGTGGTACTGCTCAAAATGCAGATATATACTTCCAAGAAAGAGAAGTTTCAAATAAATATTATGAAGCAATTCCTGAAATAGTTGAAGGCTACATGGCTGAAATGACTAAATTAACAGGAAGAGAATATCACTTATTCAATTATTATGGAGCTCCAGATGCTGATAGAATAATAATAGCTATGGGTTCAGTATGTGATACAATTGAAGAAACAATAGATTACTTAACAGCTAAGGGAGAAAAAGTTGGTTTATTAACAGTTCATTTATATAGACCATTCTCATTAGATCATTTCTTTAAATATATACCAAAGACTGCAAAGAAAATAGCAGTTCTTGATAGAACTAAGGAACCAGGTTCAATAGGAGAACCTTTATTCTTAGATGTTAAGAATGCATTCTATGGAAAAGAAGAACAACCAGTAATAGTTGGAGGAAGATTTGGATTAGGTTCAAAAGATCCTGTACCAGCTCACATTCTTCCAATATTTGAAAACTTAAAATTAGAAAATCCTAAGAATGGATTTACAATTGGTATAGTTGATGATGTAACTAATACTTCATTACCAGTTGGAGAAGATATAGATACAACACCAGAAGGAACTAAAGCTTGTAAGTTCTGGGGTCTTGGATCAGATGGTACTGTTGGAGCAAACAAGAGTGCTATAAAGATTATCGGAGACAAAACAGACATGTATGCTCAAGGATATTTCTTCTATGACTCAAAGAAATCAGGTGGAATAACAGTTTCACACTTAAGATTTGGTAAGACTCCAATTAAGTCACCATACTTAATAAATAAAGCTGATTTCGTAGCTTGTCATAATCAATCATATGTTTACAAATATAATGTATTAGAAGGATTGAAAAAAGGCGGTAAGTTCTTATTAAATACTATCTGGACTCCAGAAGAAGTAGAAGCACATTTACCAGCTTCATATAAGAAATTCATAGCTGAAAATAACATTGAATTCTATACACTAAATGCTGTTAAAATAGCTCAAGAAATTGGTCTTGGCGGAAGAATCAACATGATAATGCAATCAGCATTCTTTAAACTTTCTAACGTTATTGCGGTTGATGATGCTATCAAATACTTAAAAGATGCAGTTGTAACTTCTTATGGTAAGAAGGGACAAAAAGTTGTTGATATGAACAATGCTGCTATCGATAAGGGTGTTGAATCAATAGTTAAGATAGAAGTTCCAGCTTCATGGGCTAATTTAGAAGAAGAAGCTGCTGCAACTACAGAAATTCCAGAATTCATCAAAAAGATTGTTAACCCAATGAACAGACAAGAAGGAGACAAACTTCCTGTAAGTGCATTTGTAGGAATGGAAGATGGTACATTCCCACAAGGAACTGCTGCTTATGAAAAGAGAGGCGTAGCTATAAGCGTTCCAGAATGGCAAATGGACAAGTGTATACAATGTAACCAATGTGCATTTGTATGTCCACATGCTGCAATAAGACCAGTTCTTGCTACTGAAGCAGAAGTTGCTGCTGCACCAGCAGGATTTGAAGCTAAAGATGCAACAGGAGCTAAGGGACTTAAATTCCATATGGCTGTATCACCACTTGATTGTTTAGGATGTGGAAACTGTGCTGACATCTGTCCAGCTAAAGAAAAGGCTCTTGTTATGAAGCCTCTTGATACACAATTAGAAAAGACTGCTGCATGGGATTATGCTATAACAGTATCACATAAAGAAAACCCAGCTAATAAATTCTCTGTAAAGGGAAGCCAATTTGAACAACCATTACTTGAGTTCTCAGGTTCATGTGCAGGTTGTATGGAAACTTCATACGCTAAAGTTGTAACTCAATTATTTGGTGACAGAATGATGATAGCTAATGCTACTGGATGTTCATCAATTTGGGGAGCATCAGCACCAGCAACTCCATACACTAAGAACTACAGATGACATGGTCCATCATGGGCTAACTCATTATTTGAAGATAATGCTCAATTTGGTCTTGGAATGTTCCTTGGAGTTGAACAATTAAGAGATAAATTAGCTATGACTGTAAAAGAAGTATTAGGCGGAAATGCAAGTGCAAACTTAAAGACAGCTCTTCAAGAATGGTTAGACAACATGAATGTTGGAGAAGGTTCAAGAGAAAGAGCTGATAAGGTAATAGCTGCAATCGAAGCTGAAAATTGTGACTGCGGTTTAGTAAAAGAAATATATGAAAATAAAGATTTCTTAGTTAAGAGATCACATTGGATATTCGGTGGAGACGGATGGTCTTATGATATCGGATATGGTGGATTAGATCATGTTCTAGCATCAGGAGAAGATGTAAATGTATTTGTATTTGATACAGAAGTTTACTCAAATACAGGTGGACAATCATCAAAAGCAACTCCAGCAGCTGCTATAGCTAAATTTGCAGCTAGTGGTAAGAAGACTAAGAAAAAAGATCTTGGTATGATGGCTATGAGTTATGGATATGTATATGTAGCACAAGTTTCTATGGGTGCTGATAAGAACCAATTAATAAAAGCTTTAGCTGAAGCAGAAGCATATCCAGGACCATCATTAATAATCGGTTACTCACCATGTATCAACCACGGCTTAAAAGCCAGCATGGGTAAGAGTCAATTAGAATCTAAGAAAGCTGTTGAATGTGGATATTGGGGATTATACAGATATAATCCAACATTAAAAGAACAAGGCAAGAACCCATTTGTATTAGATTCAAAAGAACCAACTGGAGATTTCAAGGCGTTCTTAATGGGCGAAGTAAGATATGCTTCACTTGCTAAGCAATTCCCAGAAGCTGCAGATGCATTATTTGAGAAAACTCAAAAAGATGCTATGGAAAGACTTGCAGGATATAAAGAACTTGCAGCAAAATAATATAAGAAAAAGAAGTGCTTAGGCACTTCTTTTTTAGTTAATAGTTAATTATTTAAAATATAAATAAAAAAAGCTTTTAAAATTAGCTAATTAAGGGTACAATTAGAACATAACATATTTAAGGAGGATTTTTATTTATGGATAAAGAGAATTTACATGACTGCGGTTGTGGTTGTAATGATGAAGGTTGTGGATGCGGAGAACATGAGCATGAACATAATGATGATTGTGGATGCGGTTGCGGCTGCGGAGAACATGAAAATTTAATAGTTGATTTAGAAGATGAAAACGGAAATACAGTTCCATGTGAAGTAGTTGATGGATTTGAATATAAAAATAATGAATATGCTATAGTACAGCATCCAGAAAATGGAGCAGTATATTTATTTAAAGTAGTAGGTGAAGGTGAAGAAGGAGAACTTGTAATTCCTGATGATAAAGAGTTCGAAGAAGTATCAGCTTACTATGAAAATATGGTAGAAAACGAACATAATCAACAATAATAAACATAAATACTTGGTTTTAGCTAGGGTTTAAATGCAACTGAAGCTTAAAAATTTTCATGTATTAGTTAAAATTTTAAATTAGATTAAATAAAAGAAAGCCGTTGCAGTAATGCATTGGCTTTCTTTATTAACTTAACTTTTGTAGCTTAAGCACATTGCGAAGCAAAGCTTTCAAAGTTAAGAGTTACTAACTAGAAAGGTAGTGTTATTTTGGAGAAATTAGCCATTTTTGATGTAGACTATACTTTAACAAAACGAGAAACTCTTATGGAATTTTATTTATTTATGTTAAAGAAAGAACCTAAACTCATAAGACATCTTCCAAGAAGTCTTGTATCGGTGTTTTTTTATGTATCTAAAATATTAGATGCAGGCAAAGCTAAGGAAAATTTTATATCATTTATAGATGGAATAGAAGAAGTTAGAATGAAGAAAATAGTTGAAGAATTTTATAGAACTAGATTGAGCAAAATATTCTATAAAGATGCTATGAATACTATGAAAAAATTAAAATCTGAAGGGTGTAAAATATATTTAATATCAGCATCAGCAGAATTTTATCTGGATGAATTGTATAATATAAAAGAAGTAGATATGGTTATAGGTACAAGATTTACCTGTGAAAATGGTAAATATAGAAGAAAGATTGTAGGAGAAAATTGTAAAGGAGAAGAAAAAGTAAAAAGGCTTAAGGAAGTTTTAAAAAAAGAAAATATAGAAGTAGATTTTAAAAACTCATATATGTTTTCGGATTCACTATCAGACATGCCTCTTTTTAACTTAGTGGGGAATCCGTTTCTTATTAATTATAAAAAGGGACATGACAAAATACAGATATTGAACTGGAAGTAAATGAGAGTTAAGAATTAATAAGAGACAGTTAGAGTAGTACTTTTTCATAAAAAACTTTGAATAAATTTTTAATAGCTTGAATTTTAGGTTTAAAATCATATAAAAAAAGTGCACTTAGTTCTATATTTTACTAATTATATACTTTTGTGGTATAATAATTGTTATAAAATAAAAATTATTAAATGGAGTGATTTTAATGAATGAATGCTTTAATAAGTATTTTATATACAATTCTGAAATAAAAAATTCTGAAGAATTCGATGATGCCATGTTAAATAAAGGTAAATCTTTATACGAAGTTATAAGAATAATAGATGGCAAACCTTTATTTTTAGATAGACATTTAAATAGAATGGATAATTCATCAAAAATATCAAAACTAAGTTTATGGCTTAATAAAAAGCGTGTAGAAGAAAAAATATTGCAATTAATAAAAATAAATGGTGTTGATTCAGGCAATATAAAATTTTTATTTAATTTTCAAGAAGATGTATTAAAAAAAGAACAAAATAAGACTTTTATGTGTTATTTTGTAAAACATCATTATCCTTTTAAAGAAGATTACGAAAATGGAGTAGATACGATACTTTATCACGGAGAAAGAAATAATCCTAATGCAAAAATTATAAATTCAGATTTTAGATCTATGGTGGATAAGGAAATAGTGGCTAAAAGTGCTTTTGAAGCTATATTAGTAGATCGAAATGGTAATATAACCGAAGGTAGCAAATCTAATATATTCATGATTAAAAATAATAGTGTCTTAACAGCACCTCTTGAAGATGTTTTACCAGGGGTTACTAGAAATGTTATAATGGACTTATGTAAGGATTTAGGCATTGAATTAAAAGAAGAAAAAATTAATTATAATAATTTAGAAAGTTTAGAAGCTCTATTCATATCAGGCACTTCTCCAAAAGTTTTACCTATAAAATCTATAGATAAAATGAATTTTAATTCTGCAAAAAATGAAATGGTTCTCAAAATAATGAAAGCATACGATGAAGCAGTTAAAAAGGATATTTTAAGTATATGAAAGAAAATAACAAGTAAAAGATGTTAGTATATTTTGCGATTGACAAGGAAAAGCAGGTTCCACTGATGGTTGTTTTATCAAAGGGTTTTGTTGACGCAGTATGACGCAAAATATACTAACTGGCTTCCTAGTTATTTTTGAATATGCCTTAAGTTAAAAAATATTTTATTAAAATTATGAATAGAGTTTTTAGTAATACATCTAGCAGTAATATTAAGCTTAAAAGCAAAAAAAGACTTATGCTTTTAAGCTTATTTTTATCTTATGAATATTTATTTGTTATATGGTTTTTTAGAATAAGATAAAATGTTTATATACATATAACAATATAAGTTATATAATAAGAGAAAAGTACAATTATGGGTATTTATGGCACATGTTTTCTAATAATTAAGATTTTAAGAGTTTTTTTCTTAGGGAGGAAGAGAGTTATATTAAAGTTTAATATTTTTTCTAAATATACATTCTTATATGTTGTGTAATATTTTTGAAATTAAGGAAGGTTTAATTGAGATAGGTGAAAGTAGGCATCTACAAAGTTCAATATATCTATTACAGTTTATAGAAAATTATTATGGATATTCAAACTAAAAGTTGTATCATTAAATGTAAAGTATAACAAAAAAGTGTAAAATTCATTTTTATACAAAATACATCATAATAAGTATTTTATACCATAGTTTACCCATGTTATAATAAATACATATAGAACTTTGAAATTTAAGAAGTTTTATGTAATACAAATATTACATAAAGAGAAAAGAAAATGAAACGATAATATTAAGAACCTTTAGAATTTAAAAAGTATTTAGGTTATATATAATAGGGGGGAAATTAATGAAAAAGATATATGAGGAGTCCTCATTAGAAAAAAGTATAAAAAAGGCCTGCAATGAATTTGGTGTGACTGAGGAACAAGTAAAATATAAAATTTTAGATGAGAAGAAACATTTGTTTATGAGAAAGTTAGTTGTTGAAATAGAGATTTTAGATGATGTGAAGGCTGAAAATGTCCAAATTAATGATGAAGAATTATATATAGATAAAAAAGATGGCACTGTAAAAATATTGAATGGTAAAGTAGTGGTTAAAAACCCTGAAGAAGGAGGAGCACCTGCATCTATAGCAGTAAGTGATAGCATAAAGGTAATAGTAGATGGCGAGGAAGTTAAGGGTAAAAAAGAAGTTTTTAAAGAAAATAAAATAGAAGTTTTTTTTCCGGAAGGTAAAGCCTATAGAGAACTAAAAATTAATTTATCCGATGATTTAATGGAAGCGTATGCAAGTATTGTATATAAACCTGAAAATGTATTTAAATTGAAAGATTGTGAAGAAACTACAATGGCAGTTTTAAAAACTGAGGTTGTTAAACAAAATTTTCCACCAAAGTATAAAGTTGAAGAACTTAAGCAAGAATTAAACAACAATAATGTAGTATATGGTATAATAGAAGAAAATTTGAGATCATGTGTAGAAAATCCGTGTAAAAACTATCTAGTTGCTAAAGGTGATCAGATACAAAACGGAAAAGATGATTTTGTGGAAGTAAAATTTCAGACCGATGCAGATTTGAAAAAATTGAAGGAAGATAAAGTTGGAAATATAGACTTTAAAAGTATAGGTTCTGTAGCAGCAGTGGAAAAAGGAGATTTAATAGCTGAGAGGCATCCTGGGGATGGTGGAAAAGATGGATGTGATGTTGCTGGAAAAATAAAAAAGCATAAACCAGGAAAAAAATTAAAATTAAAAGCAGGAGAAGGATGCACTACTAGTGATAATTTAATATTTTCAACTAGATCAGGAAAACCATGTGTAAAAAGCAATACCTTTTATGTTTATCAAGTTCATGAAATTAGAAGTGATGTGGATTTGAAAACAGGTAATATAAAGTTTATGGGAGATATAATCGTATATGGTAGTGTAAAAGAAGGAATGCAAATAGAGTGTGGAAACTCCTTAATTATAGAAAAGGATGTAGAAAGAGCTGATATAAAATCAATTGGAGATATAAGTGTAAAAGGTAATGTTATTGCTGGTAAAATATTTGCTGGTGGTGAGGATGTTGCAAAAATTAAATGCATAAAAGACTTACAAACTTTTAAAGAAACATTAACCAATTTAATATCAGCAGTAGAAGAAATAAGAAAGTTTAACCTTTTAGGTCCTGATAAGAAAGATGGAGAAATAATAAAGATTCTTATAGAAAACAAATTTAAAACATTTTCAAAGCTATGTATAAATGTTGTTGCAGATTTAAATATGCAGCGTGGTGATTATGATGAGGAAGGTTTAGTAAAACTTATAAGAACAAAGTTAATAGGAATAGCACCTGTTAGCATAGAACATTATTCAATATTACGTAAGATTATAGAAGCTGTAGAAGAAAAGTTGGTGATTTTAAATAATGATTTATCTATACCCGTAAATGTAAAACTGTCGTATTGCCAGGACTCAAATGTGCAAAGCTCAGGAGATATTGTTATATCTGGAAAGGGTGAGTATATATCTAATATTGCAGCTAATGGAAGTATATATTTTATGCAAGAGAGAAGCGTGGCTAGAGGTGGAAGCTTAAATGCTAAAGACGAAATTAAGTGTAGAATAGTTGGAAGTACAGCGGGAGTGTCCACAAAGTTAAAGGTGGAAAAGAGTGGACACATATGGATTGATGAAGCTTACCAAAATACGATATTCTTAGTAGGAAATAGAGAATATATTTTGGATACGCCAAGCAGAGGTGTACATGCATATCTAGATAGCAGCGGTGATATAGTTGTAGATAAGTTGAAGCTTTAAAAAATTATAATTATTATTGATGAATACACAGATTTTGTAAGATTTTACACTGAATTTAATAAAATGGGGAGGAGTTATCAAAAAAATGGATAGTAAAGAAGCTAAAATATTAATATTCAGCATAAATGGAGAAGAATATGCTACAGATATTATGGAAGTGGAAAGAATTTTGGGATATGAACAGCCAACTAAGATTCCTGATTCTCCGGCGTTTGTAGAAGGAGTAATAAATTATGAAGGAGATGTACTGCCTGTAATATCTTTAGCTAAAAGATTCAATTTGCAGGAAGAAGAAAAAAATGATAATGCCAAAATAATAGTGTCAAAGCAAAAAAATAATAAGTTCGGCATAGTTGTTCATGTGGTATCAGAAGTTAGAAATATACATGAAAATGAAATAGAAGATCCACCTGAAATAGCAGTAGGAATTTCAAAAAGGTATATAAAAGGTTTGGTAAAAATAAAAGGACAAATAATTATATTGCTGGATCTTGGAAATATATTAACAGAGGATGAAAAAAAGCTTATTTAATTTATGAAATGAAAGGTGTATATTTATGGAGATAAAAGAGATAAAAGTAGGAATTGCAGATTTAAATACAGCTTTTTCTCCTGACAGAATAATAACTGTAGGGTTGGGTTCTTGTATAGGAATAGCCATATATGATGCAACAAAGTCTTTAGGTGGACTTGCTCATATAATGCTTCCTGATAGTACTCAATTTAATAACGTAACAAATCCGTTAAAGTTTGCTGATTTAGCAGTTCCTATATTGATAGAAAAATTAGAAAAGTTAGGTGCATCAAGACGAAACCTCAAAGCAAAAATAGCTGGAGGAGCTTCTATGTTTAACTTTTCAGATAAAAGTATGATAATGGATATTGGAAATAGAAATGGTATAGCAGTAAAAAATGCTTTAAAAGAATATTCAATACCTTTAATTGGAGAGGATATTGGAGGAAACAAAGGCAGAACTATGATACTTGATAATAGTGATGGAGCTGTAACCATTAAAACAGTTGGAATGGGAGTAAGAGAACTTTAATTTGTTGGTAAATGTGCCATAAGCTTAAGTTAAAAAAGAGGTGATGGTAATTTGAGTAAAGTTAAAGTTTTGGTCGTGGATGATTCTGCTTTAATGAGAAAATTTATATCAGATATGATAAATGAAGAATCTGATATGGAGGCTATGGATATTGCAAGGAATGGAGAAGATTTTTTAAATAAACTAGTACAAGGCAGCGTTCCAGATGTTATAACTTTGGATGTGGAAATGCCTAAGATAGATGGAATTACTGCATTAAAGAAGCTAAAAAAAATGAACATAAATATACCTGTAATAGTCTTAAGCAGTATTTCAAAGAGAGGACCTGAACTTACTATGGAATGTCTTGAAGCAGGAGCATTTGACTTTGTACCAAAGCCTTCTGGAACAATATCTCTTGACATAAATAAAATTAAAAATGAATTAGTTGAAAAAATAAGATTGGCATTTAAAAAGGGATTGCCAGAAGATCAAATGGTTGGAAAGGATATGCAGTTAGATAATAAATTTCAAACCGGAATAAAAGCTGAAATGAAAACAACTAGTAGACAAGGTAAAGTGGAAGCTGTAGTTATAGGAGCATCTACAGGTGGACCTAAGGCGATATATACAGTAGTTACAGCGCTACCAGAAAATTTAGGAGTTCCTGTGTTTGTAGTACAACATATGCCTGTAGGATTTACAAAGGCTTTTTCAGAAAGACTTAATTCGAATAGTAAAATACATGTAGTAGAAGCATCGGAGGGTATGGATATAAAAAAGGATACAGTATATGTAGCACAAGGTGGATTTCATATGGAAGTGGGATCAGATCATAAAATACATTTGAATACTGAGCCTCCTATATGGGGAGTACGTCCAGCTGTAGATAAATTATTTATTTCTGCCTCAAAAGTGTATGGATCTCAAATTGTAAGTGTAGTACTTACTGGCATGGGGAAAGATGGTGCTGAAGGAACTGTAGAAATTAAAAAAAAGGGGGGCTTAACTATAGCTGAAGATAAGTCTACTTGTACTATATATGGTATGCCAAAGGCAGCTTATGAAACTGGTATGGTAGATAAAGTATTGCCAATAGATAATGTAGCATATGAAATAATAAAAGTAGTATCAGGGATTGGGAGGTAGATTTTATGGATATGGACTATTTTGAGAAATGGGTGCTTAAGGAATTTAATATAAACCTATCTGCCTATAAATCAAACCAACTTCATAGAAGAATAAATAGTTTAATGTCAAGAGTAGGATCAAGCTCTATACAAGAATACATAGAACTATTAAAAAAGGATCCAGCGCAAAAACAAAAGTTTTTAGACTTTATAACTATAAATGTTTCAGAGTTTTTTAGAAATCCTGAAATATTTGAAGAACTTAAGGAAAAATTAAAAAGTGAGCTTTTAAAGAACAACAATTCTTTAAAAATATGGAGTGCAGCATGTTCTATAGGAGCAGAACCGTATTCTATAGCAATGTATTTAGATGAGGTTTCGCCTGGTGGTAGACATAAAATAATAGCAACGGATATAGATAATACTATAATTGAAAGAGCTAAAAAAGGTGAATATGTAGATTCAGAAATAAAAAATGTAAAAAAACAATATTTAGATAAATATTTTACACAAATGGGCGATAAATATACCATGAGTTCTAAAATAAAAAATATGGTAACTTTTAAAAAGCATGATTTAATACTTGAAAGCTATGATAAAGATTTTGATTTGATAGTATGTAGAAATGTAGTAATATATTTTAATCAGGATGTAAAAGATAATATTTACAAGAAATTTAGTGAATCGTTGAAAAAAGGTGGATTACTATTTGTAGGAGCCACCGAAAGTATATATAATTACAGAGATTATGGATTTGAAAAAGCTTCTACATTCATATATAGAAAGTTGTAAGGAGGGGATAAATATGGATACTTCACAATATATGTCCATGTTTCTTGAGGAATCTATGGACAACCTACAAACATTAAATGAATCATTACTTCAACTTGAACAGGAACCAGAGAATATAGATAAGCTAAATGAAATATTTAGGGTAGCTCATACAATAAAGGGTATGGCTGCTACTATGGGATTCAATGAAATGGCAGAACTTACTCACAAAATGGAAGATGTATTATCAGAATTTAGAGAAGGAAAGCTTAAAGTTACTCAAAAAGTTGTAACAGTTTTATTTAAATGTCTTGACACTTTGGAGCAGATGGTTAACAATATATCTGATGGAGTTGAAGATGAAGTTTCAATTGTTGATATAATGAGTGAACTTGAAACGATTAAAGAAATTGCAGATGAAAATTCAGAAGTAGAAAGTAATCCTGAAAAACCTGTAAATGAAGAAAAGAAAGATAGTAAGGCAGTTAATATAGAATTAAATGAATATGATATTAACGTAGTAAAACAGGCAGAAGATAAAGGCTTTAAGCCTTATCAATTAAAGATATTTTTAAGTGAAAATACACTTTTAAAATCTGCTAGGGCTTTCTTAATATTCAAAAATCTTGAAGATTTTGGTGAAATAATAAAATCTGTACCAAGCACAGAAGATATAGAAAATGAAAATTTTGATTTTGAAATTGATTTAATACTTTTATCTACTAAAGAGAAAGAGGAGATTCAAAATAGCCTAATGAATGTATCAGAGGTAGATAAGGTTAATATTGATGATGTGGATGTAAAACAAGAAAAGATAAGAAAAATAGAAGAAAATGCCAAAAATGAGGATGTAAAAGCTAAAGCTCAAGAACAGAAAACTGATATACAGCCAAAACCAGCAGCAACAAAAGCGCCAAGCAAAGCTGCCAGTAAGACGCCTCACAAAGAGGTTCATAAAAAGGCACATCAATCTGTAAGAGTAGATCTTGAAAGATTGGATAAGTTTATGAATATGGTTTCAGAGCTTGTTATTCATAGAACAAGATTAGAGCAAATAAGTAGTAATTATAAATTAAATGATTTAAATGAAACTTTAGAACAAGTAGCTAGAACTACATCAGATCTTCAAGACTTAGTTATGAAGATTAGAATGTTACCAGTAGATACTGTATTTAACAGATTTCCAAGAATGATAAGAGATCTTTCTGTGGAACTAGATAAGGAAATGGAACTTATTATTCAAGGTTCAGAAACTGAATTAGATAGAACTGTAATAGATGAGATAGGAGAACCTTTAATACATTTATTAAGAAATGCAGCAGATCATGGTGTTGAACCGAAGGAAGAAAGATTAGCTAAGGGTAAAAGTGAAGTTGGAAAGATAAGACTCATAGCTTATCAAGAAGGAACTAAAGCTGTAATAAAGGTAGAAGATGACGGTTCTGGAGTACCTGTAGATAAAGTAAAAGCTAAGGCAGAAAGATTAGGAATAAATACAGAAGGGATGTCTGATAATGATATAAGAAATTTAATCTTTATGCAGGGATTTAGTACTAATGAACAGGTTACAGATATTTCTGGTAGAGGAGTTGGTATGGATGTAGTAAAAACTAAGATATCGGCTCTTGGTGGTACAGTAGATTTAATAAGTGAAAAAGATAAAGGATCATCTTTTATAATAAGATTACCATTAACTCTTCAAATAATTCAAGCTTTACTTGTGGGGGTTGGAACTGAAACTATGGCTATATCTTTAGGATATATAGATAGAGTTATAGATTATAGTGATGACTTAGTTAAAATGACTAATAATAAAGAAGTTATAATACACAATGGAAATGTAACACCGCTTATAAGGTTAAGCAATAAGCTTAATATAAATAAAGATAGTAGTGTTAAAAAATATATAGTAATAGTAAAGGTTGGAGAAAAAACTGTAGGACTTATGGTAGATGGATTGTTTGGACAAAAGGAAATAGTTATAAAACCTCTTGGAAAAACACTTCAAGGCTTGAAAGAATATATAGGAGCAACAATACTTGGAGATGGGTTAGTAACATTAATACTAGACGTTGCTGCTTTAGTGTAGGGAGGTAAATAGTATATGAGCTATCAAGACATGACTCCATTACAGCTTGATGCACTAAGGGAAGTAGGAAATATAGGTACAGGAAATGCAGCTACAGCACTGTCGCAACTTATAAATAGAAAAGTGGATATGTCAGTTCCTGATATAAACATTGTACCTTTTGATGATATTTTTTCAAGTATAGGTGGAGATGAGATAGTTGTGGGAGTTATAGTAAGGGTTTTAGGTGAAGCACCAGGTAATATATTATTTGTATTTGAAAAAGATATTGCACTAAATTTAGTAGAAACCTTAACTGGAGAAAAAGAAGAATTTTTAAGTGAAATGGGTAACTCTGTAATATGTGAAATAGGCAATATAATATCTAGTTCATATATGAATGCTATATCAAGATTTACTGGACTTGCTATAATGCCTTCTGTTCCAGCAGTAAGTTATGATATGTTAGGAGCAATACTTTCTACAACATTTATAGAATCAGGACAGTTTGACGACTATGTGCTTGATATAGAAACCATGTTTGTTCAAAGTGATTCTGAAGTAGAAATAGGTGGGCACTTTTATTATGTACCAATGCCTGGTTCACTTGAGAAAATGTTAAGTGCATTAGGAGTTTAATAATAATAACAACAGGAGTAAATAGATTTGGAGGGAA
Organism: Clostridium muellerianum; assembly: GCF_012926525.1. GTDB lineage: Bacteria > Bacillota > Clostridia > Clostridiales > Clostridiaceae > Clostridium_AM > Clostridium_AM muellerianum. The sequence continues at coordinate 186,009 of NZ_JABBNI010000001.1, forward strand.
TAAAATGTCAAAAGTATTAATTGTTGATGATGCTGCTTTTATGAGAATGATGATAAAGGATATATTAGAAAAGAATGGGTTTGAAGTAATAGGAGAAGGAAATAATGGCCTAAAAGCTGTAGAATTGTATAAAAAGGAAAGACCAGATGTAGTAACTATGGATATAACTATGCCTGATATGGATGGAATAGAGGCTGTAAAAGCAATAAAGGCATTTGATCCAACAGCAAAAATAATAATGTGTTCAGCTATGGGACAGCAGACTATGGTTATGGATGCAATAAAAGCAGGCGCAAAAGATTTTATTGTAAAACCATTCCAAGCCGATAGAGTGCTTGAAGCTATTAAAAAAGTAATAGGGTAGCAAATTAAATTTTCAGTGACAGATGACAGTAAAAGTTATCTGTCACTTATAGAATTAGGAATTGAGAATAAAAAATTTATTTGTAAGATATAAAGGTCTTATAAATTTGAACGAGAATTTATTGAGTGATATTAAAATTTGTATTAAATTTTGCATTAATTCTCCATTCTAAATTTTATGTTCTCAATTAAGTTGTAATGGATAAAATTATAGATATGTTAAAAATGCTGCAGTAAAATATTGTTCAGCAGTTAACATTGGAGGTGTTTAAGTGATGCAGGTTGTTATATTTAAGTTAAACAATGAACAATTTGCAGTGAAAACTGCAAAGGTACAAAGTATAAATGATGCTATGGAAATAACAAAAGTTCCAAAGGCGCCAGCACATATAAAAGGACTCATAAATTTAAGAGGTAATGTAATATCACTTTTAGACATAAATCTTTTATTAGATGTATCAAAATCCGAAGAAAAACAGAACAATATAATTATCTTAGAAATGGAAGATGAATTAGTAGGAATAACTGTAGATCAAGTAGATGAAGTTTTAGAAGTGGAAGAAGAAATAATAGAAAAGAATAATGATGAAAAAAAAGCTTATATCGAAGGAGTTATAAATTTTAAAGATAGAATTGTGACACTTATAGATATAGATAAACTTCTTTCAAATTAGAAATTCTTTAATAAGAAATGAGGGAAGAGAATGGCAGATGTATTATCGCAGAGCGAAATAGATGCCCTTTTAGCTGCCTTGTCTGCTGGAGAGTTAACTCCAGATGAAGTACCAAAAGAAGAAGAAAAACAAAAAGTTAAACCTTATGATTTTAGAAGTCCTCAAAAGTTTTCAAAGGATCATATAAGGACACTTGAGCTTATTCATGATAACTATGCTAGAATAATTTCAAATTATTTAACTGCGCAGGTAAGAAGTAATGTAAAGGTAAAAATAGAGTCTGTACAGCAAATAACTTATGAAGAGTTTATTCATTCTGTGCCGAATCCCACAATTCTTACTGTATTTAAAATGCCACCTTTAAGTGGATCTGTATTGTTTGAAACAAATCCACAATTTTCTTTTGAAATAATAGATGTACTTTTAGGTGGAAAAGGAACAGGAAAGTATAAAACAAGAGAATTTACAGACATAGACAAGAATATTATGACGGTTATAAATACAGGGCTTATATCTAATTTGAAATTAGCTTGGGATGATGTGCTTGAAGTTAATACTGAAATAGAAGGTTTAGAAACTAATCCGGCATTAAATCAAACATTGGCACCAAATGAAGCAGTGGCATTAATAACTTTTTCTGTAGAAATGGGCAAAAGTAGTACTTTTATCAATATATGTATACCTTATTTAAGTATAGAAAAAGTATTAGATAAGCTCGTAGTACAATATTGGTTCCAGGATAGTAATAATGAAGGAATACTAGAGGAATCTAGAGCAAAATTAAGAGAAAGATTAAATATAGTAAATATGGGTCTTACTGCAGTATTAGGTTCTACTAATATTACTGTAGACGAGTTCTTAAGGTTAGGTGTAGGTGACGTGTTAACTTTAAATGATAAAACAAATACACCTATTAAGTTAATGGTGGAAGATAAACCATATTGTTATGGAAAACCAGGAGTGTTGGGGAAAAATATGGGGGTTCAGATACTAGATATTATAGATAAGGATGTGGAAAATTATGAGTAATGGGTTTCTTTCACAGGAAGAAATAGATGCACTTTTAAACGGTGGAGGCGATACACCACCTGAACCATCGGAAGAAACAAAAACTTCAGGGGAAACACCAGAAACGCCAGAATCATCAGATAAATCAGAGTTACCTGCATTAACAGATATAGAAAGAGATTTATTAGGTGAAATTGGTAATATATCTATGGGTTCTGCATCCACAGCACTTTCTACAATAATCAATCAACAGGTAAACATAACTACGCCAATAGTAAGTATGACTAGATTAAAGGACTTAAAGGATGAATTTGAAGTTCCCAATGTTGCTTTGGAGGTTAAGTATGTAAGTGGTATAGTTGGAGAAAATCTTCTTGTAATGAAAATTACAGATGCATCTGTAATTGCAAATCTCATGATGGGTGGGGATGGAAAGGTAGAAGAAGGCGCTAAAGAATTATCTGAAATAGAACTTAGTGCTGTGTCAGAGGCTATGAATCAAATGATAGGTTCTGCAGCTACATCCATGGCGACCATGTTTATGAGAGAAGTAAACATATCCCCACCTTTATCTACAATATGGAACGATTTAAAATCTCCTGTGGCTAAAGGTATATCAGAAGAAGAACCAATAGTTAAAGTATCCTTCTCCTTAGCAATAGGTGATTTGGTAGATAGTACTATAATGATGGGGCAAGAATCTCCTGAAGGAGAAACAATATCAAAGTCAGAACCACAAACGGTTCCATCACAGCAGACAGTGCCGCAGCAGAAAGTAGAACAAAGTCAACCACAGCAACAGCCACAGACACAATATCAGGCACCGCCACAACAAACTATATATGAGAAGCCTATAGAAAATCCGAATGTTCCCAAAGTTGAAGTTAAGCAAGCTTCATTTCAACCTTTGGGTACACCAAGTTCAAGTGCGGAAATGCCAAAGAATATAGATTTAATATTAGATGTACCTTTAGATATATCTGTAGTATTAGGAAGAACAAAAAAGAACATAAAGGACATATTAAATCTAGGAACAGGATCTTTAATAGAACTTGATAAATTAGCAGAAGAACCAGTAGAAATACTTGTAAATGGAAAAAAAGTAGCTTATGGTGAAGTAGTTGTGGTAGATGAAAATTTTGGCGTAAGAATAACAAGTATTATAAGCAGTGAAGATAGAATTAAATCTTTAAGATAATATAAGCAGCCTTAAAAGGGCTGTTTTTATTTTTTTTATAGGAATTTTCTATTTTTGTACAAAAAATATATTGCCAAGTATTTAACTTAAATTGTTAGCATATTATGGTGAAATATTACAATTAAGTGTATATAATCAAGGTTGATGCAAAAAAGACGTTTAAGAAAATACTTATATTCTATAGTAAATTTTAATGGAATTTATTTTTTTATTAAAGTAGTTAAAAAGAGGGATTTTGAATTAAAAATAAAGGTTTTTCTTTTATTTTCAGGTATAAACATTGGATTTATATACCCGATAATACTAATAATGATATAGCCAAGAGAAGTTGTTTCACTTGATAAATGTTAGGAGTGTATATTTATGAAAATTAATGGAGTTAATCCAAGTAAGGTTATAAACCTTTACTCGGATCATAAAAAAACCATAGAAAAGAAAGAAAGAGTACAAAACGGTGATATAGTTCAGATATCCTCATTAGGTAAAAGTTTGAGCTCCTATTCATTAGATGATAAATTTGTAAGTTCAAAAGAAAAAATAGAAAAGTTAACTAATGAAGTAAAAAATGGTACTTATAATATAGATTCGAAATTAATTGCAGCAAAAATTATGGAGGAAATGAAAATATAAAAATGGAGGTATGTCATGAATGCATCTGAATTAAATTCAGTAATAGTTGAAGAAATTAAAGCACTTCAAACACTGCTATCTTGTTTAGATGAACAGTTTCAATATTTAACGAAGAGAGAAGTATTTGCACTGGATGCTGTAAGAAGCAAAATAGAACAAAGTAGTAGGGAGGTAGCTTCTTTTGAAATGAAAAGAAGAAGCCTAACAAATGGTGAGGATATGAATAAAATAGTGCATGAACTTAAGGATAAAGAATTAGAAAAAAATTATAGAGATATAAAGAAGTTATTGGATTCTGTAGTTTTTCAAAAAGATACAAATGATATTTTGATTAAGCAGCAGCTTAGTTTTACAACTCAAATGTTAAACTTTTTAAATCCTGATAGAGGACCTAAAACATATAATTCATATGGAAAAAGACGATAGGGAGGAAATATAATGTCCGGTTTATTTGGAACTTTAAATATATCAAAAAGTGGGATGTTTACTCAGCAAAGATGTATAGATGTAACATCCCATAATATAGCTAATGCTAATACAGAAGGATATTCAAGACAAAGAGCAGAACTGCAAACTACAAAACCTTTTCCAATGCCTAGTGTGAATAATGCAGTGGGACCAGGACAATTAGGAACGGGAGTGCAAGTAGTTACAATAGATAGAATAAGAGATTCTTTTCTTGATTACCAAATAAGAGTAGAAAAGGGTGTTGATGGGCAATATAAAGGCAGAGATAAATTTTTAAGTCAAATAGAAAATATACTAAATGAGCCTTCAGATACTGGATTGTCTAAAGATATAGGAAATTTCTTCGATGCATGGAATACGCTAGGTACAAATGCTAAGGAATCTAATTCTAGATCTATAGTTGCACAAAATACAGTAACACTTACTACTGATTTAAACCATACTTATAATGAGCTAGAAAAGCTGAAGGAAAATACTCAAACTGTTATAAAAGATGATGTATTTGATATAAATAGTAAATTAAAACAAGTAGATCAATTAAATAGAGAAATAATACAGGTTAGGATAGCAGGAAATAATCCAAACGATTTAATGGACAGAAGAGATTTGCTTTTAGATCAATTAAGTGAAAAATTTGGAATAAGTGTAGATAGAAAACAATTTGAGGGGGAAAATGTAACTACCTCTGATGATGCAAAGGCTAAAGATATAGGAGATGATGGAAGACCACCATTAGCTGCTGATGGTACCACTAATCTTAATCTTGTGCAAGCCAATTTTCCAGATCAAGCGTGCAGGTTTTCTTATGTAGATAGTATACAACCTGCTGGTGGACAAAAAGCTGGAGAGGCAGGAAAGTATACTTTAACTTATTATAAAAATGGCGATAAAACTAGTAATGATAATGCTGTAACTATAACTGTAGATATACAAGATAGTACAGATAAAAATGGAGTTAAAACTACTGCAGCAGATAAATTTAAACAACTGAATCAATGTAGGGTTTTGTGGGCAGATAATAGTGGAGTAGCACTTAATGTAGATACTTCTGCTAAATCTCAAGGAATAGTTGCAGGTAACCTTCCAGCAGGAAGTTCAATAAAATTTGAAAATTTAAAATTATTTCAACCTCCTTCAGGAGAAATTAAAGGATATATGTCAGTTCAAAAGGACATAGATACTTATGAAGGACAGTTAAATAAGTTTGCAAAAGCATTAGCTTTTGCAGTTAATGGTATAGTAAGTCAAGAAAATGGTGCTATTGCAGATGTTACAAGTGGAGATAATGTTGTTGAAGTGAACAACTTCTTTGTAAATGCAGATGCCCAAAAAAAAGGAGCGTATACTGGTACAAATCTAACTAAAATAGAAGAAGCAGAAGCTGATATTACAGCAGGAAACATTACCATAAATCAAGCTATATTGGATGACCCCATGAAGATAAAAACTGCAGCTAAATATGATGGAAATAATAGACCTTTAACAGGTGAAAGCGATGGAAGTAGGGCTGTGGCGGTTGAAACTTTAAGAGATAGTCTTATGGCGGTTCAAAATATAGATCAAGATAATTCGACTAAAACTAAAAAAGCAGATTTCCTTGATGGTATATTTGAACTAAATTCTAAAATAGGAGTAAATACAATAATCAATAAAACTGGTGGAATGACTTTAGACAGTTATTTCAAGGATACAGTAGATAGACTTGGAATTCAGGAACAGGAAGCAAAGAAGACTGTAACAAATCAAGCAAGTCTTTTAGCAGGTTTTACACAATCTAGAGACTCTGTATCGGGAGTATCACTAGATGAGGAAATGGCAAATTTAGTTCAATTTCAACACTGTTATCAAGCTAATGCTAAGCTGATATCCACTGTAGATCAGCTTTTAGATGTAGTAATAAATGGACTTAAGAAGTAAAAAAACGAGGTGATATTTAATGAGAGTTACTAATAAAATGCTTGCAAATAATTATTTAACGGATATGAGTACAAATTTAAATAATCTACAAACAATTCAACAGCAAATGTCCACGGGAAAAAATTTCACAAAGCCTTCAGATGATCCTTTTAATGTAGCTAGATCTATGCAAATGCATACAGCTATAGATGCAAATACTCAGTATAATAAAAACATAACTAATACTATAAATTGGTTAGACACTACAGATACTGCATTAAACCAGTTGGGCAATGTATTTCAAGGTATAAGAGAAAGACTTGTATCATCAGGGAATGCTGCTTATGGTTCTGATGAAAGGTCTAAAATAAAGGATGAAATAAATCAAAGGATAGGTCAAGTATCTCAAATATTAAATACTACTTTTGCTGGAGAATACATTTTTGGTGGTACAAAAGGTGCATCTAAACCAGTAGATGCTATAATGGATTCTTCAGTTGGAGAAGTTACTAATACTGTTGCTGGGGGAAAAGGAACTGTTGGTGGTAAATTTTATGGTTCTGGTAATGCCAAATTTACAATAGAAGTAGCAGCAGTAGATTCTTCTGGAAAAGCAACTAAAGTAAATGTATTAAAAACCACTGCAAGTGGAACTACTTCAACATCTACAGTTTCACTCAATAAAGATAATAAATTTGATATAGGTAATGATTTAACATTTTCTATAGAGACTAATACCATCAATAAAGCTCCAACTATAGATCCTACAACCAAAAAGGAAACTGCATCAGGAAGTACATATACTTTTGACTGTACTTCTGCTGGAAATGCTAAACTTATTTATTGTAAAGCTGATGGAACTGAGTTAAATACAGATACTGTTGAATCGGATCCAAATTCTGAAGATGCTTTGCAATTTAATATGATAGATACAAAAAGACAAACAGAAATATCACAAGGAGTTTTAGCTGATTATAACGTTTCAGCTTCAGAAGTAATAAAATATGGTGATGAAGATAATGACGATTTAAGAAGTTTACTTTCTAGGATTGTAAATAATTTAGATGGAAAAGATGCAAATGGAGTTAGTAATGAAGATGCAGCTACCAAAGCTTTAGCTAATGAAGATTTGGCTGATTTAGATAAAGCTATTAAGCAGACATTAAAAATTCGTTCACAGGTAGGTGCAAAGCAAAATAGAATGGATAGTGCTAAAGAACAAAATGTTCAAGGAAATACTAATATGACTGATATACTTTCAAAAACAGAAGATATAGATGTAACACAGAAAACTATGGAATTTGCTGTGGCTCAAACTGTATATTTAGCATCACTACAAACTAGTGCAAAAGTATTACAGCCAACACTTATGGATTATATGAGATAACATCTTAAAACCTAAGAATAAGAGGTGTAAAAATGGAACTATCAACAAAATATCATGGAATAGTTGAGTATGATGAGAGTGATGTCATTACATTTGAAAAAGGAATTCCAGGTTTTGAACGTTTAAAAAAATTTATCATTTTCCCAGCAGAAGAAAATGAAGTGTTTAATATACTTCATTCTATAGAGGATGAAACCATAGGTCTCGTAGTAGTTTCACCTTTTCTTTATATTAAGGATTATGAATTTAATTTAGACGACGAGAAACTAAAAGAATTGCAAATTGAAAAAGAAGAGGATCTTCTAATTTTAAATACAGTAACTGTAAGTACGAATGTTTCTGATATAACAGTAAATTTGAAAGCACCTATAGTAATAAACATAAAAAAGAAAACAGGAGAACAAATAATATTAGATAACCCTAATTATGCTACTAAGCATTTGCTATTTCAAAAATAATTTTAATTTAATATGGCATAATATATTTAAGAATTAGCTTGAGAAATTTAAAAGCTCCTGGGGAGATGATGAAATGTTAGTTATAAGCAGAAAAAAAGGAGAATCTATTTTACTTGGAGAAGATGTAGAAATTACAATTGTAAAAATAGATGATAGTTCAGTGAAACTTTCTATATCAGCACCTAAAAGCATAACAATTTTAAGAAAAGAGCTATACAAGGAAGTAGAGCAGGAAAATAAAAAGGCAGTGGCTGTAGATATAAGTGTACTTAAAGAGTTAAAAAGTAAATAATTATATTAATTAAAAAAAGGAGTGTTTGAACATGGAGGTTAATGTATTAGGTCAGGGAGGACAGAATACCGTTACATCTAAATCTTCAGCACAAAACTTAAATGATAATGTTAAAACAGATAGTATAAACAATATTTCTCAAGTAAACAATACCGAAAATGCTAATGAAAGCAAAGGAAGGCAAGTAAGTGTTGAAGAAGTAAAAAAGCGGTAGACAAATTAAATAAATTGCTTGAAGGAAGAGAAACACATGTAGAATACGAGCCAATAGGAAAGGCAAAACACATCGGAATAAAAATAGTTGACAATGAAACGCAGGAGGTAATTCAGGAGATACCTTCTAAAAAAATTGTAGAAATGATAGATAAACTATGTGAGTTGGCAGGGCTAATGGTTGATGAAAGGGTTTAATTAAATTAATAGTGGACAATTGACAATGAAGGTTGATTTTCAGCAAAACTGAAAAGTTCCAATTAATAATTTTCAATCCTCAATTATTAAAAAAAGGGGGTACTTCTATGGAATTTAGATTAAATAAAATAGACCCTGAGGTACGTCAAAGAGTAAAAGAAACAACCAGTGCTGGTAAGATTCATACTAAAAGCGGTATAGCTATAAATAAGGATAATAAAAAGAATAAAAATGGACAAGATTTTAGTTCTGAACTTGAAAAACAAAAAGATAAAAGAAAAGCAAAAAAAATTTATGTAGATGCATTAAAGTCTGAAGAAGTAGAAGTTTCAGTTTATAAAGAAGAAAAAGAAGATTTATCTAAGGACGAAATTAAAGGCTATATTATAGATATAAGAAAATAATTAAAAGGGAATTAAGATTTATTACTTTTAGATTAAGAAATAAGTTTTAATTCTTAATTTTAATTAAATAGTATAGATAAGTATACGATAATTAATTTATATGATTGTTGAATTTAGAAAAAATCATACTAAGGATATTCGTTTAAATTTTTACTAAAAAGGAGTGAGTTTTAGATGTATGCACAAAACGCATATAATGCATATAAAACTAATAGTGTAAATTTTGCTTCAAAGGAACAATTATTATTGATGCTTTTAGATGGGTCCGTTAAGTTTTCAAAAATAGCAAGACAAGCTATAGAGAAAAAAGATATACCAAGAGCTCATGAAAATATAGTAAAAACTCAAGATATATTTTATGAACTTATGTTAACTTTAGATGCAACCCAGACAGGAGAATGGGGAGCTAAGTTACTTGGAATATATGATTTTATAATAAGAAGACTTAGAGATGCAAACACGAAAAAAGATTTAAAAATAATGGATGAAGTTATACCTCTTGTAGAAAGTGTAAGAGATATGTGGAATGAAGCTTATAAGGTATCTAAGCAAGCAAAATAGAATGAAAGTATAAATTTATTTTTATGAAATGTAAAAAGTTATTTATAAATAGCTTGTGTTATAAAGGAAAGGAGAGTGTTTAAAAATGAGCAGCATAAATAGAATAACAGGTCTTTCGGGATTTGATGTGGATGGTACTGTACAAAAACTTATGAAGGCAGAAAATACTAAGCTAGATAAGGCAAAACAGGATAGACAAGTAATACAGTGGAGGGAAGAATTATACAGAGAACAAATTGGAAATTTAAATACATTTTCAAGCACCTACTTTGATACTTTAAAAAGTGATACATATATATTATCTTCTAATACATTTTCAGCAGCTGCTGTAACTACTTCAGACACTACTAGCAAAATAAATGCAACAGCTATGTCTTCTGCAAGGACTGGTACTTACAGTATAACTGTCAATAATGTTGCAAAGGGAGCTAGTGTAATAGGTAGTAAGGCTGTAAATATAGAACAAGGTGGTGCTATTGGTTTTCCAATAGTTATGGATGGAAATAACAATACATTTAAGGTGAATATAGGTACAAGTTATGATGTTACTTTAGATAGTACAAAAGTTTATAGTAATTTATCGCAAATGGCGGCAGATTTGAATACAAAAATGGGCAGTGTTACAGTAGGGTCAGGAAAATTAAGTGATAATGTGGCAGCTGTAGTAAGTAGTGATGGCACAAAAATTGAATTTAATAAAAAAATAGAAATAACTGACAGTAATAAAAATATAACTCTTAATGTGGATGGAAATAATTATAATGTAACCTTAACTAAGGGAAATTTTACTACTAGCGATATTGCCTCGCAAATAAATGGTCAATTGTCAGGCTTGAAGACTGCGGGTGGTACTGCTTTTCCTACAGGAGTAGCAGCACAGTCAACTGATGGTCAAAATATAACTTTTATAAATACCTCCGATAAGACTGTTCATGCAGGGACAGTAAGTGTATCTACAGGTTTGCCTACAGTTACAACTGGCGGTACTAATACAGGAGTAACTGGAACTAAATTAAACTTTGCGTCAAACAGTTTTAGTTATGATAAACAAATAATAGCTGGAAAAAATGATACTTTTAGTATAGGTGGAACTACAATCACTCTTGCGGCAAGGAATTATACAACTGATCTAAATGGTGGTGGTAGCAACTATAGTGATAATGATATAACAACAGATTTAATTTCACAAATAAATACACAGTTAACAGCAGGTTCATCCATATCAGCAAGAACTGCAGTAGATGGTAGTAATACAATTCAACTTGTTTCAACTACTTCGGCTCAAATAGGGCTAAGTGGCAATGCTGCAAGTATGCTAGGTTTTGTTAGTGGTTCTCAGTTATCACAATCTCAAAGTGATAGTATCAATAATATTCTAACAGGGTCTGCAGATTTTACAATTAATGGTGTTGAATTTAAATATGATTTTTCAAAGGCGGCAGGGGATTCAGCACTAGCTTCAGGATATATAGGAGCTAAAGGCAGAAGTATATCTAGCATAATGTCTGAAATTTCTACTAAGGCTAGTGTAAATGTTGGTTACAGTGAACTTACAAGAAACTTTACAATGGCTAGTAGAAATACAGGAGCAAGTCAAAACTTTACAGCAAAAGATACATCAGGAACGTTTATGGCTACTCTTTTTGGATCTGGAGATATAGATACAAGTGCATCAGATTTGACAAAAGCAGTGGATGGTTCTTTTACTATAACAGAACCAGGGGGATCAGCTACAACTGTTACAGAATCCTCAAATAACTTTGCTATAGATGGGGTAACTTATAAAATAGATCCTAATACTGCTAATGGTGCGGCATCAACATTAAATATATCACAAAATACGGATGCCACACTTAATAAAATAAAAGATTTTATTAGCAAATACAATGATTTGATAGGAAAAATAAACACAAAGATAGATGAAAAGAGACAGTATAGCTACAATCCTTTAACTGACGATGAAAAGAAATCTTTAAAAGCTAATGGTGAAGAGGATCAGATAACAGTATTAGAAGGTAAAGCAAAGCAAGGTTTATTAAAAAATGATATATCACTTAGTAATATGGTTTCACAAATGAGAACAGCTTTTTACGATACAGTAAAAGATGCAGGAATAAATTTATATGATATAGGATTATCTACATCTGATGATACAACTCAGAGAGGAAAAATTGTAATAGATGAAGATAAGTTAAAACAGGCATTACAAACTGATGGTGATAAAATATCTAAACTATTTACACAGAAATCTACAACAAAACCTTATTATAGTCCAGTTATGAGTAATTCTGATAGGGCTGCAAGGTATTCAGAAGAAGGAATATTCCAAAGAATAAATGATATTATACAAGATAATGTAAGAATGTCAAGAGATTCCCAAGGAAACAAGGGGTTACTTATACAAAAGGCAGGAGTTCAAGGGGATGTAACAGATATTAATGGAATTATACCTAAGGAATTAAGTGCTCAAGATACTCTTATTAAGCAAATTACTAGTAAATTATCTGATAAGGAAGAGGCATATTATAAACAATTTTCGGCTATGGAACAAGCTCTTGAAAAATTAAACTCTCAATCAACGTGGTTGTCACAACAACTTGGAGGTTAATAAAAGTAAATGAATACTGAATTAGAAGGCCTTTTAAATCAATATAGAGAATATACTCTAAAGCTTATAAATGTAGTAGAAGAAGAACTTTATGATGATGTGGAAGGCTTACTTACAAAAAGAGAACACATAATTGATCAAATAAATTCTAATCAGCATACAAAAGATGAGTTTTCAAAAGTAGCAAAAGACTTACAAATTTTGATTTTGCAAAAAAAGTTAACGGATTTAATGAATCAAAAGAAAAGCAAAATAAAAAATAAACTTAAATCAATGGCTAAAAATAAATCAGCAAGGAAAAGTTATAATAAAAAATTCAGTGTAGATTCTTTATTTTTTAACAAGAAAATGTAGTTTTTGCTTTAATAAACTTCACATAAAAAGAACATGTTTTATACATGTTCTTTTTATGTGAAATCTTATGATTTTTGAATAAAATTATAAGATAGGTAAAAATCATACACATAGCATGTTTAAAGTATGTTATAAATTAGCATAAATGTCATAATAATTAGGAAAAAAGAAAAAAATATATAAAATTATCAAAAAAGTTCGCTTTAAAGTATAAAGAATAAATTAAATAATCCGATATACATAGTGTAAACACAAAATATAAGAGTGAACAAGGATGTTTGCTTAATTTAAAAATCAAGGAGGAAGAAAAAATGATAATTAATCACAATTTAAACGCTATGGACGCTCATAGAAATATGGTGGCTAACACAGGTAATGCAGGAAAAGCAATGGAAAAATTAAGCTCAGGTTTAAGAATAAACAGAGCTGGAGATGATGCAGCAGGATTAGCAATATCAGAAAAAATGAGAGGACAAATCAGAGGATTAGATCAAGCTTCAAGAAACTCTCAAGATGGTATTTCAATGATCCAAACAGCTGAAGGTGGATTAAATGAAACTCACTCAATTCTTCAAAGAATGAGAGAATTAGCAACACAATCAGCTAATGATACAAACGTATCAATAGACAGAGATGCTATTCAAGGTGAAATTAATCAATTGACTTCAGAAATAACTAGAATAGGAAACACAACTGAATTCAATACTCAAAAACTTTTAAATGGTGGATCAGTGAACGCTGCAGCAGGTGGTCAAACTAACTTCTCATTAACATTACAAATAGGTGCAAACGAAGGACAAAACTTTAAACTAACATTAAATGACATGAGATCTTACAATTTAGGAATATCTACAGTATCAGCTGGAACTGGAACTGCATTTGCAGCAGCTGGCACAGTAACAGATGCATCATCAACTGCTAATGAATTTGCATTAAATGTAGGAAGTACAGCAGCAGCAGGAAATGCAATAACAGTAATAAATAAAGCAATAAATACAGTATCAACTGAGAGAGCAAAACTTGGTGCTTACCAAAACAGATTAGAGCATACAATAGCTAACTTAAACACAGCAAGTGAAAACTTAAGTGCATCAGAATCAAGAATAAGAGATGTAGATATGGCAAAAGAAATGATGAACTATACAAAGACAAATGTATTAACTCAAGCTGCTCAAGCAATGCTTGGTCAAGCAAACCAAACACCAAACCAAGTTCTTCAATTATTAAGATAATAAGAAGAAATTTTATAAAAAAGGACATGTTTTATGCATGTTCTTTTTTTTGTTAGTATATTTAAAATTCAGAGGCTTTTGAAAATAGTTCCTAATAAGGTACCAAATATAATAAATATGAATAATTTTACTTAAAAGTATAAAGTGTGAAGGGTTTAATACGATATACTTAATGTAATAATTAAATATGGGTAAACAAGGATGTTTGCTTAATTTAAAAATCAAGGAGGAAGAAAAAATGATAATTAATCACAATTTAAACGCTATGGACGCTCATAGAAATATGGTGGCTAACACAGGTAATGCAGGAAAAGCAATGGAAAAATTAAGCTCAGGTTTAAGAATAAACAGAGCTGGAGATGATGCAGCAGGATTAGCAATATCAGAAAAAATGAGAGGACAAATCAGAGGATTAGATCAAGCTTCAAGAAACTCTCAAGATGGTATTTCAATGATCCAAACAGCTGAAGGTGGATTAAACGAAACTCACTCAATTCTTCAAAGAATGAGAGAATTAGCAACACAATCAGCTAACGATACAAACGTATCAATAGACAGAGATGCTATTCAAGGAGAAATAAACCAATTAACTTCAGAAATAACTAGAATAGGAAACACAACTGAATTCAATACTCAAAAACTTTTAAATGGTGGATCAGTAAATGCTAAAGCAGGTGGTCAAACTGACTTCTCATTAACATTACAAATCGGTGCAAATGAAGGACAAAACTTTAAAGTAACATTAAATGATATGAGAGCATATAACTTAGGAATATCTACAATATCATCTTCAACAGATAAATCATTTGCACAATTATCAACAGTAACAGACGCATCATCAAGTGCTGATAAAGAAATAGCATTAAATGTAGGAAGTACAGCAGCAGCAGGAAATGCAATAACAGTAATAAATAAAGCAATAAATACAGTATCTTCTGAAAGAGCAAAACTTGGTGCTTACCAAAACAGATTAGAACATACAATAGCTAACTTAAACACAGCAAGTGAAAACTTAAGTGCATCAGAATCAAGAATAAGAGACGTAGATATGGCAAAAGAAATGATGAACTATACAAAGACAAATGTATTAACTCAAGCCGCTCAAGCAATGCTTGGTCAAGCAAACCAAACACCAAACCAAGTTCTTCAATTATTAAGATAATAAGAAGAAATTTTATAAAAAAGGACATGTTTTATGCATGTTCTTTTTTTATTGCATGGAAATGAGATTAAGTTTTTTAACAATTAAAGATAAGTATAATATTTACGATAAACTAGATATAAATAAATATAAAAGGGTGAAGAGTTTTATGGATAATCTAAGTGTAGTAATAAGAAACAGTAAAAAAGAAATAATAAAAGATTATGTAAGAATGTTAAAGCCTATTTTAGAAAATTATAATGTACAAATTTGTATTTTAAGTAATGATATAGAAAAAATAGATATAGAATATAATTATCTTATAACAGAGATAGATTACAGTGTTAAGGATGTGTATAAATTTTATGAATCAGTAAGCAGTAATGAAAAATATATAATACTAGAAGAAGGAATAGAACTAAACGAAAGCTTGTGTAAAATACTGGCAAATGTTTTACTGAAAGAAGATTCTATTAATTATTACATACCTAAGAAAAGGTATGTAGATGTTGATAATTTATTTGTACAAAGTGAGTTTATTTATAGAGTTAAAGGAAAAGAAGAGGCTTTAGAATTAGATGGAGTTGTTAATGACTTTTCATTAATGAATTTAAGTAAAGATCAATTAGAAATAAATTTAACGAAAATGGTAAACGATAAAAAAACTCAATATATACATGAATGGTACAGTTTAATTTATAATAACATAGATAAAGATATACTAATGGATTTTTACAATACAATAGAAAAAATAAAATTATATGTATCTAAGGAAGAAAATGATTTAATAGAAACTCTATTTTTGTCTAATAAATTAGATAAAAGGTATTGTGATTTTTTAGCTATAAAAAGAAACTTAGTAAATAAAAATAAGAATAAAAACTTTATTGAATTATTAAAAAAGAATAAATTTTTACAGCATAAGCACATTGAATATTCAATTTATATACTATATTATTCAATTTTAAGTGGATTTATGATAGATGAATTATTAGAATATATAGGTGTTAACCGGTTAAAAGATTATATAATGTATATGTTTAGTGCAGATGAAGATTTTTACGCATATTTATTTGCATATATAATGTCTATAAATATAGAAGTTGAACTAGGAATACCTGACAATAAAAGAATTATAAAATATTTTAATATTGTAAAGTCATACTTAATTTATATGAATGATAAATCTAGTACAAAAGAAAAAAGAAAAATGCTGGTACAGGTATTTGTTGAATACACTAATTATAGTTTTTATGTTTTAAATGAAGCAAAGCAAATGGAGGAAGGAAACATAGAAGCTAAAGAAATGGACTTTATAAAAGATATAAGTTCTGCTATTTTATTTTTAAATAATAATAATTTAAAAGATGGCATAGACTCTTTAGAAAGTGCATCACTAAAAATTGATTACATGATATTGCCAGTAAGATATTATATCCAAAGTATTATAAGAGAAAACAAAAGTTATTACTATAAATTAAGTATATGTTTGATAGTAAAAAATGAGGAAAAACATATTGAAAGATGCTTAAAAAGCGTTAAGTTCCTTTTAGATGAAAGTTTAGCAGAAGTTATAATTGTAGATACAGGTTCAAGTGATAAAACTGTAGATATAGCATCAATATATACAGACAAAGTTTATTTTTATAAATGGAATGGAGATTTTTCGAAAGCAAGGAATTATAGTTTTGCTATGGCAAAAGGAGAGTATATTTTTGTATTAGATGCAGATGAAGAGTTTGATAAGGCATCACAAGATGAATTTTTGAAGCTGTTTAGGGGAAATAGGTATACTGAATTTAATACATTTTCCTTCAAAGAAAAAAATTATTTAAGTAATGATTTTAAGATAAGTAGTACATTTACTAGATATTTTATATTTAAAAACGAAGAAGATTTTTATTTTACAGGAAAGATACACGAACAGCCAGTATTGAAAGAGAAAATTTCTTCTTTAAATATGTATATTTTGCACTATGGATATATAATGGACAGTGAAATTATACAAAAAAAATTTGAAAGAAATTTAAAGATTCTAAAAGAAGAACTTGGAAATAATCCAAATAACGAATATTACATGTTCCAGATGGCTACCACCTATAGAATGCATGGAGATATTGATGAAGGAATATTTTGGATGGAGAAACTTTTAAATAGAATTGAAGATAAGGAATTTATACAAATGTATTTGACTTATTACAATGAAGCTAATACTTTATATTTATTAAAATGTGAATTTGATAAGGCTATAGAGTGCTGCAAAAAAGGATTAAAAAAGCAGGAAGATTTTATAGATTTAATATATGGTTTAGGTACAGCTTATTTTTTAAAAGAAGACTATGAGAATGCATATAAGTATTTGAAAAATTATCTAAAACTTCATGTAGAATTTTATACGCATGAAATTGCTAATAACCCAAGATTTATATTTATTTCATTGGATCAAAAAGATAAAGCAATTAATTCATTGCTGGTATGTTGTTATATGAAAGAAAATTATGATGAATTAATAGAGTATTATTATGAAGTCTTAGATCCGAATTTACTTAAGAGTACCACTGGATTATTAATAGAATATTGTTTTAATACAGAAAATTACAATGAACTTTCTAAAATCTACAAGAACAAGATTAGTAATAATAATGATATAAATATGGAAACAATATTTTATTATTTTATAAAAAGAAGATTTGATGATATGAAAATCAATTCTAAAAGAAAGTTGTTGGAAAGTTTTAAGAATACTTATGTATACGAAAATTTAAAAAATAATGTCACTGAAAGTAGAGAAAATTTATTGATTAAATTAATTGATATTTATGACATTGAACAATCAGATATTATAACATCATGTTTGCTAATAGGTGACATTTTAGATATGGTAAAAAGTTACAATATAAAAAATAAATCTTTAAAGGAATTAATTAATTATAAGAAGTATGTTAAGTTTGCAATATTAAGAACTATAACAGTTAAACAGTTTAAGGGATTGAGAGAAGATCAGCTTTTAGATATTATAAATAAGTATATAGAAGTATGTTTAGTTATTATTGAAAGTGGAAATACAAATTTACTTGATAACAAGGAAAATAAGTTTATAAATAAGTTTATTATTGCATTTAATAAATTACAAAGTGGAAAAATTGTTGAAGCAATTAAATATATAAAGGAAAGCGCTGAAGAATATAATGAAATGGCAAGGCCAATGGAACTGTTTATTAAAAACTTAGTGAAAAATTAAAAAAGACATTGAATTATGGAGGATATAAAATGCAAGACGATCAGTTTACGATATACAAAAAAAAAGCTAAGCAAGCTATAAGTGATCTTATTAATAGTAATGTTCTGGATCAGGCTAAAAAACTAATAATAGAGTATGAAAGTATAGTAGATGATGACATAGAGATATGTTCATTTAAGGCTGTAATTGCTATTATGGAAAATAAAATAGAAAAAGCAGAAAAAGTATTACTTGATGGTATTAAATATGAAGAAAATAATTTTGATTTGAATTATAATCTGGCATATGTATATGAAGTGATGAAAGAATATGAGCTATCTTATGTATATTATGACAAATCAATAGAATTGTCGTCAGACAAAAGGACAAAAGATGAAATTGGATTTAAAATGAAATTTATGTTAGAAAATTATGTGGTTAATAGGCATAAAACTAGTATTATAATTTTAACATATAATAACTTTCAATATACTAAACAATGTATTGAAAGTATAAGAAAATTCACAGAAAAAAATAGTTATGAAATTATAGTGGTAGATAATAACTCAACAGATAAAACAATTGATTGGCTAAAACAGCAAAATGACATAAGACTTATATCTAATGAGAATAACCTAGGTTTTCCTAAAGGTTGTAACCAAGGTATAGAAATATCAACTGGAGATAGTATTCTTCTTCTAAATAACGATACTATTGTTACTCCTAATTGGCTTACAAATTTAAACAAAGCGTTGTGGAGTGCTAGAAAGATTGGAGCAGTAGGAGCTATTACTAACAGCTGTTCATATTGTCAATCAATAGATGTAAATTATGATAGTATTGATGAAATGATAAAGTTTGCATCAAAGAATAATATATCCGATAATTCAAAATGGGAGGAAAGAATAAGACTTGTAGGTTTCTGTATGCTTATAAAAAAGAAAGTAATTGATGAAATAGGAACCTTTGATGAAAGATTTACACCAGGTAACTATGAAGATGATGATTATTCTTATAGAATTTTAAATGCAGGATATAAACTACTGTTGTGTAAAGATACATTTATACATCACTTTGGAAGTGTTTCTTTTAAAAAGGGAATTTATAAATATGAAGATTTATTAGACACAAATTCGAAAAAATTTGAAGAAAAATGGGGATTTAACTCTAAATACTCATCTTTTATGAACAGAGAATTGGTAAAATTCATAGATAAAGATAAAGATAAAAAGTTAAATGTTTTGGAACTTGGTTGTGGTTGTGGTGCAACTTTACTTGAAATAAAAAATGTATTTAAAAATGCTAATTTATATGGTTATGAATTAAATGAAAGTTCAGCTAAAATAGCCAAAAAATTTGCTGATATATCTACTGGAAAATTAGATTTAAGATATGAAAAAGAATTTTTTCATTATATCATAATTAATAAAAATGCTTTTGATTTAAAAGGAATTTTAAGTGATATTAACATATTAAAAGATTTTTTAAAGGATTTGGGAAAAATATTTTTTGTTATTTCTCATGATACTAATATAAATTTAAGCTTATTAGAATATAACTCTAATATATTAAAAGGATTCATTGGGAAAGTTAACAAATGCGAGTTTTGTAATATAGTAGAAATTAAAAAATTAAATGATATTGGGTTATATGAAAAAATACTAACAATAAGTGAAAGTGATTCTACAACAAATATTCTTAACGATATTGTTCAGATGATAGATAAGGATAAAAAGGTTTGTGATAAAATAATAAATTTTCTAGAATTTATTAGTAACAATAACAAAATTACTGTAATTAATAAGATAATAAGTTCGTGTATAGAAAATAGAAGGATTAATAATATTTCTCATCTTATTAATAAGGTATTACAATATGATAAATATAATAAACAAACCCTTAAAAATATTAGATGTTACACTGAACTAATAGGAAATGAAAATGACATTTTTGATATTAATGAAATCTTAAATGTAAGGTACAAAGAGTTAAATATTCAAGATGAAAAAGATACTGTGAGAGAAGGGTTAGAAAGTGAAAATACGATAGACAATAATAACAAAAGTAATGCAGTAGAAGAAGTTGTCATAACATGCAAAGGCAATGTATCAAAACTGTTTAGTTATTTTGGGGAAAATTCGTTTATAGGAAAACATTATAGAATAAATGGGATAAATTATGTGTATATCGGTAACAATTCTTTTATTAAAGATAACTGTTGGTTAAATATTGCTGTGGAGGATTCTAGTATTGAACCTAAGATAATAATAAAAGATGGGTGTCAAATAGGAAGTAGGTTTACGTTCTCTATATCTAATAAAGGAATAATTGAAAAAAATGTAATAATCGGGCCAAATGTTTATATTTCTGACTGTGACCATAATTATAAAAATATAGGAATTCCAATTATGTATCAGGGTATTACGTCTATGACTAATGAAATTACTATAGGTGAAAATTCCTGGATAGGAGTAAATTGCGCAATTGTTGGTAATGTTCACGTTGGAAAAGGATGTGTTATAGGAGCTAATAGTTATGTAATAAGGGATGTTCCAGATTATTCAGTAGTAGTAGGAAGTCCTGCAAAAATAATAAAGATGTATGATACCATTAGTCAAGATTGGATCAGAGTTAGAAATGATGAAGAAATTGAAAAGGTACTAAACAACAGAAAAAGAAAACCATTAATATCAATTTGTATACCAACATTTAATAGAGCTAAAGAATTGGAAAAATGTCTACATTCGATATATAGTCAAATAGGTGATGATAGTTTATTTGAAGTTTTTATTTCTAATAATAATTCCACAGATAACACTGAAGAGATAATATATAAATATAAAAGCTTATATAATAATATAACCTACAATAAAAATAAAACAAACATTGGTGCAGATAAGAATATTGCTTTAACAATGGAAAAGTCAAGTGGCAAGTATATGATTTTGCATGGAGATGATGATTATTTTAAAGATAATACAATATATCAACTGATGAATATTATAAATACTAATAAACAGAGCTCTTTGTTTTTTATAAATGTACTTAGTAATGAAAATCAAATTAAACTATGTAAAGGAATTAACGAATTCTTAAAAGAAGCATCTATTGGAGCAGACTTTATTTCTGGAGTGATTATTAAAAGAGAAGAATATGAAAAAGTTAATGAACCATTTAAGTTTATAGATACCTGCTTTAACCAAATCTATTTACAATATAGTATATTGTTGAATAATCCTCAATTTGTTTTGATAAATAGTCCTTTATTCTATTATGAAGGTAATAAGCCCAATGGATATAATTTTGATAAGGTATTTATAAAAAAATATTTAGATATTTTAAATTATTTTGTCCAATATGGCTTAGATGAAGAAATCATAAAAAGAGATAAGCAAAAAATATTAGAAACAACTACATTACCTTGATACAAAAAAATAGTTGAAAATAAAATAAGTTTTCATATAGCTGAAAAAGAAAATATAATTTTAAAGTTTTATATGGAACTTTTTTCTTAGGAGTTTATCTAGTAATTATAGATGAAAGACTTAAATATATTACAGAGTGTATTAACGAATTCTTTAAATAATGTGGAATATAAGGGAATATAGAATAGTAGTAAAATTTATATTTAAGGTGAAAATATGAATAAAGATATTAATTTAATGGAAGAATATAAAACTAAAATAAAATATGCTGTAGAACAGAATATAAATAGTGGCAAAATAAATGAAGCTAAGCAGTTAATAAGTGAATATGAAAAGATAGTAAAAGGTGATATTGAAGTTTGCTCTATAAAAGCAGTTATATACATAATGGAAAATGACTTATATAGTGCAGAAGAAATCTTAAAAGAAGGTTTTGCAATAAATAGTAAATCTTATGATTTGCTATATAACATGTCTTATGTGCACCAACTTAAGAATAACAAGTTCTTAGCAGAATATTTCATGAATGAGGCCAATAATGCATTAAATAAGGATAAATACAATGAATATTTGTCGGCCGAATTTAGAGTAAAAAAATCTAAATACGATACAGAAAAGGCAAAAGTAGGTAGTGCGCCAAGAGTACTAATAGGGAGTACTATAAGACAAAAAGTAGATATATTAAAAGAGTTTTTCAAGTCATTATCAGAACTTTATATTCAAGATTATAATATAGATTTTATATTTTTTGATGATAACAAAATAGAAGAATCGTCAAGATTAATAGAAGAATTTAATATCGATAGTTGTAAAAAGGTAATAATAAAGGGTGAAAAATCTGGCAATTATATTTGTGATGATAAAAGTCATCAATGGAAAGATGAGCTCATATGGAAGATTGCTAGATATAAAGATAAGATTATTGATTTTGCTAAAAAAAATAATTACGATTACTTATTCCTAATTGACTCTGATTTAGTTCTTCACCCTGAAACATTAGAGAGATTGATTTCAACTGGTAAGGACATAATATCAGAAATATTTTGGACAATATGGAATATAAATGATATTGGGAAACCCCAAGTATGGGTCAGTAGAAACTACAATCTGTATTATGAATCACAGAGTGAGAATTTGAGTGAGAAAGAAAAAAAAAGCAGAATAAATGGATTCATTAAGGCAATGAGGATACCTGGAGTTTATGAAGTTGGAGGATTGGGAGCCTGTACTTTGATTAGCAAAAAAGCTTTGAATAGCGGTGTATGCTACAAGAAAGTAGAAGGTATTGCATATAGAGGTGAGGATAGGCATTTTTGTGCTAGAGCTTTAAGACTTGGATTAAAACTATATGTAGAAACAAGCATACCTGCATATCATATATATCGTGAAACAGAGTTAGCTGGTGTTGAAGAATATAAATATAATAATAAAAAGTCAATGATTTATAGTTATAATAATTTTTCAAGGACTTCAGTAAAATCTCAAAATAATACTGTAACATTAGCTATGTTAGTAAAAAATGAGGCGCATAGATATTTAGAAGGAGTTCTTACAAAGGCTTCAAAGTATGTTGATAAGGTTGTAATATTAGATGATGGAAGTACAGATAATACTGTGGAGGTATGTAAAAGAATTTTAAAAAATGTTCCACATAATATAGTTTCAAATAAGACGTCTAATTTTAATAATGAAATAGTTTTAAGAAAACAATTATGGAATTTAGCATTGGAAAGTAAAAGTGATTGGATATTATGCCTTGATGCAGATGAAATATTTGAAGATAAAATTAATATTGAAATAAGAAACCTTATTAATCAACCATATTATGACTACTTTGATTTTAGATTATATGATTTTTGGGATAAAGAACATTTTAGAGAAGATAAGTATTGGAGTGCACATAAACACTATAGAAGCTTTCTTATCAGATATCAGCCTAATTTTAAATATATATGGAATGAAACACCTGTACACTGTGGAAGATTCCCATTAAATATATATAATCTTCCTGGTTCAATAAGTGATTTAAGAATTAAACATTTAGGATGGGCAAATGAAAAAGAGAGAATTGAAAAATATAAGAGATATATGGAACATGATAAAGATTTTAGATATGGCATAAGAGAGCAATATGAATCAATTCTAGATAAAAGTCCTAGTTTAATTAAGTGGGAGGAATAGCGAAGGAGTTTTAATGGATATGATAGAAGGTGCTAAATGAGGATGATAACTCTTTGTATGATAGTAAAAAATGAAGAATTAAATTTAAAAAAGTCTCTCAAAGCTGTAT
Organism: Clostridium muellerianum; assembly: GCF_012926525.1. Lineage (GTDB taxonomy): Bacteria > Bacillota > Clostridia > Clostridiales > Clostridiaceae > Clostridium_AM > Clostridium_AM muellerianum. The sequence continues at coordinate 210,029 of NZ_JABBNI010000001.1, forward strand.
CATGTTTTGTAGATGAAATGATAATAGTAGATACAGGATCATCGGATAAAACTAAAGATGTAGCTAAGGAATTTACTGATAAAGTTTATGATTTCAAATGGTGTGATGATTTTGCAAAAGCTAGAAATTTTGCGGTGTCAAAGGCATCAAATGATTGGATATTAGTATTAGATGCAGATGAGGTAATTGTAGATTTTGATACTGATAGTATTTTAAAATTTATAGAGGATAAAAATAATTCTAAAGTTGTAGGAAGAATAAAAATTATAAATTTTCTAGATTTCAGCAGCAAAAACAGGACTCAGACAGAAAGATTAAGTAGATTATTTAATAAAAAATATTTTCATTATGAAGGAATGATTCATGAGCAAGTTACCGCTCTAGATGGAGAAAGTTATAGTGCAGTACAAGTAGATATTACTGTTAATCACTTTGGATATACTAAAGAGGTATTAAGTGAAACATCAAAGCTACAAAGAAATATAGCATTATTAAAAAAAGCTGTAGAGAACAATCCTAAAGATTCTTATTATTTATATCAGTTAGGCAAAAGCTATTATTTAAATAAACAGTATAATATTGCTTTGATAAATTTTAAAAAAGCATTAAAATTTATAGATAATTTTAATTATGAATATGCAGAAGATTTAATAGAAACCTATGGATACTGTTTAATTAACACAAATCAGTATTTAGAGGCTTTATATATAGAAAAATATAAAGCTTATTACTCAAAATCTCCAGATTATAATTTTTTAATGGGACTTATTTATATGAATAATGGTAATTTTAAAGAAGCAATAAATAGTTTTTCTGTATGTACAGCTTATAAAGAAGGTAAAATAGAAGGGATTAATTCATATTTGCCTTATTATAATATAGGTGTAATATATGAATGTCTTGGAATTAAGGATAAATCTATAAGTTATTATAAAATGTGCGGAAGTTATGAACCAGCTTTAAAAAGGTTATAAAAGGTAGGGAACAGTGTAAAAACTGTTCCTTAACTTTTGTATAGAAATCTACGATAAAACTCATAGAATAAAATATTATAAAATCGGAGGACAAAATGAATAATCAATATTACTTAGAAACCTCAAATGATGGCAAAAATATAATTAGAGTTGTGAGCGAAGATAAAAAAGTATATATAGGAAGTAAATATTCAGTAGAAAGAGATATAAATAAATTTACAGGAGATTTGGGAAGTATAAATGGAAATACTATAATTTTAGTATTTGGCTTAGGAACTGGTGAACATATAAGAGAATTGCTGAAGAATGTAATGGATAGTAATAAAGTTATAGTAATAGAGCCAAGTTTAGAAATTGCTAATTTGTTTTCAAATATAGAAAATTCAAAATATATTATTTCTGATAAAAGAGTAAAAATGTTTGTTTACGATAAAAAAAATATTGAGAAGAATTTAAATAGTAGTATAGAAAGTTGCGAAATAGATAATGTTAAATTCATAAGCTTTGCAAACTATTCATCCATATTTGAAGGTGAATTTAAACAATTAAGCACTTATTTAAGAAAAGTTATTCAAAATAAAAGAATAGGAAGGGATACTATTAATTTCTTTTCACAAATATTGTTTCAAAATTTTATTAGAAATATGAAGCAATGTGCAAGATGCGGCGTTATAAATTCTTATAAGAATTTGTTCCAAGGAAAACCAGCAGTTATCGTTTCAGCAGGACCTTCCTTGGAAAAAAACATACACTTATTAAAAGATGTGCAGGATAAGTTTATTATAATATGTGGAGCTAGAACGTTAAAAGCATTAAAAAATGCAGATATAACTCCAGATTTTGTATGTGCAGTAGATCCTCAAGATATTACTTATACTATAATGAAACATAACCTTGATAATACAGTGCCTTTAGTATTTATGGATTCTGCAAACTACAAAATTGTTCAAGAATATAAAGGAAATAAAATAATGTTTTCTAATGAAGGAATGGAAACCTATGTAGAAAGCATAACAGGCAAAAAGGTAGATTCACTGCTTCAAGGAGGTTCAGTAGCCCATGTATGTATGGGTTTAGCTATTTATTTAGGATGTAATCCTGTTATATTTATAGGACAGGATTTAGCTTATACAGGAGATAAGTTTCATGCACTAAGTGCTAAGGCTATGGAAAACCCAGGAGATGTGGCTGTAACCTATTTAGAACAACATAAGGATCTTTGGCTTGAAAGTGAGAAAAGTATATACGTAAAGGATATAAATGGAGAAATGGTGCGTACAAGCATACCTTTAAATTCTTATAGAGAAGAATTTGAAGAACTTATGGAAAAGTGTATTGGTATAACTTTTATAAATAGCACAGAAGGTGGAGCTCATATAAAGGGAACACAAGTAATTCCTCTTAAGGCTTCAATAGATAAGTATGGTGTTGAAGAAATAAGTAAAAATATAAGTTTTCAAGATACTATAAAAAAGGAAACTGTTGAAAACAATTTAAAAATAGTGAAAAACAATTTAATAGACATAAAAGAAGCATGTGAAAAAGGTATAGAGTATGCTGAAATGATGTATATGTATTACATACACAAAAAGGGAATAAATATAAATAAGGTATTTAGTTCATTAGATGAAATAGATTCTAAAATAAATGATATACAAAAGATAGGAATAATAGCGTACCTACTAGCACCATATGTAGATAAAGTTTTAAATGATGAAAAGTATGCAGAAAAGTTAAATGAGCTTGAGTATGATTCAGGAAAAAGAATGGCAGAAAAAAGTAAGTCATTGTATGAGTGTATATCAAAAGCTGTAGAAGAGGCGTTAAAATATATAGATTAAGTTTACAATATAACAATATAAAGGAAAATTTCACTAGCTAATAAAAATTATTATATGAATTGCTATAATTAAGTAAGTTTTTTATAAAAACTTACGATAAGTATAAAAGAGAGCTTATGCGGTTTAGGAGGAATAAAATATGAACGAAGAGTCTATAAGAGCAATTGAAGAATTTAAAACTGTTCAAAGAGATACAATGCCATTAGCTTCAGAGTATGTAGCAAAGCTTAAGAATGGTGTGGATATGGCAATTAATAAGTTCCAGTCAGGAGAAAATGAAGAAGGAATTAACTTATCTTCATATATAGAAGAAGGTCTACAGTGGCTTATAGAAGTAGCTAGGCTTACTAAGGATGTTCAATATGAGGAAATGTCTGAAGAACTTATGTCAAAAAAATTAGATATGTTTGTAGATGCCTATGAAAACAAAGATTATACTCTAATGGGTGATGTTTTAGAATTTGAGATAAAGCCTTTATTAGAATCATGGGAGAAAGTTATAAATGCTGCTAAGTGTTAAGAAAAGGCCTCGTACATTTTTTATGTGTGAGGTTTTTGTTTTAATACAAAATATTTTTAATAAAGGAGTTAAAAAATGACCTATTACACAAATAAAAGAATTTTAATAATAGGTGGTACTGGTACCATAGGTCAGGGGCTTGTAAAGGAACTTATAAAACATAAACCTAAAGTCATAAGAATATTGAGTAGAGACGAATACAAACAATTTATAATGCAAAATGAGTATGGCAGCGGTGGCATGTTTAGATTCTTTATTGGCGATGTAAGAGATTATGATAGAGTGGAAAGAGCAATGAATGGTATTGATATAGTATTTAATCTTGCAGCTATGAAGCATGTACCAGCTTGTGAATATAACCCATCGGAAGCTATAAAAACTAATGTTAATGGAATGGAAAATGTTATAAAAGCAGCTGTATATAATAAGGTTAGGTGTGTTATATTTACCAGTTCAGATAAGGCTATAAATCCTACAAATTCTTATGGAGCTACAAAGCTTTTAGCAGAAAAGTTAGTTCAAGCAGCCAATTATAGTAAAGGTCCTGTGGAAACTAAATTTGTAGCTGTAAGATTTGGAAATGTAATTGGTTCTAGAGGTTCAGTTATACCATTATTTAAAAGACAGATATTAGAAAAGGGAAAAGTAACAGTTACAGATGAGAATATGAGCAGATTTATGATGACTTTGGATCAGGCTGTAAAGCTTACTATGAAGGCTGCTGAGATATGTTATGGTGGAGAACTGTTTATATTAAAAATGCCTGTAGTTAAATTGAAGTATTTAACAGAAGTAATTATAGATGAAGTTTGCAAAAAATATAGTATGGATTTTAAAAGCATAAAGGTGGAAAATATAGGCTTAAGACCAGGTGAAAGAATGTATGAGGAACTTATGTCAGAAGAAGAATCTGAATATGCTTATGATTTAGGAAATATGTATGCTGTAATACCAACCACCTTTAATAAAAGCGAATATGAAAAATTTTATAGGAATTTTAAACATTCAATTAGAAAAAGTTATACTTCTAATGATATAGAACCTGTAACAAAGGATGAAACTAGAAACCTCATATTACAGGGATTAAATGTAGGCATTGAAGGAGGAATGGTATAGTGAAGCTACTTATAACAGCCATAGGAAAAAGAGTACAGCTTATAAAGTATTTAAAGACAAATTGTACTATAGTGGGGGTTGATGCAGGAGATAGCGCTCCTGCATCAAAATTTGTAAATAAATTTTATAAGGTGCCTAGATTTACCGATGAAAAATATATAGACTCTATTTTAAATATATGCAAGGAGGAATTTATAGATTTATTAATTCCACTTCATGAATATGAGTTTAATATATTATGTAAAAATAGAAGTAAATTTAAAAATGTAGGAACTACTTTGTTGCTAAGCAACGAAGATATAATAGATATATGTCAGAATAAATTAAATACTTATAACTTTTTTATTAAGAATAAAATAGGATCTCCTAAATCTTATTCTAAGGAAAAAATTCTAGAAGTTTTAGAATATCAAAAGGATGAAGAGATCGTAAGAAATTTTTTTGAAAAAGAGCTTGATTTGATATTTCCATTAATAGTTAAGCCTGTTAATGGGATGGGAAGTGAAGGAGTATTTAAAGTAAGCAATATAAAAGAATTAGAGTTTTTTATAAATTATGTAGAGAATCCTATAATACAACAATACATAGAAGGTACAGAGTATACTATAGATGTACTTTGTGACTTAAAAGGTAAGCCTATATCTATAGTACCTAGAGAAAGATTGGAAGTGCGATCAGGAGAAGTTTCTAAAACTAAAACTGTAATGCATAAAGAGATAATAGAAGAAACCCATAGACTCCTTGAAGCTTTAGCTCAATCAGTTAGTGATAAAGAAGGAGTATCTATTATGGGGCCATATACAATACAGTGTAAAGTTACAGAAGATAATAAAATAAAATTTATAGAAATAAATCCACGTTTTGGAGGAGGAGTACCTCTTACTTTTGAAGCAGGAGTGGATTATGGTAAGTATTTCAATATGATGATAAATGGAGAAGAGATAGACCCTATAATTGGGCAATTTAAAGAAATGACGATGCTTAGATATGATGATGCAGTATTTATCGAATAAAATTCCTATATCAAGAGAGTGAGAAGTATGATAAAAACAATTATTTTTGATTTAGATGATACATTATATAGAGAAAGAGATTTTGTATATGGAGCCTTTAAAAAAGTATGTGAATATTTAGCTTTAAAATTTAATAAAGATTACGAAAAGCTTTATAATAGTACTATAGATATTTTGAATATTCAAGGTAGAGGAAGAATTTTCAATATGTTATGTGATAAATATAATATAAACGAAGATATAAGTAATTTAGTAGACATCTATCGAAATGCAAAATCAAGTTTAACGCTTTATGGAGATGCATTATATTTTTTAGAAGAATGCAGTTTAGGTAATATAGCATTAGAAAAAAATTCTTTAGGTAATAAAAGAGTTGAATTTAACTTAGGAATAATTACAGATGGAAAAGCTTCAGTTCAGTGGAATAAAATCAAGGCTTTAAAGTTACAAAATTATATAGACAAAATAATAGTTACAGATGATTATGGGCTTGATTATTGGAAACCTAATGAGTTTGCTTACAAAGAAATGATGAAATATTTTAATTGTGAAGCAGAAGAATGTATATATGTAGGAGACAATCCTAATAAAGATTTTATAGGTGCTAGAAAAGTTCACATGCATACTGTACGGGTAATTAGAGAGATAGGTGATCATATGAGTACTTTTTTGGATGAAACTTATGAAGCGGATTTTATCATTAAAAGTTTATATGAATTGAAAAATATAATATATAAATGTAATTATTTATAGGTTGAATTTTTAATGTTTAGGTGATAAAATTTCAATAAGTATTAATGTTGTAGGAGGTGTAAAATGGACAAAGAATTATTAAAAGCACTAGGCGAATTACTTGATGAAAAATTAGGATATGTAAAGAAAGACATTAGCAGTTTAAAAGACGATGTAAGTAGTTTGAAAAATGATGTAAGTAATGTGAAGAATGATGTAAGTAATATAAAGAATGATCTAAGTAATATGAAGAGTGATATTGAACTTATTAAAACTCAACAAAAGGAGCATGGTGTTATATTAAGAATACTTGAAGATAAAGCTAACACTAATAAAGCCGAACATGACAAATTAAGTAATGATATTATTCATTTATCAGCAAAAGTTGAAGACATGAGAAAAGATTTGGCAACAGTAGAAGTAGTTACAGCTAGAAATATGGAGAATATAGCAAATTTGAAGATTATAAAGTAAAATATTTTTATGAATATATATTGAGGAACGTGCAGTTAGTAAATTGCATGTTTTATTTTTATTTAGAATTATTAATTATAAACGATATAATAATTAACAATATAGGAAATTTTAAAACTAAGTAATAAGTTTATTAAAGGATAAATTAGAGAAATTGAATTAATCTATGTATAAATAAATATTACAATATTGAAAGGAAATTAATATGAAAATATTATGCATAATACAAGCTCGTATGGGATCGGAAAGATTACCAGGGAAGGTTATAAAACCTATAATGGATAAGCCTATGATACTTTATACTTTAAATAGATTAAGCAAAAGTAAATATATAGATAATATTGTTTTAGCTACATCTACAGAAGAGAGAGAACAGTTGCTAGTAGATGTAGTGAAAAAGGCTAAATATGATGTTTTTAGAGGACATGAAAGTAATGTTCTCAAAAGATACAAGGATGCATCAGATAAGTTTGGCGGAGATATAATCATAAGAGTTACAGGAGATTGTCCATTAATTGATGCTGAAATAGTAGATAATGTGATAACTTATTTTAAAACAAATGATTATGATTATGTAAGATTAGATGTGCCAGATACTTTTGTAAGAGGATTTGATGTAGAGATATTTACTAAGGCTGCGCTGGATAAGGTTGATAAGACAGTTAATAATATAAATATTGATGAAACAAAAAATACAGAAGAAATTAATATGTATAAGGAACACGTTACTTATTATATTTATAAACACCCTGAAGAATTTAAAATAGGATATGTAAAGGGAAGTAAATTTTACAACAAAGACTACAGATTATGTGTAGATACAAAAGAAGATTTTAACTTAGTAGAAACTATATATAATAATTTTAAAAATGAATTTGTTTCTGCAAAAGAAGTTATAGAATATTTAGACAATAATTCTGAAGTAACTAAAATAAACAGGAATATAAAACAAAGATAAATGTACAATTGGGAGGATATTATGGAAGATTATATACAGATAGGTAATAAGAAGGTGGGAGGAAATAATAGTACTTTTATTATAGCAGAAATGTCAGCTAACCATAATCAAGACTTTAATAAGGCTTTGGAGATAATAAAAAGAGCAAAGGAAGCAGGAGCAGATGCTATAAAGTTACAGACATATACACCAGATACAATAACCTTAGACTGTGATAATGAGTATTTTCAAATAAAGCAGGGGACTATATGGGATGGAACAACTCTTCACAAGTTATATGAGAAAGCTTATACTCCTTGGGAGTGGCAGCCAAGACTTAAAGAGGAAGCCGAAAATGAAGGCTTAATATGCTTTTCTTCACCCTTTGATAAGACAGCAGTGGATTTCCTAGAGAAAATGGATGTTCCTGCTTATAAAATAGCATCTTTTGAAATTACTGATATACCCTTTATAGAATATATAGCATCAAAAGGTAAGCCTGTTATTATGTCTACAGGTATAGCTACTTTGCCAGATATTGAAGAAGCAGTAAATGCTTGCAAAAGAATGGGTAATGAACAAATTGTATTATTAAAATGTACTAGTGCTTATCCTGCACCAATAGATACAGTAAATTTAAGAACTATACCTAATATGGCAGAAACCTTTGGCACAGTTGTAGGTTTATCAGACCATACATTAGGAACTCATGTATCAGTGGCATCCATAGCCCTAGGAGCAAAGGTAATAGAGAAACACTTTACAATAAGCAGAAGTGAAGGAGGACCAGATTCAGCATTTTCTATGGAACCATCAGAATTTAAAGAAATGGTAAAGGGCATAAGAGATGTAGAAAAAGCATTGGGGACAGTAACTTATAATCTAACAGAAAAACAAAAGAGAAGCAGAGAACATTCTCGTTCATTATTTGTTGTAAAAGATATAAATAAAGGAGAACTATTTACTGAAGAAAATGTTAAAAGCATAAGACCTGCTTTTGGTATGGAGACAAAGCATTTTAAAGATGTTATTGGTAAAAAGGCTTCTGTGGATATACAAAAAGGAACTCCAATGACGTGGAATTTTGTAGAACGATAAAGTTTAGTATGTATAAAATTAACTTATGTGTAACTATATTCTTAATTTTCTATTTGTGATACTATATAAATAGGATAAATAAAAATTTAAATTAAGGATAGGTGAGTGTTATGATAATAAATCATAACTTAAACGCTATGTATGCATTAAATTGTATGAATAGAGCGTATGGAGCACTTAGTAAGAATATGCTAAGATTATCATCAGGACTTAGAATAAATAGTGCAGCAGATGATCCAGCAGGACTTATGATTTCAGAAAAAATGAGAGCTCAGATAGCAGGTTTATCCCAGGCAAGCAGAAATATACAAGATGGTATTTCCATGATAAACACTGCAGATGGAGCTTTAAATGAAGTTCATTCTCTTTTACAAAGGGGAAGAGAACTAAGTGTTCAAGCAGCGAATGGTACTTTGTCACCTGAGGATAAAAAACATATACAGATTGAAATTAGTGAAATAAATAAAGAACTAGATAGTATATCTGGTAACACAGATTTTAATGAAAATAAACTTTTAAATGCTCCAGCAAGTGGCAAAAAACTTGTTTTACAAGTAGGAGCAAACCAGGGACAGAATATATCAGTAAATTTGTGTAATGCTAGCAGTGTAAATTTAGAGGTGGATTCAGTAGATGTAACAGTAGATGCTCAAGGGGCAATAACCAAATATGATAAAGCTATAAATGCTGTTTCAAAACATAGATCTTATTTTGGTGCTATGCAAAATAGGTTAGGGTATGCCCTTAATGTAACTAATACTGAGGAAGAAAATTTAACTGCAGCTGAATCTAGAATAAGAGATTTAGACATTGCAAAGGAAATGATGGATTATGCTAAGAACAGTATTATACTTCAAGCTGCTCAAGCAATGCTTGCTCAGGCAAATTCCCAAGCTAAATCAGTGTTGAAATTATTAGAGTTTTAAAATGGTTAAAAACTGCAGAACTAAGCTTTTGCAGTTTTTTTGTGTAATTATATGTAAAATGATTTGTTACATAAAGTTTATAAAAATGGCTACGATAAAAGTAATAGTTTTTATATGAAGAAAATCATGGAGGAATGATTATGCTTTGTGCATTAATAATGGCAGGTGGGAAAGGGAGAAAGGTTTTGGCCACTTTCCACAGAAGAAAAACCTAAACAATTTTTAAATCTTTTAGGCAAAGATACTATGATACAGATGATTGTGAAAAGATTGGGCTAGATGAAATATATAATCTAGGGCTCAAAGTCATGTATAAGTATCTTTTGAGGTACCTGAGTATACAGCAGAAACAGATGCTATAGGAACTTTGAGAATATTAGATGCTATAAAAGAAATGGAAATGAAGAGTAAGTTTTATCAAGCATCCGCTTCTGAATTATTTGGAGGAATGCCAGGTACAGAACCACAAAGTGAAAAAACTCCATTTTATCCAAGAAGTCCATATGCAGTAGCTAGGCTTTATACTTATTGGGTTACGATAAATTATAGAGAAGCTTATGATATATTTGCATGTAATGGAATACTTTTCAATCATGAGTTACCAAGAAGAGGTCACAGAGGCCTTGTTGGTTCTTCTATAATTAGAAATTTACAGGAAAAGGATACTTGAATATAATAGGAAGAACTCATAAGAAATTAGATTTGACAAATGAAGTTAACGCAAGAAAATTTTTTAAAGAAAAAAGACCAGAATATGTATTTTTCGCAGCAGCTAAAGTTGGTGGTATTACTGCAAATAATACATATCCAGCAGATTTTATATATGAAAATTTAATGATTCAAAATAATGTTATAGAAGCAGCTCATGATTTTAAGGTTAAGAAGTTACTATTTTTAGGAAGTTCTTGTATATATCCTAAAAATTGTCCACAACCTATAAAGGAAGAATATCTTTTGTCAGGTTATCTAGAACCTACTAATGAGGGGTATGCACTAGCAAAAATATCAGGACTTAAAATGTGCCAATTTTATAAAAAGCAGTATGGTGATAACTTTATAAGTGTTATGCCTACAAACTTATATGGACCTAATGATAATTATGATTTAGAAATATCTCATGTATTGCCTGCACTTATAAGAAAATTTCATGAGGCAAAAGTGAATAATAATCCTTATGTGGAAGTATGGGGAACTGGTAAACCTTTAAGAGAATTTCTACATGTACATGATATGGCTGATGCTTGTGTGTTTTTGATGGAGAACTATGATGGAGATGAATTTTTTAATGTGGGTACAGGTAAAGAAGTTATTATAAAAGAATTGGCTGAGGTAATAAAAGAGATTGTGGATTATAAAGGTGAGATTAGGTTTGATGGGAGTAAGCCTGATGGCACACCTAGGAAGCTTTTGAATGTATCGAGGTTAAAGAGAACTAGATGAAGTTATAAGGTGGAGCTTTATGATGGAATAAGATATACATATAAAAAGATTTCAATAAGTACTAAAGTTGTAGAGGTGCTAAAATGAAGACTTATTTAGTAACTGGAGGAGCAGGATTCATAGGTTCAAATTTTATAAAATATCTATTTAATAAATATAAAGAGAGAGAAATAAAAGTAATAAATTTAGACAACCTAACCTATGCCGGTAACTTAGAAAATTTGAGAGAAATAGAAAGCAAAGAAGATTACAAGTTCATAAAGGGTAATATATGTGATAAAAATTTATTAGAAAGTATATTTATCAAAAATGATATTGATTATGTTATAAATTTTGCTGCAGAGTCCCATGTGGATAGAAGTATTGAGGAACCTGAAATATTTGTAAAGACCAACATTGTAGGGACTCAAAATTTAATTGATAGTGCTAAAAAACATTGGCAAATAGAAAATGAATTTATAAGAGGTAAAAGATTTATTCAAGTTTCTACGGATGAAGTCTATGGTTCACTAGGAAATGAAGGTTACTTTACTGAAGAAACTTCATTATCACCTCATAGTCCATATTCTGCAAGTAAAGCGTCAGCAGATTTAATTGTTAAAGCATACTTTGATACATATAAAATGCCTATAAATATAACAAGATGCTCAAATAATTATGGCCCCTATCAATTTCCAGAGAAGTTAATACCACTTTTGATAAATAACTGTTTAAAGCACAATGAAGTACCAATATATGGTGATGGCAGGAATATAAGAGATTGGTTATATGTGGAAGATCATTGCAGTGCTATAGATTTAGTTGTAAGTAAAGGGAGGTTAGGGGAAGTCTATAATATAGGTGGCAACAATGAAAAGGAGAATATATACATAGTTGAATATATAATTAAAATTTTAAGTTATATGATTAAGGATATGAATATAAATGACAAATTAATAAGATATGTTAAAGATAGAAAAGGTCATGATAGGAGATATGCAATAGATGCTTCAAAAATAAAGGTAGAACTAGGATGGAAACCTAGGCATAATTTTGAAGAAGGTATTATAAGTACAATAGATTGGTATTTAAAAAATAGAAATTGGTTACAAAATGTTACTTCAGGTCAATACGAAAAATACTATAGTAAAATGTATTTAGATAAAGTAAGTAGATAGGAATAAGATGGTGATTTAAATGAAGGGTATAATATTAGCAGGTGGTAGGGGAACAAGACTATATCCAGCAACAAAAGCTGTAAGCAAACAAATGATTCCAATATATGATAAACCAATGATATATTACCCTCTTTCGGTTTTAATGTTAGCTGGTATAAGGGATATTCTAATAATATCTACAGAAAGAGACATAAAGCTTTTTCAAGAACTTTTAGGAAATGGGATACAACTGGGAATGAATTTTACATATGAAATTCAGAAAGAACCTAAGGGAATAGCAGAAGCATTTATAATAGGAGAAAAATTTATTGGAAAAGATACAATAGCACTTGTATTAGGTGATAATATATTCTATGGACAGGGATTTTCACCTGTACTTAAAGAGATTTCTTCATTAGAGGAAGGAGCATATGTATTTGCTTACTATGTTAATAATCCTGAAGCTTATGGTGTAGTAAATTTTGATGATACTGGGAAAGCTATTTCAATTGAAGAAAAGCCACGGCAACCAAGGTCTAATTATGCAATACCAGGATTATATTTTTATGATAATTCTGTAATAGAAATAGCTAAAAGTATTGAGCCATCTGGAAGAGGTGAACTTGAAATATCAGATATTAACAAAATATATCTTCAAAGGGGTATGCTTAAGGTTGAAGTGTTAGGAAGAGGATTTGCATGGCTTGATACAGGAACTCATGAATCTTTACTTGAAGCAAGTAATTTTGTACAGACAGTACAAAAAAGACAAGGTTTATATATTGCATGTATAGAGGAGATTGCATATAGGGAAGGGTTTATTACTAAAGAACAATTAATAAAGCTAGGAAAAAGTCTTAGTAGTAGTAATTACGGAAAATATTTGATGATTATTTAATATTAGATAAATAGTTAAGGATTTTTTAGTAGCTTATTTATAATTATATGATGATGAAGGTAATGTTAACGTAGATAATAAAGAAAAGAATGTTATGGCAGTGTATTGTTAGTGAGTAGCGATGTAAATAGTATAAACTTTTTTATGTTCAGGCAGCCTTTTGCTTTTTAGTAAAAGGTTGTTTTTATTATGGACTTTAGTCTGTTGAGATCGCGTAGCAGGCGAAACAATAAACCACCCGCTATGCGCAACATCATAAACTTAAGGAATCTTGATTTAATATTTTAATTTATCAGGTTTCCTTATTTCTATATATGCATTAAAATTAAGATAGTGTAAAGTTTGCTATGAAAAAATAACGCTCAAAAAATATGCTTGTAAGAGCTCATGAGGTTGCTTATTTTTTCAAAGATAAGATTAGGTTGCTATAATCGCCACCCTTGACTGCATGACAAATAAATGCACTGAAGTTATCACCGACGGCGAAGAAACTCAAAAACAGAT
>NZ_JABBNI010000002.1 GCF_012926525.1 Clostridium muellerianum
TTTAAAGGAAACTGGAGGAAGACTCATATCAGTTGAATATAGGAAAGATTTATATGAAATAACAAAAAGAAATATTGAATTGTCAGGGTTGTCTGAAGTTGTGGAGCTAATATTAGGAGATGCAAGTGAAGTAATTAATACTGTTGAGGGACCATTCGATATAATCTTACAGGACTCAGATAAATCTTTATATTATCCAATGTTAGAAAAGTGTATAAGTTTAACTCGTAAAAACGGATTGATAATTGCTGATGATGTTCTTTTTAAACCTATGGGTATACCTGAAAAATTTAGTGAACCTGTGCATAAATATCTTAAAAAAGTTTTTGAAGATAAGCGTCTTTATAGTACGATACTTCCCATAGGTGATGGTGTGGCTATTAGCATGAAACTTTGTGACTAAAACATTATGGCTTTGAAATATTATTAGATTAATGTGTAAAATTCTTATTTGACGTAACAACTGAAAAAACGAACAATTTGTAAAGACACTGCATTATTCAAAGTTGAATTATGTGGTGTTTTTGTGTCACAATACAAA
>NZ_JABBNI010000003.1 GCF_012926525.1 Clostridium muellerianum
TTGTTAAGGAATTTGCCAATCAAGGAGTAAATTATTGGAACACTAAGATTCCTAAAAATAAGTTATCACAGATTAAAAAACTTTATCCAGATACCTGGGAAGAATATATAAAGAAATATTAGGGCTGTGTTTAATTAAGGCACATTAAAAGGATAACAAGTCAAAAGTTTGTATATTTGATTTGTTATCTTCTTTATATAAAATTAGTAAAAAAGCTATTAAAGGAACAAAGAAAGAAGGCATACATGAGAAGAAGAATAATTATTGTGTCAATTTTAGTAGTTATAATATGTGCTGGTCTTGCAATAAATAAAGGATATAATTCTATGCTTGATAAAGCAGCTGAAAATGGGAACCTTGAAATTAGTAATATAAATATTTATAGAGAAACTCCAGCATGGGAATTAGCATTGGCTGTAAAAAATGAAAATGTTAATAAGATAGAAAAAATAGCAAAAAACAAGCCAGAATTGTTAAATTATCAAGATCCTAAGTATGGAGCAACCTTGCTGCTATGGTCAGTAGGATCAGAAAAATATAA
>NZ_JABBNI010000004.1 GCF_012926525.1 Clostridium muellerianum
TACATATAGTTTACTATAATTACTATAAAACATACAACAATATATTTAGTAATCACTGTTTTATTCTTATATAAAAGCAATACATAAAATACTATAAATACTATTTAGTTATCTACACTATATTTCTTTTCAAATAGCATTTATTATATATTTTGTCCTACAAAATAAAAAAAATCCTCAGAATAAAATTTAGTCTTACTGAGAATTTGTGTTACTTTTCACAAGTAAAGTTTATGGCAATTTATTAAGCTTTTATTTTTAATATCCATGAAAACTTATATCGTAATTATAAACACTATTATTTCTATAACCATAGGAACAATTGCACATGTAAGAATTAGTTTTATTAATTTTTTATCATCTTCTATTATAGAATAATCCAATATTTTGATAGATTCTTTTTTAGTAAATCCTTCATCACTTTTTGATTGTCTTGTAAAACTTAAATTTGCCATTAATCCCACCTCCACATCATAACTTCATACTTAAATCAAAATCACTACATTAACTTTTGTATAGAAGTATGCTTACAGGATATTTGTTACTTTGATAAGTAACACTTACTGGCAATCTACTATTTACTTTCATTATATGTTTTTTGTAAACGTTTTGATATAGATTATGTATACCTAAAAAAATAAAATTAATACTTTTATTAAAACTACCTTTTAAAGATATAACAAAAGGGAGAGTTTAAATAAAATTCCACAGCAAATGTTATATGTGTTCATTGTTTGCTGTTCTCTTTATTCAAACTCCCTAAAATTTTATTTTAAAATTTTATTCCAATCTTTTTCTCTTATTACCCCATCCGCTCCTTGAGAACTCCATATGCCAGCCTTAACTTGCCATGCCTTAACACTTTCAACAGTATTAGCATCCCATAATTCATTTTTAGGTGTTATACCTATATACCATTTTGTAAACTTAGTAGCTAAAGGATTAGAAGGCCACCCTGCCCCTATAGTTGGCTTCTTTATTATTGTATTTAATGCATTAACAAGAGCATCATCTATATTATTACCACCTGGTAAATCAACTACATATTTAAATTGACTTATAGCTTGTTTAGTTTTATCATCTAGCTTTCCTGTAGCATTATTCTCTCCTGATTCAAGACAGCTGACTCTCTGCAGGTCATGCTGAACAGATTTAATAAAATCAGAACTCATGTTGTTATTTGGATCTTCTCGGCCTGTAAGTCCTTGAACTATTGCACCTGCTATAGTGTCTGATCCTAACTGATTATATAAATTTGCATCACTTTGTGTATCTACAAAACATACTTCTATCAATATAGCAACTGGCTTACTGTGTTTTATTACATATAATCCACTACCATCTTTTACACCTCTGTTTATAAAACCTAAAGATACTAATGAACTTAAAACTTTACTTGCTAAGGTGTTTCCTGCTGAGCTCATAGCAAATACTTCACTGCCTCTACCTCCACCCGCATTTAAATGTATTGAAATTAAATAATCTGCACTAGCAGCACTATCACATCTCCTCTGTAAGCTATCTATAACACTTGCAGCACTAGAAGGTCTTACATTCCACGCTTCATATCCTAATGACTTCAATTTAGATATAACCTTATTCGCTATATCTAAAGCACAATTCTGTTCAACTAAATAATAAGCTGCTCCACCATCTCCACCTAAACTTCCATTTACATCTCCATGACCAGGATCTATTGCAAATTTACTCATAAAAATTCACCCCTACTTAATATATGTTTTGAAATTTAAAGTGTTATTTTTTATCAAAGCACTTAAGCAATTTATTAAGTGATTCTTAGACTTAGGTGAATCTTAAATGCCTAAGTGATACTTAATGTGCATATTTACTGATACCAATCAATAACTTGCCCATTAAGTGTTCTTATATAAACTTCATCTGAATCTTCGAAGAACTTATACAGGGGCGTATTAGCCATTATACATCATTACTATATAATAAACCTCACTAATTTAAATAAAAAAGTTTTAAACATAATTATAAAGAGAGGCACATACCTCTCTTTATAATTATGTTTAACTTAGAAAAAATTCTAATTTTATAATTCCAAAATACCGTTACTTTAATTTTGACACCTATCTCTGAGATAGGTGGGTGCTTTCACAAATGTTTTTTTAAATCTGCCAACTTCTGTTGGACTTATAGCTCAAATACGCATTTAAATATTAAGCTCCCGTTTAAATGCTGTAGGTTCAAAATTAAAGCTTGCAAATATTTCAGAAAATTTTTCTTAGTTAATTTTTATTCTGTAAACCTTTTAATATTTTATTTACTATCATTATATCAAATAATAATAGAAATGCAACACTCCTTTTACATAAAAATAAATAAATATTTCATACCAATTATAGTAAAGCACACTTTACATTTCCAACATTTATGTATATAATAAATGTAAAGTATACTTAACATTTAAACATATTTTTAATAATATGTAGTAAAGCTATGATTTATAGTTTATGTAAAGTCAACTTTACATGGAGGTGATAATTTTTGAAAAACAAAATAAAACAGCTAAGAGAAAACTTTAACCTAACACAACAAGATCTAGCTGAAAAAGTCGATGTATCCAGACAAACAATTATTTCTTTAGAAAACGGTAAGTATAATCCTTCCATTTTACTTGCTCATAAAATAGCTAAGACTTTTAATCTATCAATTGAAGAAATATTTATATTTGAAGAGGAGGAATTTTAAAATGAACATTAATAAACAAATAAAAAAGGGTATATTTTACTATGGCTTTATGGCTACTATTGGCTTTATAGCTCTATTTGTAGGATATGTTTTAAATTTTGAAAAACATGCTATGTCTGGTTTAGCAATTGGCTTTACTCCTGTAGGCATAATTGGCATGTTGATTTACATCTTTGGAAAGGATAAAACTCAATTGATTAAAAGTGTAAAAGCAGAAAATGAAGAAAGAAACATTTTTATACGCAACAAAACTGGCTATAGAGCCTTCTGGATAACCTATTGGTATGTTTTTGCTGCTACAATAGGAACCAATTTTTTAAATATATCAGCAAATAATTTATCTATAACTACCTTAATTTTTATGCCTATTGTATACTTTATTACCATGATTATATATCATTACAAATACTAAATTACTATAATTTCATGTATAAATGCAATTAAAACAAATTGTAATTATATATGAATAAGTTTAAAATTTATACTTCGCAATACACCATGAAAATATCACAAAAATCCTGTACTCCCAAATAGGAATACAGGATTTCTTTTATCTTATACTATAGACTTTTTTCATAAGCTTCCACCATTTTTTTAACCATGTTTCCACCTATTGATCCAGCCTCTCTTGCAGTTATATCTCCATTATATCCATCTTTTAATGTTACACCAACTTCTGCAGCTGACTCCATTTTGAACTTATTTAATGCCTCTTTAGCTTCTGGTACTAACACTTTGTTTCTACTCATAGTATATTCCTCCTCTTTAATAAGATTTGTACTACACTTTATGGCCTTATTTTGTTCTTTTTTAAGTTTATTACTCTATTAAATCAAAGGCAAATTTGAATATATATTTCTTAAATTGAATTTTTGTACAAAATAAAAATAATGCGAAGCTTTGCTTCACATTATGCTCACTTTGTAAAACTTAACTTATCTTCACTTTCTGTTTCTGCAGAATACTCTAAAATATCCCCTGGTTGACAGTTTAATTCCTTACATATTGCCTCCAAAGTAGAAAATCTAATAGCCTTTGCTTTATTATTTTTTAATATAGATAAATTTGCATTTGTAATTCCAACTCTTTCAGCTAGTTCTGACAAAGATATCTTTCTTTTAGCCATCATTACGTCTAAGTTAACTATAATAGGCATATATTTCCTCCTATACTGTTAAGTCATTTTCTTTTTTTATACGTACAGCTTCTTTAAATATTTCTGCAAAAATTAATATTATAACTCCTATAAAAATCCACAAAACTGTATCTATTCTTGTTACAATACCATTATCATCTAAGTTCAAAATTATAAAAGCACTAAGACCATACTTAATAGTTCTATATGAAAACACGAATACACCAACTATAATTGTTGAAAATCCTATTTTTCTAAGACGCATCACATTTTTTAATATAAAAATTTCTTTATTAATAAAAGCTTTAATTACTTCCCTTAAGTGAAAAGTAATACTCATTACACAAATAAATACTACAATAAAAAATCCAATTACTAAATTATTTTTAATATTATATTTCATATAAATAGAACATACTAATCCTATAATCAACATAGGCAACCCCATTATTTCTATAATTAAAAATACACTTAACAATGTTTTTACAAATCTTAAACTTGGATTAAGAAGTCTCATGCTCCATAATCTAGTGTTAAGTGATTCATTTACTGACTTCACTGAATTATTAAACTTCCCCATTAATTGCTTAATTAAAGCTAATTTATTATTTCTAATAATTTTCATTTGTATCTCGCCTCCTCTCAATCTTTATATAGTTAAATCATTATCTTCTTTTATCTTAATAGACTGACTAAATATCTCTGATAAAATAATCATAAAAATTCCCATAATAATAAATATTAAAAAATTCATATCACAATAAGGTCCATATTGATTAAAACGTACGCAGAAAATTCCTTTATACCCAAATACCATTCTGTCTTTTATGAAAATGTATATGCCTATTATAAAAATATTAAAAGCCATACTTCTCATACTTTTTACATTATTAAATGTAAATGGATTTTTTTCAATTAGTGTTTTATTTATTTTTATAAGCTCATTAGTAATTACAATACAACTTATAAATGATATGAAAAACAAAATAGTCATAAATATATTTGGTGGTATAAATTTAAAATGATCTGCTAAAGCGCACAAGCCTATTGGTAATAAAATGCATAGCACAACTTCAATATAAAATAACACTTTTAAAAATGTATTAAAGAACTCAAATTTCTTTACATCTTCCATAGAACTTTTAATCATACTAATCCTCCTAATCTTTTATACAGTAGCTACATCACCGTATAACTCATGTAAACTTAATGAGATAAACAAATCTTTAAATAAAAAGCGATCACTTTAAGTCAAAAATTTAAACTCTTTACTTTTTCCACTAATTAAGATTCATTGATCTTATGAAAATTATACCATTGCATTTATTTAAAATCAATATTATTTTATTGATAAACGATAAATAATTATTGTTTAATGTTATAATTGCTAAAATTTTATCGTCTATATACAATAAAAATTTAAAAACTATCAACTAAATTAAATTTATACTAAATCTATAAAATAAAGTGACCGATTATCATTAATGATACATTGGTCATTTTATTTTTTTATAAATTTTTGAACCTTTTTTATATTTCATGTCTCTTATATAATAGGTGCACCTAAAAAGGAGGAAATGACATGGATGAATTTAATATAATACAGCGCTGTAAGGAAGGCGATATGGATGCCTTTAATAATTTATATAAAAGATATAGCAGTAAGGCTCTTAAGACAGTTTACCTTATATGTGGCCGGAATAATATAGCGGAAGATATAGTTCAGGAGGCTTTTATAAAATGCTATAAAGAAATTAAAAATTTAAAAAATCCTGAAACCTTTCAAGCTTGGTTTTATCGTTTACTTACAAGAATAACATGGCGTTATTGTTCAAAAGAAAAAAATCATTTACACATAGAAAGTATAAATGATAATAAGGATATAATTGCAGATAGCTTAGCAGTATCTGATATTGCTGAAAAAAGCGAAATTAGAGAATTAGTAAATATTGCTGTTAACAAGCTAAGCATACCTTTAAAAACAACTGTTATTCTTTATTATTATAATGAATTATCTATTAAAGAAATATCAAAAGTTTTAGGTTGTTTTCAAGGTACAGTTAAATCAAGGCTTCATAATGCTAGAAAGCTGCTTGAAAAAGAATTAAGCAGTAAAGAATTTGCAGATTATTTTTTAACTGATAAAACTATTAGGAGGGATTCAGATGAAAAGGCAAGACCATCAACAATTTGAAAATGTAATAAAAGCAGCTTTAAAAGATAAGGCTGAAAAAATATCCATACCAGATACTATGTTTCAAAATATAAAGCATGAAATTGAATTGAATAGGAGTGAAAAAAAGTTTATGTTAAAAGAAAAATTATTATCTTTAAATTTCAAAAAATCTATGGTTGCTGCATCTTGTGGTATATTTATAGTTGCAGGATTATTCTTAACATTTTCTCCAGGTATCAGAGTTTCAGCTCTTCAGAGTATAGATAAATATGTTAATGGTTATTCAGAAATGAAAAGGTATGATAGGGCTCCATCTAAAGATGAATTGAAAAAGAACTTAGGATATGAAGTCAAAATACCTGCTTTACTTGAAGGAGGATACAAGTTAGCTAGCAGTCATATATTAGGACATGTTGATGGTTTAATACCAGACAAACAATATGATAAAAAAGGCGCAACTAGTATATATTTAAAGGACAACAATAAAGAAGAATATGTGTCATTAGCTGCTGGTAAAGTTGGGGCAGAAGATAATTTACCAATATTTAAAAATGCTAAAACTGTAACTATTGGAAATACTACTGCACATTGGGTAGAATATAAAATGCACTCAGTACCTAAAGATATAATGGATAAAAAAACTCAAAAACAAAAGAACGAAATTGATGAGGCTTCTAAAAATGGAAAGGAAATTTTAACTATAGTTTCTAATAAGGATGGATCAAAGCTTAATGAAGAATT
Source organism: Clostridium muellerianum (assembly GCF_012926525.1). Taxonomy (GTDB): domain Bacteria; phylum Bacillota; class Clostridia; order Clostridiales; family Clostridiaceae; genus Clostridium_AM; species Clostridium_AM muellerianum. Next base: position 6,771 of record NZ_JABBNI010000004.1, read on the forward strand.
TAAAACTGCATATTCCTTAAAGTGGGTAGATAATAACGTAGAATATCAACTTACCTCTGAAAATAGTAGCTTAACTTTTGAAGAACTTTCAAAAATAGCTCAAGATATAATTAATTCAAAATAAAACTGAAATTAGAAATTATAAAGTTTCTATCCGAAATATTGTTTTATACGCTGTGATATATCAATAATATTTCGGACAGAAACTTTAAATATTATTAAATAGTCAATTATAATACATATTGACAAATGCTCTAAGTTCAAATTGTATTCTTGAATTAAAAAGTCACTTAATTTATAAATGAAAATGCATATTATAGGTAGATAAGTACAAAGTAACCTTACTTACTCATTTGTAATATGTTTAATCTGATAAAGGCAACTCCAAATCAAAAGTTATGACATTGTTTTTATAATGTGCTGTTAAATTTCCATTATGAAGCTGTACTATAGTTTTGCTAATAGCAAGTCCCAATCCAGAACTATTTTCATTTTCAGAACGAGCTTTATCTACCATATAAAATCTTTCAAATAAACTATTAATATTTTCTCCTTCTAAGCTATCACACTTATTGCTTATAGATATTAAAACTCTTTCGCTATTTTTTAAGAGCTTTAAATTCACATCAGAAGGCTTTACACTATATTTTATGGCATTTGTAAAGAGATTATCAAACAATCTAGCAAGCTTGTCCGGATCTCCATCAATTATAATTTCCTCATTAGCTAAGTTATCTTTAAATTTAAGATTATTATTTTCAAACAAATCTATATATTCATCTATAAGCTGCTTTACCAATTCATTTATGCTAAACTTACTAATATTCAACTTTACACTTCCTGATGACAATTTTGTATACATAAAAAGATCATTAGTTAATCTTCTTAATCCTTCAGCTTTCTTAGATAATATGTCTATATATTTTAAAAGCTGTTCTTCATCTTTATAATTTCCTTCTTTTATAATTTCTATATATCCAATAATATTAGTTAAAGGAGTCCTTAAATCATGTGCTGCATTAGTTATTAAATCTTGTTTAGATTTTTCTATTCTCCTTTCATTTTCTATCTTTTCTTCTAACTCTCCTGCCATACTATTGACATTAGCTGATATTAACTGAAGTTCATCCCTTCCCTTCTCCTTTATCCTATACTTCAGGTTTCCTCCAGCCATTTCATTTAAACCACTGCAAATTTTCTTTATATATTTTAATTTTGGTCTGGTAAGAAAACTTACCATAAATATAAAAATAATAATCATTAATAAAAATCCTATGTCTCCCCTGCTGCCGCGAATATTATCATGTGAATTCATTGGATTTGTATTTCCTTTTACAAGTACATTAAGTATTTCATTATTAACTTTTACTGCTGAAATTTTTGAATAGTCAACTCCCCCTTTATTTCCATCATATCTTATTTCATCCTGCAGCGTAATTTGTTTATCTATAAATGCCTGTAAATCTATAAACTTTTCACTGCTATTTGCTCCATGATATAAAACATTCCCCTTATTATTTATTATATATATTTTAATATTATTTTTCTTATACTTTTCTTCATACTTTTCTATAACTTTATTTATTTCATCACTTTTATTTGTTACCTTTTCTAAGTCTTTAATAAATTTAACATTAGCATAACTAATGTCACGTGTGTAATTTTCAGAGTCTTGTATAAGTAAGTCCATTATAACGTTAGAGGCACACATTGATACAAATGCGCATACCAAAAACATAATTATCATTTTAGATCTTAGTCCAAATCTAACTTTCAATTTTATATCCAACTCCCCATACAGTTTTTATATAATTATTCTCTTTTCCAATCTTTTCTCTTATTCTCCTTATATGAACTGTAACAGTCCTATCTGAAGCAACATACTCTTCTTCCCATACATTTTCATATATGGAGCCTATACTAAAAACCTTTCCTCTATTTTGAGCAAGCAGTACTAATATTTTAAATTCATAAGGTGTTAATTTGATCTGCTTGTCCTTTAAAAATACTTCATGAGTTGATATATTTATAGAAAGTTCATCAACTTGTATTACTTCCTCTTGTACAGCCTTGAAATTATTATTTAATTGTCTATATCTTCTAATTTGAGATTTGATCCTTGCTAAAAGCTCTAATGGATTAAAAGGCTTACCCACATAATCATCTGCCCCAATAGTAAGCCCTAATATTTTATCAGCATCATCAATTTTAGCAGACAAAATTATTATAGGAACATTAAGCTTTTCCCTTATCTTCATACATGCCTTAATTCCATCCATTTTGGGCATCATAACATCTAATATAATTAAATCAACCTTAGTATTTTTCAATATATCTAAAGCTGCTATACCATTAGCTGCTGTATGCACATTCATATCTTGATTAACCAAATATATATTAATCATATCTCTTATATCTTTATCATCATCTACAACTAAAATAGTGCTTTTTTCCACATACATCCCTCCCTATATCCATTAATTATATACTTAACTTTCGTATATATAAAACTTTAGCTTAATAAAATCAGAATGCGACGCAAAGCTTCGCAAGTTAATAATTAAGAATTAATAATTAATAGTGAAGGTTTACTTTTTGTAGTGCATTGAAAAAAAATCCACATTAAAAATTAATTCTTCATCATTAATTTTTAAACTGTAAAAGTTGAATTATCTTTGTATTACATATTTATATTAATATATCTTTTTTATTAAAAACAATTTTACTTATTATAATACTTGCTATAATCCAAATAATTAATATCAATGCTGCCTTATAAATATCCATATAACAAGCACCTGTCTTCATAATAAACTGTCTATCTATAATTTCAGATACATCCCCATAAGAGAAAAATATAGGAATAATAGCACTTCCTGCATTTCTTAGATTAGTAAATATTACAAATGTAATTTGTAATATTGTACATGTACCTACTGCAGCAGAATTACTTTTTAATATGGTTGAAATCATTAAACAAACACATACTGATGCAGCTATAAATATAATTTGAAACATTATTACTTCAAGTATAAATTTGTACTGAGGCATAATATATCCTGTATTTAAAATAGGACTTATATGTTTATCTATGCTGGGCAAAATAACATCGCTGTAATTAAATTTAGGATATATAGGTACGGGTTCCTTATATCCTGAAAAGCCATATACAAATCCTAAAACTGTAAAAATTACAATTTCTATAATACTAATAACTAAAAAGCTAGAAATTGCAGCTGCTAATCCTTTTGACAATATTATATTAAATTTGCTTACAGGTCTACTTAGTATTGATTTAATATAAGCTGGTGAAAATTCACTAGATACTATATCTGCTGTAAATATAGTTGATACTAAAAATATAACAAATATTCCAAACACATCTAAATAAACAGTAAACAATTCTCCTGATCCTGGCTTGATAGCTGATGAAGGTCTAATATTGTTATCAAGTAAATATTGCTTACTTAATATATCTAACTTCATTTTTTCTTTTTCTAAACTTTGTATACTTGTATCATTAGACTTTAAACTTTGTTTATCTTTATAAATGTCTTCTTTTGCTTTTTGTTTCCAATAAGTATTAGGATTTTTTAAATCTTCATTGTAATAATCTATGTGTGACTGTGAATCTTCTATTCTTTTTTGAAGATCTTTTTTTTCATTTGAAGAAGCTGATTTTTCTCGTTTTTGTAACTCCACAATATCCGATCGTATTTTTTTTATCTTCTTATCACCACTATCATTAATAATTAATATGAACATTCCTATAGTTACTATAAGTAATGCCATAATTGCTATTAAAAACTTTTTTCTATACCATACCTTTATTATTTCATTTTTCACTAATCCAACCATAATTTTTTTTCTCCTTTACTATTGATTCTGTAATTCTTCCTATGAATATATCTTACCTTCATTTACCACTTCCATATACATTTCTTCAACTGTTTCATATTTTTTATAAATTTGACTTATCTCTACACTTTCAGCACAAAGCTTACTAATTATCTTTGGTGTTGAATTTTCATCTGTTAACATTACTAACTTTCCATCTTTATAAGAAATGTTATGAATACATTCCATAGTTTTAAGTACTTTTTCACATCTTTCTTTATCATTACTAACAATGATAACTCTATCTTCTTTTTTATCATTATCACTATTTAGTGTGCGCATTAACTTTGTTTGTCCATCTTCCATAAATACAACTCTATGACATATAAGCTGAACTTCGCTTAAAATATGTGAGGATATCAATATAGATATCTTTCTTGCCCTTGCTAACTTTTTAAGTATATTTCTAAGTTCTATAATTCCTGTAGGATCTAATCCATTAGTAGGTTCATCTAATATTATAAGTTTAGGATTTGACATTATAGCTTGTGCTAATCCTAACCTTTGTTTCATGCCTAAGGAATAAGTTTTCACCTTATCATTTATTCTTTTAGTAAGACCAACCATATTTACTGCTTCTTCTATGTCATTCTTCTTTATTCTTTTATCCATCCTAGCTATTTGTTTTAAGTTTTCCATACCACTTAAGTATGGATACATTTCTGGATTTTCCACAATAGCTGTTAAATTTTTAAGTGCTTCTACTCTATCTTTTTCAATATCTTTTCCCATTATCAAAATACTGCCTTCATCAGCATTTAAAAATCCTACTATCATTTTTATAACAGTAGTCTTTCCAATACCATTAGGACCTAAAAGACCAAATATCTCACCTTCTTCTATAAAAAAATCTACTCCTTTTATGATTTCTTTTTTTCCAAATTTCTTATGTAAATTTGACACTTCTAATACCTTCATCATTACATCCTCCATCACTAACTATTTAAGACATATGAAAGAAAATAATAAATCAAGGATGAAACGTATATTTTGTACTAAACGCAATATATACATCATATTGATCAATTGATTTTTTCATATATCTAATGATTACTGCTTCTTTTCCAATACTTTATCTAACCTTTTACCACGTTTCTTATTATAGTAAAAAAATATTACAAACTAGACAGTAATACTGCTAAGTTTTTATTACAAATTATTAAGATTTTATTAAGGCAATTATAGACGAAATATATGTAAAAATAATCGCAAAAACTTATAGACAATTGAGAAAACAAGTGTTAATCATGTTTAATAGAAGTACATGCACAAGATATGAAAGAATAAAAAATACGTTACTTAAGAAAATATACCATTCCTAAATAACGTATTTTTTAATAATCTTAGCTTAATTAACATACCACCTGCCTAATATTACGACAGTTGTTTCAACTTAAATATTTTATAATTATAATGCAGCTTTAAATATGTTTAATACATCTTTTTCATCTAAAGCTTTAATTGCACCAATTTTACCTTCGCTTACAGCTTTTTTTGCCATTTCTTCTAATCTATCCTCTCCTATACCAACTTCTCTTAAAGTGATAGGTAATCCTAAAGAAACAAAATATTCCTTAGTTTTTTCAATAGCTTCATTTGCTATGGTCAGCTTATCTTCATTTTTATCAATTCCCCAAACATTTACTCCATATTCAACAAAGTTATCTACTGTATTTTCATCTAAAACATACTTCATCCAATAAGGCGTTAAAATGGCAAGCCCTACCCCATGAGTAATATCATATAATGCGCTTAATTCGTGTTCCATAGGATGTACCGCCCATTTACGAGGTTTACCATATGATATTAATCCATTTATAGCTAAGCTGGAAGCCCACATTAAATTTGCTCTTGCTTCATAGTTTTCAGGCTCATTAACTGCTTTTATTCCATATTCTATACAAGTTTTGAGAATAGCTTCTGATATTCTATTTTGCAAATATGTTTCTTTTGTATTAGTAAAATAAGATTCAAAAGTATGGCTCATTATATCCGCTGTACCTGCTGCTGTTTGACTTTTAGGAACTGAGAAAGTATACTCAGGATCTAAAATCGAAAACTTAGGTGCCATATTAGGATGAGCTGTACCTATTTTTTGATTAGTCTCTGTATTTGAAATTACAGCAAATTTATCCATTTCTGAACCAGTTGCAGCTAATGTTAATACAGCTCCAATTGGAAGAACTTTTTCTATATTTCTAGGATTAACCACCACATCCCATGGCTTTCCTTCATAATAATAACCTGCCGCTATTACCTTGGCACAATCAATTGAGCTTCCACCACCTACTGCAAGTACAAAATCTATGTTTTTATGTCTGCATAATTTTATACCTTTTTCTACTGTTGTTATTCTTGGATTTGGTTCTACACCTGAAAGTTCCCAAAAATCAATATCTCTATCTTTTAAAATACTAACTATTTTATCATATATACCATTTCTTTTTATACTTCCCCCACCATAAACAATCAAAACCTTTGATCCATATTTTTTTATACTACGGCCAAGTTCTTCTATTTGACCTTTACCAAAAAACACCTTTGTTGGAATTGAATAGTTGAAGTTTTTCATAACTTAATACCTCTTTCCATTTAATCTATATTCTTAATTTATTTACTATTAATTAAACTTTTTTAGGTACTTAACTAATTTAATAAATAGTCTTTCCCTTAAATAAAACAATATCATTCTTCTTTATTTTCTGCTATATTCTACTTTATATTGATCTTACTGGGTTATGGATTTTCATATATGTTACCTACAATTACTACATTTTCATTTAACATTTGAATATATAAGTATTCATTTTCAACATAAAAACCATATATTTCAGTTGAATCACTAAGTTCTCCACATTCTCCTATATATTTTGAAAAACCGTATTTTCCAAATTTAACTGGCAGCTTTAAAGAAACTTTTTCATTATTTATAGCAATTATATCCCCTTCATAAATCTCTCTACCACACTTATCTTTAAGTCCTGTATACTGAAGTATGTTAATATTTTCATTTATATTTTGATTAACCACATCATTTATAAAAAAAGGTTTACTAATTACTAAACCATTCCAAAACTTAAATTTAAATTCTCTCATGCTCCCACCACCTATCTTTACTTCTTTATCTAACGATATTATAGCATTTATTTTTTCTTTGTTAAATGAAAATAACCACTAGTTATTAAACTAATGGTCTTTTCTAACGCTGTACATATAATAAAGGGGGACTTTATTATTTTCACTTTATCTAAGCTTTAGTAACTTAGTACAATTCTTATTATAAATGCCAATTGTTACAATACTGTGTCATAGTAGTTAAACAATTATTTATAATTTAAAAACATTTTGTAAACAAAATCTAATAATTAGTTTTTACTTGAATTAATTACTATTTTAAATATAAAATTATATAGTAAGACTTCTATTTATATCTACTTCACTATTACATTAAAAAGGACAGTGATATTTATGAAAACTTATTTAAGACTTGAGATAACATCCCAGGATAGAATAGGTATGGTTTTAGATATTTTGAAAAAACTCTATGAGAATAATATAAGCATTCATTCTCTTGAAGTTTTTCCAAACAAAGTATCTATAAAAGTTGAAAACTTACAAAAGAATGAAAATAAATTAAATATCATTAATAATCTACTTACTATAAAAGGTGTTTTAAAAGTTAATGAAGTTGATTTACTTTCTTATGAAAAAAATGAAAGAAGACTTCGTGCTATTATAGATGCTGTACAAGATGGCATCTTAGCCATAAATTATAATGAAGAAGTAGAACTCTTTAACAATTACTGTGAAAAAATATTTCATTTAAAAAAGGAAAATATAGTTGGAAAAAACATAAAAGAACTTTTAGGCTTTGATGGTCCCATTATAAATCTTTTAAAAACGGGTAAAAATTATGATAATATTGAAGTACTTACTAAGAACGACAAAAATAATTTTCACTATATTACTTCAGGACGTTCTGTAAAAGATGATAAAGGACAAACTATAGCTGCTGTTGCATCTCTTAAGGATATTAACGAAGCTATAGAGATGTCAAACGTAATTGCTTCAAAAGAAGATTTCGTGTTTAAAGATATTATAGGAAACAGTTCTTCCATTATAAAAACGAAAAAAATATGCTCATCTGTAGCAAAAAGTAATTCGACCATACTTCTTCGTGGTGAAAGTGGTACAGGCAAAGAATTATTTGCAAAAGCCATACATAGGTTAAGTTCAAGATCAGATAAAAATTTTCTAGCTTTAAATTGTGCTGCTCTGCCCGATAATCTTATAGAAAGTGAACTTTTTGGATATGCAAAAGGGAGCTTTACTGGTGCAATAGCAAATGGAAAAGAGGGTTTATTTAAAGCAGCACACAACGGCACTTTATTTTTGGATGAAATAGGTGAATTATCTCTTCCTCTTCAAGCAAAGCTTTTAAGAGTTTTGCAAGAGGGTACTATAAGGAAAATAGGAAGTACTGTAGAAGAAAAAATAGATGTAAGAATAATTGCAGCAACTAATAGAAATTTAGAAAATATGATAGGGAAATGTCTCTTTAGAGAAGATTTATATTATAGGCTAAATGTAATACCTATATATATTCCTAGTCTTAGAGATAGAATTGAAGACATTCCCATGCTAGTTAACTTTTTTATAAAGAAACTAAATAAACAAATGGGCAAAAACATAAAAGGAGCAGAAATAGAATTCATAGAAAGTCTAGTAAAATTCCACTGGCCAGGTAATATACGTGAATTAAAAAACGTTGTAGAAAGATCTATGAATCTATGTCATGGAAACCTTCTCAAAGAAGAAAATTTAATTATGGATTTTGAAAAAATTCCAATCTGTAAAATTGATTCACAAAATTATAATTTTGACTTCAAGTTAAAAGAAATAGTAGAAGCTGCTGAAAAAAAGGCAATTACTTCTGCCATGGAAAATTATAAGAGCTGCAGAAAAGCTGCTAAAGCTCTTGGAGTATCTCATACTACTATAATAAATAAATTAAACAAATATGGACTAAATTTCCACTAATGTATGATAAATTTTTATATAAATTGTAAAAGTGTAAAGATTTATTTACATATGTAAATAAATCTTTACACTTTTTTAGAAAAACGGTTTAAAATATTTACACTTACCCAATAAACTCTCCATTTCATAATTGGTAAGAAATTTGCTTTATAGTTAATTATAACTATAAATATTTGGGGAGGAGAATTTTTATGGAAAATATAAAAAAAATGGGATTTAATACTTTAGCAATACATGGAGGTCATGTTGGAGATACTCAATATGGTTCCTTAGCTACTCCAATATATCAAACATCAACTTTTATATTTGATTCAGCTGAGCAAGGTGGAAAAAGATTTGCTGGTGATGAAGGTGGCTACATATATTCCAGACTTGGAAATCCAACCTGTACAGAAGTTGAAGATAAACTAGCCTTATTAGAAGGCGGGGAAGCTGCTGTATCTACTGCATCTGGCATGGGTGCAATTTCTGCTGCACTTTGGACTGCACTAAAAGCTGGTGATCATGTAGTTGCATCAGATACTTTATATGGATGTACTTTTGCTCTTTTAAATCATGGTCTTACAAGATTTGGTGTTGATGTAACATTTGTTGATGCAACAAATGTTGAAAATATAAAAAATGCTTTAAAGCCAAATACAAAAGTTGTTTATCTTGAAACTCCAGCAAATCCAACTTTAAAAATTAATGATATAAAGAAAATATCTAACATAGCTCATGAAAATAACAAAGACTGTCTTGTATTTGTAGATAACACATTCTGTACTCCTTATATTCAGAGACCTCTAGAATTAGGAGCTGACGTAGTTGTTCATTCTGCAACGAAATACTTAAATGGACACGGAGATGTTATAGCCGGCTTCGCAGTTGGTAAAAGAGATTTTATAGATCAGGTTAAGCTTTTTGGATTAAAAGATATGACTGGTGCAGTGCTTAGTCCTTTTAACGCATACCTTATTATAAGGGGTATGAAAACTTTACCTATAAGAATGGAAAGACATTGTGAAAATGCTATGAAAGTTGCTAACTTTTTAGAATCACATCCTGCTGTTTCTAAAGTATACTATCCTGGACTTGAAAGTTTCGAATATTATGATCTTGCTAAAGCTCAAATGAAACTTCCAGGTGCCATGATTTCTTTCGAACTAAACGGTGGAGTAGAAGAAGGCGCACTAGTTATGAATAATTTAAAATTAGCAGCTCTTGCAGTAAGTTTAGGTGATGCTGAAACTCTTATTGAGCATCCTGCTTCTATGACTCATTCACCATATTCAGCAGAAGAAAGACATGCTGCTGGTATAAGTGATGGTCTTGTTAGGTTATCTGTTGGTCTAGAAGATGTAGAAGATATAATAAATGACTTAAAACAAGCTCTTGATATGATAGTTAAATAAATTTCAAAATAACCATTTAAAAATTTAAACTATGGATTTTTAATATTATAATAAAAGGGTTTATAAATAAAATTTAATTTTATTCATAAACCCTTTATTTTCAAAGCAATTAAAATTAATTTATATAACAAATTAACAATTTCCATATTTTATTGCATGTTAGATATTACCTCATCCATATCATAAACAGCTTTTTCTATTGCTGCTTCTCGACCAATTGATGGTATATCAACACCTTCAACCATAATTTTATCAAACTTACTTATTCCTAAAAACTTAAATATATCGTGAACGTAATTTACTCCATGATTAACTTTTCCAGAAAATATTTTAGGATAAACTCCACCTGAAGATTGTATATATACCATTTCTCTTTCCTTATCTCCCAGTAACCCTTTTACTTCATCAGGAGTTACCTTAATAACTTTATCATTAAGTATTATGCAATCAATATACATTTTAAGTCTAGCTGGAAACATTACACTCCACATAGGCGCTGCAATTACATAAACATCTGCACTTAAAAATTGATCACATAACTCATTTATCCTATCTACAGCTAATTTATCATCCTGAGATAATGCTTCATATTCTTGTCCTGAAACAAGCTCTGCTCTTGATTTAAAATATTTATAATTTAATTCAGGAATATACTCACTTGAAACATCTATTTCCATAAGTTCATAATCAGAATATTGCTCCATAACACGATTAATAAATTCTCTTCCTACAGTCTTGCTAGTAGACATTTCTTCAGGTTTTGTACTTACAGTAATATATAACAACTTTTGCAATTAAATCATCTCCTTAAGTTTATATTTATTTTTTAACTTAAGATAATAATTTATACACATTCTTTATAACTTTACATGAATTCAGAATATATATCTGAAAATTCAATATTAATCCTCTCTATATTAGTCTCATAGGTGGAACTTTCTTCATTATGTTTTTCTTCTGTAATCACATCAGGAAGCTTAATAATAAATTCACTTCCCTCCCCTACTTTACTTTTAACCTGTATACTACCTCCATGCATTTCCACAAAAGATTTAACAAGGCATAAGCCTATACCCGTTCCCTCGCTATTTCTCCTTAAAGTTTTATCAACTTGTCCAAATCTTTCAAATATCATTTGTAATTTATCATCAGGTATACCTACACCTGTATCTTTTATAGAAATGCTAATACTATCATCCATATCCATCATATTTACATATATGCTTCCTTCTGGATTAGTAAATTTAATAGAATTAGATAATAAATTAAGAATAATTCTTTCAATTTTATCTGCATCAAAATTCATTATTTTTTCTTCCACATCAGTATCAAATATAAGGTTTATTCCTTTACTTTCTACATATGATACAACAGACAAAGTAATATCTTCAACAACGCTGACTATGTTGTATCTTTTTGCATGAAGTTTAAGAAAACCTGAATCTGCCCTAGTTATATCTAATAAATTATTAATTAACTTTAAAAGCCTATAACAATTTTGTTTTACTACTTTAAGATATTTATGTTGTTTTCTACATTTTGTTCTTCATTTTTGTTAATATATATATTAAGTACCTGCACTGCAGAAAATATAACATTTAAAGGTGTTTTCAATTCATGAGATATATTTGAAAAAAACTCCGTTATCATTTTATTAAATTCACGAGTTTCATTTAGCAATTTTATGTTTTTCTCTACATCCTTTTCAAGCTTTTCTACTTGTTTTTCTGAAGTTATATCACTTAAAATACTTAATACTGTTTGTTTTCCTTCATATATGAAATATGTGGAAGTATTTTTCACAATAACTATATCTCCATTACTTCTCATTATTTTTTCTTCAAAAACTAATCTTGTTATTTTTTTATCATATATTTGTTTAAACTTTTCCTTCACATTATCTTTTTCATTACTAGTAGTAAAATCTAAAATTGATTTTTCATTTAAATCCTCTGTTTTTGTAAATCCAACTAGCTTTGCAGCGCTTTCATTTGTAAATATCACTTTATCATCACGATGAACAAAAATTGCATCTCTTGAGTTTTCAATAAGTAAATTGTAACAATCTTCATTATTGAAAAGCATTTCTTCTATGTATTTACGATGATTTTCCTGTTTACTTAATTTACTGTTCAATGTTTTAAGTTGCAAATTTTTCTGTTTTAAATTTTCCTTTTCAATTTTAACATAATGTCCCAAAGGCCAAGCTGTTAAAACAAAAACTCCAACTAAAATCAAATCATTTTCAAAATATAAATTAACTCCATTGGAAGAACCATAAACCAAATCTATTATCAATATTATTGCAGACGAAACTAAAGCTATACCCATTCCATATTTCATACCAGATTGTAAAGTTGATGTTATAATTAAAAATAAAAACAAAAATTTATATTGACTTGTATAACTATTAGATAAGAAAATAGAAAATGAGAATATTATGATAAATACCATATTTTCTATAATTTGCATATTTTTTATATTTTTAGATTTAAATATCCTTATAGAAAAAAATGACCAACTCCAATAAATTAAGAACATTAAACAAATTAACACTCCTAATTCAATTATATAAAAATAACTATCATTTTCATTAGCAACATTATTATTATTCAAAAAAAATCCATTATAAATTACGATTCCACAGAAACATAATGAAACTAATTTAACGATAGACACTATATTATATATATTTTCTTTTCTCTTCTTATCAATATTATCCATACTTTTCACACCCATATAATTATTTATTATAACTCTCTAAAAATATAAGGATCAAAAATTTGATCCTTATATTTTAAATGTTATTTTTCCCTAAGGCATTTTGGCTCCTTAGGTTGATAGAACCCTGTGTAACATGCTGATGCTGATGTTGAACGCGCAAGGGATTTAAGTACTTTTGCACTTAAATTTGCAACAACCTTTTCTAAACCTTTTTTCATATGCTCACTTCCTCGCAAAATTTTTTAAAATATTATCTATTTTAGTTAATATTTTATGCCCTTCATTGGTAAGTGTAAATGACTGCCAAACAGCACCTACACATATACACATAATGCTGTTTAATAAAAATACATTACTATATTTAAAATAAAAAATTAATATTACAAATATAATTATAGACAAAATATTAAGTATTAATATAGATTTCCTTTTAAAACGTTTTTTAGTTTCCATTTTAACAATAGGTTTAGCAATACTATCCACAGGAGCAAGTTTATAAACTATATAATATGAAAATATTAAACTTATTACACTAAAAAAAACTATATAATATAAATTGAACATCCAGTATATCTTATGAATAATTAAACTAAATCCTACACACACAGTTATTCCAACAATAGTACATCTACCTGGAGAACTAGCATGAACTCCTCCAGAGTATTTTCTTAATATGCAAATAACAAAGAAGATAATAAACACTTCTATCAACATATTAAATACAATTCCAAATAACATAATCCATAAAATTGACCAGAAAATCTGTAGCAAACAAAATGCTCCATACGCCATAATTTCTTCTGAATCCTTGTCCAATTTTAAAGTTCTAGCAATCTTATATCCTATTTTATTTGATAAACTTTCAGTTAAAAACATTTTTACAATCCTCTTCCTTATTTTTATACACAAATATGTAAAGTAAGTAAATAAAACATATAAACAGTACTAAAGAAGGCATCATATACAAACTTTTCATTAATGGATGATTTATCATAATTTGTATATTTATTTTTAGATAATCATTTAATATAAATAAATTTATCCATTCACAAATTAATAATACTATCGTCCCACTCAATATAGAAGATATAGATTTATCAATAGGTATTTTATTTATTAAAATGTTTATTATAATATAAAATATAATAATTACAATAGTGTGAACTCCAAAATGAATAGGAAGCTTTCTTACTAAATAAACTGTTATTGCAAAAAGAATACTTGATACAAAATACGATTTTTTATTTATTTTTTTCCTGGCAAATAAATAGCTTATAAAAATATATAAAAGAGACTCAGGAATACCTCTTAAAAAAACTTCCAATAGAGATACTTGTATCATAATTTTATTAATCCTTCCTCATATAGAATTTATAATAATTATAACATTATTTGTACATAAAAGGAATAATATAGCGATATTATAATTAAAAAATCACTTCTATATAATTTTTTAAATTAAATTTTAGTAATCAAATATGATAACGCCTATTTTAATTCCATCATTATCATAATTAATGCCATACATTCTGCAAAAAACGGATATTATGTAGGTAATTTTTTCAATTTTACATATTGCTACATAAAGTAATGCTACTAAGCTATTAAATAATATTAAGGAGGGTGCAAGATATAAAACTTTCTTTACTGGATTTCTCAGAACTGCGTATACATCAATACTTAACCAATGTAATACAGAAAAATTTATCACTTTACAAATTGATAGTATTATAAATTCTATTAATATACAAAATATTGATTTATTAATGGATATTTTGTTTATTAAAATAGATACTACAATATAAACTGTAATAAGAATAGTAGTATATACACGGAAATGAATAGGAAGAAATCGCCCCACATAAGTAGCTATTACACAAATCATACTTGATATAAAATATGCTTTTTTATCAATACTTTTTTTGTAAATAACAAGCTTGTAAAAATAATTATAAATGATTCAGGAACAGTTCTAAAAAAAAATTCTAAAACAGATATTTTTAACATACGAACACATTCTCCTTTTTGATACAACTTATTGTAATTAATATATATTTTATACATTAAAGTAATATTTATCCTATTGCATACTACTATTATACATAATAATTTTTTTATATGCAAATAAAGCTATGAAATTAAGATATTAATCTACATTTCATAGCTTTATTCACTTCAAGATACCCTACAAACCTTTCAAATCACTATTTACTTAAATATTCATGAATAGCCTTAGCAGCTTTTTTTCCAGCTCCCATAGCAAGTATAACTGTTGCAGCTCCTGTTACAGCATCTCCACCAGCATATACTGCTTCTCTTGAAGTTAAACCAGTTTCTTCTTGTGCTACTATACATTTTCTCTTATTAATTTCTAATCCTTCAGTAGTTGAAGATATTAATGGATTTGGTGATGTTCCAAGAGACATTATTACAGTATCTACTTCCATTACAAACTCTGAATTTGCAATTTCTACTGGTCTTCTTCTTCCTGATGCATCTGGTTCTCCAAGTTCCATCTTCACACATTTCATTCCTTTAACCCAGCCATTTTCATCTCCTACTATTTCTACTGGATTCGTAAGAAGATCGAAAATTATGCCTTCTTCTTTTGCATGATGTACTTCTTCTACTCTAGCTGGAAGTTCTGATTCTGATCTTCTATAAACTATGTGTACTTCTGCTCCTAATCTTAATGCTGTTCTTGCAGCATCCATAGCAACATTTCCTCCACCTACTACAGCAACTTTTTTACCTGCTTTTATAGGTGTATCATAATCTTCTTTAAATGCTTTCATTAAGTTATTTCTTGTTAAAAATTCATTTGCTGAGAATACTCCATTTAAATTTTCTCCTGGGATTCCCATGAATTTTGGTAGTCCTGCACCTGAACCTATGAATACAGCATCAAATCCTTCTTCATTTACAAGTTCATCTATAGTTACAGTTCTTCCTACAATTACGTTAGTTTCTATTCTAACGCCTAACTTTTTAACATTTTCTACTTCATGTTTAACTACAGTTTCTTTTGGAAGTCTGAATTCTGGAATTCCATAAACTAAAACTCCACCTGCCTCATGTAAAGCTTCAAATATAGTTACATCATGACCTAATTTAGCTAAATCACCTGCACAAGTAAGTCCTGCTGGACCACTTCCTATAACTGCAACTTTTTTACCAGTACTAGATTGCTTTTCTGATAAATCTACATTGTTTTCTCTTGAGAAGTCTGCTACAAATCTTTCAAGTTTTCCTATAGATACAGCTTCTCCCTTTATTCCAAGCACACATTTTCCTTCGCATTGGCTTTCTTGAGGACATACTCTTCCACAGACCGCAGGAAGTGCACTGGATTTAGCTATAACTTTAGCAGCCTCCTCAAGTTCTCCTTTTTTAACATGTTCTATAAAACCAGGTATATCTATTGATACTGGACACTGTGACACACACATAGGTTTTTTACAATTTAAACATCTCTCAGCTTCTTTTACAGCTTCTTCTTTATTATATCCTAAACAAACTTCTTCGAAATTTGCAGCTCTTACTTTTGGTTCTTGTTCTCTTACTGGTACTTTTTTCATTCTATCATTACTCATTATTTGTTGCCTCCTTTACAGCTGCAAGTGTGTCCTTCTTCTTTTTCTTTTGCAATAAGCTTTCTACCTTCTTCACTCTTATAAAGAGTTTGTCTTCTCATAGCTTCATCAAAATTAACTAAATGGCCATCAAATTCTGGACCATCTACACAAGTAAATTTGACTTCATCTCCTACACTAACTCTGCAAGCTCCACACATTCCTGTACCGTCTACCATTAACATATTTAGACTTACTATAGTTTTAATACCATATTCAGCTGTAAGTTTGCATACGAATTTCATCATAATCATTGGTCCTATAGCAACAACCTCATCAAACTTATTTCCACCATCTATAAGTTCTTTTAAAAGATTTGTTACAAGACCCTTATAGCCTGCTGATCCATCATCTGTACAAATATGTACATTAGCTCCAATGGATTCCATTTCTTTTACATATAATAAATGATCCTTTGTTTTTCCACCAATAATTACATCTACTTCTACACCTTTAGCTCTTAACCATTTAACTTGTGGATATACTGGTGCTGAACCTACTCCACCCGCTACAAACATAATTCTTTTTTTCTTTAAAGTTTCTAAATCTTCATGTACGAATTCTGATGGCTGACCTAGTGGGCCTACGAAATCTGCTAAGTATTCTCCAGAACGCATGTCATACAACTTATTAGTTGAACTTCCTACTGCTTGAATTACTATAGTTACTGTCCCTTTCTCTTCATCATAATCCGCAATTGTTAAAGGTATTCTTTCTCCCTTTTCATCAATTCTAATTATAATAAATTGTCCTGGTTTAGCTGATTTTGCAACTCTTGGTGCTTCTATTTCCATTAGAAAAATATTTGGTGCCAGTTCTTTTCTTTCTACGATTTTATACATTTTTTACCCCCATATTTAAATTTTGCATTAGTAAAGCCAAAAATATTGTCCTTAAATAAATTCTATTAAAAAAATCCCAAAAATGCAATGAAATTATTCCACTTTTGAGATTTAATTTATTACTCATTCTAGATATCTTTAATTTTGCTACACTCGTAATTAAAAGTTAACTTTATCTCCAGTAAATGTGCACTGGAATAACTTCTTCATTTCTTCTTCAGTTATAGATCTTGGATTTGATCCAGTACATGCATCTAATATTGCATTATGCGCTATAAAATCTAAGTTTGCATTAAAGTCTTCTTCTGTTACACCATATTCTTTTAATGTTAGTGGTATATCCATTTTCTTGTTCATTTCTTGTATCATAGAAGTTAATGAATCTACTAATTCATCATCAGTATTTCCTGCTAAACCTAAAGTTTTAGCTATAGTTGCATATCTATCTTTGCATGCTTTCTTATTAAAATCTATTACATAAGGAAGGAATATTGCATTTGCACATCCATGAGGAATATGGAATACTGCACCTGTTTTATGTGCCATACTATGAGTAATTCCAAGTAATGCATTTGAGAATGCCATTCCTGCTAAACATTGAGCTATATGCATTTCGTCTCTTGCTTCTTTATCTCCATCATATGATTTTAATAAACTATCCTTTACCATAACTATAGCTTGCATTGCAAGAGGATCTGAGAAATATGATCTTAATCCTGCTACATAAGCTTCTATTGCATGAGTTAAAGCATCCATACCTGTATGAGCAGTTAATTTTGCAGGCATTGTTTGTGCAAGAGCTGGATCTATTATAGCTACATCTGGTGTTAAATTAAAATCAGCCAAAGGATATTTTATTTTAGCTTTATAATCAGTTATAACTGAGAAAGCAGTAACTTCTGTAGCTGTTCCACTTGTAGATGGTATAGCAACAAATTTAGCTTTTTGTCTTAAATCTGGTATTCCAAAAGGAACAACTGCTTGCTCAAAAGTAAATTCTGGGTATTCATAGAATATCCACATAGCTTTAGCAGCATCTATTGGTGATCCTCCACCTATGGATACTATCCAATCAGGCTCAAAATCTCTCATAATTTCTGCACCCTTCATAACAGTTTCAACTGATGGATCTGGCTCAACACCTTCTATTAATTTTATTTCCATTCCTGCTTCTTTTAAATATTCTTCAACCTTATCTAGGAAACCAAATTTTTTCATTGATCCCCCACCAACAACAATTATAGCTTTCTTACCTTTTAAAGTTTTTAAAGTTTCTAAAGTATTTTCTCCGAAATAAATATCTCTTGGTAATGTAAATCTTGACATTTTTATTCCTCCTAAACTATAGTCTACTTAAAAATTTTAATACCTATGAATTTGTTTACATTAATATTATTAGCAAAACTTATGCCAATTATCAAATCGCCATTTTATAATATTTTAACAAAGTTTAATCTCAAAAGCGAGATTTTTTTATCTCACTTTTGAGATTATGGTTATATTTTTCACAATTTGAGAGGAATAATCTTACATTTTACTTTATAGAATATTTTTTTACCTTTCTATATATGGTAGCTCTACTTATATTAAGCATATGTGCTGCTTTTATTAAATCGCCATTTGCCTGATTTACAGCATTTCTTATATTTTCTGCTTCCATTTTTTCCATAGACATAATTTCTTTTTGACTGTCTGTGATTATAGTTTTTGTTTTAACAATGTGACCATATAAAAATTCCTCAGTTATGTTATCAACTTCACACAAATAATAGGAACGTTCTACAACATTTCTAAGTTCTCTAACATTTCCTGGCCATTCATACCTTTTTATACACTCTAAATATTTTTCACTTAGAGTTTTGTGATCATTTGAACTTTTTAAATTTAATCTATAAACAAAATATTCTGCCAAGGTTTGTATATCTTCAATTCTCTCCTTTAAAGCTATAGTTTTGACATTCATTACATTTAGTCTATAATATAAATCTTCTCTAAAATTCTTATTTTCTATTTCCTGTCGTAAGTTTCTATTAGTAGCTGCTATAACCCTTACATTTAATATTTTCTCATAGGTTCCACCTAATCTTGTAATTTTATTATTATCAAGTACTCTTAAAAGCTTAGATTGCATATCTAAAGGTAATTCCCCAATTTCGTCCAAGAATATAGTTCCTCTATTGGCTAACTCAAATTTTCCTGGATGACCTTCTTTTGTTGCCCCTGTAAACGCACCCTTTTCATATCCAAAAAGTTCACTCTCCATAAGTTCCTTTGGCAGTGAAGCACAATTAACCGCCACAAATGGACCACTGCTTCTGTTACTATAGTTATGCATTGATTGTGCAAAAAGTTCCTTTCCAGTTCCACTAGGGCCTTCAATTAAAACATTACAACTAGTTAAAGCAGCTCTTTTAGCAAATTCTATAGTCTTTTTCATCTCTTCATTTTTAGTTATTATATCCTCAAATTTATAAGATGCATTAAATCCTGCTATAGTATTTGCTACCTTATGCATATAACCTTCACTATTAAATGTTATTACAGTCCCTTTAATTTTTTCACCTATAACAACAGGAAATGCATTTACGCTACACTTTATTCTTCTATTTTTTACATAGAAGTTACAATCTAAATTATGATACTTTTTATCTACTTTTAATGTATTTTTAATAAAATCTATATTTTTTAATAAAGATTTTATATTTGTATTAAGTATTTCATCTGTAGAAACACCTAATATTTTTGAAGCCATTCTATTAGTACTTTTTATTTTTAAATCTTCATCTAAAACTAACATACCTTCAGACATTGACTCAAAAATTACATTTAAAACTTTATTTGATTTTATTAATGTAAGTTGCTTTTCTATGGAGTGAGCTCCTGATACCACAATAGCTGTAGTATGCGAATGTGCTTTCGAATAATTTCCTGACATATTTATACTGCCTATTATATTTCCATCTTCATTATGTATAGGAGCTGCAGAACATGTAAATGAATGATTTTTTTCATAATAATGTTCTGCACCTATTATTTGCACAGGTTTATCGAGATAAATGGCTGTTCCTATAGCATTTGTCCCCATAGCTTCTTCTGACCATGAAGTTCCAATTACAAAATTTGAATTTTCAATTTTAATAAGTTCCTCATCGCCTATTATATCAATAATATATCCTTCTTTATCTGTTAATATTATTACAAACCCAGATCCTTCAACTATATTATATAGGTTTTCCATTATAGGACGAGATACATCTATAAGTTCTTTATTTTCTTTTAATTTTAAATTCAGCTGACTTTTTGAGGCTATTTTAATATTTCCATTTATATAATCTATTCCATTTTTTCTACATCTCATCCAAGACTCTCTAACTATAGAATTTAAATTTTTATTACACTTTTCAACTTTTATAAATTCATTCCAGTACCCTTTTACATATTCTATACTATGTTTCACCAAATCACCCCAAAACACTAATGTTCTTTTACCTCTCTTTTCCTATAAAGCAAAGGGCTAACATTCCTCTTCCGCAGTGAGAAGCCATCCCAAGACCTAACTCACTTAAAATAACATTTTTAGTCTTAAACTGATTCTCTATAACTTTTTTCAAAGCTCGAGCATCTTCTAAACAGTCTCCATGTGCTATACCTATTAATTGTTCAGACGGATTTTCACACTGCTCTTTTAATTTTTCTATTAAATATTTAATAGCTCTTTTTCTTCCCCTTATACTATCAACATTTTTTAAAGTTCCATCTTCTGTTATGCAAATTATCGGTTTTATATCAAGTAAAGTTCCTATTGCAGCCTTTGATACAGATATTCTTCCTCCTCTTTTTAAATGTTTTAGATCTTCTACAACAAACCAATGATTAACTTTTGTTTTAGTATTTTCAATCCAATTTATAATATCTTCTTTCAAAAAATTTTCCTTTATCATCTTATAAGCATTATATACTAAAATCCCCTGACCTATAGAAGAACATCTGGTATCTATTAATGTTATATCAGCATCCTTATATTCTTCCATAATAATTTCTCTTGCTAATTTTGCACTATTAAATGTTCCACTTAATCCAGATGACATACCTATATATATTATAGGCACTTTTTGCTTTAGTAATTCCTTAAACTTCTCCACAAATCTGAATTCATTTATTTGAGATGTGGAAGGCATTTCTCCCTCTTTTAAACCTTTATAAAATTCTTCTCTACCTAACGATTTTCCAAAATCATCTTCATATTCTTTCCCTTTAAAACAACATGTAAGTCCAAGAAAGGGAACTTCATTTTCATCGATAAAATCTGGTGGTAGATCACAGCTAGCATCTGTCATTATTATAAGTTTCATTGTTATCCCCCATCCTAAATTAATAATAAATTTGTTATTAATTTATATGATACTTACAATTATGATATCAATAAATTTTCTAAATATCAATGCAGTAAAAAAGTATGAAAAATTAAAATACTCTTCATACTTTTAAAATTATTTTTAAGTTTTAACTATAAGTTTTTAAAACACTATCTAAAATTTCTACAGTCTTATCTATATCTTCATTTTCTACATTAAGGGGGGGAAGTAATCTTATAACATCTTTTCCTGCAGTAACAACTAAAAGCTTATTTTTAAAACAGCTTTTACTAAATTCTTTTACATCTACTTTCAGTTTTATTCCAATTAAAAGACCCATTCCCTTTATTTCTTCTATTATAGAGTATTTCTTCTTAAGGACTTCTAATTTAGATATTATATAACTGCTTTTCTCATCTACTTTATTTACTACCCCCTCATCTACTAATTCCTCTAAAATTTTCAAGCTAACTGCTGAAGCTAAAGGATTTCCACCAAATGTACTACCATGATCTCCCCTTTCAAATACAGATGCTTTTTTATTAACCATTGCAGCTCCTATAGGAAATCCACCGCCAAGAGCTTTTGCCATACATACAACATCAGGTACAACCTCGAATTTTTCATATGCAAACAAAGTCCCAAGTCTTCCTATTCCACATTGCACTTCATCAAATATAAGTAATGCATCATTTTCTTCGCATAGTTTTTTTACACCCTTAAGATATTCTACTGAAGCTACATTTATTCCGCCCTCACCTTGAATTGGCTCAATTATAACAGCACATACATTTTTATCTATTTTGTCTTCTAAATCTTTTATATTATTAAATTTTACACTTTTGGTGCCGCCAATTAGTGGTTTAAAATCCTCCTGATACTTTTTCTGTCCTGTTATGGATAATGCCCCCATAGTTCTTCCATGAAAAGAATCTTCCATATATATAATTACATTTTTACTTTCTCCACCATGAACTTTACCATATTTTCTAGCAATTTTTACTCCTACTTCTATAGCTTCAGTACCACTATTGCAAAAGAAAACTGAATCATGTTCACTTAAAGAGCATAGTTTTTCTGCAAGTTCTATAGACTTTCTATTCCAGTAATAATTAGATATATGCATTACTTTCTTACTTTGTTCCTCAATGGCTTTTATTATACTAGGATGGCTGTGTCCAAGACAATTTACAGCTACTCCTGAAACAAAATCTATATATTCTATTCCATCGTTATCATATAACTTACATCCTATTCCTTTTTCAAAACTTACATCAAACCTACCATAAGTGTTCATTATATTACTTTCTGACATTGATTTATTCCTCCATTTAATGTGATTTTAGTTCCTTTACCTGATATTATATCTAAAATTAGGCCATGATTTTTTCTACCATCCACAAGATGAATGCTTTTCGTACCTTTTTCAATTGCTTCTATGCAGCATTCCATTTTAGGAATCATACCGCCATTTATGACGCCTTCATCTATATACTTTTTTATTTCTCCAGATGATATGTGTTTCAAAATATTATCTTTATCATTTATATCTGTATAAACGCCTTCTACATCTGTAAGTATTATAAGCTTTTCTGCTTTAAGTGCAGAACTTATAAATGAAGCTGCATAATCTGCATTTATATTATATTTATTCCCATAAGAATCACATCCAATAGGAGCTACAACAGCCACTCTTCCCTTTTCGATTATATTGCTTAGAAAGTTTTTATTTATACCTACAACTTTTCCTACAAATCCTATATCTATTTTTTCGCCATTATTATATAGGTACTTTTTCTTTGCTTTTATTAAATTACTATCCCTTCCACTTAATCCTATAGCACTAATTCCATACTTACTTAAATTAGCTGATATATCTTTATTTATATGACCAGATAGTACCATTTCTACTACATCCATAACTTTTTCATCAGTAACTCTAAGACCATTTACAAATTTGGTATCCATTCCTGTCATATGTATCCACTTTGATATCTCTGGTCCACCACCATGAACAATAACTACATTTATACCAAGGAGTTTCATATAAACTATATCTTCTATAAATGCTTTTGCAGCATTTTTATTTTTCATAATACTTCCACCATATTTTATTACAAAAGTCTTACCCACAAACTTTTTCATGTATGGTAAAGGATCTATATCTAGTGAAATAATTTCTTCTACATTTATCATGTACTCCACCAACCTTCAAATTTTATATGAATAATTATACTATGATTTTTATTAATATTCAATATTTTATTTTATTTTTATTGAATAAATATTTTATTTTGTGTATAATTACTTTATTCAAAATTTGTTACACAAGGAGTGGTTAAAATGATTAAAGTAGGTATAATAGGATCTACAGGTTATGCTGGGCAACAGCTTGTATGGCTATTACAGAATCATCCTTCCATTGAAATAGTTTTTTTATGTTCTCATAGTTATGAAAATACACTATATAAAGATATTTATAAAAACTTTAATGGTTTTATAGATGATTTATGTATAAATATTCACGAGGCTGAATATAAATTAAATTGTATAAATATGCTATTTTTAGCTCTCCCTCATGGCAAATCCTTTAATATAACAAAAAAAGCTTTAGAAAAAGGTGTAAAAGTAATTGATTTAGGAGCAGATTTTAGAATTAATTCAGAGAATATTTATGAACAGTGGTATAAAGTTAAACATACCTCCCCTGAACTTTTAAAAGAATCCGTTTATGGGCTTACTGAATTAAATAGAAACCATATAAAAAAAGCTTCCTTGATTGCAAACCCTGGATGTTATCCAACAGCTAGCATATTAGCTCTAGCTCCTCTTTTAAAATTAAATTTAGTAGATAAGAGTTCTATAATTATAGATGCTAAATCAGGAATATCTGGAGCTGGTAGAAATGCTTCAATAGGAAATATTTTTGCAGAATGTAATGAATCAATTAAAGCCTATTCTGTAGGTGAACATAGGCACACACCTGAAATAGAACAGGAACTAGGACTCATATGTAATGATAATATAACCCTAACATTTACTCCTCATTTAGTTCCTATGAATAGAGGAATTTTATCAGTATGCTACAGCAAATTAATTTGTAAAAAATCGCAAGAAGAAATATATAAAATATATAAAGATTTTTATAAAAATGAATTCTTTATAAAAATTACAGATACTATGCCAGAAACTAGATGGGTTAAGGGATCTAACTTGTGTCATATAGGTATAAGATTGGACGAACGAACTGGAAGGGTCATTATAGCTTCCTGCATAGATAATCTCATAAAAGGTGCTGCAGGTCAGGCTGTTCAAAATATGAATTTAATGTTTAATTTAGATGAAAAAACAGGCCTTGATTTTCCTGCAATGATGCCATAAAATTTAATCTACAATAATAAGCATATTGTAGCACAATATGCTTATTATTAATCTTTATCCATAAATTATTTTTTTATTTTCATCACAAATAACTTTAACATTTTTTCCATCTAAATTAGTATTTAGCACTACCTTATGTTTCCATAAGTCTACAATATATTTAACTGTTTCTATTGCATACTTAAGCTGCAGTTCTCTTCCATCAAAAACATGTTCAAGGGTTAGTGCCTTATCTAGCTTTGACATATCAGTAACTCTTATATATGGAATTGATCCCATTCCACAAGAATCACTTAATACATTTCTTATATTTTTCCATCCATCTTCATCAGATATTTCATCAATAATATATTTTTTTTCTTTTTTAATGTATTTGAATAAATTTAATTTTGTACAAAGTTCTTTAGTTAAATATCTTCTAATAAAAGATTCATCCCTTTCAATAGATCTTACTTCAAAAATTTTACTAATATCATACTTTTCTACTAAATCATTATAAATTTGAAATCCAAGAAAATAAGGATTTATACTTCCTTCAAGAGGAACTACTACATCATTATGCCTTTTTATAAATTCCATATATAGATTTTGAGGCAAATCAAGTTTCTTCAAAATATTATAGTGCCAAAAACTAGCCCAACCTTCATTCATAATTTTTGTTTCCATTTGAGGTATAAAATATTGGGTTTCATTTCTTACTATTTCTATAATATTTCTTTGCCACTCTACAAGATCTCCATATTTTGATATAAATCCTAGTATATCTTCTGTAGGTTCTTGAGGTATTTTTTCTATATCAGGAGGATCTGGTTTCACCCTAGGTACTATAATACTTTCATTTACCTCCATATTTTTATAGTCTTCTATTTTTCTTCTCCTTATTTCTTCGTCATCTAAACATTTAACTCCTGTAGACCTATTTGTTTGAAATTTTAATGCATGAGCTGCATTAAGCATCTTTTCTACTTCTATATATCCTATACTAGGATCATTTATATATGCCCTAATAATATCCGCATGATTTTTAAACATTTCTACTGTATATTCTGCATTAGTAGCCTCTTTAAATAATCTATTATTCTTAAAAAAATCGTTATGTCCATATACATGAGCTATTGTTAGTATTTGAAGTAGCAGCGTATTATCCTTCATTAAATATGCAATACATGGATTGGAGTTTATAACCATCTCATAAGGCAACCCTGTAAGATTATAATTATATAAAGTCCTTAATCTTTCATAAGCTTTGCCAAAACTCCAGTGAGGATACATAGATGGCATACCAACATACACTTCATATGCAAGCATATCGTTATAATTTATAATTTCAAATTCCTGGGGATAATAATCAAGACCTAATTCTTGAACCTTTTTTTCTATAATATCATCCCATTTTTCTAGATCTGTAACCGTATATTCCAAAGTTTCACCCCCTTATTGATATTCATTTTTAATATCTGCACTAAGCATTTCCCTAAGGGCATCCCACATATCTTCTTTTCTTTTCATGGCTACAGATACAAAATTATTTTTATTAACTTCAACTGTATATCTCTTTTTAATAGCACTTGTATATCCATATGCCATAATTTCTGCATATCCAAACAGATTACATACATCACACAATTCATTTGCAGCTTTTACAGCCCTGTCATTATCTTCACTCCAGTTGTCTCCATCGCTTACATGAAATGAATATATATTCCAAAAATCAGGATTATACTTTTCCTTTATAATTTCCAAAGCTTTATTATAACCGCTAGATATATATGTGCCTCCAGATTCTACCTTATGAAAAAATTCATCTTCTGTAACTACTTTTGCAGATGTAGAATGTGCTATAAAAACCACCTCTACACTGGAATATTTCATTTTAACAAACTGGTACAGCATAAAAAAAAAGGAACGGGCCAAATACTTTTTATTCTGATCCATAGAAGCAGAGGTATCCATTATGCACATAACTACCGCATTATATTCCTTTTTCTTAGTAGGCTTAACCTTATAATATCTTAAATCATCTTCTTTAAATGGAAATCTTCCTTTAATTTCACCATCTTCCAACTTAAACTCATTTTCTGCTTCAACGTTTTTGTATCTTTCTGATAAAGCCTTTTTCATACCTTGTTTTCTTTTTAGCTTTTCAATTACAGTTTTTTTCTTAGCCAGTCTTGGTGGGATTCCACTTTTTTGATATCCACACTTTTTTCTTGATCCTTCTGATATTATTTCAGAAAATCTTCTTTTATTTAAATTAGGTAAGTTTAAATCTTGAAATACATATTCCATTATCTCCTCAATGGTTATCTCTGTTTCATATATATCTTCGCCTTCACTATTACCTGCCCCTTTGTTTCCACCACCTTTGGCATCCTTTTCTTTTCCTATAACATCTCCTCTTTTTTCAGTACCATCACCACTTCCAACTCCTGGCACATTTTTACCGTATATAAACTGATATTCTTTAAGTCCTTTTATAGGTATTTTAATTTTTTTATTCTTAGTCTGACCAATAATACTTTCTTCTGATAATATGTCTACTAAATTTTTCTTTATAGAATCTTCTACAAGTTCTCTATGCCTTCTTTTGTCTTCAGCAACTCTATCATGTCCTATAGGATTAAATTCTCTAAATATGCCCATAGTGCCATCAATCCTTCCATAGATTATTAGCTGCATATTTGAGTATTACGTCACAGCAGTGGTCACAATATCCATTCTTCTTCATTTCTTCTACCATTGAATTATATTTCTTATCTTGTTCCTTATTTCTAACCTTTGACTTAGTAACAATACGAGACATCTCTCTTACAGAAGAAGTTATTTTCTTTTCTACAGCTTCTTTTAAAGGCTCATAAGAAGTATAATCTATTTTTTCTCCTTTTCTTATCATATAGAACATATATGATGTTACATCAGATCTAAATCCTTTAGCAGAACCTTCTGATATTCCTATTTGTTCCTCAATAGACCTCATGAATTTTTCATCAGCTTCTAATTGTTCTCCTGTAGACTTATCTTTAATTTTAGTCTTATTTACATATGCTTCTGCATGATCTAAATAGTTATTAAATAAGCTTTCTGCTTGCTCTCTAAAGCTTTGAATAAATGCCTTAGTTATTTCTTTTTCAAGGATCTTATTATATTCTTTTCTCATAGTATCTTGAACAAATGCTAAATATTTTCTCTTTATATCATCAGCTATATCTAAATCCTTTACTGATTTTATTATATTTTCCATAACACTTAGAGGATTTATGCAGTCATATTCAGAATCAGAAAGAGCATTATCTATAGCTTTAATTATAAATCTTGTAGATATACCCTCCATACCTTCTCCAAGCCCTGCTTCTTCTCTAAGTTCAGTGATATCTATCTTTTTGGTAGTACCTTTTTCAACTATTTCTTCACCATTATATATTTTTAACTTTGTAAGAGTATCTACTTTATTAGATGGCATAAGCCTTGTAAGTATCGCAAACATAGCAGCCATTTCAATAGTATGAGGTGCTATATGAGCTTTAAAATTACTTTTCTTTAATATTTTTTCATATATTTTAGTTTCTTCATTTAACTCTAAGCAATATGGAACTTCCACTTTTACAATTCTATCTAATATAGCTTCATTTGTATGATCTGATTTAAATTTATTCCATTCTGCTTCATTGGAATGGGCAATAATTACTCCATCAAAATAGATCATTGATCCTTTTCCTGGAGATGGTATTGATTTTTCCTGAGTGGCTGTTATTATAGTATGCAAATACTCTACATCATTTTTAAATACCTCTATAAATTCAACCATTCCTCTATTTCCTACGTCAAAAGCTCCATTTAGTGAAAATATACGAGGATCATCTTCTGGATACAAATCCATCTTAGATATATCTACGGACCCCACCAGTACAGATGTATCTTGGTTATTAGGATCAACAGGAGGTACTACCCCCACTCCTTTTCTAGACCTTATAGAAAATTCAGTTTTAACTACTGGGAACTTCTCATATTCGCCTTTAAATTCTTCTTTTAATCTATACCTGCATACAGGACATAAATCTCCTTCTATTTTAACCCCCAACATCTCTTCAAAATCTTTTCTTAAATGCTTAGGAATAAGATGAAGAGGTTCTTCCCTCATAGGACATCCTTTCAATGCATATATAGGTTCACTTGCTTCTATAGCTTTTTTAAATGCATCTACTATAGAAGACTTTCCTGATCCTACTGGACCAACTAAATAAAGTACTTGCCTTGATTCTTCACCTTCCATAGCTGCTGAATAAAAGTAACTAGCTATTTTCATCAAGGTTTTATCTATGCCGAAAAACTCATTTTTAAAAAAGCCGTAGCTTTTAATAGTTTCATTACCATATATTTTTCTTATTCTTAAGTTTTCCTCTGGTTTCAAAACTTCTACACCAAACTTGTTTATAATATCGTATATTCTTTTATGAGCAAGTTTAGCTGCATCAGGATTTTTCTTTAAAATTTCAAGATAATCTAAAAAATTCCCCTGAAACTCTTCTTTTTTTCTTTTTTCTCTATCATTTTCTATTAATTCTTTAAAATTCATTATATAACCTCCATAAAAAGTAATAACAAATACATATTGTATATCTTCTAAGGAAATATCTTTGTAGTATTTATATTAGTTTTTTAAAGATTTTAGAACAAAGCTATACACTCTTACTAGTAACTATAAGCAAAGAACATAAAATACATAGTAGTATTTGAGCTAAAAGTAAAAAAATACGAAAAATCAGAGATGCATGTCCAAAAAAATATAAAAAAAGAACCAGTATTAAGTACAAATACTAGTTCAGTCTATTATATGAGTAAAAAAAGTTTACTTTCATAGTATTAACTAGAAATAAAAAAGTATACATTTTTATTTTACAATTTAAAAATAATGTGACACAAGTAACCGAAGAAACGTTAAGCTGTATTACGGCTGATATATTTTAAGTTATTTAGTTTAATCATAACTTAAGGCGCAGCCTGAAGTAATAGATTCATTTTCAGTTTTGAATCTATGTGTTATATGGTGCCTTATTTTGATTATTTTCAGCACTCGCAATTCTATTATACCAAGAGAAATACTTTTGCTTTATGTGTTTATTCTGAAGGCTTCCGCCTAAGGTTTTAAGAGCTAAATTATAAAGTTATCAATACTAATATATACAACTGAAGTTACTAGTTTTGATTTTAACTTTTACGTAGGGATATAGAATAAGCGTTTACTCACATTAGCTAAATTGTTTTCTATTAGTCTTAGCGAGAAGTTAAAGAAAGCCTTAGAACTTTAGCCTTGTTTGAGGGAACCGAGTTTGGCAAAGTTCTTAGGGTTTCTTTAACTTTGAGCTTAGACTAATTGAAAACATTTAGCAATGAGTAAACGCTTATCCTATATCTCGTAGTAAAAGTTAAAATCAAAACTTTCACTACACTTTACGTCGCATTATGCTTTTATTAACTATCCACTATCAGTTACTTGAAGTACTGTACTCCTGCTTCAAATAATTTTTGATCTTTGCTGCCTGGTATATTTTTAAATACATTGTCACCCTTTCTTTCTGAGTGACCCATTTTGCCAAGTACTCTTCCATCAGGGCTTGTTATACCTTCTATAGCATATACTGAACCATTTTGATTAAATCTTATATCATAAGTAGCATTTCCTTCATAATCTACATATTGAGTTGCTACTTGACCATTTTCTATAAGTCTCTTTAATGTTGTTTCATCAGCAACAAATCTACCTTCACCATGTGAAACTGCAATTGAATGTACATCTCCTACATTAACATTACTAAACCATGGTGATAAATTTGATGTTATTTTAGTATTTACTATATGAGATACGTGACGTCCTATTTTATTATAGGTAAGTGTTGGATAGCTTCTATCTATATCTCTTATTTCACCAAAAGGTACTAAGCCTAATTTTATCAAAGCCTGGAATCCATTGCATATACCTAACATCAATCCATCTCTATTATTTAAAAGTTCCATAACAGCTTCTTTTATTTTAGGATTTCTAAATACTGTTGCTATAAATTTACCAGAACCATCTGGTTCATCACCTGCACTAAATCCTCCTGGAAGCATTACTATTTGAGAAGCTTTTATTGCTTTTTCCATATAATCTATAGATTTTTCTATATCTTTTCCACTTAAATTTTTAAGCACCATAACTTCTACATCAGCACCAGCTTTTTTAAATGCTCTAGCTGAATCATATTCACAGTTTGTTCCTGGAAATACTGGTATAAATACCTTTGGTTTTGCCACCTTTATTGATGGTGTTTTTACATTTTTAGTTTTGAATTCTATATTCTTTATATCAGCATTTATTTCTTTTGTCTTTGTTGGGAATATACTTTCTAAAGAACCTTCCCAAGCTTTATAAATCTCTTCTATGTCTAATTTCAAATCAGCTGCATATATTGAAGGTTCTTCTATTGTTTCTCCAATTACCTTATATTCAATTCCTGCTAATTCTTTATTTAGATCTAAGTCTTTAGAAACTTCTATTACAATAGAACCATACATTGGTGCAAATAATTCTTTTTCTGTAACATTAATTAATTTAACACCTATTCTATTTCCAAAACTCATTTTACTTACAACTTCACATATACCACCATTTTTAACTGTCATAGCCGAGAATACTTCTTGTTTTTCTGTCATAGAAGTTACAGCTTTTAAATTTTTCTTTAATACATCAAAGTTTGGAAGATCATATTCATCTCTAGTCATAGGAACTATAACTATATTGCTTCCTGACTTTTTAAACTCTGATGAGATTACCTTATCCGTATTTACTACATTAACTGCAAATGATACAAGTGTTGGTGGTACATCCATGTCCTTAAAGCTTCCTGACATACTGTCCTTTCCACCTATAGCTGCAATGCCTAATTGTCTTTGTGCATACAAAGCACCCATTAATGCTGCAAATGGCTTACCCCATCTTGAAGCATCTTTTCCTAGTCTTTCAAAATACTCTTGGAAAGTAAGTCTTATCTTAGATGCATCTCCACCACAAGCAACTATCTTTGCTGCAGATTCTACTACTGCATATACTGCACCATGGAACGGACTCCATGTAGAAATTTCAGGATTATATCCAAAGGTCATAATTGTTCCTGTTTTAGTTTCTTTATTTAATACTGGAAGTTTTGCTGCCATACCTTCAGCTGGAGTATCTTGATATTTTCCTCCAAAAGGCATAAGCACTGTACCAGCACCAATAGTACTATCAAATCTTTCTATTAAACCTTTTTGACTACATACATTTAAGTCTTTTAATGTATCAATCCACTGCTCTCTTAAATCAGTTATATTTCTATCTATATTAAAGTAATTCTTATCTTCCTTAGGAGCTTTCACAGAAACTTCTATCTTCTGTCTTACACCATTAGTATCTAAAAATTCCCTACTCATATCTACTATAGGTGTTCCCTTCCAGTACATCTTCAATCTTTTATCTGAAGTTACATCTGCCACTTTTACAGCTTCTAAGTTCTCATCTTCTGCATACTTTATAAATTTCTCTGCATCTTCCTTGGAAACTACCACAGCCATACGTTCTTGAGATTCTGATATAGAAAGTTCTGTTCCATCAAGTCCTTCATATTTTTTAGGAACTAAATCTAGATTTATATTTAATCCATCTGTAAGCTCTCCTATAGCAACAGATACTCCACCTGCACCAAAGTCATTACATCTTTTTATCATAGTGCTTACTTCTTCTTTTCTAAACAATCTTTGAATTTTTCTTTCAGTTGGAGCATTACCTTTTTGAACTTCTGAACCACAAGTTAAAATAGAGCTTTCTGTATGCTTTTTAGAAGAACCTGTAGCACCACCACAGCCATCTCTTCCTGTTCTTCCTCCAACTAGGATAACTACGTCGGAAGGTATTGGAGCTTCTCTCCTAACATTTTTCATTGGAGCTGCACCAATAACTGCTCCTATTTCCATTCTCTTTGCTACATAGCCTTCATTATATATTTCAGCTACTTGACCTGTAGCAAGACCTATTTGATTTCCATAAGAACTATATCCATGCGCTGCTGATCTTGTTATTTTCTTTTGAGGAAGCTTTCCAGCTAAAGTATCTTTTATTGGAGTTCTTGGATCTGCACTTCCTGTAACTCTCATAGCTTGATATACATATGATCTACCTGAAAGTGGATCTCTTATAGCGCCACCAAGACAAGTTGCTGCTCCTCCAAAAGGTTCAATTTCTGTAGGATGGTTATGAGTTTCATTTTTGAACATAACAAGCCATTTTTCTTTTTTTCCATCTATATCAGCATCTACTACTATGCTGCAAGCATTTATTTCTTCTGATTGATCTAAATCATCTAAAAGTCCATTTTTTCTAAGCTCTTTCATACCTATAATAGCTATGTCCATAAGACAAACTGGTTTATCTTTATCACCATATAAATCTTTTCTAACAGATAAATAGTCTTTGTATACATCCTTTATAGGCTTAGTTAAATGAGCTTCTTCTATGTCTACTTTGGTAAGCTCTGTCATAAAAGTAGTATGTCTGCAGTGATCTGACCAATATGTGTCTATAACCTTTATTTCAGTAATAGTTGGATTTCTCTTTTCTGTATCTCTAAAATATTTTTGACAGAATTTTAAATCTTCAACGCTCATTGCAAGACCTTTTTCTTCTACAAAAGTCTTAACTTTTTCATCATCCATTTCTATAAAGCCATCTAGTACCTCAACAGAATCTGGAACTTCAACTTCCATTTCTAAAGTTTCTGGTTTTTCTAAAGAAGCCTCTCTTGAATCCACGTTATTTATGCAATAATTTTTTATTTTTCCAAACTCTTCATCAGATATATTTCCACTTACTATATATACCTTTGCAGATAAAATAGTTGGTTTTTCACTTTGAGTAAGTATTTGAACACATTGAGAAGCTGAATCAGCTCTTTGATCATATTGTCCTGGTAAATATTCAACAGCAAAAACCTTGTCTCTTTCATCAACTTCTATTTTATCTTCATAAACTATATCAACAGTTCTCTCCGAAAAAATAGTATGCTTTGATTTTTCAAATTCTTCTTCAGATATTCCTTCTATATCATAACGATTAATTAATCTAATTCCTTCTAACCCATTAATATTTAAACTTTCTCTTAAATCTTCTAATGTTTTTTGGGCTTCTACATCAAATCCTGCTCTTTTTTCCACAAATATCCTCTTAACACAATTTGCCATCTTTATCCCCCTTGTCTTATATAAAAAAATTTACGAACATTTTATATTAATTTTAATTTATCATTCGCTTAAATTATATCACAAATATATAAAAATACAAATATTAAATAAAAATTTATATTAAAAATCTTCACATATCCGAACTTTGTGTTTGATTTTACAAAGTATAATTCGTATTTTTCTTCTTAAAAGTATAATTCTCATACTAAATATAATTAAATTTCTAATTACTGTACTGGTTAATTTATACTTGTAAGCTATCCTAATGATATTAAATTAAAAAACTTAGTGCCGTTATAATATAAACAGCAAGAAGCTGTATTCCTTCTAACCAATTTGATTCTCCATCACTAGCTACCCTGTTAACTATAAGTACAGAAACTATAATTGACACTAATTCAAACTTATTAAATACTATACTCATAGGTTTAAATAATAAACTTAAAAACACAAGAACTGGAGCTACAAATAATATTATTTGCAAACTGGAACCTACAGCTATTTCAATGGCAACATCCATTTTATTTTTTACTGCCATAATTATAGCAGTACTATGTTCAGCTGCATTTCCTATTATAGGAATTATAATTATACCTACAAATATTTTGCTAAGCGAAAGACTTTCCGTCATTGGTTCTACAGAACCAACTAAAAATTCACTTTCTAATGCAATAATTAGGGTACATATTACCAAAACCAGTATAGATTTTTTTAATCCCCATATTGCCTCTGTACTTTCTTCATGATCTGATCCATACAAATCTTTATGAGTATAAAAGGAAAAATACAATCCCAATAAGTATATTATAAACATGGATAGAGCTATGGAAATACTTAACCACTGATATTTATTAGCAATTAATTCTGTATCCATTGTATATGTAAATATAGCTGGTATACTTAGTCCTATAACTGCAAACAACAACATACTTGAAGAAACTTCTATTACTTTCCTATTAAACTTCTGTATTTTATACTTTAATCCACCAAAAAACATGCTTGCCCCAAGTACTAGCAGAATATTTCCTATAACAGATCCTGCAATAGACGCTTTAACTACATCAAAGAGCCCTTCCTTCAACGCAAAAAATGATATGATAAGCTCTGTGGCATTTCCAAATGTAGCATTTAAAAAACCACCTACCCTTGGTCCTGAATATACAGATATTTCTTCTGTAGCTTTTCCCATAAACCATGCTAATGGTATTATAGAAATAGAAGAAAGTATAAAAATCCATACAGAATCTAATTTCATAAATTCAGCTACTATACTAATAGGAATAAATACTAAAAAAAATCTTAAAAAACCCATTACCATGCTCCTTTAAGTATTCAATATAAACATTCTCAAATTATGTTTTACTATATTATTAAATTTTATGTATTAGTCACATGAAAGAAAATAACCAAACAAAGATGCTAGTCTATTTTGTGTCAGATAAGGAAGCAGGTTCTTCTGACGCAGTATGACGCAAAATAAACCAACATACTGACTAGTTATTTTCTTTCATGCGTCTTACCATAATTCTCTCAAATTAACTTAAATAAAGAGATTTCTTATTTTTACCCTTAGCATTGTAAACGAGTTTATATTATAGTAAAATTTGATAGTAATAACTATAAAAAATAAATTAAAATATATATATTGTAACTTAGGAGGTTTATATGCAAGAAGAACATACAAAAATAAATGAACTTGCCTGGAATCAAATGGCTTATGATGCTTGGGTTTATCGTTTTGGAACTCCTTCAGAAGCTTCGAAAAAAATATTGGCAGACCCCATTTCACGATTAGGTCTACTAAGCGAGTATTTTATAAATGTTAAAGATAAAAAAATAGCAAATTTATTAGGCTCACATGGTACTAAAGCCATATCCTTATCCTTAATGGGGGCAGCTGTTACCGTTGTAGATTTTTCTTATGAAAATTCAAGATATGCTTTAGATTTAGCTAGAGCTTGTAATACAAATATAAAGTATATAGTTTCAGATGTATTAAATATTCCTGATGAGGAGTTTACCGAAGATTATGATATAGTTTTTTGTGAGCTTGGAATACTTCATTATTTCACAGACCTGAACCCATTTTTCCATGTTGCTTCAAAACTTCTAAAAAAAGGTGGGCTTTTTATGATTGAAGATTTTCATCCTATATCTACAAAGCTTATTACAAGCAGAGGAAAAAAGCATAAGGTTACTGGTGACTACTTTAGTACATCTATAGAAGAAACTGATGTAGCTTACATGAAATTTGTACCTGGAACAGAAACCCTTACAGCAGAAGAAAAAAGTGGTTTTCAAAAAGCTCACTTAAGGAAATGGACTATAGGCGAAATTATAACATCTATTGCTAATAATAATTTGTATATAAAAACATTTCAAGAAAGTGAAGGACCTAAACCAGAAGATAAAGGTATTCCAAAATTATTTACCATAGTTGCTGAAAAAATGTAAAAGGAGATAATGTATGAAAAAAGGAGATAAAATAGCTGCTATATTAATAGTAACTTTAATTATAATAAGTGTTATTTCTGTTTTTTTATATAAGCAGCATATAAAAGGCTCTCATCGCATAGCTACCATAAAACAAAACGGTAAAATAATTAAAACTATAGATTTAAATGCTATAAAAGAAAATCAAGAAATAAAGATAACTTATGATGGTAACCACTATAATATTGTAGAAATAGTTTCTGATAAAATACGAATTAAAGATGCAGATTGTCCTGATAAAATTTGTGTTAAAAATGGATGGATATCTGAGCCAGGTCAAAGCTCTGTATGTCTTCCTCATAAATTGATCATTAGCATACAAGGTAAAAACTCTAAATTTGACCAAATAACAAGTTAATGAAGGTGTAATAATGAACAAAACACGGAAAATGGTATTCTTAAGTTTTTTAGCAAGTATTGCCTTGGTAATATATATAGTAGAAGCTCAAATACCAGTTCTTTTTCCTGGAATAAAATTAGGCCTTGCTAACATCGTATCCCTTGCTGCCTTAATACTGATGGGTTGGAAAGAAGCTCTACTTATAATGTTTTTAAGAACTCTTTTAGGTTCAATGTTTGGTGGTTCTATGTCAGCATTTATGTTCAGCATAGCTGGTGGAATATTAAGCAATGTTGTAATGATACTTCTTTATAAATATTTTAAGGATTCTATAAGTTTATGGACTATAAGTATATGTGGTGCTATATTTCATAATATCGGTCAGCTATTTGTAGCTTCCATAGTTGTAAAAGATTTTAGAATATACTTATATCTTCCAATTCTTTTAGTATCTGCAGTAATAACGGGATACTTTATAGGAATTTGCGCGAAACTTTTAACCAAACACATAAACAAAATTCCTATGTTTAAAAACATTTAGATTTAATAAACACTTTAAAAATAATGCTGCACAACTAACCGAAGAAATGTTAATCTCTTCATTAAATTAGAACATATTTTATAAATCATTTATTTTTTAAGTAGCAGATTATTTACTACATCAAAATTTACTATTGTTCATTTGATTATAGTTTTAAATAGTACTTATTATAACATAATCCACAAAATATAACATTCAATATATATTAACTCCCCATTTTTGAAATCTTTTAGAATCAAGAATTTATATATTTTGAAATTAACTTTATTATATTAGAATTACAACAGTTACTACACAACTTTTTAGGTGGAGGTAGCTTTGAATATATGGTGTATAAAAGCTTTTGAGAGAATTTAGGAGCTGTTAAGCAGTGAACCAAAATCTATGATTTTGTGTGAATCGCTTACTCCTCTGACATAAGGAAGAGGCGTTTCCTTTTAAAAAATCTCGTAATTTGAATCAAGACGAGACATTTGAGCGGGTAGGGGTTTTTTGAATTTTAGGCATTAGAGCTCCTTAATAAACGGTCAGCTTTTTTACACCATATATTCAATGCGGACTCCACCTAAAAAGTTGTGTCGCAATATGCTTAAATTGTAACTTTGCACTTTTCTAAATTATTATCTCTGTACCTGTTTTAATATACTGAATTTTATCACCTA
This sequence comes from Clostridium muellerianum, assembly GCF_012926525.1. GTDB lineage: Bacteria > Bacillota > Clostridia > Clostridiales > Clostridiaceae > Clostridium_AM > Clostridium_AM muellerianum. The sequence goes on from NZ_JABBNI010000004.1 coordinate 45,321, forward strand.
AGACTTCCTTTAACTTTTTATATGCTTTTTCCCCTGTACAGTGTCCTGTATATACTTTTTCTACATTTGAAGCAATAATTTCATTTACAAGTGTATCAATTTGACTCCTAGATGCAGTTAATGATTTTATTATAGGAATTTTAACTAAATGAAAACCACCTATAACAGCTTTGATATTTGAATCTTTAAAATTATCTTTGGCAGTTTTTATCATATTAGCAGTACCATTATGAGAACAACCTGTGAATATACATATACCGTCCCGTTCTTTAATAACCATAATTAGCTCATGGTGAAATTCATCTCTGATTAACTTAGTTTCTTTTTTAACAAACAGATATTTATTTCCTTCGGGAATTTCATAATGCTTATGTATATCTGTAATAATGTATATATCCTTCATTACTTCCGTAAAATTTTTCATATACTGAATTCTATAAGAATACTCTTCAAATAGCTTACTACTAACACTAACATTTTTATTAAACAACTTATAATGAAAATAGAACTCCCTAGAAGCTTCTATTTTCATATATACTTTCGCTTTACTATTGATTTTAAAAAACGGTATTAATCCACCTCCATGATCTCCATGGCCATGTGAAAGCACTACAGCATCTATATTCTCTAGATTAATCCCTAACTTTTTTGCATTATAAATAAAATTGCCTGTCCTTCCCGTGTCAAAAAGTATATGCTTATTATCTTTTTCTATATAAAGGCACAGCCCCTTTTCATTAATTAAATTATTTGAATCATCTTTAATATTTTCTATAAGCGTAATTATTCTCATGAAATTACTCCTTCTAAAAATTTATATAGTGTAACCACCCTTAATAGGTTTTAATTTTAACTTTATTGTATATTAATGCTATTAAATTATAACATTTAAGTAATTACAGAAATAGCAACTAAATACAACTTATTACTATTACTCTATCACAATTTATCCTCATATGTTTATAAAAATAGTCATTTTTAATTACCTTTATATTTAAATTAATTTTATGAACACCATAAAAAAAGGTGAAAAACTCAATAAAGAGTTTTCCACCTTAAAAACAAATATTGTCTTGGAATAAAGTTATAAATACATTCTCACTAAATTAATCAATATGCTTATCGAATCTAGTTTGTTTACTTATCCTTATTCTCAACATTTGTTTTATTTTCAGTATTTGCTGCAATCTCCTGCTTAGCTGCCTCAACTACAGGCTTTACATCTCCAACTAGAGATTGAATAGCCTTTGTTGGACACTTAGCTATACAAGTAGGATTATCACATTTTTCAGCACAAATACTATGATTTACTACAGCTAAATTGTTTTCTATTACAATAGCTTCATGTGGACAATTTCTCTTACAAAGTCCACAGCCAAGACATCCTACAGTACATGCCTTACGTACTACTGCACCTTTATCTTTTGAATTACAATTAACAGTTACATGACTATTAATTGGACGCATTTCTATAACATGTTTAGGACAAACTGTTTCGCATTTTCCACAGCCTGTACATTTATTTTCATCTATAATTGGTAATCCATTTTCTCCTAAAATCATAGCATCAAATGGACAGTTTTTAACACATGTTCCGAATCCAAGACATCCATGTGAACAAACTTTAGGTCCTCCTTGTAGCAAGCTAGCTGCTACACAATCCTGTATTCCCTCATAATTATAACTTCTAGTAGCCTTATCAGAGCAACCTTTACATTTTACATGTGATACTCTTGGTTCTGTTTCTTCTGCAGCTTTACCAGTTAATTCTGCTACTTGTTTAGCTACTATATCTTTACCTGGAATACAAAGATTAGGTGGTACATCTGGATTACTAACAACTGCTTCAGCATAAGCCTTACAACCAGCATATCCACAAGAACCACATTGACCTTTTGGTAAAACATCTTCAACTATTTCAATAAGAGGATTTACTTCCATAGCAAACTTTTTATTAGCAAAAGCTAATACAAAACCAAATACTAAACCAACACAAGTCATTACAATTAAAACTATAATTGGAGTTTCCATAATTAATCCTCAGCTCCTTTCTATAAAGCAATCATGCCGGAAAAACCAAGGAACGACAATGCTAACATACCAGCTAAAATAAATGCTATGCCAAGTCCTTCCAAAGGCTTAGGTACATCTGCTAAAGCTAATTTTTCTCTTAAACTAGCCATTAAAATTATTGCTAGTGCAAAACCTACACCTGATCCCAAAGCATTTACTACGCTTTTTAAGAATCCAAAATTTGATTCTACATTTGTAACTGGAACACCAAGTACTATACAGTTCGTAGCAATAAGTAATAAATAAATTCCCCACATATTATATAATGCAGGTGCATGTTTTTTTATAATCATTTCCAAAAGCTGAACAAAACTTGCAATTAAAAGTACAAATACAATTGTTCTTAAGAAAGTTAACCCAAATGGTGCTAATACAAAATGATAAACTATCCATGCAAGTGCCGAACTCAACGTCAAAATAGAAGTAACCGCCATACCCATTCCTATAGAAGCATCAAGACTTTTAGAAACCCCAAAGAAAATACACAATCCTAAAAACCTTGTTAAAACATAGTTATTTACAAGGACAGCACTTACAAAAAGAGTTAAATATTCCATTATGCATTACCTCCTTCAGCTTGACGTTTAGCCATTTTTTCATTATGAATTTTAAATAGTGCAACTAAATATCCGATTAACATAAATGCACCAGGAGGTAAAATCATCATCAATATAGGCTTATACCAAGTACCTAAAATTTGAATTCCCATTATAGAGCCCATTCCAAAGAACTCACGAATTACTCCAATAATAAGCATTGCAATAGTAAAACCTACTCCCATTCCTAATCCATCAAGCATTGATGGAATCACCTTATTTTTAGAAGCAAAAACTTCTGCACGAGCTAAAATGATTGCAAAAACAACTACTAGGTCTAGATAGATACCTAATGCTTTAAACAACATTGGTGCATAAGCTTGTAATAATAATTCTACCACTGTAACAATAGTAGCTATAGAAGTAATATATACTGGTACACGCACCTTAGGGTTAACCCATTTTCTAGTGAAGGATACTGATATATTATTAGCAGTTATAACAAACATAACAGTAAGTCCCATAGTTAAAGCATTTTTTACTGTACTAGTTACTGCTAGTGAAGGACATAAACTAAGTGCAAGAACAAATATAGGGTTTTCCATAACTACGCCCTTTTTAAATATTTTCCACAAATCACCCATTGCTATTTACCTCCTTTCAAGCTTTTAGCATTCTCAACAGCTTCTTTAACACCCTTTGTAACTGCTCTTGAAGAAATTGTTGCACCTGTCATAGCTTGTATATTCTTAGTATTTGAAGGATCTTTTACTACTTCTAGATCCTCTGATTTCTTACCTTTGAATTCTTTTCTAAACGGTTCTTTAGCTGCATTATCTCCAAGTCCTGGTGTTTCATTAGCTGACTGTATATTATAATCAATTACCTTATCATCTTCTGTTACAGCTACAAGCATTTTAATTGCTCCGCCATAACCTTTTGTTTCAACTGGAATAATATAACCTACAGTTTTGCCACCACTCTTCGCAGTATACCATCCTTCTTTTCCTTGAATTTTTTCAAACTTATCTGCATCAGAAATTAACTTCTGCATTGATTTAACTTCAAGTGCCTTACTGTTCTTTACAGCTATAGGATGAGTTACAAAATATACCATAGCTATAATTATTCCTGATATAAAACAGGCTGCTGTTAAATTCATAGCTATTTGAAATGTACTATAATGTTTTTCTACATGCTGTTCTGCCATTTTTAATTACCTCCTTGCTCCGAATTTTTTTGGAGGGCATAGACGATCAATTAAAGGACTTACACAGTTCATAAGTAATAATGAATAACAAACGCCTTCTGGATATCCACCCTTTAATCTAATCAACGTAGTAATTAATCCTGCTCCAAAAGCAAATATGATTTGTCCTTTACGTGTAATTGGAGTAGTAACCATATCTGTAGCCATAAAGAAAGCTCCTATTACTAATCCACCAGCCATCATATGAAATACTGGATCTCCTGTAAACATGCCGGCTGGTCCAAATACCCAAGTTAAAATGCCAACTGTCGCTATCATAACAACAGGTACTTCCCAGTTAACATATTTTTTATAAATTAAGTATAATCCTCCAAGAACTAATAAAACTGTTGAAGTTTCACCAATACAACCATTACGAGTACCTATAAATAATGCCTTATAAAGATTTGCTTGTCCTCCAAAAGTTTCAATAAGTTTTGAATAACCTTGTAATTTTAAAATTCCTAAAGGTGTAGCACTTGTTACAGCATCAACACCAGGAGCATGAAGAACTGTCCAACTTGTCATAAATACTGGCCATGAAGCCATCATAGCTGCTCTACCTATATGTGCTGGGTTAAATATATTGTAACCTAATCCACCCATAGAATGTTTTGCTATAACTATGGCAATAAATGAACCAAATATAACCATATAAAATGGAACCTTTGGTGAAACACACATTGCTATAAGTAATCCTGTCAAAACAGCACTACCATCACTTATGGTTATAGGTTTATTTCTTATTTTTTGTACAGCATATTCAAAAACTACTGCAGATACAATACCTGCTATAATTGAAATTAATGCATTAATTCCAAAATTCCAAACACCAAAAATAGCCGCTGGTACTAAAGTTGCATTAACAGTCCACATAATCTTAGAAACAGATTCTTCTGAACGAATATGTGGTGATGCAGAAACGGTAAATAGCTTGTCTTTTAATTCTACTTCAGCCATTAATATTCTCCCCCTTACTTCTTCTTCGCATTTTCAGCTGCATTTTGTGCCTTACAATATTTTATATATTGAACAATATTACGTTTAGCAGGGCATACATAAACACAGCTTCCACATTCCACACAATCTAAAAGATTTGCTTCTTCTTTGGCTTCCTGATATAAACCTTTTTGACCAAGAATGCTAAGTTTACTTGGAACTAAGTGCATAGGACATACCTCTACACAGCGTCCACAATGAATGCATGCTGATTCTCTTCCCGAATTAACATCTTTTTTGCTTAAAGCTAATATTCCAGATACACCTTTAATTATAGGTAAATCTATATTAGATTGAGCCATTCCCATCATAGGACCGCCTGAAAGTAATTTTTCTGGAGTTTCTGAAAAACCTCCACAGAATTCTATTGCATCTGAAAATAAAGTACCAACTCTCACTAAAAGATTTTTAGGTTCTTTTATAGCTCCACCACTAACAGTTGTAACTCTTTCTATTAATGGAATTCCTTTAAGTACTGCATCACTTATAGCTGCAACAGTACCAACATTTTGAACCACAACACCTACATCTGCTGGTAATCCACCAGATGGCACTTCCTTATCCACTAAAACTCTGATTAACATTTTTTCAGCACCTTGAGGATACTTTGTTGGAAGTCCAACGACTTGTATACTTGTTCCTTCAAATGCTTTCGTCATAACGTTTATAGCATCTGGTTTATTTTGTTCTATACCAACATAACCCTTATCAATACCAAGAACCTTCATTGTTATTTTTACACCATTAACTATACGTTTACTTTGTTCAAGCATCATTCTGTGATCAGCTGTTAAATAAGGTTCGCATTCAGCCGCATTTAAAATAAATGTATCAACTTTTTTATCTGGTGGTGGAGAAAGCTTAACATGTGTAGGGAAAGTCGCTCCTCCCATTCCAACAATACCAGCTTCCTTAATAATATTTAGCAATTGTTTTTTGTCTAATTTTTCCCAATCATTTCTTTCTACAGGTATTCCTTCTACCCATTCATCTTTCCCATCATTTTCAATAACAATTGCCTGGCACTTACCAAATACAGGATGGTTATAATCACCAATATCCACTACTGTACCTGATATTGAAGCATGAATATTAGCAGAAACAAAAGCATCTGTTTTTGCAATAATCTGTCCTTTTTTTACTTCATCACCTTTTTTTACTATTGGTGAACAAGGCGCGCCAATGTGTTGTCTAACAGGAATTGTAACCTTATTGGGTACTGGTAATACTTCTATAGCTTTACCTGAAGTATAACTTTTTCTGTCATTAGGATGTACCCCACCTCGGAAACTTTTAAACATCTTTAAACACCTCTTTTACATAATTTTAATGGTATGATCTTTTATAAAGAAAATTTATATAAATTTAACTTTAAGCAAACTTTAAGAAATGAATTGAAATTTAAGATAAAATACGTGTAATTATAGGTTTCATATTTTCATCTTTATTAGCAGCTTTATCAAAAAACTTTATATATATAATAGATACAATGAAAGCTAATATTCCACCAACTACTTGAAATGGTACACTTCCATGTCCACTCTTCTCAGCTATAAATCCTCCAATTACTGCACCTATAAAAACTGATACAAGAGGTAAAATATAAACAACAAAAGCTGCCTTCAACATATTTACTTCCTTAATTTCAAAGCTAACATGTTGTCCTGGTTTTGCACCAATAGTATTTATTGCATCTACTACCATAGCCTTGTCTCCTGGACAAGCTCCACAATTTTTACAATCTCCATGCCTATTAGCTTTGACTTTAGCTATATTACCTATTGTTTGAATTACAACTCCTTCTGTCTCCTTTTTCATATTTCTCACCCCTATAAAAGCTTATTTATTAATTAAAACTTAAAAGATTACATCATCATTACTATTAATACTTTAATTATTCATGTATATGCATAATTTTAAGCCTAAAATTACTTATTTTATATCTTTATTTAGTACTGTACTAATCATATCTTTAGTTCTGTACTAATATATAAAAATACCTGTTATAGTCATACATACTTTTTTAATTTTTATTTTACATAAATACATTCAAATATGATATTTGCAATTTTAAAGTTATATTTTTATATTTCAATCATATCAAATCAACCTTTTTAATTTTAACATTACAAAATTCAACCTTATATCTTTAATTATACCTGTTAAAAATTTAATTACAATATGCTTTTGCAAACGCTTACCAAAAAAATATAAAGAAATTTAAATTTCTTTATATAATGATGACTCCCTTCCCATTTTACAATATTTTTTTCTATTTTTTTGAAATATATTGTAATTTCTATTAAATTTGAATAATTTTAGCATACTTTTATTCCTATTTTACATTTTTTACAATGTTTAAAATTGCATTTTTGTAAATTTATGATCGTAATTGTATTTTCTAGAACTGTTAATTCTTAGTCAATTTCGTTTTTTTTATCTATAAACTTAAAATTTATTATTTTAATATATGCATATTAATAAAATTCATCAAAATTTGCTATTTTGAAATTTTAGTCGCTCCATCTTTCACTTTTTTGTTATGTGAATTTGTAAACCACATAAATTTATTCGTTACATTTTTATTGTTACACTTTATACACTACCCTCTATATCATTTAAATAAAGTATAAATTTTATCGTATTATACATTATATTCTTTCATTGTTATAGTTTTTTATATAAGTTTATTTATTTTATTATATTGTCATTTTTATTATTAAAAGTTCACTATTAATATTAAACAACTTTCTTACCCTATAACTACCGTAGTATTCCAACTTCTATCAAATTAATAGATATTAAAACTTTTAATTTTTAGCGATTTAGAAGTTCTTATTTTGTACTTAACAATATCTCCCCCCCCTTATATAATTCATATAAATTTAGTGAAAAAAACAAAACTCTAAAAGGAAAGTGATTCATTTTAAATCAAAGGTTTAAAGCTCTCTGTTTTTTCTACTAAATAAGATTCGCTGATAATAACTAATTAATTTGCAACTAAAAAAGCCCTAATATAATATGTTAACATTTCATTAAAGATAATCAAATGATTAATGAGGATAACATATATATTAAAGCTTTGTTAAAATAATATTAATATAAATATTGAAAATTTAAAAGGCTTTATTACTGTAAGTTTTGTCATTATTAATGATGTTTATGAAAAAATTTCTTATTATCATACATCACTATATTTTAAAGTCAATATTTAAACCTAAAAAGTTATCTATTAAATTTATTATACCTTGTAAAAAAACGTAATATTTTATTTTCACTGTAACTATTTGATGCAATAAGATTTGATTTATAAATCATGTTTCCATCTGCATATATACAAACATTTCCTACCTTATCACCTTTTCTTACAGATCCTTGTAATTTTTCAGGTTTCATAACTTTAACACTGTAGTTAATATTATTTCTAACAGGAATAATAGCATCTTCTCCATATTCCAAATTTAAAACATCTTTGTATAAATCTATTTTTCCAGCATTATCTCCTTTTAATAATATCTTTTTATATTGATAATTTTTATTGACATAATCATAAATTTTTTTTGTTTCCTTCCACCTTTCCCTACAATTTAATACTACAACAATAACATCATTTCCTTGTACTTTATTTGAGGTTACCAAACATTTTCCAGCCTTTCCTGTATATCCCGTTTTTACACCATTAGCCTCAGGTAATTGCCATAATATTTTATTTATGTTGTGATAACTTCTTGTGAAATTATATGTTTTTCCATCTATATCTTTAGAACTTACAATATCATTGAATAACTTAATTTCTTTAGCCTTAGCAGTAATAAGTGCTAAGTCATAAGCTGTTGTATAATGATCATCATAATCTAATCCATGTGGAGTATGAAAGTGGGTATTCAAAACCCCTATTTCACTAGCATATTCATTCATAAGTTCTACAAATTCCTCTACACTTCCACTTACACCTTCTGCAATAGCTATAGCTGCATCATTACCTGATCTAAGCATTAATCCATATAAAAGTTCTTTTAATGATACTTTTTCTCCTTTTTTAAAACCTACAGTAGATCCTCTTATACCGGCTGCTCTTCCGGATATCTCCACATTTCTTTCTAAGTTACCATATTTTATAGCTACTAATGTAGTCATTATTTTAGTTGTACTTGCCATAGGCACTAAATCATATGCTTTTTTTTCATAGAGAACTATTTTTGATTTACTATCCAATGCTATTGCATACCTAGCATCCACAAATATGTCCTTAGTAATGTTCTCTTTACTTACTTTATTATCATTTTCCAAAGCTCGTGCCTCTATTGGTATAAATAAAACTAATATGAATATTATTAAAATCACAGTATTAATGCATTTAAATTTATTTCTCACAACTACATTTACCTCCTTTTAAAGGTATTTCATTTTTTATTAGGTATATAATTATTTTCTCATTTAACTTTTAAATTAACCCATAAACTTTTTCTATATTGTTATATAAAATCCTTTAATGGATATAATTATTAATGAACAAGTTTACTGGACAGCTGTGAAAATATTTATAAGCTTATTATTATCTAAATTAATAGTTATAACATAGAGTTGGAGGAAAATTTAGTGATTCTCACTTTTATCATTATTATCTTAATATTATTAGTACCAATTCCAATTAAATTTAAAGTTAGATATATAGATAATAAATTAGATATTCACATATATAACATAGATTTAACATCAAAAATCAAGTACTCTTCTAAAAAGGTTAGTATTAAAAATAAAGATAAGCAACCTTTTACTCTAAGAAGTTTGAAATTACTTTTATCATTGTTAAATAGAAATAGTTTTAAACCTACACTTAGATTTAAATTAAATTTTGAATATGGACTAGATGACGCTGCTTATACAGCTGTATTCTATGGTTTAATTTCATCATTATATCCTTTAATTATAATGATGTTAAAATATCCTTTTAATATAAAAAAACATTCCATCTGTATAACACCTAACTTAAATAAATTAATTTTAAAATTGGAACTAAACAGTATAATTTTTGTTAATTTTGCTAAAGTTATTTATATACTCTATATAATATATAGAGTTTGGAGAACGAATCAAAAATTAACTCTTACTAAAACTTAAATAAAATGGAGGAATTTATTATGGATAATCATCCTATAGAAAATTTAATGAAAAGTACTATGGAAAATATCAAAGACATGATAGATGTTAATACCATAGTTGGTGATGCTGTAGAAGCTAAAGATGGTACTTTAATCATTCCAATATCTAAAGTTTCCTTTGGTTTTGCATCTGGTGGAAGCGAATTTGATAATAAAAATTCAGGAGGTTCAGGATCTTCTTATCCTTTTGGTGGTGGATCTGGTGCTGGTGTTACTGTAAAACCAGTAGCTTTTTTAGTTACAAAACAAGATTCTGTAAGGCTTTTATCATTAAATCAACAAAATACATATGATAAAATAATAGACTCTGTTCCGCAGGTGATGGACTTTATTAAGAACTTGGTTAAAGAAAAAAATACAACACCACATGAAAAACACGCACACAAAACAGTTGAAAAAAACGAAACTTCCAAAAGTAATGTTGAAGAAAATGAGACTTCCAAAAGTAATAATGAATAATATTAAAGATTAACTGGCTTAACCAATAAACCAGTTAATCTTTAAATAATTTAATCTTCAATTTCTTCTGTCTCTATATTATTACCAATTAGATCATCTAAATATGGTATATCATCAAGATTTTCTAATCCAAAATATTTTAAGAACTCTTCAGTAGTGCCATATAATATGGGTCTTCCTGGTACATCTAACCTTCCTGAATCTTTAATTAATCCTTTTTCTACAAGAGTAGTTAATGCTCGGTCACTTTTTACTCCTCTGATTTCATCTATATCTATTCTCGTTATTGGTTGTTTATACGCAATAATTGCTAAAGTTTCTAATGCTGCTTGAGATAATGATTGTCTAGAATTTGTTCCTAAAAGTTTTTCTATATATTCACTGTTTTTAGACTTAGTAACTAATCCATAACTTTCATTTGCTTTTATCATTGTTATTCCACGATTTTCTTCTTCATAATGCTTGGTCATTTCTAAAAGTAAATCCTTAGTAAACTTTATACTACACTCTATTATTGAAGCTATTTGCTTTATATCTAAAGGTTCTCCTGATACAAATAATAAAGATTCAATTATAGAAAAGTATACGTTTTTAGATGATACTTCTTCAATTTCTACCTGATTAATATTAACATCCTTCATTATCATTTATCCTTTCTATATAAATCTCTTTAAAATTATTTTCTTGAATTACTTTTACAACTCTTAGTTTCATAAGTTCTAGTAATGCAAGAAATGTAACTACCACTTCCATTTTAAAATGACTGTGTTTTACTATGTTAGAAAAAACAATTTTTTTATTATCTACTATAATTCCCTTCAAGTAATCAATTTTATCCTCTATTTTAAATCTATCTAAAGGAATTTCTTTATTAATTGCATTACCTGTATTTATTTTATTTTTATAAATGTTCATAAGCTTATTATAAATATCAAATAAATGCAGCATAGTTATTCCTTTAAGAAAACTTTGAGGTTCAAAAGATTTATTTTTTTCTTCTATTATTTCCGGCTTCTTGCTAAACATTCTTCCTACGCCTTGTTCTCTCTGTTTGAAAAATTTAGCACTTTCTTTAAACTTTTTATATTCAATAAGTTTATTTATTAATTCCTTTCTAGGATCTTTTTCATCACTATCCGCTGCATTTTCATCAACCTTAGTTTTTGGTAAAAGCATTTTTGATTTTATTTCAATTAATGTAGCTGAAATAACTATAAACTCAGAAGTTATTTCAAGATCCATTTCTTCCATAGCTTTTATATATTCCAAATACTGATTAGTGATATCATGTATCTTTATATCATATATGTCCATTTTATTTTTTTTTATTAAATGGAGCAGTAAGTCAAAAGGTCCTTCAAAATTTTCTATTTTAATGTTTAAAGACATCCTATAATCTCTCCTAATTTCAAATATCAACAAACTAATCACATTGCGACGTATTATTTCAAAACACGAAAGTTCATCATTTAAGTATCTCTAATTAATTATCTACAGTATTTAATTATAAGTCAACATCTTTATTTTTGCACATTCCTACCTATAAGCAAAAAATAAATTTTCAATGGTTATAAAACCATTGAAAATTTACTTTTTATACTCCACTATCTAATATTTTTACAAAGTTATCCTTCAAGTTTCCGATAACACCTGGTTTTTTTACATCTCTATCACAATAAATCTTAACTTTTCCTACCAATTTTTCATTTACATATACTTCGCAATATCCTATGATTTCATTAGCTTTGTATTCCTTTTTGTTTTTATCTATTGAGAGTTTTTTAGTTATATTAGAATCTTTTCCTCTTTCCACAACTACAGTTAAATCTTCTTGAGCTTTTGCTATGAAAAATCTATCTCCCTTTTTGTTTAAATTTACTCTTTCAATATCCTTTTCTTTAGTTATGATCTTTCTGCTTTCATACTGTGAAAATCCATAATTCATAAGCATACTTGCATCTTTATTTCTCACCTTATATGTAGGGGAGCCCATTATTACAGCTAACATTCTAACTCCATCCCTTGTGGCAGTTGCAGATATACAATATTTTGCTTCGTCTGTGAATCCTGTTTTTAGTCCATCACATCCCTTGAAAAACCTTACAAGTTTATTATGATTCACTAGTCCTATAGGACTTTTTCTTCCTTCAGATATAGTTTCCATATATGTGCCCGTATATTTTAATATCTTTGGATGTTTTAACAATTCTCTAGACATAATAGATATATCATAAGCTGTAGTCACATGTCCAGGTAAACTTAATCCAGTACAATTCTTAAAACTAGTATCTTTCATTCCAAGCTTATGTGCTCTCTCATTCATAAGCTTAACAAATCCTTCCTCACTACCACCTAAATATTCCGCCATAGCAACAGCTGCATCATTACCTGATGCTATTCCTATTCCTTTTATTAATTCTTCTACAGTTCTTACTTCTCCTGTATCAAGAAGCATAGAACTTCCTCCCATTTTCTTTGCATTTTCACTTATAGTAACTTTATCAGATAATTTTATTTTACCTGAATCTACACCTTCCATAGTTAAAAGCATAGTCATAATCTTTGTAACTGATGCAGGTGCTAGCTTTTCATGAGAATTTTTTTCATAAATTACTTTACCGCTTGTAGGTTCCATTAGTAATGCAGAACTTGCATCTACATTTAATGACTTATCTTCTACCTTAGCATTTGCCGCTGGTTCAGCATTAACTATTGTTGTAAAATTTCCTAAAATCAAAGATAAAATTAATACTATGCTTATTAAAGTTTTTCTTTTCATTTTTACTTCCTCCTCTCTTTAAAATGTATTTTTTCCCGAAACTAATAATATTATGAGGAAATAAAAAATATTACTTAACAAACTTATAGATTCAAAAAACAAAATCTCTGACAATACAATGTTACTTATGCTCTTGGATGTGCTTTTTTATATACTTCTGCAATTTTACTCTTTCTAGAAATAGCCGAATATATTTGGGTTGCTGCTAAATCTTTATGACCTAAAAGCTCCTGTACAGATTTTATATCCGCTCCATTTTCAAGTAAATGAACTGCAAAAGAGTGTCTTAGCGTAAATGCATTTATATGTTTATCTATTCCTGCTATCCTTGTGTAATATTTCACTATCTTCCAAAATCCCTGCCTAGTCATTTGAATTCCTCTTAAGTTTAGAAAAAGTAAATCTAAATTATATATATTAATTTCCGATCTTATTTTTAAATAACTTTCTAAATACTTTACTGCTACAGAACCTATAGGTATAATTCTTTCTTTATTTTTTGACCCTTTACATTTTAAATAAAAAAGCTTTAGATTTATATCATATATAGTAATGTTTAAAAGTTCTGTAACTTTCATGCCAGTAGCATAAAGTATTTCTAGCATAGCCCTATCTCTTATACCCTTATTTGTACTTAAATCTGGTGCTGAAAGCAACTTGTCTACTTCCTCTACAGTTAAAATCTTAGGAATATTATGCTTAATCTTTGGCATTTCATAATTAACTACGGGGTTTTCATTTATAAACCCTTTAATGATAAGATATTTATAAAAGTTTCTAAGAGAAACTATATTTCTTACAATAGACGAAACAGCTCTCCCTTCTTTTTGAAGATGCTGAATATATGCCATTACAGAAACTTTTTCTATTTCTAATACATTTTCATTTCTTTCCTTTATAAAATTATAAAATCTACTTATATCTCTAACATAAGCATCCATTGTATTCTTACTTACTTTTTTCTTTTCCAAATTTTCAATGTATTTCAACAAAACTTTATCCATATATTTTACCTACCCTTTGGACTAATTTACCAAAGCCCTAAAAATTTATTAAATACTATAATATAGTTATGAAGAATATAAATATTTCCATGAACTAAATTGTTTACAAGGATACTATTATCATATACATTAGGCTTATTTATGAAATTATAAAAAATATAATCTAATAACCTGGGCAAAAATAATCCTAAGAACATTAATATAAAAAAGCATTTTAATAATGTCACTATAAAGTCATACACTTCTTTATTTGCATTCATATTATAATGCTCCCGATACTTGCTGCAATAAGTTTAACCATATTCGGACTTAAATATGTTTCAGTAAAGAAACCTATAAACATAACTACAGATACTAATAAAAAAGACAAGGAATATGAAGTAACCCTAATCCAAATATTAGATGTCCACTGTCTATTAGTTTTATCTTTTAGTATTGCCATAGAAAAATCCATAGCAATTACCGATGCTAATATAAAACATGGAATATAAATTATATTTTGTGGTAATACTCCTAAAAGAGAAAATAATATTCCCTTCGTTCCCATTCCATTTACCATAAAACTTATAGTAAATCCTATGGTAAATCCCTTTATAATATCTATTATTAATATAATAGGAATTCCTATCATAGTAAGACCAAGGAACCACATTGCGAGTAAAATAGGAATATTGCTTTTCAAAGTTTCTAAAAATATAGATTTATAGCTTATATTTCCTGAATTAATAGCAGTATTGAAATTCTTAATATAACTTAATAGATCCGTTTTTTCAAAACTCCCCATATACCTTACACTGTACATTCCTAATACTATTCCTGTGCAAATACATAAAAGGCTTACAATGTACAACCAAAAATTGTTTTGTACATGCTTGTTTAGAACTACTAATATCTTGTTTTCTGACATAATTTCATCCCCCTTTTGTTAATCACCTTTTTTAATATTTATGAAAAACAAAAGAGTTATATGCATATATTACTCCATCATAAATGCACTTATAGTTTTTGCATCTATTATTTCACCCTTTTTAATCATCTCTTTAACCTTATCTATTTTAAATTCCTTTACATTTATAAATTCATCTTCATCTTCTAATCCCATATTACCCTTATATAAATCTTCTGCTTTATATATGTATATATATTCGTCACAAAATCCAGGACTTGTAACTATTTTGCCTAAATAATTAAATTTCTTTGCCTTATATCCTGTTTCCTCTTCAAGTTCTCTTATACCACACACCTTTGGATCTTCACCTTTTTCAATCTTTCCTGCTGGAAATTCTAACAAATTCTGTTCTAAAGGTTTTCTAAACTGCTCTACTATAAGTATAGTATCTTTGTCTTTATATGCAATTACGGCAACACCACCTGGATGATTTACAATCTCTCTCTTTGCCTTTTTTCCATTAGGGAGTTCAACAGTTTTTAAATTTAGTTCAATAATTTTACCTTTATATATGTTTTTATTTTCTATTGTTTTCTCTGATAAATCCATTTTTTTATTACCTCCAACAATAATATATAAACTTTTCTTTTATTTTCTTTAATTAAGTTAATTTTATACTTACCATTTGTAATTGTCAATTAAAGGAATATCATTGTTTTTTATTGTTAATGCACGCAACCCCCTAGATATTATTAAAACATTATTATCTAGGGGGTTGTGTTTAATTCAATTTTCATATTTGACTTTCAATTTTCTTTACAAGCCTTTTATAATTTCTTATAACTTCTTTTAATTCTTCTTCTTTATCCTCTTCATCTACTATTTTATCCCTAAGATCATTAATTCGGCTTATAAGTAATGCTTGTATGCTTTTAATTTCTTCCATATTTAAATCCAGTTTCATACTATCACCTTCCTCTTGTTAAAATATTATGTCTTTAATTTATTTTTTAGAAGCTTATACCTTTTTAATTTTTAATACAAATTTATATTGTTTATTACAAAAAGATCTTTTTACTCTACTTTCGAATAAAGAGATCTTTTTTATATACATATCATTAAACTTAAATATAATTTTAATTTATATAGTTACATGTTACACCTATTTATCAACTTATTCAATATAGAAATCGTATAATTTTATGAATCTCTACTTATTACAATCAAATTTTATATATTTACTTTCAATTTTGTCAATTATACCTTCTCTAGCTAACTCTTTAAATCCCTCATTAAATATTTGAGTTAACTTTTCTGTATTTTTCTTCTTTGATAATCCTAATCTTGCATCAAAATTTTCATTAGCTTTTAAAATATAATCAGAAACACAAACCTTATCTTGAAGGTTATTGGAATTTATATAATATTTTCCTATGTAATCATTTAATAGAACCACATCAATTTGATTCTTTAAAAGTTTATAAAATAAAGTATCAAGTTTATAATTTTCATCTTTAATAATATTTCTATCATTTAAGAAATTAGATGGATAAGTATACATACTAATAATACCTATTTTGCATTCTTTCATATCATCATAACAATTAAATGCTTTTTTATTATTCTTATTTGTAATAAGTATAAATTTACTTTCATCCCTATATGGATTTGTAAAGTTTATAATTTTATTTCGATCTTCAGTGTAAGATAGTGTTGGAATCATGTGAACTGCACCATCTTTAACTAACTCAAGAGACAAATCAAAAGGTGCAAAGAACATCTTAAAATTAATATTATTTCTATTACAAATTTCTCTTATTATATCGATATCTATACCTTGATTATTAATATCCTTATTCTCTATGACAAATGGAGGATATTCTTCAGTCACTGCTACCAATGTATTTTCATCCTTTTCTAAAAGCTTAAATAAATTTTTACTTAAATATTTAAAATCACTAGTGCTGCTAACTAATTCTTCAACACATTTATTTTCATTTTTAAGAGAATCATCTATTTGCTTAATTGTAGTCATATCATTTCCAACAGATTCCAAAACTACAGATGCTGTAGAATTAACATTTGTACACGTATCATTTGACTGAATATTTTTATTTGTTAAGGTTTCAACATTAGATAAGGTTTTCACAACCATTTGAACTATTTCATCTATTGAATTTACTGTTTCCTGTAACATAGTAGATTGTGAATCTAATATATTTATGGTTTTTGTAACGTCGCTTTGGGTTGTTAATGCACTTTGATTAATATTTCTTAAAACTTTAAATATGTCATTAGTCGCTTCATCAGTTTCATTAGAAAGTTTCTTAACTTCATCTGCTACAACTGAAAAACCTTTTCCATATTCTCCTGCTCTAGAAGCTTCAATAGATGCATTAAGTGCTAGCATGCTTATTTGTTTAGAAATTTCACTTATATTATTTATAGTTCCTTGAACCTTCATAGTATAATTAACTAAATCATCTATCGATTTTTTAGACACTTTCATGTTCTCTTGAACAACTTTATACTCATTTATCCCCTTTATAATGCGCTGCTGTCTTTCTTTTATACTACTATTCACTACTTCAAATGTATCTTTAATTTCTTCAGATATTTTTAAATTGTTACTCAATTTATCATGCATATCCTCAAGCTGATTTTTAGTTTTCTCTAAATCAATAATATGCAACTGAGAATTATCGGTTAATATAGTACTTTGTCCACTTATATCTTTCATACTTAATGATAAATATTCACTGTATTTTATTATATCGTTTATTAGTTTGAGAAATAATATAATAAAATCATCAATTTCCTGTACAGATGTATCCGAATTGTTTTTTTCAATAATATTTGAAGTTTCTAATTTATTATTCTTTGAAGCTCCATAAACCTTATATGCTAATACTATATTGCTTATAAGTAATATCAATGTAAATATACATATTACTTTTAACATAATTATATCCCCTCTCCTATAAAAACTTAGTAAAATTTTATAAAATTTTTTAAAACTACCAATGTTGTCCACAAAACAATTTGATTATATCTACAAAGTTATCCTTTGTCAAACGATTAATTACCTAAATTTCTCAATTTTTACTCCAAATTCATTTAATCAATTAAAATACTACAAAAAACATAAAAATTCTATATCATTAAACAAAACTTATTTTCATAGACTAAATTAAAATTTTTTTCTGTATATTTTTTGTATATTTATAGAGATGTAATTGCGCTCTAAAAATCGCCAATATAGCAATTTTGAAAATTCTAAAATTGTTAAAATTTATATTATATCAATGGGTTGAATATTTATTCTATTTACGCAAAAATGTTCAAAAATAAGTAATTGACAAAGTATATTTATCTAGCTATAATCAAAATATCGGTAGTAACCACCTAGGTGGTTATTAATTATAAAAGTGTAAGGGAGAAATGAATAAATGGCATTTAATCTAAGAAACAGAAACTTTTTAACATTAATGGATTTTACACCAAAAGAAATTCAATACATGATAGATTTAGCAAAAGACTTAAAAAGAGCTAAATATACAGGAACAGAAGAACAAACACTTAAAGGAAAAAATATAGTTCTATTATTTGAAAAGGATTCTACTAGAACAAGATGTTCATTTGAAGTAGGAGCACTTGATCAAGGAGCTCATGTTACATACCTAGGACCAACAGGAAGTCAGATGGGTAAAAAAGAATCTATAGCTGATACAGCAAGAGTACTTGGAAGAATGTATGATGGTATCGAATACAGAGGATTTGATCAATCAGTAGTAGAAACATTAGCAGAGTATACTGGAGTACCAGTATGGAATGGTTTAACAACACAGGACCATCCAACACAAATACTAGCAGATTTCTTAACAATAGAAGAACATATCGATAAGCCATTAAACAAAATAGTATTTGCATATGCAGGCGATGGAAGAAACAACATGGCAAATGCTTTAATGATAGGTGCAGCAAAAATGGGAATGGACTTTAGAATAGTAGCACCAAAGGAATTATTTCCAGAAGAAGATCTAGTTAAGAAATGCCAGGAAGTTGCAAAAGAAACTGGAGCAAAAATAACTCTTACAGATAATGTAGCAGAAGGAGTTAAGAATGCAGATGTTCTTTATACTGATGTTTGGGTATCCATGGGAGAAGCAGCAGAAGTATGGGAAAAGAGAATTAACTTATTAAAACCATATCAAGTAAACATGGAAATGGTTAAATTAACAGGAAATGATAAAGTAATATTTGAACATTGTCTTCCTGCATTCCATGATTTAAATACTAAAGTTGGAAGAGAAGTTTATGAAAAATTCGGATTAAAAGAATTAGAAGTTTCCAATGAAGTATTCGAAGGAAAACATTCAGTAGTATTTGATGAAGCTGAAAACAGAATGCACACTATAAAAGCTGTTATGGTTGCAACACTAGGAAAATAATACAAATTATTCAATATTTTGGGGGTAAAAATAATGAGAATAGTAGTAGCATTAGGCGGAAATGCCTTACAAGCTGAAGGAAAACCAGCAACTGCAGAATCACAATTAGAAGTTGTTAAGGAAACTGTTATATATTTAGCAGATATGATAGAAAAAGGTCATGAACTTATTATAGCTCACGGTAATGGTCCTCAAGTTGGTAGACTTGTTATCCAAAATGAATATGCTAGCAAAGTAACACCAGCTATGCCTTTTGATGTTTGTGGTGCTATGAGCCAAGGAATGATCGGATACCACATTCAACAAGCTTTAAAAGATGAACTAAAGAGAAGAGACATAAACAAAGAAGTATCTTCAATAGTTACACAAGTTGTTGTTGATAAAAATGATAAAGGTTTCCAAAACCCAACTAAACCAATCGGACCTTTCTATACTGAAGAAGAATCTAAAGCTTTAGAAAAAGAAAAAGGTTATATAATGGTAGAAGATGCAGGTAGAGGATATAGAAGAGTTGTTGCATCTCCTGCACCTGAAAGAATAGTTGAACTTAATACTGTTAAAGCATTAGTAAATGAAGGACAAGTAGTTATAACTGTTGGTGGCGGTGGTATTCCTGTAGTAGAAGACCAACAAGGTTTCCTACATGGAGTAGCAGCTGTTATAGATAAAGATTTTGCTTCTGAAAAGCTTGCTGAAGATTTAGATGCTGATATGTTATTAATTTTAACAGCAGTAGACAGAGTAGCTATAAACTTTGGTAAACCAAATCAAGAAAATCTTCCAGTTATGAACATAAAAGATGCTGAAAAGTATATAAGTGAAGGACAATTTGCTCCAGGAAGTATGCTTCCAAAAGTAAGAGCTGCCGTAAAATTTGCTTCATCTAAAAAAGGAAGAAAAACTTTAATTGCATCCCTTGATAAAGCAAAAGATGCATTAGTAGGAAAGAGCGGAACAATAGTAGAACAATAATAGAAATTCATAGTCTCTTAATATAATACAAATAAAAAATTTCTAAAATGGGTACTTATTATATTTACAGCTAAATATAATAAGTGCTCATTTTTTTATACAAATTTTCTAAGTTAGGCATCTAAAAGAAAATAACAAGGCCAGTATGCAACGGATATTTTTTGTAAGACAAGGATACAGGTTCCGCAGAAGCTTAAGCTATCTAAGGGTTCTGTGGACGCAGTATTACAAAAAACAGACTAACATTTGGCCTTGTTATTTTTTTTAAGATGCCTTATATAAAGTTTTAGAGTACTTTAATAAATTTGTATAAAGCAAGAGCATATGTAAGCTCTATAATATTACTTATAGCATCTATACTCATTCTCTTATACACTCTATTAGACGATTTTCAATACATGTATGTTTACTATTAAAATACCAATTCTTTTATATTATCCTATTTTGTTTTTCTTTTAGCTTTAATATAAATATTAATAAAATATAAAAATCTGTGCAACTCTTCAGAGTTTACACAGAGATACCTTTTTTAATATTTACAGTTAAAATTAACTTTATCCTATAGGCAATTTTTTTCTAATTTTTTCTAAGTTATATCCAAATTCATCATCCAACAGATTCCTATACTTTGAATATATTTCAGATATAAATATATCATGGGTTATAAAACACTCAGTAGAAAGCATAAATGACTTATTCTGTGTCCATACAGCACTACTGTCTTCATCTTTAAATATTGAAAATAAACTTTCAGAATAATCCGTTACTAAGCATAACCATCTTCCATTTATATCAGCATCTTCTTCCATACCATACATTTCATGATAGTATACTTTTCCTATTTCATTTTCTATATTCCCGTAAACAACACAAACTATTTCTACTCCCCTATCATGTGCTTTTAGCAGGTCATCATATAATAATTTATAATTTCCTGCCCAAACATCTAAATAAATGCTCTTTTTAGCATTTTTAATCATATACCTTATCTTATCATTACATTGATTTTCCCCTTGAAAATGCCACATATAATCAACATGTTTAGTATTACTTATGTTATTTATATTTTCCTTTAAATATTTTATAGTGTACTCAGTTTCTTTTTTATATCTATTTAAAAATTCATCCAATGGAACTGCCACATATCTAACTGGATCAGATCCATTTAGTATTAGCATGCACTTGTTGGCAAGTTCCTTAACTGTATCATATATTTTTGATTGTGGAACTCCTGATCTTTTTCCTATTTCGTAAGCAGTAATTTCAGGGTTTTCTAACAACGCTACATAAACTTTAGCTTCATATTTATTTAATCCTAATTTAGTAAGTTCATTAATTACATTAGACCCTTTATCTTTCATTAACAATTGTCCTCCAATTTATAAGTAAAAATATTTTGTAAGTTAATTAATCGAAATAGCAATATACATACATTACCCTGAATATATATTCATGTTATCATAAAAATAAAAACTGTGCAAAACTTAATTATGGATTATTCACCATATATTAAAATTTACACAGTTCATGTTATTAAAAGTAAAATATGTACTACTTTAGCCCAATCTTCCAGTTAGTACCATATATAAAGCAATGATACCTGCAACTAAGATTATTGCTGCTATTACTTTTTCATATGATAAGAATACATTTTCTCCCTTTTCTTTCTTAGCCTTAATAAAGAATGGTATTCCTACTGCATATACTATTATAATCATTATACTTTGTGTTCCTGCAGCGTATACAAGCCAAGCAGCATAAATACTTGATACTACAGCTATTGCAATATCCTTAGTTCTTCCATCTGGATTTTCATCATAAGTTTCACCTGAAGCTGATAATTTCCATCCGTATAATCCACTAAATAAATATGGAATTAATATGGCTGCACTTGCAATAGAATATAACATTTGATATGTACCATTAGAGAATAAAGTAAGTATCAATGAAAATTGAACTACTACATTAGTAAGAGTTAAAGAATTCATTGGTGCAGCATTTTTATTTTGTTTAGAAAATATCTTTGGGAAAACACCATCTTTAGCAGCTACAAATGGAATTTCTGCTGCTAAAAGAGACCATCCTAATATAGCTCCAAGTAATGAAATTACTAGTCCTAAGTTTATTATAATTGCTCCCCATTTTCCAACAATGCTTTCAAGAAGATATGCCATTGAAGGAGTATCTAATTTAGATAATCCTGCTTGATTCATTACTCCTAAAGATAACACTGAAATTAAAATGTATATCATAAGAGTTCCAACCAATGCCATTACTGTAGCTTTTCCTACATCGCTTTTCTTTTTAGCTCTTCCTGAAACAACAACTGCTCCTTCTATACCAATAAATACCCACAAAGTTACAAGCATTGTGCTTTTCACTTGTTGTACGACACTACCTAAACTTGGGTTTGCTTTGCCCCAAAAATCTAGAGTAAATATATTAACTTTAAAAGATATGATAATTACGATTAAGAATAAGAATATAGGTATCAACTTACCTATAGTAGTTACTACATTTATAAGAGCTGCTCCTTGCACGCCTTTTGATATTAATCCTTGAACAGCCCATACAAGAATTGATGCGCAAACTATAGAAAGTATATTATTTCCTTGTCCAAAAGCAGGTATAAAATATCCTAAAGCTCCAAATAACATTACTAAATAGGATACGTTTCCAATTAAAGCACTTAGCCAATAACCCCATGCAGAGTTAAATCCCATGTACTCTCCAAATCCAGCTTTAGCATAACTATAAACTCCACCATTTAAGTCAGGTTTTCTAGTAGCAAGGTTTTGGTACACAAATGCAAGAGCTATCATTCCAACTCCAGTAATAACCCAACCTATAATAATAGCTCCAGCACTAGCTCCTTTTGACATATCAGCTGGTAAACTAAAAGCTCCTCCACCGATCATTGAGCCAATAACTAAAGCAATAAGTGAAAATAATCCTAGTTTGTTTTCCTTTTCCAAATTTAAACTCCCCTTTTTGTTATTAAACTATGTTACCAGTTTTACCTGATAACATAGTTTAAAATTCATATTATTTTCCTAATGTTGCAACCATAACAGCTTTTATAGTGTGCATTCTGTTTTCAGCTTCATCAAATACTACTGAATGTTTTCCTTCGAATACTTCATTGGAAACTTCTAATTCTTTTAATCCGAATTTTTCATAAACTTCTCTTCCAACTTTAGTATTTAAATCATGGAATGCAGGAAGACAATGTTCAAATATTACTTTATCATTTCCTGTTAATTTAACCATTTCCATGTTTACTTGATATGGTTTTAATAAGTTAATTCTCTTTTCCCATACTTCTGCTGCTTCTCCCATGGATACCCAAACATCAGTATAAAGAACATCTGCATTCTTAACTCCTTCTGCTACATTATCTGTAAGAGTTATTTTTGCTCCAGTTTCTTTTGCAACTTCCTGGCATTTCTTAACTAGATCTTCTTCTGGGAATAATTCCTTTGGTGCTACTATTCTGAAGTCCATTCCCATTTTTGCTGCACCTATCATTAAAGCATTTGCCATGTTGTTTCTTCCATCACCTGCGTATGCAAATACTATTTTGTTTAATGGCTTATCAATATGTTCTTCTATTGTTAAGAAATCTGCTAGTATTTGTGTTGGATGGTCCTGTGTTGTTAAACCATTCCATACTGGTACTCCAGCATACTCTGCTAATGTTTCTACTACTGATTGATCAAATCCTCTGTATTCAATACCATCATACATTCTTCCAAGTACTCTTGCTGTATCAGCTATAGATTCTTTTTTACCCATCTGACTTCCTGTTGGTCCTAGGTATGTAACATGAGCTCCTTGATCAAGTGCTCCTACTTCAAATGAACATCTTGTTCTAGTAGAATCTTTTTCAAATAATAGAACTATATTTTTTCCTTTAAGTGTTTGTTCTTCTGTTCCTGTATATTTAGCTCTTTTTAAGTCTTTTGCTAAATCTATCATGTATTGAATTTCTTTTGGTGTGAAATCCATTAATGTTAAAAAGTTTCTATTTCTTAGATTAAATGCCATTTATTCATTTCTCCCTTACATTACATATTTATTAAAGGTTTTCTCTGTAAAGAGGCATGCTCATACATCTTGGGCCTCCTCTTCCTCTTGATAATTCTGAGGAAGGAATAACGTGAAGCTTAATTCCATAGCTTTCTAAGATTTTGTTTGTTACATGGTTTCTTGAGTATACAACAACTTCGCCTGGAGCGATAGCTAAAGTATTTGAACCATCATTCCATTGTTCTCTTGCAGCATGGATTTTGTCTCCACCACCACATCTTATAAGTGTAACTTTTCTTCCTAAATGTTTTCCTAATATAGCTTCTAATTCCATAGTCTGTTTTTCAACTTTTAAACCACTTGCTGATTTTGCATCTTTAGTTATTTCATATACTGTTAATGGTCCTTCTATTTCAGGATGTATAGTAAATTTGTCATAATCAACCATTGTAAATACAGTATCTAAATGCATGAATGCTCTAGAAGCTGGAATATGGAAAGCTAATACTGTTTCAAATTTTGTATTCATTTTGAATAATCTTTTGCAAACTTTTTCTATTGAAGCTGAATCAGTTCTTTGTGAAATACCTATAGCTAAAACTTTTTCACTTAAGATTAATTCGTCTCCACCTTCGATTGATGTTGTTTCATCCCTATTAAACCATAGTGGAAGATTTGCACCCTTAAATCTTGGATGATTTTCAAATATATATTTTGCAAATATAGTTTCTCTATTTCTTGTTTCAGTTCTCATATGATTTAAAGTAATTCCATTAGCAATTGTTGCAAATGGATCTCTTGTGAAGTATAAGTTTGGCATTGGATCACATATGAAAGGATAAAAATCGTTTACCTGATCATAAAGTGAATTTCTAGTATAAGAATCTAATTCTTCTTTTCTTATTCCTGCCATCATCTTGTCCACCATTTCTTTATTAGAAAAAGTATTCAAGTAATCTGTTAATGCAGCTTTTAATCCTTCACTTTCAACTCCAGCTTCATCTATGAACTGGCTTATGAATTTAGCTTTAACTGCTTTATCTTCAACAGCTTCTGCAGCAAGTTCTTCAAGATAAAGAACTTCTACTCCACAATCTCTTAAAGTTTTAGCAAAAGCATCATGCTCTTCCTGTGCAACTTTTAAATATGGGATATCATCAAATAATAATCTTTCAAGAAGCTCAAGAGTTAAATTTTCTACTTCTTGTCCTGGTCTATGTAGTAGAACTGTTTTTAATCTACCTATTTCTGATGTAACATTTAAAACGTTATTTTTAGTAATAGTTTCCAAAACTATCCCTCCTCATTTAATATAAAATGTAAATTTAATATTTAACAATTAATAATTGAAATTAATATTAATATTTAATTATTAGTAACCACTTAGGTGTTTATTAATCTTTATGAGCTTATTATAAATAAAAAAAAAAACGTTGTCAATGGCTGATTTTAGGATAATTTTCGGAAAAAAGAATAAATATTCAACATGTTATGTTATTATGCTAAGGAAAAAAATCATGTTCCCTAATTTACATAATCAATCCAATATTAATGATACATATTCTTATAAATATACAAAAAAAAAAATTAATTTTTGTCAAAAAAATAACTTTTAAATTAAATTTTATTTCTAAAGCATCAATAATTATTAACATTTTTTCCAAATAATTCACAAAAATAAAGCACCTTCCTATTACTTTTTATACCCATTAAGAAAGTGCTTCTTGATTCCAATATGAAAGTCTTAATCATTTAATATTTTTCTAAGTTCTGCTTCTGATAATCCAACAGTACATTTCCCAACCATTACTTTATTCTTCTTTATGCTGTTTTTACTGTTTCTTATGTTTCTTTTATTTTTGTGGACCATATCACTATTTTCCAACATTTCATATCTTTTTATTTCTTCTTTTAATTTTTCTATATATGCAGTTAGTTCTTCTATTTTCTTTTTTGTATTTATATTGCTATTCATGATAATTTCACCTTTCTTATTATTTAAACTATAATATATTATAAAAAACGTTTGTTACATATCTATTACATATTTGTAACAGTAAAATCACAAAAGTATATATTATAGAATGCCTTCCAAATAGTCATTATAAACAAATTTACTTAAATTAAATCTCTATGTTTATCTTATGTTTTTAAATATTTTCATGTTACTATATTTTTATAAAATCAAAGACCTTCAATATCCATTCTTTAATGAATACTGAAGGTCTTTGATTATTACATAAAAACACTCATAAGTGTAATTCAATAGCTATTGTTTTAATTAATCTTTGTTACTAGCTTATTATCAACTCATTTCGCTTGTTAACTAACTTTATTTTTTAATCTTAACTTATCAGCCACCATAGCAATAAACTCTGAATTTGTTGGCTTACCTT
The DNA here is from genome assembly GCF_012926525.1 of Clostridium muellerianum. Taxonomy (GTDB): domain Bacteria; phylum Bacillota; class Clostridia; order Clostridiales; family Clostridiaceae; genus Clostridium_AM; species Clostridium_AM muellerianum. The sequence continues at coordinate 72,319 of NZ_JABBNI010000004.1, forward strand.
TATCATTATGTATTGTATAGCCAAATATCTTATTTATAGTTTCTACTTGTCCTCTAGACCATGCAACTTCTATAGCATGCCTTATAGCTCTTTCTACTCTACTTGCAGTAGTATTATATTTTTTTGCTATAGAAGGATATAGTTCTTTTGTTACTGCAGATAAAAGTTCCATATTATTCACAACCATAGTTATAGCTTCTCTTAAATACATATATCCTTTAATATGTGCTGGTACACCTATTTCATGTATTATGTTTGTTATTTCCTGTTCAAGATTAGTTGGTTCACTTTTAGCAAACTTAATTCCTGTAGTATCAATTAAAGAAATTGTTTTTTTAGGTTCATCGCCATTACTTATTGTATTATTGAACATTTGTCTTATTCTCTTAGTAAAAACATCCATATCAAACGGTTTTACTACATAATAATCTGCACCTAATGTTATAGCTCTTTGTGTTATCTTATCTTGCCCTACTGCTGAAAGAACAATTATTCTTGGCATAGGATCTATATCCATACTATTTAGTCTTTCTAACACTCCAAGGCCATCAAGATGAGGCATAATTATATCTAGTACCACCAAATCTGGATGCTTTTCTTCTATAAGAGCTAATGCTTCTAATCCATCCTTTGCAATACCAGTTACCACAATGTCTCTTTGATTTAAAAGATAATCATTGAGAATATTACAAAACTCTTTATTATCATCTGCTATAATCACGCTTATTTTTGATTCTTCCATATTCGTTACTCCCCTTTTTTTATTTAATTCCCATATCTTAACAAATTAATTAATTCGACAAAACTATTTTAAATCCTTCTTAGAAATAAAAGTTTTTATTGAAATTTAAAAGATAGCATAATTTATGCTATCTAATATTATTTTATCACACTTTTTACCATTATTTTAATTTTATTGATATTTTTATTTTTTATTTTAATAAAATATTTGCATCTTTAAGCATCCACTCTATATATATACCATATCCAGTATCAGGTTTATTTATAAGCACATGAGTTACTGCACCTATTATTTTATTATCCTGGATAATGGGACTTCCACTCATTCCCTGTACAATACCACCTGTTTTTTCTAAAAGAATAGGGTCTGTTATCTTTATTACCATACTTTTAGGCCCTGGAGAATCTTGAGACAATAACTTTTCTATCTGTATATCATAAAATTTTGGTTTTTCTCCATCTATAGTTGTTAAAATCTTAGCTGGACCTTCTTTTATTTCGTTTCTTAATGCAATTTTCATTGGTTTAATTTCCTTGTTAATTAGTTTACTACTGGCTTTACCAAAAATACCACACCTTGTATTTTTATATATTTTGCCTAATATTGTTTCTTCATTTACAAATATCCCTTTTAGTTCTCCAGGATTGCCTTTTAATCCTCTTTTAACTGACACAATAGAAGATGGAACTATTTCTCCTGAACCTATATTCAAAATAGTACCAGTATCTATGTCTGTAATAGGATGCCCTAATGCTGCAAACATTCCTGTTTTCTCATCATAAAAAGTTAGTGTTCCCACACCAGCAGTACAATCTCTTACCCACAGTCCTATTTTAAAATTATTATCTTCTGGATTTTTAACAGGTTTTACTGTTTTTTCAAGTTCCTCACCTTTTCTTTCTATTACTATTTTTAACTCATTACCGTTTGAATTATATATTTGTTTTTGAACATCTTCTGAATCTTTAATAACAACGTTATTTATTTTTGTAATATTATCTCCTATTTGTATGCCAGCTAAAGCTGCAGGACTAGTTATCTTGTCTCTTCCTGTTTTTATATCAGATAAAGCTACTACTAAAACTCCTTTTGTATTTAGCTTTACACCTATTGGCTGCCCTCCTGGATACAAAACTATTGAATTACTTACCGATTTTAATGAAACTAACTTTACAGGCAATATTCCTAATAAATTTACACTCATTTTCTTATCTTCTATATCAACATTCTTTATTTTATTTTGCTCTCTCAGTTTTACAAAGCTGTCGGTTTTTAAAGTTTCACCTTCTCTTATAAATATAGTAGTCGGTATATTTTGTGCCTTATAATAAGAAACTATCATTAATAACAGGATAGGAATTAAAATACAGCATAACATCTTTTTAATTTTTTTATCCATGCTTTTGCCTCCTGTCTTTAATTTATCTAATTTTAAGTTTCCCTTTAAGATATTTTATTATGCTATTATATACTTTCATTTAAAGTTAGCTTTTTATTTTTGAACTAAATTTTTCACTAATAATTTATAATTCACATGTATAGAATTTAAATCACAAAATAAAAAAGACTGCAAATACTTGCAGTCTTTGATCAGCTAATTTCCGTTTTTCTAAAATTAGCCATTTTTATAAGTTCTTTAGCATGTTCTACAGTTAGCTTTGTAACTTCAGAACCACCTATCATTCTAGCTATTTCATATTCTTTTTCTTCATTATCCATTTTTTTAATTTTAGTATATGTTTTTTCATCCTTAACTTCTTTAGATACCCAATAATGTATATCAGATATGCATGCAATCTGTGGAAGATGTGTTACACAAAAAACTTGATGATTTTTAGATATAGCATACATTTTTTCTGCTACGCACTGAGCTATCCTTCCACTTATTCCAGTATCTATTTCATCAAATATTACAGAAGGTATATGATCTTTATCTACAAATACAGTTTTTAACGCCAGCATTATTCTAGAAAGTTCTCCTCCTGATACTATTTTTTCTAAAGGTTTTAAAGGTTCACCAGGATTTGTAGAAATATAAAATTGAACTCTATCCATACCATTTGATTGAAACTTTTCATTAAGCTCTACATTTACCTTAAATGTACTCTTCTCAAGTCCAACAAAATTCAATTCGTTCTTTATCTTTAATTGTAAATCCTGAGCTATTTTACATCTTTCTAAATGAAGTTTTTCTCCATATATTTTTAACTCTTTTGCTAAGTTATTTTTTTCATTTTTTAATTTTTGTATTATTTCGTTACTATTTATCATTTCATTATATTGAAGCTTTATTTTGTCTCTATAATTTAAAATCTCCTGTATACTACTGCCATATTTCTTTTTTAATCCAGTTATTTGATATATTCTGCTATTTATATATTCCAATTCTCTTTCGTCATAGGAAACACTATCCTTTATGCTTCTTATTTGTTCTATACTTCCCTCTATATTATAATAAGCATCTTTTAAAACATCACTTATTTCTTTTATCTTAGGCAAATTTTGCTGCACTGAACAAAGCTCTTTTATAATCATTCCCAGATTATCATAAATGGATCCAGTCTCTTCACTTCCAGTATAAAGATAATTATAAGAGTTATTTAATACATTATTTATTTTTTCTGAATTTGAAAGTATTTTAAACTTTTCTTCAAGCTCTACATCCTCATTTTCTTTTAAGCTAGAATCATTTATTTCATTTATTTGATATTTTAAAAAATCTATAAGTTTATCTTTTTCTCCATCCTTGCCTATAAGTTCATTAATTTTATTCTCTATTTCACAAAGCTTATTGTACTTTTGTTTATAATTTAACAAAAGCTCTTTTAAGTTTTCTTCTCCATAAGAATCTACATATTCAATATGATTTTCCCACAATAGCAAATTTTGATTCTCATGCTGTCCATGAATATCTAGTAATGTACTGCTTATTAATTTCAAAGTAGTAACTAAGATTGATTTACCATTAACTTTTGTAATACTTTTTCCTGATTGAAATGTTTCTCTACTTATTATAACTAAATCATTAATATCTATGTCTATATCATTTTGTTTTAATATTTCTAATGTTTTAGGATTTGTTGAAGTAAAGATCGCTTCTACAAAAGTCTTATTTTCTCCAGTCCTTATTAGATCCTTATTAAACTTACTGCCTAATACATAGTTTATTGCATCTATAAGTATTGATTTACCTGCTCCAGTTTCACCTGAAAGTACATTAAATCCATTATCAAAAGATATACTTAAGTTTTCTATTAATGCGAAATTTTTTATATTTAATTGAAGGAGCATAGCTCTCAATGCCTCCTACTTTAAGAAATCATTTTTTTCATTTTTTGCGCTATAATTTCTGCTTTTTCCTTATCTCTAGCCAATACAAAAATTGTGTTATCTCCTGCAATATTGCCTGCTATACCATCAAAATTTAATGTATCAATAGCTTCTGCTGCTGCTGCTGCTGATCCTGTCATAGTTTTTACTATGACGAATTTATCTATATTCTCAACACTTATCACAGTTTGTGAAAATATATTTATTAGCTTGTTTGATAAACAACTTTCTGTATGAACTATAGTTGCATACTTATAATTACCATCATCAGCTAAAACTTTAATTAACTTTAATTCTTTTATATCCCTTGAAACAGTAGCTTGTGTAACATCCATTCCATTTTTCTTAAGTTCTTCAGCTAACTCTTCTTGTGTTTCAATATTTCTTGAATTTATAATCTCTAATATTTTAGCATGTCTCGTTATCTTCATAACTTCACCTTCATATTCCTTTACCAAAATGTAATTTTATTATGTTTATCCGATGTCTACCATCCATAACACTTTCTTCTATCCCCTTTAAGTGAAAGCTAATGGCTGATATTCTCCCTTGACAAGTTCTTCTAAGCCTCAAATAAGTTAAATACCTAAATGGTATTTAACAAGCTTTTGCTCCAAGAAAAAGTAATTCTCATAAGAAAGCTTCACCAAATCCTAAGTCTGAGCATTACCTTTAACCATCTTTTTCATGTCTGCTACTATTATTTTTGCCTTATCAGTATCTCTAGCTAAAACAAAAATAGTATTATTGCCTGCAACAGTTCCTGCTATACCGTAAAAATTTAGTGAATCTAATGATTCAGCTGCAGCATTAGCAGAACCTGCTATAGTTTTTATTATTATAAAATTGTCCACATTTTCAACACTTACTACAGTTTCTGAAAAAATCTTTATAAGCTTGTTAGATAAAAAACTTTCTGTATGAACTATAGTTGCATATTTATAATTACCATCATCAGCTAAAACTTTAATTAACTTTAATTCTTTTATATCCCTTGAAACAGTAGCTTGCGTAACATCCATTCCGCTTTTTCTTAGCTCTTCCGCTAATTCTTCCTGCGTTTCAATATCTTTTGAATTTATAATCTCTAATATTTTAGCATGTCTCGTTATCTTCATATTGTTCACCATAATATTCCTTTGCTCTAAATGTAACCTTTTTTCTTAAAGTATCAAAATAATCATTACTATTTAATTTAACTAACTTACATTTATTTTCTGCAGCACAAATATCTATTGTTTCAGTTTTATCTAATTTTATAAATTCTTGACCATCTATAGATAAAAATATGTCTTCATCATTTTTAGAAAAGTTTATTGATATATTACTTTTTCCATCTAAAACTATAGTTCTTGTTCCAAGAGTTTGTGAATACATTGGTGTTAAAATAAAATTATTTAATGTAGGATAAATTATAGGTCCCCCTGCTGACAATGAATATGCTGTAGATCCCGTAGGTGTACTCATTATTATTCCATCTGCTGCAAAAGTATTATAATATCTGCCATCAATATGGATTTTATACTTTACTATTCTAGCTATAACTCCCTTTGATAATACCACATCATTAAGGCCAATGCTAGTTTTTATCATTCCATCTTGTCTATAACTACACTTAAGCATTAATCTCTCTTCAATAGTATATTCACCTTCTAAAATACTCTTAATAGCAGATTCTATATCTGAACTTTCAACTTGAGCCAAAAATCCTAAATGTCCTATGTTAATTCCAAAAATAGGCACATTATATTTGGCTACCTGCCTCGCAGTATTTAGTATTGTTCCATCCCCTCCTAAAACTATAATCATATCCAGCTCATGACTTTTTTCCGTATTTAATCCTATACAATCATTATATACACTTACATTAATGTCTTTACATTCATTATAAATAGTTTTTATTATAAAATCCAACACTTCTCTTTTATCATCTTTTGTTGTATTTACATTAATACCTATGTTTTTCATATTGCCTCCCCATTAAGATTTTCATGAGCTGAATTTACTATATTAATCGTATCTTGTTCATTATAAGTTTCAATATAACTTTTTTCCTTAGTAAAATAAATTAGGTATTCTATATTTCCTTCTGGTCCCTTAATGGGCGAGTAATCTAGTGCAATTATTTTTGCATCTTGCTGCTTAACAAATTCTACAATTTCCTTAACAACCTCTTCATGGGTTGATCTTTCTCTTACTACTCCCTTTTTTCCAACCTTTTCTCTTCCTGCTTCAAATTGCGGCTTTATTAGAGCCATTATTTTACCATCGTCATTAAGTAGATTTAAAACTGCTGGTATTACCTTTTTTAAAGATATAAAGGACACGTCTATACTAGCAAAATCAGATGATTCACCTATATCTTCTGGTTTTAAATATCTTACATTAGTTCTTTCCATACATACAACTCTTGGATCTATTCTAAGTTTCCAAGCAAACTGTCCATACCCTACATCCACAGAAAAAACCTTTTTAGCCCCACTTTGAAGCATACAATCTGTAAAACCTCCAGTAGAAGCACCTATATCTAAACATGTCTTATCTTTTAATTCTATATTAAAATTCTTTACAGCTTTTTGAAGTTTTAATCCTCCTCTACTCACAAAAGGAAGTTTTTCACCTTTAAATTCAATATTTGAAGACTCTTTTACCTTTTCTCCACACTTATCTACCCTTTTATCATCTACAAATATTTCTCCAGCCATTATACTAGCTCTAGCCCTTTCTCTAGAAGAGAAAATTCCCTTTTTTACTAATAATATATCAAGTCTTTCTTTTGCTTCTGCCATAATAAACTCCTTTACTTCTATACTATTTTCAGCACGCTTTTTACAATTCCCTCAACATCTAATCCATACAATTTATATAACAAATCTGGTTTTCCATGAGGTATAAATTCATCTCTAAATCCAAGGTTTATAACTTTCACGTTTTTATTAAGGGTGTTTATATATTCAAGTATATAAGATCCTAGACCTCCTCTTACCACATTATCTTCTATAGTTACAATATTAAATCCTTCCTGTACCAAAACTTTAATAAGCTCTTCATCTATTGGCTTTATAAAGCAAGCATTTATTACAGTTACATTAATACCTAATTCTTTTAATTTCTGGCCTGCTAAAAGAGCATGCTGAACCATTTTCCCTTGAGCTATTAATGCTATATTTCCTTCTTTATGTAGTATTTCCCATTTTCCTAAAGTAAAGTCATTAAGAGCTTCCATGGTAACTTTCATATTATCGCCGCCTCTAGGATATCTTATTGCTATAGGATATTTTTGTTCTACAGACCACCTGAGCATATTTTTAAGCTCTGCAGTGGATTTTGGTGATACCACTACTATATTTGGCATATGAGTTAAAAATGATAAATCGAATACCCCCTGATGTGTTTCACCATCCTGTCCTACAATTCCTGCTCTATCAACAGCCAATATAACAGGTAACTTTTGCAAACAAACATCATGTAATATCTGATCATATGCTCTTTGAAGAAATGTAGAATATACGGCAAAAACAGGTTTAAGTCCAGACTTAGCCATTCCTGCTGCCATAGTTACAGCATGCTGCTCCGCAATACCTACATCAAAAAATCTATTTGGAAAAACTTTTGAGAATTCATTAAGTCCAGTTCCATCTCTCATAGCTGCAGTTATAGCTACTAAGTTATTGTAATGCTTTCCAAGCTGGACCATTTCATCACCAAAAGCTTTTGAATATGTAACACATGAATTGGAATATACTTCTCCACTACCACAATCGAAGGGTCCTACTCCATGAAATTTTCCAGGATTTTTTTCTGCAAATTCATATCCTTTTCCTTTTTTTGTTATGACATGAATAATAACAGGTCCTTCAATATTTTTAGCTTTTGATAATACCTCTGTAAGTTCTTTTAAATTATGACCATCAATAAGTCCTAGATATTTAATCCCAATATCTTCAAAAAACATGCCTGGAACTACCATTTGTTTTATTCCATTTTTTACTTTTTCAAGATATTTAGCCATTCCTTTGCCTATGTTAGGTATTCTTTTTAATGTGTTCTCTACTTCTAACTTAAACTTATTATACTTAGGATCAATTCTTATTTTATTAAGATATTTTGATACTCCACCTACATTTTTTCCTATAGACATTTGATTATCATTCAATACTATTATTAACTTTGTCTTTCTATATCCTGCATCATTTAATGCTTCTAATGCCATACCACCTGTAAGGGCTCCATCACCTATTACAGCTGCTACTTCATACTTTTCTTTTTTCAAATCTCTTGCTATTGCCATTCCAAGAGCTGCTGATAAAGAAGTACTGCTATGTCCCGTTTCAAAGAAGTCATAAATGCTTTCTGAACTTTTAGGGAAGCCACTCATCCCGCCAAATTGTCTGAGAGTATCAAATTTTTCTTTTCTCCCTGTAAGCAATTTGTGTACATAAGCTTGATGACCTACATCCCATATGAGTTTATCCTTATCTAAATCTAATACATTAAATAAACTCAATGTTAACTCTACTACACCTAAACTAGAAGCAAGATGTCCTCCTGTTTTTGAAACCTTTTCTATTAAAAATTCTCTTATTTCCCCTGCTAATTGCTTTTGTTGTTTTAATGACATGTGCTTTATTTCATGTATACCTTTGTAATTTTCTAGTATGTTTAACATTTTTACCTATCCTTTTTTAAAAAATATATTATTTTAGAAACTTTAAATAATATTTCATTACTTCTATTAATGGCCAAGTTTTTCCCTAGGGATTTTCCCCCTATAGTAAAAGCTCCTATAATCACTCCTATAAGCGTATTTATAATATATGTACTTAAGTTTGGAAAAAGTAAATGTACTTTGCTACTTATATATACTCCTATAGAACCACTCACTATTCCACATACATCACCTACTACATCATTACATATACTAGAAGTTTTATCTGCATTTTTTATAAGTTTTACAGCTATTTTCGCTCCTTTAACCTTTTTAGATGCCATAGCATGAAATGGTGTTTCACTAGCTGCAGTAACAGCCACACCTATAATATCAAAAGCTATTCCCGTTAATATAATAAAAATTAATATAATAAAAGCTACTAATATATTTACTTGTTTTAGTAGCACATCAGATAAAAGAGAAATACTTCCGCAAATTACCATGGACCAACAAATAATTTTAAAAATCCATTTTGTATTGCTCTTTTTATTATTAGGTTTAGATTTACTTTTCAAAAACTTACTCCTCCAAAAAAGTCATATATAATTATGTTTTAAAATTTAAAACTTTTATTTACTCTAAAATACATAATGGTGGTAGTATACTAAGTAAACTTTGCGGCTTAGGTCCAGTAGGATTTCCCATAGGATAATCAAAATGTCGCCATTTTGACGGTTTCCCTTTAATATCCTATCTATATTGTCACCATAAATAGAACTAGATCGCCACTTAGTCCGCACTGCAATCCCTAATATACTTTTATAAAAAACAGTCTAGGAGATTTCCTCAGCAGAGCTAGATACTTTTCTAGCCTCTTTTGCAGAATAGGTTTCTTTAAGCAATAGCCTGAAGTTTTTGGCCAAAACCTCAGATTTAAACTTACCTCCACCTAAATCCACTCAAGGCAGGCTACACTGCACATAGCTTTTACACCACATTACAGGTTTAATCCATTGACGTACACTAGGCATCTCACCTTGTACACAAACAATGGTCTCCACGGTGGTAGGGTCAGTTGCGCATGCCGTTGCGGCCGCCCCATCCTCCTTACTCCCAGCACAAGCCCATGACTGGGCGTCATAAGCCAGCACAAGGAACTTCATCGATGTGCCCTTTGACGGATTTTTAGCCCCGTCCTCAAAAAGTACTTCCCTGACTAGAATACTGCACCACCCTTTTTATACTTCACAATAAGACATTATATCATAGCTTTTTTTATATTCAAAGTATGTTTAAATCCAAATTTTCCACGATGCTGCAATTATAATATTATTTTTCTCTATTTAATAAAAATAATGTTAAATCCTTTAATTTAGATGTATCTCCAGAAACATTGTCTAATACTTCTATACATTCTCCTGTAATAGAATTACACATTTCAATGCATTTGTTCAATCCATAAGTTGTAATAAAGTTAGTTTTATTGTTATCTAAATCACTTTTAGCCTTTTTACCTAAAGTTTCAGTATCTCCTACAATATCTAAAATATCATCCTTTATTTGAAAAGCAAGACCTAACTTCATTCCATAATAATCTAAATTTTCTATATCTGATTTTGAAGCCCCACCTAATACAGCTCCTGCTATTATAGATGATTTTATAAGAGCTCCTGTTTTCTTACTATGCATATAATATAATTGATCGATTGGTATCTTGGTATTTTCGCTTAATATATCCACAATTTGACCACCTACCATGCCTTCAGCCCCTGCACTCTCAGCTATAATATTGCATGCCTTTATAAAATTTGGTTCCCTATTTATACAACTTTTAAGCATTAGATTCATACCTTCATTTAAAAGTCCATCTCCAGCAAGAACTGCTACTGCTTCTCCAAATACTTTATGATTTGTAGGCCTTCCTCTTCTTAAATCATCATTATCCATACATGGCAAATCATCATGAATTAGTGAATATGTATGAATCATTTCTACGGCTGAGGCTATAGGCAAAATTTCCTGAAAATCATCTTTATACAACATATAAGTAAGCAATAGTAATAAAGGTCTTATTCTTTTTCCTCCAGCACTTAAACTATAATCCATAGCTTCATAAACTTTTTTGTTATAGCTTCCTTTGTTTTTGAAATAATTTCCAAGCCAACTTTCAACAGTATCCTTTAAATGTTCTATTGATGTTTCTTTATCCATATCACATTCCCCATTCTTATTAAACTTTAATTTTCTACTTTAAATTCCTTTTCTCCTGATTCTGTAAAAAGCTTTATTTTTCCTTCCGCTTCATTTAAAATTTTATAAAGTTTATTAGTAAGCTTTATGCCTTCTTCATATTTTTTCATACTTTCTTCTAAAGGCAAATCCCCTGTATCCATCCCTCTAACTATTTCTTCTAACTTCTCCATCATAGTTTCATAAGATTCACTTTTTCTAGGCATAAGATCACCTTCACTCTCAAATTTCCATAATCAATTTTTAATATTTAAATTAAATTCTTCGCTTCCATCTTTTAACGTTATTTTAACTTTACCTAAGCTTTTAAGGTCTTGCATTGTATTTATAATATTTTTATCTTTATCTTGGATAATGGCATAGCCTTTACTTAATATATTCATTGGATTATGTGCTGTAAGTAAAGAATTAGCCTTAATTAATTTTTCTTTTTCTCTTTCTATCTTTGCTTTTATTCTTATGTGCATTAATTCCATTAATCTATCAATATTATTATATTCATTTACTATATATGAATAAGGACTATTAACATTTAGTTTTCCTTTAAGTAATTCTAAATAATTTTTTCTTTCTGCTAGCTCAAAATTCATTAAATTATTTAACGTATTTTTGTATGAAATAATTTTATCCTGTAAACCTTGTAAATCAAATACCGCTAATTCAGCAGCTGCCGAAGGGGTTGGTGCTCTCCTATCACTAACAAAGTCTGCTATAGTATAATCAATTTCATGACCCACTCCCGTTATTATAGGCTTCTTTGAATTATAAATAGAGTATGCTAAATTTTCATCATTAAAGCACCATAATTCCTCTATAGAACCACCGCCTCTTGCTAGTATAATAACATCTATATCATTAATTGTATTTAAATATTCTATAGCTTTTATCATACTTTCACTAGCATTTATTCCTTGAACTAAGGCAGGATATATTAAAAGTTCTATTGTACTATTTCTTCTTTTTGAAACATTTATTATATCTCTTACAGCTGCACCTGTAGGTGAAGTTATTACTCCAATTTTCCTAGCATAAGAAGGTATATCCTTTTTATGTTCAACTTTAAATAGTCCTTGACTTTCAAGCTTACTTTTCATTTTTTCAAAGGCTATGTAAAGTTCTCCCATACCAGCTGGTTCTATGTCATCACAATATATTTGATATGCTCCATCCTTTTCATAAACAGAAACTCTTCCTTTAACTACAACCTTCATTCCATTTTCAGGCATCAACTTTAAGTTTCTTGCCGAACTTCTAAACATAACACAATTTATTTTACTATACTCATCCTTTATAGAAAAATATATGTGCCCACTGCTGTGAAATTTTAAATTAGATATTTCTCCCTTTACATGTGAATTTCCTAATATAAAATCACTATCCACCAACCTTTTTATATAGCCATTCAATTCAGATACAGTTAAAGTTTTAATATACATTTTTTCACCTTTGCAATTTTAGACACTTAAAACCATTGCCATGTCTAAATATAATTATTTTTTCTTGATCATACTGCCTAAAACTCCATTTATAAAAGATGCAGACTTATCTGCTGAGTATCTTTTTGCTAATTCAATAGCTTCATTTATAGATACATTATTAGGAATTTCCTCTTCATATAAAAATTCATAAGTACATACCCTTAATATAGCTATATCTATTTTAGATAATCTGCTAAATTTCCAATTTATAAGGTGATTTTTTATTTCATTATCTATAGCTTCCTTATTTTGTTGTACTCCTTTAAGAACTCTTATTACATATTCCATATCTATATCTTTTAAGTCAATACTTTCAGAATCTAATTGATTATTATCATCAGCATCTGCAATTTGCAATTGATCCTTGTCTAACTCTATATTTTCCTTTAAATTTGCTATAACATCCTTAAAATCTTCCTTATTTATAGTCATTTGAAACAATAGTTTCATAACTAACTCTCTCGATTTTCTTCTGTTCATATTTTCCTCCTAATTTGGCCAAATATTCTTCTACAATTAATTATTCTCAGTTTAGATATAATTATACTTAAAGTATTTATGTAGTTCAAGTATACTACAAAAAATACTTACTAAGACATGGAAACACCCTCTGAACTCAGAGGGTGAAAATACTATTCTTCCATATCTTCCACAGAATCTTCTATCTTTGGTATCATAACATTTTGAACATGTATATTCACCGCTGAAACATTAAGTCCCGTCATAGATTCAACAGCTTTTTTTACATTGTCCTGTACTTCTAATGCAACATCAGGAATTCTCACGCCATATTCTACTACTACATATAAATCAATAGCCGCACTGCTTTCTCCAACACTTACTTTAACACCCTTTGAAAGGTTTTTCTTTCCACTTAAGATTTGAGTAATTCCACCTACAAGGCTAGCACTCATTCCTACTATTCCCTTTGCTTCTGTAGCTGCTAAGCCTGCAATTACTCCTACTACTTCATCAGATATTTTTACAATACCTAAATCAATTTCATTTTTAATATTTTCTTCCATTGGCAATACCCCCTGGTTTTTCACATAAATCAAATACTTTATTTACATTATATCAAATAGATTTACCTTTTACAAACACAGAAATTTTACATAATAAAAAAATAGAGAATTAAGAAATTTTCATTCTATATTCTCTACAATTTTTTTTATTTTATTTAGTTTCAATTTCTACTTCCTTTATTTGAGCTATTTCCATAACTACATTTTTCATATCTCTTGTGTCTTTATCTGTTAGCTTGTCTTTAGCTTTTACTACTAATCTAGCTTTACCACCTTCTATAGAACAAATTACATCTTCATATCCTTTACTCTTAAGAGTAGTTTCTATTTTAGATTCATAGTTAGTGCTCATAGCTAAATCTGTATATTTTTTAGAAGCCTCATCTTTTTTGTCTTTGCTTACATTTTTATCGTCAATAAAAGTTTTTAAAGTTTGTAGTGTTTGAGCATTTTTATTGTCACGAGTTAATTTTGCTTCTTCAAAGAATTGATTTTTATTATCCTTGCTGTCATCCTTATTTAGTGCTATTGTACTTTTTCCATTACTACTATCTCCTCCATTTACATACAGTGGATTATTAAGTTTTGTAGCAAGAACTCCCGCACATACAATAAGAGCTAAAAGAGCAACAATAATTACAGCTTGTTTCTTATTCATCATTAATTCCCCCCATCAACCTTTCTAAAAAATTATATGCTTAAAAAAAATTATATATACTACTTTTTCATAGGATAAACGTTAACTTTATTTTCAGATATATTAAATAAGTTAATTACAGCTTTTGTTATTCGAAGTTCAGTAACTTTGTTTTCAGCTCCTTCTGCCACAACACAAACTCCCGAAACCTTTGGCTTATACTTTTTAACTATAAGAGGTTTAGATTTACTACCATCATTAGTAATAACTACAGTGCTTCCATTATTTTTTTGTGTTGAATTTCTTACTCCACCTTCAGTATCCTTTTCCTCTGTATTATTTGTAGAATCACTTACATTGACTGCTGGAACTTGTTCCTCACCACTCTCAAAGTTAACCATGACATCTACTTTACCCACACCTTCAATTTTTTCTAAAGTACTTTTAAGTTTATCCTGAACTGTACTTTCATACTTTTCCGAATCACCATCTTGATCCTCTGATTTTTGCTGTTCTTTATCCTCATTTTTAACGTTTGTGCCTTGTGCACTTATTTGTGTATTTGAAGTCTTAAAAAAACTAATGGTTATAAGAATTAATACCCCTACTAAAAAAACTATAAATAAATTAACTCTATTCTTCTTGTCATTAAGAAAACTATTGTTTTCTTCACCTATATGTTTTTTAAATAGTTTTTTAAATAGTTTTTTTAAATCTTTTAAGTTCATAGTTTACCTCCTTATTTTATAGTTTATATACTTTAATTACATCTTTAGAAACACTTAGTTCACTGCTCAAGTATGTTGTAATATTCACAGTTTTTTCATCATTTATGCTGTCTTGATTATTAACAACCTTACTATTTGAATCTATCTTAACTTTTTTAACCTTTTCTACATTTCCTTCTTTTATACCTACATTAACATTCTTTATTTCTATTTTTCCATTATCTTTATCATAGCTTGCATCCACTTTAACCTTATAATTATTATTGGGATACTTTTCTTTTAATTTTTTTTCGCAGCTTTGTTGTAAATTTAATTTAAAAGCTTCCAAAGTACTATTAATACTTTTTTCCTTGTACTTATCAAAATCACTATTAAATTTTTGATTATCAAGACATTGAACTGCATTATTTGTATACGTAGTTATATCAAAATTTTTATCAAATAATTTTACTATTGGGTTAATAAAAACTGTAATTAAAATTAATCCCAACACAAATTTTGCATACTTTTTTAAACTATTGTCTGGTAAAATCATCTCTACTGCTGTAATAAAAAACACTGCTGTACAAATGGTTATAATCCATGTTTTTAACTGTTCGAGCAACTTTTATCACCTTCTTCTAAAGTTTTTAAATATGTCTTATGTTCCTATCATTGCTTTACCTGCCGATGCAACAATAGCTACCATAATAAAAAACATAACCGAAACACTTATAAGACAAGAAGCTATAAGTATTAAAGAATCTCCTGCTGAAGTTATACAATTTACAAGCCTGCTGTCACTAATAGGCTCTATCAAAGCCCCTGTAAGCTTATACATAAGTGCCATAATTAAAAGTTTTACCACTGGAAAAAGCATTATTATAATAATTATAATTAACCCTAAACTACTTAATGCATTTTTTAAAAGTATAGAATATCCAGCTACCGTTGATATAGCATCAGATAAGCTTTTCCCAACAATGGGTACAAAGTTATCTACTGCAAACTTTGCTGTTCTAGCTGTAACTTCATCAATAGTTTTAGATGTAATTCCCCTTATAGTAATTATTCCTATAAAAACGGTCATTATAATTCCTTGAGACCATAATGATATTTGATTTAATAATTTAGTAAGTTTATCTATTTTATATTCATCAGACATATTGTTAACAAATTGAAGTACAAATGTCATGCATATTATAGGAATTATTATATCCATAAATAACTTTGCACTTATTGTTATTGTACCTATAATTATTGGATCCATTACTGCTGCTTCTACAAAACCTCCAACACTTGCTATTAGCATTATTAATATTGGAACAAGTGCTGTCATAAAATCTGTCATTTCTTTTATAGTTCCTCTTGCAATATCTACTCCCATATAAAAGCTTTTTGCCATTATTATTATTAGAAGAGAATAGCATGCAAAATAAGCTATATTAGATAAATCTTCACTACTAAATGCCTTTTGAAGATTTGTAAGTAATGAACAAATCAACGCTATTGCTATAAGCATAGCAAGTAATTTTAATGAAGCTATTACTTCTCTAAACAAGTAACTAGTGAGTGCATTTACAATCTTTGGAGTAGATATTTTTCCATCTCCTGTCTTTATGAAGTTTTTTATATATTCCTTTACGTCTACATCTTTTAATACTTCGTATTTAGTTTTCATATTAGATATATAATTGTATAATTGTTCTACTTCTTCACTTTGACTTTGATTTTTTAAATTTTCTGCATAACCACCTTTTTCAGCTGCTTGTACATTAAAACACACAGTAAAAATTATAAATAAAATACATATGATTTTTTTCATACTAACACCTACATAATCTTTAATATTGACTGTAATACAGCCATAAGTATAGGGATTGCTAACACTAAAATCAAAATTTTACCGGCAAATTCAACCTTTGTACCTATATTGCCTTGACCTGCATCTTTACATATTTCACTACAAAAAGAAGCAATATACGCAATTCCCAGTATTTTAAATACAGTAATTAAATATACAAAATCTATATTAGCCTTGGCTGATAACTCCTGAATAAACTGAAGTATAGACGTAATTTTAGTTATCATAAATAGGAAAATCAGCACGCCTACAGCCATACTTACATACATGGCTAAATCGTTTCTTCTATTTTCAAAAATCATTACTATAAAAAGAGATATAAAGGCAAAGGTAACTACTTTTATTATTTCCATAGCTTCCTCCTTTCAGTCTGAACACTGGGTGATTTTGCTCATTCCTACTTGCAAAATTACCCGTTAAAGTCCATTAGGACTTTAACATCCTAAAGTTGAAACATTGTTCTCACTGTAGTAAATAATTTATTAACTAAATTTATTACCATCATAAGCACTATTAAAATACCTGCTAAATTTGCTACTACAGCGTAATCACCCTTACCACTTGATTCTAGAACTTTATCTATGATTATTACAACTATGCCTACCCCTGCAATTTTAAATATTAAGCTTATATCTAGCATTTTAATAACCTCCCTCTTTAAGCAAAGAATATTATCTAACCTAAATTAACATTATAACCACCATAGCACCTAATGAAAATCCAAGATATCTACACATCTTCACATTGTTATTCATTGAAATTTCCGAATGCTTAATTTGTTTTTTTAAACCATCTAATGTTAATGAAAACATTCTTTTTTCACCATCTATGTCACATTCTCCAAGAGTTTTAGCTAAATCAAGTAATACATCTAAATCTTCATTTTTTAAATTTAAAACTTCTTCTTTATTATTTAAAACCTTGTAAAATGCCTCATATGCACTATCAACAGCATTAGAAAATAACAAATTTGAAATTTCCTTAAATATAGTTTTCATAGGTTCCATGCTTTTCTGCGATACATTGAAGATAGCCTCTGGTAGCGGTGTAAATGTATATATCATATCATTTTGAAGTTGATTTACACATCTTACAATCTCATTAAGTTGTCTTGTCCTTTTTTTAAATCCTTCTCCATAATTAAATCCTATAGCTGTAGATGTGATTATTATCATAGTACATGCTAAAATCTTTAACATTTTAACTCTCCCATATTATAGATTTACTTTTAAAATCATATACATATTCAACAGTACCTGCTCCATTATTACTGCTTAATACTATTGCTCTTTCAAATACTTTATTTTCTACAATTTCTTTAAAAACTGGCCTATTATATAAATCCTCCACTCCAAATCCGTGTATTGTAGTGATCAGATTTACCCCTGAATTTAATGCAAACAATATGCTATCCATGTCTTTATAGGTTCCAATTTCATCACATACAATAACATCAGGAGACATACTTCTAATTGACATCATTATTCCTTCACTTTTGGGACAACTATCCAAAATATCAGTTCTTATTCCTATCCTTAACTGAGGCACGCCATTGTAACAAGCTGCTATCTCACTTCTTTCATCAATTACACAAACCTTTTTACCTATAAAACTTTTTTTTTGCATTCCATCAGAAATATTTCTTATCATGTCTCTAATTAAAGTGGTTTTTCCACACTTAGGCGGAGAAATTATTATTGTGTTTATTACGCTATTATTTTTAACAACAAAATCCATTAATGAATCTGAGCACCCTATAACTTCCCTGCATATTCTTATGTTAAGAGATGCTATATTTTTTATTGTCTTTACCTCATCTTTTTCTATAATGCACCTTCCACATATTCCTATTCTGTGACCTCCTCTAATAGTTATATACCCCTTCTTTATTTCTTCTTCAAAGGCATATATAGAATAATTACTTATCCTTTGTACAATAGCCCTTAAATCTTCCCTACTTGGTACATATTTATATATCATCTCTTCTTTTCCTATTTCTGCTATTAAGGGCTTGTCTGCTCTTATTCGTATCTCTTGAAGATCTTTTCTTAAAAAAACATCTTCTAAAAACTTTTTTATATCTTCTGGTAAAATGTTTAAAATTTCTTTCGTATCTATTTTTCTCATCTCCTTTCTTTATACTTATTTCTATTTTCATTTGTTTAAATTTATTCCTCATTAATATAAAATAATAAAAAAACCATATGAATGTTTAATACATTCATATGGTTTCTTTTCTCATTTTATTCATTGAATTGTGAAAGAATTTTATATTGACATTAAGTTATGGCAATTAGGACATGTTATTTTTTCTTTTTGTTTTATTATATCTTTATCAACATACACATCGTCACCGCAGTTAGAACATTTTAGTTGAATGAAATTGTCACCTTCATCTTCACATAATTCATAATCATTATCATATACATCATCCTGCAAACTAGATAAATCTTCATCCATAGCATCTATATAATCTTCCATATCTCTTTGTGCCCTAGACAATTCATCCACTTCTTCAGCCATAACTTTTAGCACATTGATTACTTCAGTTAGCACTTTTCCTTCTTTAGTAGCAGTATTGATTTCTAATCCATCTACTAACCCACTTAGATACGCTACCTTTGATATAATATCGCTCACTGTACCACATCCTTAAATTTATTTTGCCATTAGTATTCCTTAAACTCTTTCCATATATTCTCCAGTTCTAGTATCTACTCTTATCATTTCGCCTTCATTTACGAATATAGGTACATGAACTACTGCTCCTGTTTCAAGAGTAGCAGGTTTTAATACGTTAGTAGCAGTGTTACCTTTAACTCCTGGGTCTGTTTGTGTTATTTGTAATTCAACAAAGTTTGGAGCTTCTACTGAAAAAGCTTCTCCCTTATAGAATTTTATTATAGCAAACATATTTTCTTTTAAAAACTTAATAGCATCCTCAACTTTTTCAAAGTTTAAAGGAATTTGTTCAAAGGTTTCCTGATCCATGAAGTAATACAATTCTCCATCAGAATACAAATACTGCATTTCTTTTCTTTCTATTACAGCTTCTTGAAGTTTTGCTGTTGGGTTAAAAGTTGTATCAGTAACTCCTCCTGTTATAACATTTCTAAGTTTTGTTCTAACAAAAGCAGCTCCTTTTCCTGGTTTTACATGAAGGAAGTCTATTACAGTATACACTTGTCCATCTTGTTCAAAAGTAGTTCCTTTTCTTAAATCTCCTGCTGATATCATTTTATGTATCCCTCCAAAATTTATTAATCATTTTATATTATAACCCTTTCAGGTAATTATATACATTTAATCTATACATATAAGCTGTTTTGGTGATTTTGATAATGTTTCTGATCCATTCTCTGTAATTACAAGTAAATCTTCTATTCTTACGCCGCCAAATCCTGGTATATATATTCCTGGCTCATCTGTAACTATCATTCCCGGTTTTAATATTTCAGTGCTTCTATATCCAACAGAAGGTGCTTCATGAATTTGTCTTCCTACTCCGTGACCAAGTCCATGTCCAAAATAATCTCCATAACCTTTTTCTCTTATATAACCTCTTGCAGTTTCATCTACATCAATAGCAGATACTCCCGGTTTATAAGCCTTTAAAGCTCTTTCTTGTGCTTCTAACACTGTATTATATACTTTTATCATTTTTTCTGAAGGTTCTCCAATAACTATGGTCCTTGTCATATCAGAACAATATTCTCTATAAATACAGCCATAATCAAGAGTTAAAAATTCACCTTTATTAACAACTTTCTCTGTAGCTTGACCATGAGGTAAACTTGATCTAACACCGGATGCCACAATTGAAGGAAATGATAAATCTGTAGCACCTAATTTTTTCATATAAAATTCAAGTTCAAGACCTATTTCTCTCTCTGTCATTCCAACCTTTATAAACTTAAGCATATGATCAAAAGCCTTATCTGCAATTTCAGCTGCCTTTTTTATTAACTTCAATTCAGATTCATCCTTTATAACCCTAATCTGCTCAACCATTCCTTTCATTGGAACCAATTCACACTGAACTTTAGATTTGTAAAGATTATAAGTAGCAAATGAAAGTACATCTTCTTCAAATCCAAGAGTTTTAATATTATTATTTTTAACTAACTCTCCTAAAAAATCCTGAAAAGAAGTGCCTTTGTTATATTCTATAACTTCATAATCTTTAACTTGCTGTTTTGCTTGCTCTGTAAATCTTGAATCTGTAATAAAAAATGTTTTATCCTTAGTTATAACTGAAAAACTTTCATCTCCAGTAAAACCACTTAAATAATTTCTGTTGTAATCTCCTACAAGTAAAACAGCATCCATGCTTTTTGCATTCATTAATTTTCTAAGTTCCCCTATTCTTTTTTTAAACATATTTAACTCCCCTTTAAAATTAAAATAAAATAAAAAAAAATATAATATATTACTAATTTACCTAAAATTTTTAATAATTATTCATTTGTTTTTTTCTATATAAAATTGAAACTTTTTATAATACAATGAGCCTTAGTGGACAATGTTATTTTATCAAAACTTGTGATTATTTGCAAATACTATTAGCTTCTTTTGTACTTACATTTTGGGTACTATTTAAAAATAATACGGCGCAAGGGTGCAGTGAAAGTTTGTATTTATCGCTACTTTATAATGAACAGTTGATTTTTATACACCATGCATTCAATGCGGACTCCGCCTAAAAAGTTGTGTCACATTATACTTAATATATTGAAATTTCATTTTTATTTCTGAACTTTCATATTTATTTGGGTCATTATCCCGTCTCCAATGCCTTTTTCTATATACAATTTTTTAATATCCGTAGACATATTTTTATTTTGTATTTTTTTGAACACATCTGTTGTTTTTAGAACATCCCAATTGTTCTTAACTTCAATTTCTGTCACTTCGGAACTTTTCTTATTATTAAATTTTATTTCTTCTATTCCTTGTTCATCCTGCAAAAATCTTACAATATCACTGCATTCAATACTTCTAGAATCTGCCTCTTTACTTTTTTCTATCTGTTCTAAATTACTTAATTTTGTGTTATATTTAAACTTCTGCCTAATAAAAAAATAATTATAAAATAAAAATACTATAAAAAAAGTAATACAAATAACTAATATAACTTTATATTTTTCTTCTTTATTCATACTAATCTATGTCCCCCTTCTGTCATTTTTGTTGTAGTGTTATTTGACTCAAATTATCTTTATTATTACAGGAAACATGAACATATTTTATATTAAATTTATTACTATTTTCAACTTTCTTTATAAGTGCTATAAAATCTACTTGTTCCAAATTAAATTTAATATCTACACTTTTATTTTCTACACATACACTTTTGAATTTACCTGTTTCATAAATACTTTCTTCAAATTTAAAAAACGAATCTAATGTTTGATTATTCTTATTATATAATTTTCTTTTTTCATCATGCTCTGCTTTTAATGAAATAGTTTTTTCATTAATTTTTTCATTTATATCCCTTATACTATTTTTGTTTAACATAATCATATCGACAAGCATTAAATCCATAGTAAAAAATATAATTATAAATATCTTTAAAAATTTTATTTTTTTTACTTTTATTTTTTTTAAATACCAATCAGGCAAAAAAAATAAGCATTTCAATTATATTACCTCCAACTTATCTTTACATATAGTTCCAAGATCACTACAGTTGTATTTCAATGAAAGCTTTTGTATTAAATCCTCATAAGGCAAATTCAGTAAAAAAATGTTATTTAAATTTTTAAATATACCATTCACCTCACAAT
Source organism: Clostridium muellerianum (assembly GCF_012926525.1). GTDB lineage: Bacteria > Bacillota > Clostridia > Clostridiales > Clostridiaceae > Clostridium_AM > Clostridium_AM muellerianum. The sequence continues at coordinate 94,792 of NZ_JABBNI010000004.1, forward strand.
TTTCCTTAAATTTATCTATGTTTTCTTGAATACTATCTTTATCAAAACTCTTTATCACACTATTTGCTAATATTTTTCCATTTACGCAAGCTAAAAGATAAAGTTTATATTCATATAAAAAAGTAAAAATATACTCATGTTCCCTTATTAATTTTTTATAATTGTTTAAAATACAAAATTGTATAGGATATATACCCTTTATGCTGCCTCCCTTTTTCACACATTTTTCTATAGCATTATCTTTATCCCAATTTAAACAAAATACAATTACATCTAAGCTTTTGCCATTATCCTTAAACACATCATATGTAAACATTATTTTATCCATATCCATATTTTTAAAACGATATTCAAGTTCGCTCTTAATAACAGAATAAAGTTTTTTCCTCCCTACCTTAGGAACTTCTATAAGCTTTACATATACTTGTTCTCCTTGTACAATAACAAAAATATTTTTATTTCTAAGTTCAACTTTAATATCATCTATATTTTTGACTTTAATCCCTAAGCTCTCTTTCCACTTATTTCCCCTTATTTTATTTATAAAACTTTTTTTCACAATATCTCTATATATAAAACCTTCATCATAAACCTGCAATATACCATTTTTTATCATTTTCATTTACCTCCTTCTTCGAAAATGCAATCTATACAATTATAAAAAATAGAATTATTTTTTACCTTATATTCATATAATTCTTCTCTACAAAATCTACTATTTACATAATACACAACTTCAAAACAGTTTTCTTCCTTATTATATTTAACATATGAATTTTCATATGTTACTACAGGACCTGATAAAGAATTTAAATATTCTTTTAGTCCATCATCTGTTAAATTCGTAACGGTTTTGTATAATAGTTCATCTAATTCAGTAAATATATATTCTTTAACTTTTTGAGTACATTCAGCTTTTAATACACCCTTTTCCATATTTAAATTATTTTCTCTTTTCAAAACTTCTAACTTAAAGCAATTTAAAGCTATAAAAATACATAAAGTAACTATAAATGTTACATATATTAAGATAAACCCTCTTGTTCTTTTTCTCTCTCTATTGGAAAACATCTTTTATACACATTACCTTTCTTGGTTTCTATAGATATATACATTACATGCTTATCCTTTTTTACATTGAAATTTTTAATATTCTTAAGTATATTATTGGGTGTTGAAAAATACTCTGAACCATAACTTATTATTATATCTGAATCTTTATCCTTTCTTATGTAATCAAACCTTCCTTTATTAGATCTTATTACAATTACATTATCACCTTTTATTTTTATATACCTTCCATCATCTATTTCATGCTGAATTATCATAAAAGCTTCATTTATATAAAAGGATTCTCTACTAGAATTTATTTCCTGTCTATGAATCTTCATATATCTCCCCATAACAACTGCTTGAACAGATGTTATAATACCTATTAATGAAATTACTAGCATAAGTTCTATTAACATAAATCCTTTTTTTATATAAACTTTATTCCTTATATGAATTTTATTTTTTATAACTTCCCTTATAAAATCCACACTCCATGATCCTTTCCTTTTTAATTATCTGAGTATAAAGTTTTAAATTAACTTTATATACTTTATCTCCTTCTACCTGCATAATTAAATATGGTTTATCTTTAGGCTTATTTTGTGTAAATAAATCATTTAAATTTCTACCTGTAAAATCATCTAATTTATACTTTGCTATCGGGCAATAGCACTTACCTTGATTTTTTAAACTTTGTATATCACTATAACTAAAATTGTAAATCATATTGTTTTTTATGTACTCCATACATAGTGAATATCTCATTATACTTTCATTGTACTTTTTTAATTTTGATGTTTTTAATTGTATATTTAAGCACACAGCAAATAAAACTGAAAATAAGGTAATAGTACATAACACTTCAATAAGAGTAAATCCCTCTTTCTTCTTTAAAATCAACATAAGCAGTCCCAACACATACTGTTACATAGTGTCTTTTTCCTTTCCTATCCTTAAAAATTATAGTACAAGCATCTCCAGTCATGCCTTTGTTATCTATTTTAATTTCTTTACCTGTTCTTCCTATGCTTAAGGTAAATTTAGCAGGCAACGGCAGTCTATTAACCTCTTCTAAACCACAATTTAAAGTTAAGCACTCTCTATCCACGTTTAAGTATATGTGTCCCCCCTTTCTCTTACTTCTACAATATTCTCTTGAGGTATTAATAAAGTTCACCATTACATTACCAAAAGTTTCAGCCTCTATATCATTCTTCAATGTATTCAAACCTGATAAGCTTAAGAAACTATAACTTAATAATATTGAAATTATAGTAATCACCAACATTAATTCTATTAACATAAATCCCTTTAATTTGTTCTTTCTCATAATTTTACAAACCTTTATTTATATCTATTTTTCTATGTTCTAAGCTTTAGTTTTACAATTTTAAATTATTTTCTAGGAAATATTTGCTGTCCTTCACAATTGACTATACATGTATTGTTACCTGTATTTATTTCTACAGAACAATCCCTACCATCACTCTTATAACCGATATTAATACTTTCACCATCTACAGTAACATTATTAATGGCTTCTACTGAAGTAAGTTCATTTATAGTACTAGTTACATCAGATTCATTAAAATTGCCATCATTATTGCCATAACTAGACATAGCTGCAGTTTGTATTTGTTTTGCAGCACTTACAGCTTTAGCATTTCTAGCTTTTTGTTGATATGCTGAAACTTTAGGTATTAAAACTCCCATTAATATTAAAATTATTGTTATAACCAGCATAAGTTCTATTAGTGTAAAACCCTTATGCTTATAAAAATTTTTCATTATTTTATTTCTCCAACACCTTTCTCACTTTAATCTATTGAATCCGTAATATTAAATATAGGAAGAAGAGCCCCTACCACAACTACTCCTATAAAAACAGCTAAAATTAGTATTGTTACTGGTTCTATAAAATTCACCATTTTCTTTAACCTATCTTCAACTTCATATTCAAAAATACTTGATATTTTAAACAACATAGATTCTAAGGTTCCGCAAATTTCTCCAATCCTTATTAAATTTAAAAAAGTAGGATTTCCTATACCTTGCTTTTTAAAAGAAACATATATACTCTCTCCTTTTCTTATATTTCTAATAGAATTTTGAACCTTCTGCTCTAAAACTTTATTTTGTATTGTACTTACACATATATCTAACGCTTTAATTATAGGAATACCTGCAGAAATAAGTAATGCTAAAGATTTGCTAAATTCACTAACCAAAAACTTACTATAGATATTACCTATAATAGGAAAACTTAATTTTAACCTATCAAAATATATTTTTCCTTTAAAAGTTTTACTGAACTTATATAAAATAAACATAGCTATAATTAACACTAAATTTGTAATAAAAAATTTGTCTTTAAAAAATGTAAAAAACCACAAAATTGTAGATGTTAAAATTGGAATATTGCCTCCTGTGCTGGAAAGAATACCTGTAAATTCTGGTACTATTTTCATCATTAAAAAAGTAAGCATTAATATAGATGTAATTAAAACCATGATTGGATATGATAATGCAGCTTTTATTTTATTGAATGTTTTATGTCTTTTTGCGTAATATTCTGATAATTCTTTAAGCACTATTTCTAACTTTCCTGACTCTTCTCCTATTTTAATCATTTGTATCATAAATAAAGGATATATATTAGAAAACTTTTTTATACTTTCATATATTGTTTCCCCTCTTTCTATGTTTCTTTGTACATTATGCATACTTTCCTTTATTACTTCTTTTCTACTTTCGGTACAAACCATATTAAAAACTTCTGATATTTGAAGCCCTGAAGCTATCATTTCACTTAAATTATTACACAATAAACTTATATCTTGAAAGTTAGCTTTTCTAAAAAATATTGTTTTTAATATGTTTTTATCAATCCTATAGTTTAATAAAAAATAATCTTTTTCTCTAAGAACATTATTTAAATCTTTTACACTTTCAGCTCTATATTTTCCACTAACTTTATTTCCCTGCATATTTACAGCTTTATAATTGATAAATATGGTACTTCTCCTTTCTTCTTTTAAAAATTTAATCTCATAAGCTCATCATAAGTTGTTACACCCTTTTTTATAAGCTCTATGCAATTATCTCTCATTGATGTTATGTATTTATTTAAATTAGAATTATCTGCAACTTGGGTATACTTTTTACTTATAATATTGAAGTCTTTTATATCTCTTATATCTATTATTTCATAAACTACTGTTCTGCCTTTATAACCAGTACCTCTGCATTTATAACATCCTGTTCCCTTGTACAATTTTACACTTGAATCTAAATTTAAATATTTTCTTTCACAATCTGATGGGTAATAAGCTTTCCTGCAATAAGGACATATTTTTCTCACTAATCTTTGTGCTATTACTCCAACTAAAGCATCCTCTATAAAATACGAAGGAATTCCCATATCTAATAATCTAAGTGCTGATTCTATTGCACTATTAGTATGCAATGTACTTAAAACTAAGTGTCCAGTTATTGCCGCTCTTATTGCTATATGTGCAGTTTCTTCATCTCTTATTTCTCCTATCATTATTACATCTGGATCTTGTCTCAATATACTTTTAAGTCCTTGTGCAAAAGTAAAACCAATCTTATTATTAACCTTAACTTGATTTATGTTGTCTACAATACATTCTACAGGATCTTCTATACTTGTAATATTGTTTTCCATTTTATTTAAAGTGTTGAGTATAGAATATAAAGTTGTAGTTTTCCCACTTCCAGTAGGTCCTGTTACTAAAATAATTCCATGTGAATTTCTAATCATATTTCTTATAGCTGCAACATCCTTTTCAAAAAAACCTAGAGAATCTAGAACTTTTATATCTTTAGACTTGTATAATATTCTTATGACTATTTTTTCACCTAATATGGTAGGAAGTATAGAAATTCTGAAATCATAATTTTCATTTTCATAAGTATACTTAATTTTACCATCCTGAGGTATTCTTTTTTCTGAAATGTCTATAGAAGCCATTATTTTAAGTCTTGTACAAACAAGAGAATATATATCTTTAGGTATTTTAGTAAAATAGTTTATTATGCCATCTATTCTAAACCTAACTAAAATATCATTCTGAAATGGCTCTAAATGAATATCACTGGCTCTTTCTGATATAGCTGCATTTATTATAGAATTAATAATTTTAACTGCTGGTGCTTCCTGTAAACTTTCATCATTTTTAAATTGGTAATGATTTTTGGTGTTATAAAATTCTTTTTCAGTCTTAATAGTCTTTATAGCTTTTTCCATACTGCATTTGCAATAATAAGTATTTATTGCATTTATTATTATATTTTTGTCTTCATAAAAAAATTTCAATTCTTTATTGCTTATAAATTTCAATTCGTCTTTTAAGAAAATATCTGGTTCTTTATTAATAGCAATATTCAAGCATCCATTGTTTTCTTTAAAAGCTATTAAGCAATTTTCTCTAGCAATGTTTTCTGGTACCCTTTTTACTACTTCATCTTCTATACTAACAGTTTCCAAATGAATATTTTCTAATCGTTCATTTTCCATAGTTAAATTTTCTAAAACCTCCCTTCATAATGTTAACATTTAAAATTATAACCAAGTTATTTGTTTCTAAACAAATTAGTTATATTGAAATTTACAAAAAAATAGACTAACATTTAGCCTTGTTATTTTTAAAGATGCCTAACATTCATCTTTTCCTTTTAATCAAATAAGGTTTAGTACTAAATTAATAGTACTAAACCCTATACTAAAGAAATATTTTAAAGCAAACTTATTTTTAAACCTTACTTAGTTTCACTATAAACACTATAATTTCCTTCTTCAGTAGATATTAAATTTAGTGAACCTTCTTTTCTATCATACATAAATACATCCTTTTTGTTATTTTCTTCAGCATTTTCCATACCACAAAAATATACATTTTCTTGACTATCTACTGCTAAACCTGAGGATATATCTATATTCTTAGGAAAGTCATAAGTAACCCTTTTTAAAGTAAAATCTGCATTTGAAAACATATATAATGCATTTGTCTGACCTTCTTCGCTACCTAAAAAGAAAACTTCTCCATCTTTATATTTTGTAATAGATTTATATATTTCACTTATATTATTACTTATATTTTTACTGATCTTATCTTCTATATTATAATAATATAACTGCTGAGTGTCCCTCTGTCTGCTTAAAATCAAAATGCCATTTTTCATAGCAATAAAATATATACATGTTCCATTTATATCATTTAAATAAACTTCTTCTTTATCCTTATTAAAATCATACACATATATTTTCTGTGAATTCTTTTGCCCCTCTATACTTCCATAATAGATTATTCTATTTTCATCTATCCACTGATAGAGATTTCCAGAAATCAAAACTTCTGATTTTAACTTTAAATATTTATTGTTTTTTATGTCATATACCTTCATTCCTTCTGCACTTTCCAGCGAATTACTTTTAAATGTTCTAAAAGCTAACTTGCTTCCACTGTCACTTAATTTCAAATCTATTGCAGAATAAAAATCTTTTAACTGAGTTCTTTTTCCTGATGCATTTATATCTATAACGTTTTTATTAGAATTCTCACCATTTAATACATTTATAGACTGTGCATAAACTGAACTTTTAATATTATATGACATTTCTCTAATATTATCAGCAGTACCAATAGAATTTAGAGTTTTATCTTGTACTCTAAAAGCATTAAAGCTTCCATTACTGTTTTCAAGCACAGTAACCTCTGAATACTTAGGTATATTATCCACTTCTACTTTTGTATCCTTTTTGGCACTGCATGAAGTAAAAGTTAAACCTATTAAAAATGTAGTGATTAAAATTACAGTTTTAAACCAAAATTTCATTTACAATTCATATTCCCCTTTAAAAGAAACTACTGCAGGACCAGTCATAAAAACTCCATTATCTTTTATTTCTATAAAAAGTTTTCCTCCTGGTACTTGAACTTCTACACTTTCGCCTGTAAATGCCAATCTATTAGAAGCTACCACAGACGCAGAACATCCTGTTCCACAAGCTAAAGTAGGACCTGCTCCTCTCTCCCAAGTCTTTACTTTAATTTTGTTTCTATCTAATACTTCACAAAAATTAACATTTGTTCCTTCTGGAAAAAATTCGAATTTTTCTACAGATCTTCCTTCTTCTATATCGTAATCTTCCAATTTTCCGAATATAACTGTATGAGGAACTCCCATAAACATACTTGTTATATTATACTCTTTATTATTTATTTTTATTCTTTTATTTATAACTTCCTCATCAAACTTTGCAGGTATTTGTTCCACTTTAAAAGAAGGAGCACCCATACTAATAGTTACTTCTTTTATACTGTTGTTTTCTAAGTGCAAAATAGCCTTCTTTACACCATCACCTGTTTCTATTGTTATAGATTCCCCATTAACTATATTTTCATCCCATACATATTTTGCAAAACATCTTATACCGTTTCCACACATAGAAGCATACGAACCGTCTGCGTTCATTATAATCATTTTTATTTGTGCAATTTCACTATCTCTTACTAATAATATTCCATCTGCACCTATTGCAAATTTTCTATCACAAAGCCTTTTAGCTAATTCTCCCTCTTTACCTACAAAACTATTTTTTCTATCATCTATAATTATGAAGTCATTTCCTGTTCCCTGCATTTTAGTAAACTTCACTATAATTACCCACCCTTCTTGTTATAAAATCATTTATAATTTTAATATATTTCTAGTAAATTATCAAAACTTTAAAATAAGTTTACTACTACAAGTTAAATTTATCAATAATTTATTAAAAAGTTGTTTTATTAACATTTTGTATCATTTGCAAGACATTAAATTCTTGCAATTTATTTACTATGTACAAATTATGCACAACCTTTATTTTAAAATTTCAAAATGATATAATACTATAGATATACGAATATGTACAAATTAGCTGATTTAGCTTACAGAAAGGATGATGATGTATGGCCTTAGATGGCATTTTTATACACAGCATAATAGATGAACTAAAAAAATATTTATTAAACGGAAGAGTAGAAAAGATAAATCAACCTGAAAAGGACGAGATAATTCTATCCATAAAGAATGAAAGAAAAACTTATAAACTTTTAATAAGCGCTAGCCCTGTTTATCCTAAAATTCACCTTACTAAATTATCTAAAACGAACCCTATGCAACCTCCTCTGTTCTGCATGGTTTTGAGAAAACATATAACCACTGGAAAATTAATAAATATAAGACAACTAGATGCTGATAGAGTAGTTTTTTTAGATTTTGAAAGCACAGATGAATTAGGTTTTAATAGCATTTATACTCTAGTTATAGAAATTATGGGAAGGCACAGTAATATAACATTGGTTCGCCATAGAGATGAATTTATTATGGATAGTATAAAGCATATTACACCAGAAATAAATACCGTGAGATTTTTATATCCTGGTATCAAATATGTATTTCCACCTAATTCTCCTAAAATAAATCCTTTTAATTATGATATAGAAGAATTTAAAACCTTCATACAAAAAAATAATGTAAAATACGAGAAAAGCTTTTTTTCTAAAGTTTTTACAGGTGTAAGTTCTCAGTTTTCAAATGAACTATTTTATGAATTTACTTCTGAAGAAAGAGAGTTTTCTGAAATTAATTTAGATTATATATATGACTTAACCAAAAAAAACTTTAATAGCATAACCAATGAAAATTACTACTTTGCATCCTATTCACTAAATGGTGCAATGAAAGACTTTTACTGTAAAAAGCTAAGTAGGCTTAAAGATTACAGTGAAAAAACTTACTCATCACCATCAGAACTTTTAGAAGAATTTTACTTTGCTAAAGATAAACATGACAGATTAAATAACAAAAGTTCTGACTTGCAAAAACTTATAAATGTAAATTTAGAAAGATGCTATAAAAAAATAGATATATTAGAAAATAGTCTTAATGAATGCAAAAGTAGAGATACCTATAAAATATATGGTGAAATTTTAACTGCTAATATTTATTCTATAAAAAAAGGTGACCGCATTGCTAAACTTCAAAATTATTACGATGAAAATATGGATTATATAGACATTAAACTAGATGAAAATAAAACTCCGTCTCAAAACATTCAACATTATTTTAAAAAATATAATAAACTTAAGAAAACTGAAGAAGCTGCTAAAATACAGATAGATCTTACAAAAAAAGACGTAGATTATCTACAATCCGTACTGACTAACATAAAGAATTCAGAAGACTATGAAAGCATAGAAGAAATTAAAAGAGAACTAATGGAAACTGGATACCTAAAATTTAAAAAAGCTTCTAACAATAAAAAAGTAAAAGCTTTAAAACCTATGAAATTTATATCTAGTGATGGCATTGAAATATATGTAGGAAAAAATAATTTTCAAAATGATTATTTAACTTTAAAATTTGCAGAGAAAAGGGATATATGGATGCATACTAAAAACATCCCTGGTTCCCATGTAATAGTAAAAAACTTTGGAAATGTACCAGATAAAACTTTAGAAGAAGCTGCTAAGTTAGCTGCCTTCTATAGCAAATCTAAAGATTCTACAAAAGTAGCTGTAGATTACACTGAAGTTAAAAATGTGCATAAACCCAATGGCTCTAAACCTGGAATGGTAATCTATTATACAAACAAAACCATTTTTATAGATCCCGAAAAACCATCTATAGAGCAACTACAATAAGTTTTTAAGATAAAAATAATGCGAAGCAAAGCTTCGCATTATTCTTATTTTGTTGTCTCAAATTCTTTTTGCTTTTCTGGTTTTGGTCCAAAATATTGATAATAGTAGCATTTTATTCTTCCATTATAAAGCTTTCTATTTTTATCAGATTTTAATCCAAAATACTTTTCAAACTCTGAATGAGAAGTTATAGTAAAACATGACCAATCATTTAAACTTTTGAAAACATTACCTAGTTCTCTATAAACCTGCTCTACTTCTCTAGTTTCACCTAATCTTTCACCATAAGGTGGATTGCATATTATAAATCCATATCTTTTCTTTGAACTAAATTCTTTTACGGGAATCTTTTGGAAAGCTATACAATCTGCTACTCCTGCTTTTTCAGCATTTTGTCTAGCAATTCTGATTACACTTCCATCTATATCTGAAGCTAATATTTTGACTTCCTTGTTATTTATAGCATTTCTAGCAAACTTCCTACTTTCTTCCCATATCTTTTCGGGTATTATATTCCATTTTTCACAAACAAAATTTCTATTTAGTCCAGGTGCTATATTTTTACCTATAAGAGCAGCTTCAATAGCTATTGTACCTGATCCACACATAGGATCTGCAAGAATCCTAGAGGGCTCCCACTTACTTAAAAGCACCAAAGCTGCAGCTAATGTTTCTTTCATAGGAGCTCCGCCTGCAAGCGCTCTATATCCCCTTTTGTGTAGTCCTGAACCTGATGTATCCACTGTCAATGTAACTATGTCTTTAAGAATTGCAACTTCTATTTTATACTCTGCTCCATCTTCACTAAATTGTTCTATATTGTATTCTCTTTTCATAGCCTCTACCACTGCTTTTTTTACTATAGACTGACAATCAGGCACACTAAATAATGTAGATTTTACAGATTTACCAACTACATGCATAAAAGCATCTATAGGCATAAACTTTCCCCAATCTACTGCTAAAGTACCCTGGAATAATTCTTCAAAACTTTCCGCTTTAAATTCTGACATTTGTATCAATACTCTATCTGCAGTTCTAAGCCACATATTACAAGTTACTATATCTCTTTCATCACCCTCAAAGGTTACTTTTCCATTTTCTACTTTTAAATCATAGTATCCAAGTTCCTTTAATTCCTTTGCCACTACAGCTTCTAATCCAAAAGTGGCTGTAGCAATTAATGTATAATTCATTTTATTCCTCCAAGTACATTTATTTTATCCGATGGCTACCCCCTTAATTCACTTACTTCTATCAAAGTAGGAGCTAACAGTAGCTACACCTTTAGATAATTCATCAAACCTCACTAAGTAAGATTTATTGATAGTTTACTATTTACACTAATAGACTTATGTCAACATAATTATACTCATATTTAGTAAATTTTAAAAGTACTATTTAGGTATCCGAAAGAAAATAACAAAGCTAATATGCGACAGATACTTTTTGTAATACAAAAATACCGAACCCTCAGATAGTTTATTCTATCTAAGGGTTCGGACCATGCAGTAGTACAAAAAACAAACTATCATTTGACCTTGTTATTTTTTTGAAGATGCCTTAACTGCTGCGTCAATTCCATGAGCTAATCCTTGCGCTAATTTGTTTTCATAATCATCAGAGCATAACAATTGGTCTTCCTGGGGATTAGATAAAAAACCCATTTCTATTAAAATTACAGGTACCTTAGACCAATTAAAACCTGTCATGTCATTTCTTTGTACAACACCTCTATTATTCATACCTACTTCAGATACTAAAGTATTTAAAACTGTTTTCCCATAATACATACTTTTCTCATTTATGCTTTTAGTATTTTCATTTATAGGTTCGGGTACAAGCATTGATGCTCCATTAGCACTACTACTATCACTTGAATCAGCATGTATTCTTATAACTAAATCTGCATTTTCCTTATTTCCTATTTCTGCTCTCTCTACATTACCTAAACTTTGAGAGTCCTCAGTTTTAGTCATTTTCACTATGTATCCTTCTTTTTCTAATAAAGCTTTTAATTTCATTGATACTTTCATGTTTACACTATATTCTGGGGTCTTAGTAACTACACCTTCAGCTCCTCCACCATCCTTTATTTTCATTTCCGCTGAACCAGGGGATATGGGTTCTTTTTCCAAATTAGACTTATTAGCATGTCCAGGATCTACTACTATTACCTTTTGCTTTACACTTGGAGTGTTATTTACATCTGAAGTAGCGTTTTTAGCTTTTTCATCATTCTTATTTACATTAGTTTTATTATTGGTACTTACTTTAGTTTGCTTAGTATCTACCTTTTTTTCCACCGCTGCTGCCTCTTTTTTACTTTTTATTGCTGAACTATGTAATTGAAACGCAAATATTGAAATTAGAATAACTACTATTAATCCAGCTGCAAAACCTAATTTTTTTTTCATTATCTTATTTCCCCCTAAAAAAATTTGTGCCAGATAACTGTAAAATTCACAGTTATCTGGCTTCTATTATACTACAGCCTTATCCGGCTGAGATTGTAAATCAATTTTTAGATCATCTTTTTCAGTTGCGCTTACATCAGGTAATATTAAGTTTAATATTACTCCTACTAAAGTAGCTAATGCTACCCCTGCTATTTCCACATCTGATCCATTAAATTTAAATTTAACTGCTGCTCCACCTATTCCTATTACTATAATAACTGAAGACAATATTAAATTTTTCTTTTTACTAAAATCTATTTTATCTTCTACAAATACTCTAAATCCCGATGAAGCTATTATACCAAAGAGTAATATACTTACACCACCCATAACAGGAAGTGGCATATTTTCAATTACAGCTGCTACAGGTCCTATAAATGAAAGTATTATTGCTATTATTGCAGCTCCACCTATTACCCAAACACTATATACCTTTGTTATAGCCATAACTCCTATATTTTCTCCATATGTTGTATTAGGAGGACCTCCAACAAATCCAGCAAACATAGTAGCCACACCATCACCTAGAATTGATCTATGAAGACCCGGCTCTTTAGTAAAGTCTCTTCCTACTACATTATTTGTAACATATACATGTCCTATGTGCTCTGCTAATGTTACAAAAGACACTGGAGCCATAAGCATCATAGCATTTAAATTAAATTTAGGCGTCATAAATGGAGGAAGTCTAAATAATTTTGCAGTTACTATTGCTTCCATTGCCTTATGAGGAATAATTCCTAAACACAATGCTGATATATATCCTACTATAATTGCTATAAGTATTGGTATTACTCCTAAAAAACCCTTAAAATACATACTTCCAATTATACCCACACCTAATGTAATCATGGATACTGTAATCCATGCCCATCTTGGCACACTTTGAAGTGATGCATCTGTATAAGTTGAATTTAAACCTGCCCAATTTATAGCAGTTGCTGCTAGTCCCAAACCTATAACAATAACTATAGATCCTACTACTACTGGTGGTAATGCTTTGTTAAGCCACTCTATTCCACAAAACTTGATTATAATGGCTACAATAATATAAACCATACCTGCTGCTAAAACTCCTGAAAGCATAGCTTCTGGTCCATAATTCTTTGAAGCTACCATCATAGGTGCTATAAATGCAAAGGATGAACCAATATACGCTGGAAGCTTAGCTTTAGTACAAATTATATATAAAAGTGTACCTATTCCACTACAGAAAAGAGCAATAGATGGACTCATTCCTGTAATAATAGGAACAAGTATTGTAGCACCAACCATAGCAAAAAGATGTTGAAAACTCAAAGGAATAGTAACTCCTATAGGCAATCTTTCCTCAACATCTACAAAATTTTTCATTTAATTTCCTCCTTTTTTAGCCTCACTGGACTAATTTAAAATTATAATTAACTTAAATGATTACTTACATTCTTATTATTCTTTAATTTTTACAATGTCAACTCCATCCATTTCAGAAATTTCCACTGACACTACCTCATCTCTAGAAGTCGGTATATTTTTTCCAACATAGTCAGACCTTATTGGAAGTTCTCTATGCCCCCTATCTATTAATACTGCAAGTTGTATTACCTTAGGTCTTCCTGCATGTATAACAGCATCAATAGCAGCTCTAACTGTTCTTCCTGTATATATTACATCATCTACTAATATTACTTTTTTACCTTCTACATCAATTAAATCTATATCCTTTATTTTAGGTTGATCATATAAATCAGTTAAATCATCTCTATAAAGAGTAATATCAACGCTTTCTACAGGAACTTTTATGCCTTCAATCTGTTCTATTATTTTTGAAATTCTTTGAGCTATAGGATATCCTCTTCTTTTTATGCCTACAAGAATAATATCCTCTACTCCCTTATTTTTTTCTATTATTTCATGAGATATTCTAGTTAAAGTTCTTTTTATACCTTTATCATCTAAAACAACTGCTTTAATATTCATAAAAATTCCCTCCTCATTACATAAAAAAGCTCATGATTGTGATCATGAGCGCACTTATATACATACAGATTTGCCTTATGACCTCACAGGATCACATTAAAGGTACATTATTAAATTATATCTTTAACTATGATACCACAGTATTTTTTTTATTTCAATTCATTTTTTAAAATATTTAATATTTTTTTAAAGTATTCTGGTAAATCTGATGTAAATTCAATATATTCATTAGTACTAGGATGTATAAAACCTAATTTTTTAGCATGAAGCATTTGCCCATTCAAATTAAATCTCTGTTTTTTATATCCGTAAACTGGATCACCAATTAAAGGATGTCCTATATGAGCCATATGTACTCTTATTTGATGAGTCCTACCAGTTTCCAACACACATTCCACAAGAGTAGCATTTTTAAATCTTTCTAATACTTTATAGTGAGTTACTGCATCTTTACCATTTTTAACTACTGCTATTTTTATTCTTTCTACTGGATGTCTTCCTAAAGGTGCATCTATAGTACCTTCATCTTTTTTTAAAATTCCTTCTACCAAAGCTATATAAGATCTTGTCATAGAATGATCTTTAAGCTGCTCTGCTAACTTATTATGTGCTCTGTCATTTTTAGCTACTACTAATACACCAGAAGTATCTTTATCTATCCTATGTACTATACCTGGTCTTGTTACTCCATTTATACCTGATAAATCTTTACAATGATTTAAAAGAGCATTGACTAACGTTCCCGTATAAACACCTGAAGCTGGATGTACTACCATACCCTGAGGCTTATTTACTACAATTACATCACTATCTTCATAAACTATATCAAGAGGTATGTCCTCAGGTTCTATATCTAATCCTACAGGATCAGGTATACTGATATGTACTATATCCTTTAGCTTTAATTTGTAATTGCTCTTTTTTAAAATTCCATTTACTTTTATCTGAGATTTTTCTATAAGACCTTGTATGTATGATCTGGATTTATCCTCCATCTCTCCTGATAAAAATACGTCCAATCTAATATTTTCTGAACTTTCATCTATAATAAATTCTCTAGTTTCCATATTTATCTTCCTTTATTAAATAAATTGCTAATAGTATAGTTCCCAGTACTACTAAAGTATCAGCTATATTAAAAGTAGGAAAATAATATATATCCTTATAGTGTACTGTTATAAAATCTACTACATATTTATAAAAGATTCTGTCTATTAAATTTCCTACAGCCCCACTTATTATTAATGCTAAACTTATCCTTAATATTTTAGAGGTTGGCTTATATTTTACAATGTAATAAATTATACTTAACATAACAATAGACGTAACTATACTTAAAAGCATTACCTTATTTTGCAGAATACCAAATGCAGCTCCTCTATTCTCTAAATAAAAAAAGCCGAAAAAATCTTTTATTATAACCACTCCAGATGTTTGTGATAGTTCCTTAAGAGCCCATAGTTTAGTGATTCTATCTAATATTAATCCCAGGATTATTATTAAAAATTCCATTTGCATCCCCCCTTTAAAATTTAGCAAAAGTTAACAGGAGCCTTTAATGCCTCCTGCTAACTTTCCCCAACTTAACTATTATGGTAGTTGATTTTTATACTGTTCATTGCTTATTTTTTCTATTGGCTCTACATATTCCACATCTTCATCAGTATATACATCTAGTACATTTTTTATCCTATTAATTCTTCCTACATCTTGATAACTATCTTCTGCATCATAACCTACTTGATCTATCCTATTACCATAATCATTGTATCCATAACCAAAAGGATAACCAGGTTCTTGTTTTTCTATAGGTGTATTCCTTTTTTCATCTGAATAAGAATTACTAATCCATTTTTGACATTTCACACAATGATCTGTATAAGGAATAAATTCTAATCTTTCTTCTTTTATATCCTTGCCACATATACTGCACTTTCCATAAGTTCCCTTATCTATATTTGCAAGTGAATTATCTATTTTTTTTATAATAGCTACTTCGTTGCCCTTAAATGCCAATCCTCTTTCTTTATCAAAAATTTCAGTAGCAATATCTGAAGGATGATTATCATAGAAAGATAACTCTGACGATAATTCAGCGTTGGAATTAATAGTTTCATTTTCCTCCATCTGCTTTAGTAATTTATATACTCTCTTTTTCTCCAATTCTAACTTTCTTCTGAAATATTCCAATCTTTCATTATTCATAACCCCAGAACTCCTTTCTCATTATAGAGTAAAAATAACCTATTTTTATTTTTACTAAAAATATTTTATTTATTCTAAGGTTATGGAAATAATTATACAATGAAATTAATTTTGTAAAATTGTTTCCAACTTTTTTATCTTACAAATTATATCTTTAACACTATCTATAGATACCGTTTGTGTAGCATCTGATATAGAATTATCAGGATTTACATGGCTTTCTATTATAAGTCCATCTGCTCCTGCAGCTACTGCTGCAAAACTCATGGCAGCAACAAGTTCTCTCCGCCCTGTGCCGTGACTTGGATCTACAATAACTGGAATTCTATATTTTTGTTTTACTACTGCTACACTATTTAAATCTAAAGTATTTCTTGTATAATTCTCAAATGTCCTTATGCCTCTTTCACATAATACCACATTAAAGTTGCCTTCCATCATAATATATTCAGCCGCATTCACCCATTCATTTATAGTGGCACTAAGTCCTCTTTTCAGAAGCACTGGCATTCCCGATTTTCCTACTTCCCTAAGCAAGGTGTAGTTATACATATTTCTGGAACCTATTTGCAACATATCCGCATATTTAATAACTTCGTCTAAATCTCTTGCATCCATAACTTCTGTAACTACAGGTAGATTAACTTCCATTCCAACCTCTTTTAATATTTTCAATCCTTCATATTGAAGTCCCTGAAAGTCATAAGGAGATGTTCTCGGTTTAAAAGCACCTCCTCTTAAAATATGTACCCCTAAAAGTTTTAGATTCCTTGCTATATCAATCATTATATCTGGGCTTTCTACAGAACATGGTCCAGATATAATAACTTTTTCTTTTCCGCCAAAAAACACATCTTTAACTTTAACTTTTATATTATCATTATTATTTTTATCAACCAATAACTTTTTCATGCAAAATTCACCTTACATATTCATAAGCATATTCTTTAAAATACTTGTTGAATTTTTTATGGCTATTCGTGAAAATTTCTCATAGTCCATATGAGCCCCATTATTAGCATTATCAGATATAGATCTTAAAACTACAAAAGGTACTTTATTTAGGTGGCACACCTGTGCAATACTTCCACCTTCCATTTCACAAGCTAATGCTTCAAATTTTTCATTTAACCATCTTATTTTTTCTGTATCAGCGATAAATTGATCTCCTGTTACTATTCTTCCAACAAAACTTTTACCATTTTCTATTTTACCGCAAGCTGCTTTAGCTCTTTCTATAAGGTCAATATCACATTTAAAATCAAAAGTATCTAACCTTGGAATTTGTCCTATAGGATCTCCAAACGCTGAAGCATCCATATCATGTTGAACAAGATTATTAGCTATAACTATATCTCCTGGATATACAGCTTTGCCAATACCTCCTGCTATACCAACATTTATAACTTTATCTACTTGAAAATCATCTATCAGAATTTGGGTACATATGGCTGCATTTACTTTACCAATACCACTTCTAACAACAACTACTTCTTGATTATAAATTTTTCCTGAATTGAAAAGCATATTAGCTTTCATTTCTTTTCTATCTAACTTCATCTCTCTTAATAAAATTTCTAGCTCTTCATCCATAGCTCCGATTATACCTATTACCATCTTTTTACCCCCTACTTACACTTTCTTTTAAGGCTGTGATAATTTCTTTCTCACTAACCTCTACCTTTACTTCGCACTTTCCTATATCTTTTAAAAGTACAAATCTTATTTTTTCATTATTTTTCTTATCATGATTAATAGCATACATAAATGAAGAATAATTGTCAACTTTATACTTTACAGGCAAACCAAACTTTGACATTATGCTTTCTACTTTATTATATATGTCAGAAGATATAGAAAATTTATTTTCAGATAATTTTAAAGAAGTTAGAATTCCAAGCCCAACTGCCTCTCCATGAGATATATTAAAATTAGATGTGGTTTCTATTCCATACCCTATATTATGACCAAAATTTAATATATCCATTAATCCTTTATCTTCAGATACCACTTCTAACTTTATTCTTAAACACTCTTTTACTATATGAGTTAACTTATCGTTTTCTCTCTCTAATATATGCTTATAATTTGAACTTAAAAAACTTAATAATTCTTTATCTTTAATTATCCCATATTTAATTGCTTCGCCAAGTCCATCTTTAAACTGTCTGTTATTTAAAGTTTTTAAAAACCCAGTACATATGTATACATATATAGGATTATAAAAATTTCCTATTAGATTTTTAATTCCTTTATAATTAAATGTTACTTTTCCAGCAATACAGCTGTCCACCTGTGCTAAAAGAGTTGTTGGTACATTTATAAGCTTTATTCCTTCCATATATGTAGATGCAGCAAAGCCTGCTAAATCACCAATAAGCCCTCCTCCAAAAGCTATAATAATACTATTTTTATTAGCACCATTTTCTAAAAGAAAGTCATATAACACTTCTATTGTATTTATATTTTTTTTCGGTTCACCTTGAGGAATACACAAAATCCTGCAATTAGTTTCCATTTTAATACATTCTATAATATCTCTATGTAATTTATAAACTAAATCATCTGTAAAAATAAAAATTTTTTCACTTATTTTTATTTTATTTTCTTCAAATAGTGTATGAAACTTGTTCATGTTGTTATCTATATATACTCTATACTTACTACTGCCTGTCATGGCAATCATTTCCTTCATCTATTTCACCACCTTTACTGCAAAACACATATATATTATACCATATATTAGTTATTTCTATTTAAGACACATAAAAGAAAACAATACTAAAATATGTATTAATGTATCATACGTAAAATAAAAAATCTCACTCTAACGAGTGGGATTTTTTATTTTACAAAAAAGTTTTTAATTTCTTCTAATTCATTTTCATTATTATAAAGCTCTGATCTTAAATTTTCATCTCTTGTAAGTAAAGAACTATTTGAATTTTCTTCTGGAATAATTTCTATTCCTTTTTCTCTAATTTCATTACTTTTCACAGCTTCACTCACATTCTCGCTGCTCTCATAACCTATATTATAATTTTTAACAAATTCTTTTTCCATATCGTCAAACATCTCTAACTGAGATTCCATAAAACTTCTAAATTTAGTTCTAAACTTAGAAAATTCCTGTTTCATTCTTTCAAATTCATCAGTAATTTGAATAACATCACTATGAGCCTTATCAATTATTCTTTGAGCTGCTTCATTAGCGTTTTTTAATATTAACTCACTTTCTTTTTTTGCGTTTTCTCTAGCTTGTTCGGAAGCATTTTGTGCTAAAATCAAAGTATTTTGTATAGTATTTTCCATCTTATTATAATGTTCTATCTTATCTTGTATACTTGAAAGTTTTTCTTTATTGGTTAAATTTTCTTTATAAAGTACTTCATACTGTTCAGCTATCTTATCTAAAAATTCATCTACTTCTTCTATACTATACCCTCTTAAAACTTTTTTAAATTCCTTTTCTGTTATATCCATTGATGTTATATTCATTGTGAGCTCCTCACCTCAAATCAAATAAATTTTTTTACTAGGATTTTTACTTTTCCACTATTAGTCCATCCAATTTCTTCTACAATTTTAAACTTTCCATAACCTCTTATAGTTATTATTGAGCTAAATTTCAAAATTTTATTCTTCCTAAAATCATCAGAATAATCTACTAACACCTTACCTTGTCTTATTAGTTCTTCAGCTTTACCTCTTGCGATATTACATAGAGTACTTACTACACAATCAATTCTAAGGGAAGAAACATTCACAACACTTTCTTGAAAATCATATTTAGGAATTCTGCAATCACATATGTTTAAAACATCAACAGTACACTTAGATTTACCTATACTTGTTAAATTCATTTTTATGTATTGAACTATTTCTTCATGTACAGCTGCATAGCATTCATCATTACTAAGTATTAAATCGCCAAATTTTTCTCTTTTAATACCTAATGCCATTATTGCTCCTAAATAATCCTTATGTTTAAGATTGTTAAATTTTGATTTTCCTTTAACTTTAATAAGGTTTACAGGATAATATAATACATTATCATTGGAAAAAGCTATAATTCTTCTTTCCGCATCTTCAAACACTCCGTAAGAATAAACATTTATACCAATATCTTCGCTTAAAGATTCTATTGTTTTCCAAACTTGTGGAGTATAAAATTCTCCTGTACATATAACTTTATTAATTTTTTGTGCTAAAATAATTTTATCGTAAATACTGGAAACTACATTATTATCTAAGAAACTTACTTTTTTTAAAAAACCTTTTTTATCCACAATTATAGCAATATTGTAAATGCAATCTTTCTTAATATATCTACTATGAATAACGCCACTATAGGGGAAAAATCTATCATAAATCCTGGCATAAGTTTCTCTTGAATTTTCCTTCCTGGTATCATAAATGGATCTGTAAATACATGAAGCAAATCTAAAAACCCATTATTTCTTCCAGGCATAACCCATGAAAGAATCACATCTAATAATATAGCACCTTCAATAAACCTAAATAATAAATCTAGTGCCACTGCCAAAGTACCACTTATCATTTTCTCCTCCGAATATTACTTATTCCAGCCAAAAATCCCTTTGTTTGACAATTCACTTTTGAAATCATTGCTTACTTCTACCGTCGCTGGTGACAGTAAATAAACACCTCTTTCTACTTCTTCCAAATCTCCACCTAGAGCATAACTTGCTCCTCCCATAAAATCTAAGAGCCTTTGAGCTATTCTTGATTCTAATCCTGTAGTATTTATAACTACGATTTTTCTGTTTTTTAGCTCGTCACAAATATCTGCTGCTTCTTCATAAGTAGTAGGTTTCACTATTTTTACTTTAGCAGCAATAGTTGTATGTATACTTACAACCTTATTTTGTCTCTTTGTGCTGGATATAATTGGTTCTACTGGAGTTGTATCATTAACTGCTTTTTCCTGTCTTCTTTCTTCTGTTTCTTCTATTTCTTCTTCCAAATCATCCTCTAGTCCCAAAAAACCCATAACCTTGCTTATAACTTTACCTGACATTTAATTTGCCCTCCTTAAATATTATAATTTCTTTTTCCAAATATACCTTGCCCTACTCTTACCATATTTGATCCTTCTTGTAAAGCCATTAAGTAATCACTACTCATACCCATGGATAAAATATCCATCTGTATATTTTTAAAACTTTTTTTCTTTAGGTCTTCAAAAATGTTTTTCATTTTCATAAAATAGCACTTACAACTTTCTTCTGTTCCTTTTGGTATAATTGCCATAAGTCCTTTAACCTTTACATTATTACAGCTTTCGCATTGCTCTAATAATTCTCCTAAATCATCCAATAAAATACCTGTTTTGCTTTCTTCTCTACCTATATTTATTTGGATTAGAACTTTAGCTATTTCATCCTTGATGGAATATTGCTTTTCTATTTCCTGTAGAAGTCTTACACTATCTAGTGATTGAATAAGGTCAACTTTTCCTACTATATATTTCACTTTATTTCTCTGAAGGTGGCCTATTAAATGCCACTTTATGTCTTTGGGAAGTTTATCATATTTATCTACAAGTTCTTGAACTTTATTTTCTCCAAAGTCTTTAATTCCTATATCGTATACTTTTTTTATTTCTTCAACAGGTTTAGTTTTTGAAACTGCTATTAAAGTAACTTTTTCCTCTATAGTATTTTTTATCATTTTCACATTTTCTTCAATTGACAATTTCATCGTCTCCTTTTACTGTCTAATTGAACTTGTAATTTTATGTAATTTTCATGGTATAAAACACATTCTCCATATATATTCTTCATAAAATCGAAAAATCCTTCAACAAATTAAATTTAAAATTAAATTAATTATAACATGTCATTAAACACTTAGACTACACTAAACAACATTATTCATTTTTACTGCTTAAAAACTCCTTTTTTTGTTCCCCTGTATATGCTGGAATATTTAAGTTATCCAACTGCTCTATATCTACTGATAACTTTCTTGTTATTAAGCTTTTTAAATAATTTTCATTTGCTAGCATATAATTATATAAGACTTCTTTGTTTCCTATAGCATAAATTGTAAAAGGAGCCATCATTTTAATGCCATTTATTCTTAAAAAAGCACCACTACAGTATATTTCTGTTTTATCTATTACTCTTTGACCATTTATACTTATAGCTTCTGCACCTGAGTTCTTTAAGTCATTTATCACTTGCATAATATCCATATCATGAACTAGTCTTAATTTCTTTTCAAATCCAATGGAATTTTCTATATCGCTCACACTAGCATCGTTTAAACTTATTTTTATCCCTTGTCCTTGCAGTGGAACTTTTCCTAATAAAATATTATTTTCATTTAGTTCCTCAATTATGCCATCAGTAACTTGTTCTTCACTTTCCTCATTGCTTTTATACTTTAAAAGCTTAGAATTGTATTTTTTATACTGCTGCATAAGTCCTACTATATCGCTATAGAGCTTATTCTTATAATTATACGAATCTTGATATTGCTTCGCACTTAAAAAAACTCTATCTGTAGTTCTCGTAAAACTAATATTCATAGATATTAATACACCTATAATTATTGAGGCTATAAAAACAAAAGTATTAGCTTCATTGTTTTTCATTTATCTCACCTCATTGACGATTTCTAGCCTTCTCTATTAATAATCTTCTTATTGTAGCAAAATTATCAAAAATTCTACCGCCAAATACTATTACTGCTGCAAGATATATAGGCACTCCCATTTTATCACCTAAATATGCAAGAGCTGCTGCTAATACTGCATTTCCAAAAAAGCCAGAAATAAATATATCCGGTTGAAACTTTTTTGATAAACTTCCTTTTATTGCACCAAATACAGAATCCAAACAAGCAAGTATTGCTACAGACATATATGGAGAAAATTGATCTGGAATATTTACCTTCCAAACAATGCCAACAATTATTCCTATTATGAGTCCAATAAAGCCAATCACTTTAACCATCCTCCCAAATAATTATATACTTAATCTAATCATTTATATTACTTGTATTTGTAAATAACTATCTAACTTTCTTAATATAAGCATATTGCAAATCCTTGCTTAGCATTATGCTTACTATTGTACTGGTTTTGCATATTCAAATTTATAAGTCTTATTATACTTTTTAATAAGAATATTATCTGATTTTTCAAACTTAACATCGCACAAACCTTTGAAATCAGAAAAAACTTCTGGAAAACTCATATCTCCATATAATAAGTTTTTATCTCCTATAGCCTGAATAACAATTCTTCTAGATGGAGATATTTTTTCATCATTTATTAAAATATAATTTCCAGCAGCTCTTATACCTGTCCTTGAAAGTATTCTTGTATCATTTATTGATATAGCCTCCGCTCCTGCAAACTTTAATTCATTTACTAAATATACTAAATGTTTATCAGTTATATGATCTTCTACATTATTCCCAAAAATTTTAGCATCTGGTGTAATGTAAATTGTTATACCAGGACCTTTTACATCTGTAGAACCAGTAAATATTCTTGTATCCTCTAACTCTTTTAAAAGATTCTTTGTAGCATCACTTTTACCTGCTGCTGCATTTTCATAGTTCTTAATTTGATTTTGAAGATCATTTACTTTACCTTCCAGTTCCTTCTTTTGTTTTTTGTATTGCTCAATTTCAACAGTAACATCTGTACCATTCTTATTACTTAAATTTAGTGTTTTATCCTGTTTCAAAATCATCTTAAATTGATATGAAAGCATAAATCCCAATATGCCTAATACTACAGCAACAGTTATTTGAGCCTTAATCTTACCCATTTTTTCCTCCTCCTACTTTTGAATAAAGAATACAGGGTTACCATCAAAACTTACATCTACATATCCCTTAGCACCTTTAAGTCCTCTACTACTAATTACATTTAAAGCTTCATTAACTTTTTTATCCAAATTATCTCTTCTACCTAATTTAACACACATATCGTTAAAATACATTTTTAAATCCACAGTATTGCTTAAATCTATAGAGGTAATTCCCATTGAATTTTTACTATTTAAAATAATGTTTCCCAAATCAGTTACTATATCTATTTTAGATTTATCATCATTTTCTAATATTTTACCAATTTCGCTTTTATCATATTCGAAACCTTCTAGTTTAATTAAATTCATTCCCTTTATTTCGTCTCTTTTTTGAAGGAGGATTGCATTTTTATCTACTACAAAATACTTATTATCTTTTACATTATAGAATAAAGCTTCCCTCTCTTTTACGTTTATTTCCACGGAAGCTGGCAACTTTCTTTTTATCTGCACTTCAGAAATATATGGATTGCTTAAAATATTATTTTCTCCGTTTTTAATATTTATATAAAATATATTATTACCCTTGTACACATTTGATAAATTAATAATTTCTCTAGAAGAAATATTTCTATTTCCAACTACTTTAATAGCCTTTATACTAAAGTACGGATGTTTTAAACATAATGTAACACACACTGATACTAGCAAAATAAACAGCATAAGTATTTTTTTTATTCTTTTTCTCTTTCTCCTTCTTAAAATCAATTCATTTCCTGTTTTTGGAGAAGTTAAAGCCATAGTATATCAATCCACCTCAATTTTTTATAAGATATATATATAATAACACTTCGTTAAATTAATTTCATTAAATTTTTCATTAAATTTTTATTGAATGTGCCTTACATAAATTGTAGCATTGCTATTTGCAATGCTACAATTTTATTCATATTCTTTTTGTCTAGATATATTTAAAAGTATTCCCATAGCCATTAAATTGATTGCTAGCGCGCACCCTCCATAACTTATAAAAGGAAGAGGTACTCCTGTTACAGGCATAGAACCAGTGACAACAGCTATATTTATTATTGCCTGTATTGCAATAACTGATGTAATTCCTGTAGCTAAAAGAGTTCCATAGGTATCTTTAGCCCTTACTGCTGTTACTATTCCTCTCCATATTAGGATAATAAATAATGTAATTATAATTGTGCAGCCTATGAGTCCCAGTTCCTCTCCAATTATAGAAAATATAAAATCATTATGAGGCTCAGGTATGTAATAGCATTTTTGCCTTGATCTTCCAAGACCCATACCCCATATTCCTCCAGAACCTAATGCTAAAAGTGATTGTATTAACTGATACCCATCACCCTTAGGATCCTTCCATGGATCTAAAAAGCTCTTAAACCTATCTAACCTATATGGCTCAAATGCTATTCCTGCTATTCCTGCTAAGGATACCAGTCCCATTAAACCAAACATGTGAGATTTTCTAGCCCCTGCTACATAAAGCACTATTAATGTAACTATCATTATTACTGAGGCTATACTTAAATTTTTTTCTGCTAGTACCATACCTGCATAAAATCCAGATATTATAAGATAAGGTACAACCCCATATAAAAGCGTCTTTAACTTTTCTCCTTTATTTTCTATGCTTTTAGCCAGGTAAAGCACTACAACATACTTTGCTAGCTCTGAAGGTTGAATTGATGGTAATCCACCTATCTGTATCCATCTTCTAGCTCCATTTATTGGTTTAAAAGCAAACACTGCTAATAAAAGCACTACAGTAACTATCATAATTATTTTTGTATATTTCTTTATTTTATGATAATCCATCCTTATAGTAATAAACATAAATAAAATTCCTACTAAAGCTGCTCCTGCCTGCTTTTTTAAGTAAAAAGTGCTATCTTTTATGTGTGGATTAAAATATGCACTGTAGGAACTGGCACTATAAACCATAATAACGCCAACAGCTACCAAAAGCATTACAGTTGAAAATAGTACAAAATCAATAGGCCCCATTTTACTACCGGGTTTATTCATTCCTATATCCTCCTAGACAATTACTTTTATCAGACTAAACTCTTAACAACTTAAATCATAAAGACAAAAAGGCAACCAAGCACAATATTACAGTAACAATACAAAAAACGGAAACGACCTTAGTTTCGTGCCAGCCTGATAATTCAAAATGATGATGTATTGGACTCATTTTAAATATTCTTTTTCCTGTAAGTTTAAAAGATGCTACTTGAAGAATTACAGATACTGTTTCCATTACATATATTCCACCCACTATTATAACCAATAATGGTAATTTTAATATCAAAGCTACTGCTGCTACTGCTCCACCTAAAGCTAAAGAGCCTGTATCTCCCATAAAAACTCCTGCTGGAAAAGCATTATACCTTAAAAAACCTAAAAGTGCACCAGCAACTACACCACAAAATATTGATAAAGTATAGTGTCCCATGGCAAGACTTAATAATGCAAAGAAAGTCATAACTAATAATGTAACAGATGTTGCTAATCCATCTAAACCATCTGTTAAATTTACAGCATTAGTAGTAGCTGTAAAATAGAAAATTATACACGGAATATAAAACCATCCAAGGTTAAATGTTATATGAGCAAATGGTATTATTATAGAAGTACCTATATCCGGATTTTTAGCAGCATAATATGCAAAACATCCTGATACCCCTAAAAGTAATATCATTTTTTGATAAGCCCTTAATCCTAAATTTTTCTTACGTATAATCTTTAGTCCATCGTCTAATGCACCTATTACTCCAAAGGCTACAAAAGCATATAAAGCTATCATTGCTTCGTCACCTGGCTTCTTTGCTACAAGAGCCATAGTTATAAATGAAGATAGTATGAATATTATTCCTCCCATAGTAGGTGTTCCTGATTTTTTTTGATGACTCTTAGGTCCTTCCGCCCTTATACTCTGTCCAAATTTTAGTTTATGTAATATTGGAATTATAATAGGACCTTCTAATATTGATATAAAAAATGCAACTAATACTGAATAAATTAATCTATCCACCCTATAACCTCCTATAAGTTATTTTTCTTAAGTTCTTCTACTATTTTTTCAAATTTCATAGACCTTGAAGCTTTGACCAAAACTGTATCTCCTGATTTTAAATATTCATCTACTAAATATCTTACACCTTCACTATAATCACCAAAAGCTTTATATTTAGATTTATTATTAACTTTAAAACCTTCTTCAAAAGCTTTATTATATTCTCCAAAAGTCAAAAGTAAGTCCACTCCATTTTTAGCTGCATACTCACCTACTTCTTTATGAGCCTTACAAGATTCCTCTCCAAGTTCTCCCATAGTTCCGAGTACAGCTATTCTTCTGTTAGAATCTATATTTTTTAGTACATCTATAGCTACCTTCATTGAATCAGGATTAGCATTATAACAATCATTTAATATATTAAAATTCTTACCCTTAATAATATCCATTCTCATAGCAGTTGTTTGAAGATTTTTCAAGCCTTCTTTTATATCCTCATATTCCATACCTAATATCTTCCCACAAGCTATAGCTAGTAATGAATTTGATATTGTGTGTTTTCCTGGTATTTCTACATGAAATACTTCTTTGTGTTTTTTGCCATTTTCCTCTACTTTAAATTCTACAAAACTTTCTTTAAGTTCTATTTCAGAAGCCTTAAAATCGTTACTATCTTCCATTCCAGTTTTGCATATAGAAAATTTACTACTTTGCACCTTAGAAAGAAGATCATTATCTCCATTTATAATTAAAATACTCTTTTCATTAAAAAAGTCTGTAATCTCCAGCTTTGCCTTTAGTATATTATCTCTTGTTTTTAGGTTACCTATATGGCTTACTCCTACATTGGTAATTAAAGCTATATCTGGTTTTGCAGCTTCTGCCATTCTGTGAATTTCATTTAAGTTATTCATTCCCATTTCAAGTACTGCTATATCATAACTGTTATCCAGTTTGAATATCATTAATGGAAGTCCTATTTCATTATTAAAATTCCCTTCAGTTTTGAATACCTTATACTTAGAACTTAATGCTGCCGCTAACAGATCCTTGGTAGAAGTTTTTCCATTAGATCCTGTTATACCTATTACTTTTAAACCTAGTTTGCTTCTGTACGCCTTAGCTAAATCAAGCAGCGCTTTCTTTGTATCTCTAACTTTTATTATTGTAGTTCCTTTTTCTATTTTATCCTCTTTATATTTAATTTCATCTATAATGCATATAACAGCACCTTTACTGCTGGCAGCTTCTATATATTCATTTCCATTAAAATTTTCTCCTTTTAATGCTATAAATATATTACCTTTTCCTATTTTCCTTGTATCTGTACTTATTTCATTAAAATTGTCATAGTCACCCTGTAATACAACTTGACCTTGTACTGCATTAACTATTTCACTAAAGGTCATATGTTCCAATTGTAAACACCCCTTCTATATGGACATCTTCAGAAAAATAACTAGTCAGTATACTAGGATATTTTCCATCATACTACGTCCACAGAACCTATTGATAAAATAACTATCTATAGAACCTATCTCCTTGTCTGATAAAAAATATCTGTCGTACCTTCCGCTTATTATTTCTCTTAAGATATCTTATTCAATTCTTCTATAATTTCTGCAATTACTTCTCTTTCATCAAAGTGAATAGTTTTGTCCTTTAATATTTGATAGTCTTCATGTCCTTTTCCAGCTACCACTATAACATCACTTTTTTGAGCCATCTCCATAGCCTTTTTTATAGCTTCTCTTCTATTTTCTACCACAACATAATTATCTTTTTCTACACCTGCTACAACTTCTTTTATTATAGACATAGGATCCTCAGTTCTAGGGTTATCTGAAGTAATAACCGCTTTATCACTTAATTCTGTACCTATCTTTCCCATAATAGGTCTTTTCGTATTATCTCTATCTCCTCCACATCCAAAAACACTTATAAGTTTTCCTTTTGTAAATTCTCTTGCTGTTTTTAGTATATTTTCAAGTCCATCAGGAGTATGTGCATAATCAACTATAACCTCATAGCCTAAATTATAATCTTTAGTTACTATTTCACATCTTCCAGGTACACACAGCATACTTTCTAACCCCTGCTTTGCAGCTGCAAGACTCATTCCTTCTCCTAAACATGCTGCTGCGCTACCAAGAGCATTCATAACATTATACCTTCCTGGTATATTTAAATTTATATGCTGAGTTTCATTTTTGTATGTTATATCAAATTCTACTCCTCTAGAATGCATGTGTAAGTTACTACCTTTAACATCCGCATCTTTATCTATAGCATAAGATGTCTTTTTTCCTTCAGAATCTTTATATACTCTTTCACCATAATCATCATCTATATTTACAATCGAGCTTGAAGTGTTTTTAAACAATATAAGTTTTGCATTATAATAATTTTCGAAGGTCTTATGAAAATCTAGATGATCTCTTGTCAAATTAGTGAATATTCCTTGAGAAAATTTTACTCCATATACTCTATCTAAATATAACGAATGAGATGATACCTCCATAATACAATAATTAACTCCTTCTTGTACCATTTCTGCAAATAATTTTTGAAGCTCTAAGGACTCAGGTGTAGTTCTATGAGCTGGTATTTTTTTATCTCCAATATAATTAGCTATAGTACCTAAAAGTCCAACTTTATATCCTTTAGCTTCTAAAATAGATTTCATCATAAATGTTGAAGTAGTTTTTCCATTTGTACCTGTTATTCCTATCACCTTCAATTTATCTGAAGGATGATCATAATAATTAGCTGAAGCTAAAGCTAACCCTTTTCTAGTGTCTTCAGTTTTTATGACTGTACAATTAGGAATGTTTTCTATATTTCTGCTGCAGATAATAGCAGTAGCTCCACTATTTACTGCATCATTTATATATTTATGTCCATCTGTACTATATCCTTCAATGCATACAAATAGATCCCCACCTTTTACCTTTCTAGAATCATACTGAATCTCTTTTATATCTAAGTCATCGCTGCCATTTATTAATTCATACTTAATTCCTTTTAGTATATTTTTCAAGTTCATAAAAACACCCCTCTTTAATTATTTTTACATAGTATTGGCATGCAACACATATAGCTTATTTATGTATTGCATGCCTAATATTTTAATCTCCTAATATGTCAGTGTCAAGTTTTACTACCGTTCCTTTTTGTACCTCATTTCCTGGTTCAATACTTTGATCTGACACTATTCCTTCATCATTAAAGTCTGCCTTCAAACCTAAACCATTAAACACAGCTACTGCTTTTTCAGAACTTAGTCCTTTAACATCAGGAACAGATACTACTTTATTATAGTTTTGTGTGTTTCCCGTGTAAAGTACAATTTTACTTTCCTCTTTTACTGTATAACCTGGTTTAGGATTCATATCTATAATATAATCTCCATTTGAATCTAATTCATAGGTTAAATTGTGTTCCTTAAGCACCTTTTCAGCATCAGCTTTTTTCATACCTCTTACATCGGGAACTATTACATCTTTTAACATACTTTTCTTTATATCTTCACTACTAGCATCACTATTAATAGCTAGGTAATTGAATATATCATTAAATACTTGCTTTGCTACTGGTGCAGATATTTGTCCTGCATAATAATTAGATGGATCAGGTTCATCTATAGATACAAAAAGAGTTATTTTAGGATCACTAGCTGGTGCCATACCTGCAAAAGATGCTATATATTTTCCCTGTTGATATCCACCAGCCCCAGCTTTTTGTGCTGTTCCGGTTTTTCCAGCTATATGATAACCATCTATAAAAGCTTTTTTACCTCCACCTTCTGCAACTACTTTTTCAAGATAACCTCTAAGCTGTGCCACTTTATCTGAATCTACAATTTTTCTACTATTAGATCCTGATATATCAAACTTTTTATCTACTATTTCGCTACTACTCTTTTCATCATAATGTGATATTTCTTTCATTACATGAGGTGTTATTAAAGTTCCTCCATTTGCAACTGCATTAAAAGCTGTTAGATACTGAACTCCTGATACTGTATTGGCCTGTCCAAATGATATGGTAGCTAAATCAATATCACTTATACTGTTAGTTTTTTTTACAATTCCTTTAGCTTCTCCTGGTAAATCTATGCCTGTTTTTTGTCCGAATCCAAATTTTTTTATATACTTATTTAAATTTTCCTTACCTATCATTTTTCCTAATTGGGCAAAGCCTACATTACAAGAATTTTTTAATATGTCGGTAAAGACTTGTTCCCCATGTCCACCTCTCTTCCAACAATGTATAACTTTTTTACCTATGGTAATACTTCCTGAACATGAAAACTTATCACTTTCTTTAACAGCTCCTTCTTCTAAAGCAGCTGTTGCTGTTATAACCTTAAATATAGATCCTGGTTCAAAAGCGTCATTAACTGCTCTGTTTCTCCATAACTTTTGAAGTTCATCATAAGATTTATCTTTAATCCAGGGACTGTTCGGATTATAATCCGGTTTGTTTACCATGGCAAGAATTTCTCCATTTTTAGGATTCATAGCCATTATAGTAACTGCCTTTGCTTTATTATCACTTAAAGCCTGATCCGCAGCCTTTTCGCAAAAATGCTGTATTGTCTCATCTATAGTTAAAACTACATCTTCTCCGTCTATAGGTTTAGTATACTCAGAAATAGTATTGGTAAATTCTTTACTTTTCTTATCAGTTTCTGCTATTCTCATACCTGGCATTCCTGAAAGTTCTTTATTATAATAAAGTTCTACTCCCGTAAGCCCATTTCCATCAGAATTTGTATGTCCCATAACATGTGAAAGAAAATTATTATTTGGATAATACCTTTTAGTATCTGCAGATACCAAAATACCTCTTAAATTTAAACTTCTAACATTATCAGCTTCTGTTTTTTCAACTCTTCTTTTTAATGTAGCAGATCCAAGCGGAAGCCCTCCCGGCAAAGTTTTATTAAGCACTTTAGTTATTTTATTTTTATCCATAGATAAAGCAGAAGATAACCTATTTGCCACATCCTCTTTAGATAAATTTTTCTCTTTCATGGTATCTCTTAAGGTATTCATATCTAAATCTATTCTATAAACATTAGCACTTACAGCTAATTCATGACCACCTCTATCAAGAATCCTACCTCTTTTAGCTTCAATTTTTACTTCACTTGTCCATTGATCTATGGCAATAGCTTTTAATTTAGCAGATTCATAAGCCATAACATAAGTCATTCTACCAAGCAATAATAAAAATGTTATAAAAAGAAAACCAAAAATTATCATCATCCTTTTTCTTATGATAACTTTATCTCTGTATTCCTTTTTATTCAATAATTTTCCCCCCGTAAAACATTGCTTTCTTAAAAAGTTTAATAATACACTGATGTTAATTAAAATAACATCTTAGTAATTTTGTTCCACACACCTTTAGGAACCTGGTTTTCTGATTTTTTATCGGAAGATTTTATAACTTCCTTATCCAAATCTGCTTGTACTGCTGTACCTTTATCCGGAGCTATCATATGTAATTTATTAATTGCAGAATCTTCTATATATTGAATGTTATTATATTTAACTAAATCTACTTTTAGATTTTCATTATCTCTATTTACTTGATTTATATTCTTATTTATAGAATTCAACTGCTGCTGCATATTATAAATTACACAATATCTACCTACAAGTAATACTCCTACTGTAAAAGCTAAACTAATATTTCTTATTGTTTTAATCTTACCTTTTAATCTTTTTTGCCTTAGTTTCTTTTCCTTTGCTTTTCTTTTTAAATCTTCCTTTTCCTTTTCTTCCAGGTAAGGCACATATTCAGGTTGGAGAACAGTATTTCCTGATACAATATTATCTTTATTTACCACTATCACTTTATTCACCTCACACTTTTTTTAGAACTATATTCTCTCAGCCACTCTTAGTTTTGCACTCTTACTTCTTGAATTATTAGCTATTTCTTCTTTGGAAGGTTCTATAGGCTTCCTACTTATTATTTTTACAAGAGGTTTTTTTCCACATGCACATATAGGAAAGTCTGGTGGACATGTACAAGGATCTTCTAACTGTTTAAATTTAACCTTTATTTTTCTATCTTCTAATGAATGGAAAGTTATAATAGATAACCTTCCTCCCTTGTTTAAACGATTTATACTGTCCTCTACAGCCTTATCTAATATTTGCAATTCTTTATTTACTTCTATTCTTATAGCCTGAAATGTCCTTTTAGCAGGATGACCATCTTTTTGAAACCTTGCAGGTATTGCTGATCTTATTATATCTACAAGTTCCAATGTAGTTTTTATCGGAAATTTTTCTCTTTTCTGTACTATAAATTTTGCTATTCTTTTAGCAAAATTATCTTCACCGTATTCCTTTATTATCCTGTAAAGCTGATCTTCGCTATAAAGATTTACTATGTCATAAGCAGAAGTATCACTGTCTCTGTCCATTCTCATATCTAGAGGCGCATCTTTCATGTAGCTAAAGCCTCTTTCAGCCTCATCTAATTGATAAGACGATACTCCTAGATCCATCATAATTCCATCTACTTTTTCTATATTAAGTTCCTCTAAAATTTCATCTATATTATAAAAGTTATTATGTACATATGTTACATTATTAAATTCCTTTAATCTTTCACTTGCTGCTTCTAATGCAGATGTATCTTGGTCTATTCCTATAAGTCTACCTTTAGAAGACAACCTTTTAAGTATTTCATATGAATGTCCTCCTCCTCCTAAAGTACCATCTACATATATTCCATCCTCTTTTATGTTTAATGATTCTATAGTTTCTTCTAACAATACTGATACATGTTTAAATTCCATCTACAAACCTACCTCCGACTTATATTATATTCCAAGCTCACTCATTTGTTCTGCAATCTGATTAAAATCTATATTTGAACTATTATACTGTATCCATCTCTCTTTGCTCCATATTTCTAATCTATTAGACACTCCAATACTTACTATTTCCTTTTTTATCTCTCCGTATTCTAAAAGGCTCTGTGGAATTAAAGTTCTTCCTTGCTTATCCAGTTCCATTTCATTAGCACCGGAAAAAAAGAACCTAACAAAAGCTCGTGCATTTTTACTAGTTAAAGGAAGTTTCCTTAATTTACTTTCAAGCATTCTCCACTCATCTGAAGGATAAGCATACAAACAACCATCTAGTCCTTTAGTAAGTATAAACTTACTTCCAAGCTCTTCTCTAAACTTAGAGGGTATGATTATTCTATTTTTATTATCTAATGCATGTTCATACTCCCCTATAAACATTTTTTACACCTCTATTGGGTTATTTACTCCACTTTGCTCCACTTTTAACCACTAATTTTACATATTCTATATTAACATAAAAATTCCTTCTTTGTCTAAAATAATTTTAATTATTTTTTTAAGGGAATTAAAATTATTTTTCACTATTATTCGATAACATCTCCTTTAATGTTCCAATAAATGGTACCTAAATCAACTACAATAAAAGTCATATTACCACTTAATTCCATATAATCTTGAATAAAGTATACAACCTTTTAAAGGACAATTGACAGAGGACAGAGGACAATGAAGGTAAGTTTTCTTCCTTATGTCAGAAAACTAATTTATTTTTAAAGCAGCAATATTTCGCTTTAGCGAAATGAGCCATTAAAAATTTAATTAAAGATTTTTCGTAGTGTAACGGAGAAAAATTATCCTTCACTGTCCTCTGTCAATTGTCCTCTGTCCTCTGTCCTCTTAAAAATAAACTTATCCTTAATCATCATAGCCTTTGTCAGGTTGAAATACCTTCTCTTGTAGGGTATAATTTAATAGGAAAAATTTAAGTTTTTTATAATTTAATAATTGAAAGGAATGTACATAAATGAAACTTGGAATCGTAGGATTACCTAATGTAGGTAAAAGTACTTTATTTAATGCTATAACAAAAGCTGGAGCTGAGTCTGCTAATTATCCTTTCTGCACCATAGAACCTAATGTAGGTGTGGTTAGTGTTCCTGATAAAAGATTAGATGTTCTTGAAAAAATGTATAATTCTAAGAAAAAAGTATATACAGCTATAGAATTCTATGATATAGCAGGGTTAGTTAAAGGAGCAAGTAAAGGAGAAGGACTTGGAAACAAATTCTTATCACACATAAGAGAAGTTGAATCTATAGTTCATGTAGTGAGATGTTTTAATGATCCTAATGTAGTTCATGTGGATGGATCCATAGATCCTATTCGTGATATTGAAACTATAAATCTAGAACTTGTATTTTCAGATATAGAGGTAATGGATAGAAGAATTGAAAAAATTGTTAAACTTGCTAAAAGCGGAAGCAGCAAAGAAGCTAAAGCTGAATATGAACTAATGCTTAAAGTAAAAAAACATCTTGAAGATGGTAACCCAGTTAGAACTTTAGAGCTAACTGAAGATGAAAATGAAATTGTTAAAGGATATTTTCTTCTTACAACAAAGCCAGTATTATACGTATCAAATATTTCTGAAGATGACTTGATTTCCGGAAACTTAGAAAATGACTATGTAAAAAAAGTTAAAGACTATGCTTCTAAAGAAGGTTCTGAAGTAATAGTTATTTCAGCTAAAATAGAAGAAGAGCTTTCCACTCTTGAAGATGATGAGAAAAAAGAAATGCTTCAAGAATATGGGCTTGATGAGGCCGGACTTGATAAATTAATACATTCAAGTTATAAGTTACTAGGTCTTATGAGCTTTTTAACTGCTGGTGTTCAAGAAGTTAGAGCCTGGACTGTAAAAAATGGAACAAAAGCACCTAAAGCTGCTGGAAAAATTCATACAGATATTGAAAGAGGATTTATAAGAGCTGAAATAGTATCTTATGATAAACTTGTAGAATGCGGCTGTGAAGCTGCTGCAAAAGAAAAAGGCTTCTTTAGACTTGAAGGAAAAGATTACATCATGCAGGACGGTGACATTGTTAATTTTAGATTTAATGTTTAAAATATGAAAATAATGCAAAGCATTATTTAGAGGACAATTGACAGAGGGCAAAAGACAATGAAGGTAAGTTTTCTTCCTTACGTCAGAAAACTAATTTATTTTAAAGCTTGTTTTGCTAACGCAAAGCAAGCTTTAAATTTATTAGTATAAATAACTTACTTACTT
Source organism: Clostridium muellerianum (assembly GCF_012926525.1). Classification (GTDB taxonomy): domain Bacteria; phylum Bacillota; class Clostridia; order Clostridiales; family Clostridiaceae; genus Clostridium_AM; species Clostridium_AM muellerianum. Next base: position 131,143 of record NZ_JABBNI010000004.1, read on the forward strand.
TTTCTATGTTTTGTTGTGTATTTTTTCAATTCTCTATTCAGTTTATCCATAATTTCATTATACCCAAAACTTTCTTCTCCCATTAACACTTCTACAGCATCTTTGACAGAACTCATAGAATATATATGAAAATTTCCATTTTTGATTTCTTCCTCTACTTCTTTATTTAAAACGAGACTACTCAAATTAGATTCTGGAATTAATACACCTTTATATTTTACATTATCCTTTAACTTACAAATTTTAAAAAACCCTTCTATTTTCTCATTTACTCCACCTATAGGCTGTACTTTTCCAAATTGATTTATAGATCCTGTAACCGCTATATTTTGCTTTATACCAATCTTACTTAGAGATGATATTATAGATACTGCTTCTGCTACAGATGCACTATCACCATCTACTTTCCCATAGATTTGCTCAAAGCTTAGGTGAAAATCTACAGGTATTCTTTCATAACCACCTATAAGATTAGTTATAAATCCTTTCAAAGTATTTATAGCTTTATTATGAATATTTCCACTTAAATCACTTTCTTTTTGTACATCTATTATATTTCCTTCACCTTTATAACAACAACAGGTTATTTTTATAGGTTTTCCAAAGCTGCAGTATCCTGTATCTATCACTGATAAACCGTTTATCTGGCCTACTAATTTTCCCGTTACATTTATAAATATCTTATTGTCTTTATAACTTTCATTTATTTGTTCTTCTATTATATCTTCAGTATAAACTGTATCTATTATATCTTTTTCTTCTATTTCATTTCTATTATTTACTTGCACCTTATTGTTAGAAACTGTAAGTATTCTATTTAATTCATAATCATCCATATAAAACTTATTTCTATTTTCAGCTCTTCTAGATAAAAATTTGGCTAACTCTACTACAGCATCCTGAGATAAATGATAAAAATTATTAGCTCTGCAGATTCCATATATTTTTAACAAAAATAATTTTTTGGTTTCTTCATTAATTTCCAGCATAGATTTATATTCAGCTCTTACTTTAAATATTTTTTTAAAATCTTCATCGTAACTATATAAAAGATCGTAAATATTATAATCACCTATGATTAATATCTTCTCACTAAATTTAACAGGCTCAGGTTTTAAACCACTTAAAGACAAAAACTCTAAATATCCTCTATTATAGTCTAAATCTACTTTTCCACTCATAATAGACTTTTTTAAATGGTAATATGATGAAGGATTGTTTAAAAGACTGCTGGCTCTAATTATAATACATCCTCCATTAGCCTTTAAGAGTGATCCTGCTTTTATCAAGTTTATGTCTGTATAGTATACTCCATTTTTACTTTCATACTCTATAATACCAAGTAAATTATTTACACTAGGATCTTCTTCAAATATTACAGGTGGACCTGGATTTTCACTATTATCCACTAATACATTTACCATATACTTATATATTATATGACTTATTTCATCTTCATCATCATCATAGTTTATAGAGTATATTTCCTTTATACCACTTTCTATTTCGCTACAAACATATCTTAAAAATTCTATGGCATCATTATCTTCCATAAACTTTTCCAAATACTCTTTCTTAATATCTTTAGTTTTTTCACTATAATGCTTATCCATAAGTAGTTTTATTTCTTCGACTCCAGATAGTTCTATGTCTTTTAATTCTTCTAAAACCTTTTGAGCATTATTCTTTAAAGTACCAGCTTTACTTAATATTTGTTCTTTTTTATCTACTTCTAGCTTTTCATACTCATTTTCATTCATAGTTTCATCTTTATCTTTCAATGGTATAAACGAAAAACCATTTTGAGTAGCCTTAATAGTAAATCCTTGCTCTTCAGAGAACTTTAACAACTTATCTATTATATCCGATCTCTTTTTTTGAATCTCTTCTATTATTTCTTCTTTTTCTCTATTAGATGAATCAATATAAAATTCATAGGTTATCTCTGAATATACTTTTTGTATTTTTTCAAGCATTTCTTTCAAAACTTTCCCTTTGCCTGCACCTAAAAATAACACTTTGGGAGATTTTTCATCTTCTTTTATAACATAACATATATCCTCTGGCCTTTCTTTGGATTTTAAGTTTTTCTTTACAAATTCCATAACTTCCTTTAATTTATTTTTTGAAAAATTGTCTATAAAATAAATGTTATATCCTTCTTTATCTATTTCCAAAGCTGTTTTTAATTTTTTATATACTTCGTTGTCTTCAGGCATATGGCAGCTATCTTCCCTCAAATTTGTATTTTCAAATTCAAATTTGTATATAACTTCTTCAGCTGTTAACTCTTTATGCATATCCCATCCTCCTTTCATCGCTTACTATAATAATATTCTTAAAATTATTATTTAGGCACAAAAAATAAAAAAAACTATAAATTTGAATTTTCTCACCACATTGCATATAATAATACTGTAACTTAATTTTTTTTGACAAAGTGCAATTTTATTTAGTATACTAATAGCGTATGTGTATATCATATTATAAATATGCATTTTAAAAAGGCATACATAATAATACCAAGTTATAATAAGCTACAAAATTAAAATTCTGCAGACTAAAACTGCTGAAGAACTCGGCATTCCATAAAATTTAAACGTAAAGGAGTTATTACCATGAGTTTTAAAGAAAAAATTGCTCAATATTACACAAAATCTTATTTAAAAAAATATGGTGACAGACTTACTCAAGTGCAAGGAACAGTAATATCTGTTAAAATTACTGAAAAAACTATATTATGGATATTCCATAAGTTAAATGTAACCCTTTTGGTAAGACCTGAAAGAAGCAAAAATATTGTAAAATGTTCTTACATAAGAAACAAGTGGTTCAAGAAGCCTGAATTTATAGGTTTATCTCAAGGAAACTTAGTTTTAGTTCAGGGTTTAAAGGGTAAAAAGGGTAAAGAAAATAGAGAACAAATTGAACTTATTAATATAAGAAACATTACAACAAAAAAAGACTTAGTGCCTATGGATGGAAAACCTCAGAGAACACAAAAATTTCAAAGGATTAAATAGAAAAAAAGTAGAATTGCCTAAGCAATTCTACTTTTTTATTTAAAATATAAATATAAACTATTGGTTAGTGCTATTATTCCTGAGAAAAATATTACAATTCCCCACTGTACTATACTTAAAGCTGTAGTATGAAATATCACTTGCATAAATGGAATATACAACACACATAAAAGCATGGTTATAGATATTCCTACAGCACCTACTAAATATATATTTGTAAATAAGTTTATTTGGAATAGAGAATGTTTTTCTGATCTACATTCAAATACATGTATTAATTGAGATATTATTAAGGTACTTAATGCTAATGTCCTGCATGTTTTTAAATTGTAACCATTTAACTTTCCTACCATAAAGGCTAATATTGTACATACTCCTATCAAGGTTCCTCTTATAATTATTTTTTCACTTAAACCTCTTGCAAATATGCTTTCCTTCTTAGGTCTAGGTTTTCCAATCATTATATCTTCATTTGGAGGATCAACACCTAATGCTATAGCTGGCAATCCATCAGTAGCCAGGTTTACCAATAAAATTTGTATAGGCAAAAGCGGCGTATCCAAATAAAAAAGGGATGATAAAAACATAGTAAGTACTTCTCCTAAGTTACATGAAAGCAAGTATCTTATGAATTTCCTTATATTATAATAAATAACTCTTCCCTCTTCTACTGCAGCCACAATAGTTGCAAAATTATCATCTAAAAGTATCATAGAAGATGCTTCTTTCGTTACATCAGTACCTGATATCCCCATAGATATACCTATGTCCGCTTCTTTAACTGCTGGTGCATCATTTACACCATCTCCAGTCATAGCTACAATTTTATTCTTTGATTTTAATGCTTTTACAATCCTCAATTTATGATTAGGACTTACCCTGGCAAATACTGATACATGATCCACTAAACCCGATAGCTTTTTATCACTTATTTTATCTAACTCTTCTCCAGTTATAACCTGTGACTGATCTTTACATATATCAAGCTCTTTCCCTATAGCAAAAGCTGTATTTTTATGATCTCCTGTTATCATTATTGCTCTTATTCCTGCCATTTTACATTTCAAAACAGCATCCTTTGCTTCCTTCCTAGGAGGATCTATAATCCCTGCAACACCCAAGAACACAAGATTATCTTCTAATGATTTTCCTCTTACAATACCTTTATCCTTATATGCACCTGCTATACATCTTAATGCATTAAAAGACATATTTTCTACAGCTTTTACTACTTTTTCCTTGTAGTTTGAAGTAAACAATCTTACTTCTCCTCTGTCTAAAATATATTTACATCTAGCTATTATTCTTTCTGGTGCTCCTTTTACATAACAAACTTCTTTTGACCCCTCTTTCATTATTACAGACATCATCTTTCTTTCAGAATCAAATGGAATATCGTATATTCGCTGAGCCTTGTCTAAAAAACTCTTTAATTGTGTATTGTCCTTAAAAAAAGACTTAATTAAAGCTGTTTCCGTAGGATCACCAAATAAACTTTTGGAAATATTCTTTCCCTTAAAATCAAAATTACAATCATTACAATATGTAAAAGCCTTCTTTAGTAATGAATTTTCGGGAATAGAATCTTCATCTACCTTATATATTTTCTCACCAAAATATACAGCTTTTACTGTCATCCTATTTTCTGTTAAAGTTCCTGTCTTATCACTACAAATAATAGAGGTACACCCTAACGTTTCTACTGCTGGAAGTTTTCTAACCAAAGCATTTCGTTTAAGCATTCTTGAAACACCAAGAGCTAGAGCCACTGTAACTATAGCTGGAAGTCCTTCTGGAATAGCAGCTACAGCTAAACTTACACCTAGAAGAAACATTTCATATTTATCTTGTCCCCTCCAAATACCTGTAAGTGTTACAATTATGCATATAGCGATACAAATTATTACTAAAACTTTTCCTAAGGAGGCTAACTTTTCTTTAAGAGGAGATCTTTCGTTTTCTATATTTTCAAGCATACCTGCTATTTTTCCCATTTCTGTTTTCATACCAGTTTCAACTACTCTTGCCCTAGCTTTCCCCTTTAAAACTATGGTTCCCATAAATATTGAACTCTCTTTAGTTTTGCAACTTTTTTCTACGCCTACAGATTCACCTGTTAAAAGAGATTCATCTAACATAAAATTACTATCTTCTATTAATATAGAATCTGATGGTACTCTATCTCCACTTTCTAGTAATATTAAATCACCTACTACTAATTCTTCTGCATTTATTACACTTAAAGTACCTTCTCTTATTACCTTAGCTGTAGGAGCTGCTAGCTCTTTTAATGCCTCTAAAGATTTTTCTGTTTTGTACTCCTGTAAAAAACCAAGTATCGCATTCATTACAACAATTATAAGTATAGTAATAGCATCGGCTTTTTCTCCCATAAAACCTGATATAACTGTAGCCACAATAAGTACCCAAACCATAAAATCATTAAACTGCTGAAGAAATATTTTTATGGCAGATATCTTTTTCTTTTTTTCCAATCTATTGGGTCCATATTTTTTTAATCTTCTCTTAGCTTCTTCTTGCGTTAGTCCATTTTGTAATTCCCTTTCATTAATCAAATCCATCCCTCCTCTTTTTTAACATAATAAGTTCACTTTAAATATATGCCTATAATTACTGCTATTATGAGAAAATAATAAAAACAATTAATGAAAGAGTAAATACATGAGATTTTGTATATATATTGTATAAAACATTACTATTGTATATAATAATATGTAGCAATCATTAGAATTTAATATAAAATTAGGAGGACATTAAAAATGAACGATGTAGTATACATAACAGGACATAGAAATCCGGATACAGATTCTATTTGTTCTGCCATATCTTATGCAGAATTTAAAAATAAAATGGGCGTTAATGCTATTCCCATAAGACTCGGCAATATAAATAGAGAGACTGAATTTGTACTTAATTATTTTGGAGTTAAAGAACCTAAATTAGTTGATACAGTTAAAGCACAGATAGGAGATCTAAACTTTGATAGTGTAGCTCCAATTTGCCCAGACACTTCTTTAAAAACAGCATGGTCAATGATAAGAAAAAACAACGTAAAAACTCTTCCTGTAGTTGATGATGAAGATAGACTAATAGGCCTTGCTTCTCAATCAAATATAACTTCCAGTTACATGGATATATGGGATAATAATATAATACAGAAAAGCGGAACAAATCTTGAAAACATATTGGACACACTTTCTGCTAAATGCATCTATGCTGTGGAAAGTGAACCTAAATTTGCAGGAAAAGTAGTTGTTGCAGCTATGCTACCTGAAAGTGCTCAAGAAGTTATAGAAGAAGGTGACATAGTAATCTGCGGAGATAGAGAAGATGCTCAAAATGTATGCCTAAACTGCAAAGCTTCTCTTATGATCATAGCAGGTAATCATGATGTAAGTGATACTATAATAAAAAAAGCTAAGAGTGTAGGTTGCTGTGTAATAATAACTCCCTATGATACATTTACTGCTTCAAGATTAATAAATCAAAGCGTTCCTGTAAATTACGTAATGACTAAGGAAAATCTAATTTCCTTTAAAACTGACGATTTTATTGAAGAAGTTAGAGAGGTTATGCTTGAAACTAGATATAGAAGCTATCCTGTAGTAAATTCAGAAAATAAAGTTGTAGGAAATGTTTCTAGATATCATTTAATATCTCAAAAGAAGAAAAAGGTAATTCTTGTAGATCATAATGAAAAATCTCAATCTGTACCTGGACTTGATGATGCTGATGTACTTGAAATAATAGACCATCATAGAATTGCTTCTATCCAAACAGGTGCTCCAATATACTTCAGAAATGAAGCTGTAGGATGCACTGCTACAATAGTTGCTTCTATGTTCTTTGAAAATGGAATAAGACCATCTAAAAAAATTGCAGGTCTTTTATGTGCTGCTATTATTTCAGATACTTTACTATTTAAATCACCTACAGCGACTAATGCTGATAAACATATACTAAAGAGATTAGCTAATCTGGCTAATATAGACCCTGAAACTTTTGCAAAACAAATGTTTAAAGCAGGATCATCTCTTGAAGGAAAAACACCTGCTGAAATACTTAATCAAGATTTTAAAGCATTTACTATAGGTGGAATCAAGGTTGGCGTAGGTCAGGTATCAACTATGGACGTTGAAAGCTTTAACCCAATAAGAAAAGACATGATAGATTTAATGGAAACCACCTGTAAAAATGAAGACTTTGGCTTAATTTTGCTTATGTTAACAAACATCTTAGAAGGTGGATCTGAATTAATCACAGTTGGAGACCATACAGATGCTGTTTCTGAAGCCTTTGGTGTAGTATTAAAGAATAATTCTGCATACGCACCTGGAGTTCTTTCAAGAAAAAAACAGGTTGTACCACCATTAACAGCAGTAATGGCAAAATAAAAACCATTATTATAAAATTAGTACATAGACTTATAAAGTCTATGTACTTTTTAATGCTTTTAATCTTCTATTTCAGTCATTTCTACAGATTTCATTTTTATGCCATACATACTTTGAGGCGGTTTCCCCATAATTGCGCCCTGCATATTTACCTGCATCATTGGATTCATCATCATCATCGGATTCATCATTTGATCCATAGAATTCATCATCATCGGGTTCATCCTGCCCATCATAGGACACATATATCCCATCATAGGGCACATAAATTCTTTCATTGAACAATGATTTTCTTCCATTCTAATTTCCTTTTTATTATTACAACGGCACCCATCATACATATTTTCCACTAAAAATCCTCCTAATCATTACATCCTTATATTATATGTACGCAAATCCCATTTGTTGACAAAAATGCTATATAAAAAACACTGAATTAATATTCAGTGTTTTCTCAAACTGATGCAAACAACTCTGTTTATCTACCTTTCATGCTGTTTACAAGTCCCCACATATCGTCCCCAGTTTTCATAGCTTTAGAACTTAATTCAAATGCTCTTTGTGCTATTATCATATCTGTCATTTCTTTTCCTATGTCCACATTTGATCCTTCTATTTTGCCCTGGAGAATACTATTATTTTGTGTAACAGTAATTTGTGCCCCTGGATTAGCCACATACAAGTTATTTCCTATAGAGCTTAAGGCTTCATCCCCAACTGCACTATAAGTATTAATTTTACCATAGTACACGCTCTCATTGCCAGTATTTAAATATATTTCACCATTTTCTTTAACAGCAAAGTTATCTTGTGTAAATACAGTTCCCGAATTAAATAAGTTTGATCCCTGTTCAGTAAATTCTATGTCTAATCTGTTACCACTTTTATCTACAATATCTCCATTATTATCTATATTAAAGCTTCCAGCTCTTTCATAAGCTTTACTTCCATTAGGTAATGTAACTCTGAAATATCCTTCTCCATCTATAGCAAAATCTGTTTTACTATCTGTTTGTTGCAGCGATCCTTGAGTATTATCTCTATACCACTGAGTAGCTTTAACACCTGTACCATTTATAGGTTCTTTAGGATTATTGCCACTATTAGGATAACCCTTTCTATTTAAAGTTTCATAAACTAAATCTTGAAAGCTTACTTCTTCTCTTTTATATCCTGTAGTGCTTTGATTTGCAATGTTATTGGAAATACTATCTAACTTTTCCTGTTGCGCGTTCATGGCACTTTTACTACTCCACAAAATTCTTAACACAATATCGCTCTCCTTTTATCTTACAGATCCTATTTCATTAGCCGCTTTTGATAACGTTTCGTCAATTGATTGTACGATTTTCTGATTAGTTTCAAATGTTCTCATAGTAGTCATCATACTAACCATTTCATTAATTACATTTATATTAGACTTTTCCAAAGCTTTCTGTCTTACTATTGCTGTATTTTCTGTAGGATTCGTTCCCTGATAAAGATTGTCTCCTGCCTTTTTTAAACCATTATAATCATTGAAATCTACTGTATATAACTTATACATTTTTACATTGTTAATACTTAAATTTCCATTAATATCACAACTTAATTCTCCATTTCCTACATTAACAGGACCTAAAGAATTGTTTTGTAAATTTCTAGCTAATACTGTATCACCTGAATCATTAACCAGAACTCCACTAATATTTACATGAAAATGACCATCTCTTGTGTAATATTGACCATTATCCACTCCATTATTTCTCTGTACAGTAAAAAATCCTTTTCCCTCTATTGCAAAATCTGTACTTTTATCTGTAGACTGTATACTTCCTTGAGTAAAATCAGTATTTACAGCATCAATTTTACTTCCTAAACTTATTGATCCTATAACATTTCTTACATTTTTTCCGCCAACTATTTTATCATAATTTTGAATCATTACATCATCAAATTTCTTTACAGCTAAATTGTCACCTTTAAAACCAACTGTAGTTGCATTGGCTAGATTGTTAGTTATTACATCCTGTTTCGCTTCTTGTGTTATCATTCCAGAAATCGCAGTATAAAGACTTCTTATCATTTTCCCACTTCCTTATTATTAATTACTTTCACTTCATCGGGATATATCATCCCCATAGACCTTGCTTTATCTTCAACTTTAACTTTACTAATTTCATAGTTAAATTTAACCCCTGTCATAATAACTGTAGATATGATAATACCTATTCCCATACCTATTAATAATTTTCTATCACTTAAAAAATCTATTAAAGTTTTTACTTTACATATAACTCTTTTATTAATAGTACTTCCCCCTTACCAATATCTAATTTCTCAGCTATTTCATCCACAGATGACCCTTTATTTAACATTTTATTTATTTTATCTATTTTTACACTATTATTTCCTACTTTAATATTTTCGTATACTTCGGGTTTATTATTTACTACATTTTTATTGTTTTCTATATTTATTTCATCTTTTTTTTCAATTTCAGGTTCAATTTTAATTTGTAACTGTTCTTCTTTTTCATACTTAATTTCATTTTCTTGCTCATATGTACTAATTTGTTTTAAATCCACTTTATCTTTTAACTCTTCTATTTCCTTTTGTAGCTCTAATATTGTTTCAGAAAATTCCTTCCTAAGCTTTCCAATTTCTAATTCATAATCTGTTAAATCTTCTTCTTTATTATTTAATATATGTGCAAAAGTTTCCTTTTCCTTTTTAGCTGCATTTAAATTTAATACTATTAATAATATTCCTATTATAATTAGAATCATTATAACAAAAATCATATATTCCCTCACTTCTAATAAAAATTTGTACTATATATATTTGAGTTTTTGCATAGCACCTCTTAAATGTACAATAGCTCTACTATGAAGCTGACACACTCTAGATTCTGACACACTTAAAACCTTTCCTATTTCTTTTAATGTCAAACCTTCATAATAGTATAAAGATAAAACTGTTTTATCTTTTTCATTCAGCATATCTAGTGCTTTTGCCAAATATTCCAGCTCTTCTTTTTCTTCTAAAGTTTTTTCTGGGCTTGGACTTTTATTATCCTGTATAGTACCAATTAAAGGAATATCATCATCCTCTGAAAATATCAAATCTTCTAAGGAAACAATAGATATATAATTTATGTAATTTTCTATTTCTATCATTTCTTTTAGTGTCATATTTAATTCATTAGCTATTTCTTTATCAGAAGGTTCTCGGCCTAAGGTCTTTTGGAGTCTTTCTACAGCAAAATTATACCTATTAAGCTTGTCCATAGCTCCCTTTGAAATAGGACTATTTTTTCTTATTTCGTCTATCATGGCACCCTTTATTCTTATAGAAGAATAAGTAGAAAACTTCATCCCTCTAGTATCATCAAATTTACTTATTGCATCCATGAGTCCAAGCATTCCATAACTAACCAAGTCTTCATACTCTATATATTTAGTTTTACCAATTATGACTCTAGATGCAATATATTTAACAAGGGGTATGTACTTTTTTACTAATTCTTCTTTAACATCTAAGCCATCCACCAATGCCATAATCCTATTCCTCCTTTGCTCCATTTTTTATCTGATTTCTCATAATATGAAAAACCAATTTTATTATAGTTTCTCGGGAATATTTATCTAAATCAAAAAAAATAGTTCCATAAATAATTTTAGGGTTTTTCCTATCACTTTCCACCCTTACTATTTTTGTCTTTACAGTAATACTCTCTTGCCCTAAAGGTATTGTTATCATTAAAATATCATCACAATGTATTTTTTCTTTTAAACTCCTATCAACAGCTAGCCTCATACCACCGCCACTTATATCCAACGAACAAGCTTCAAAAAACTTTATCTGGTTATCACCTATACTTTTTATATCTTTTGTCAATTTTATTTGTGCACAACATATATTAGTCATAAAAGGAACCCTTACAAAGTTTCTTCTTTGTAACTTTTTGAAAGTATCAGGTTTCTTTATCATTATAATAAGTATCTTATCTATTTTTCTTCCTAAAACTACAGTTTTAAATCTATATATTTCTTTATCATAATAGTATACACCAGTAATTTTTTCTTCTTTCCTTAAAGGTAGATATTGACCGTTATTTACCGGTATACTTATCGCTACATATTCTTCGGTAATATCCTGAATATTACTTTTATAATACCCATCTTCCATTTCAATTTCTATTTTACCGTTAATTACAAACTCTACCTTTTCACTCATATGATTACTCCTTATGAAAATATATTGAATATTTTTTTAAATAAATCCTGTATGTTCTTTCCACTTTTTTCACTTTCAATACCCATTATTTTTTTTGCTATACACTCTATGTCCCTAGCCACATCTGAATTAGGATAACTTATTAAAAAAGGTTCCTGCTGCCTTACAGCCTTAATAAGTTTCTTATCTTCACTCATGTTTCCCAAATACTGAAGCTTTACATTTAAAAACTTTTTTACTACATTATAAAATTTATTATATGTAGCTTCTCCTTCAGCTGCATCTATTGTCTTATTCACTACAATTTTAGCAGAATCCTTTACTTTAAAGTGATTAACTGTTTTAAGAAGACTATACGCATCAGTAAGAGAAGTAGGCTCTGGTGTAGTAATAAGTATTAGTTCCTCACAGCAAGTAATAAAACCTAGTACACTTCTGTTTACACCTGCACCTGTATCCATTATTACATAATCAATATCATTCAACTCTGATAATTTATTTATAAAATCTTCTCTCTGAGCTTCTGTAACCTCTTCAAGTTTTGAAATACCAGTTCCACCTGGAAGAAGTTTAACTCCAAGAGGTCCTTCAATTACCACTTCTTCTATAGACTTATTATCAAATATTATATCATATACATTAAACTTCGGCAAAAAACCCATAAGTACATCATCATTCCCCATACCTATATCTGCATCAAATATGAGTACCTTTTTACCCATTCTTTGTATTGCAATAGCTATATTTACTACAAAATTACTTTTGCCCACTCCTCCTTTACCAGATGTTACAGTAATAATTCTAGGTTTATTTAAATTTAATTTATTTTCTTGTTTTAATATCTTTCCCTTCTGAACTAGATTCCTCAATTTCTCAGCTTGATCCATCATATACTATCCTCTCCTAGTATAAGATTAGTTATTTCCTTTGAGGTCATTGATTTTATATCATCTGGAACATTTTGCCCCGTAGTAATAAAACTTATGGGCTTCTTTGCTCCTTCGCATATATTTATTATAGAACCATAGGTGGATGTTTCATCTAATTTTGTAATTATTATATTATTATAATTTAGAGGTTTATAACCGTTAAGTATTACATCTATATCTCGGTTTTTGGTAGTACAACTTACTACTAAATGAACATTATCCGTATTAACCTTTTCTATAAATGCCCTAAGTTCCGATATTTGCATTGTATTTTTGCTGCTTCTTCCTGTAGTATCTATTAAAATTGCATCACAATCATTCATACTTTCTACAGCTGATTCCATTTCTTTTATAGTTAGAACCACTTTAAAAGGTATATTCATTATATCTGCATAAGTTTTAAGTTGTTCTACAGCTCCTATTCTATATGTATCTATAGTTATAAGTCCTACCTTTTTATTTTCTAAAAGTGACATCTTTCCTGCCAATTTTGCAATAGTTGTAGTTTTACCAACTCCAGTTGGGCCAACTAGCACTATTATATTGCTTTCATTTTCAGACTTTATAGCTTCCGACTTTGAAACTACAATACGTTCCATTACTTTTCTAACCTTTTCTTTATCAGTTATATTCTCTGGAATTACTTTCATTTCATTTATCATCTTTTCAATGATTTTATCTTCTACATCTATCTTCTCTAGGTATAATTGAATTTTGCTTTTACCAATAGTTAGATTAGATTCTTTTACAATTTGACCTAGTATATTTTTCATTTCTTTTACTTCATTTATAAGATTTTCATTACTTTTATCTAACAATGATTTATAATTTTCATCAAAAAGAACTTCAGTTCTTTTTACACTATTATCATTTACTTCTACACTATTTTCTCCATTATAATTGGTGCCTTCCTCTAATCTTTTATTCATAATATTTTTTATAGCTTGTATGCTTTCTTCTACATTTTCTTTTTTCTTAATATTCTTGGTCCCAGATTTATTGTTATCCACAGCAGCTGTAACTTCTAAAACTTTTTTAGAGAAAAATCCAAGCAAACCTTTTTTTCTTACTTTTCTTTGACTTACTATAACAGCATCTTTCCCAAGCTCATATCTTATTCTAGTAACTGCCTCATTCATGCTATTAACTATATACCTTTTAATTATCATTATATTGAAACCATCCCTTCAGTTTTTATCTCTATATCATTTGGTATTTCATTAAGAGATAATACATTTACTGCTGGAAAAACCATTTCTATAAGTCTTCTAAAAGCTGGTCTTATTTTAGGAGATACTAATATTACCGGTTGGTTTTCATAAAAGTACACAGAATCTAAAGTCTCTTTTACAGCACTTAATATTTTACTTGTAGTATCTGGATCTATGGCTGGAAATGATCCCTGCATAGACTTTTGAATATTGTTTCCTACTAAATCCTCTATTTGAGGATTTAATGTAACTACGGATATAGCTCTATTCTCGTCTACGAGTGGATTACAAATACTTCTTCCTAGTGCAAATCTTACGTATTCAGTTAAAACCTCAATATCTTTTGTAGTTCTTGAATTATCTGCTAGTGACTCCATTATAGTTACCATATCCTTGATAGATACTCTCTCTTTTAAAAGATTTTGAAGTACTTTTTGTAGTTCACCTATGGTAAGCAAATCTGGTATAAGTTCTTCCACTACAGCACTGTACTTTTCTTTTACAGAATCCACCATAACCTTAACTTCTTGTCTTCCTAATAGTTCATAGGAATGATTCTTTATAGTTTCTGTCAAATGAGTAACCATAACAGTAGTAGGATCCACCACTGTAAAACCTTTTATTTCTGCTTCTTCTCTTTGATCTTTGTTTATCCATACTGCTGGAATTCCAAAGGATGGCTCTACAGTTTGAATACCTTGAATTTCTGTTTCCCCATTAGTAGGGTCCATACACAAAAGCATATTTGGCATAAGTTCTCCACTTGCCATTATGGTTCCCCTTATTTTAATTACATATTCATTAGTTTTTAATTGAAGATTATCTCTTATTCTAATAGGCTGTACTACTATTCCCATTTCTATAGCACATTGACGTCTTACAGAAGTTACTCTTTGAAGTAAATCTCCTCCTGCAGCTTCATCTGCCATAGGAATAAGTCCATAACCTATTTCAACCTCCATAGGTTCCACAGAAATCAAACTCATTACATTTTCAGGTTCCTTGCTTTCTATTTCCGTTATTTCCTGCTGATCAACTTCCATTTGTTGAATAACTTGTTCCTTTGCATCTTTGTAAAGTAAGTATGCAGCTATTCCACAAAGTACAGCTAATGTTAAAAATGCAAAGTGTGGAAGTCCAGGTATAATAGCAAGAAATAAAAGTACTATAGATGCTATAGCTATAACTTTTGGAAATCCTGTTAACTGCTTTATAACAAGGGAACCAAAGTTTTGATTACTGCCTGAACGAGTAACCAATATACCTGATGCTGTAGATATTAAAAGTGCTGGTATTTGTGTTACAAGTCCGTCACCTATGGTAAGCTTTGTATACGTTTGTGCAGCAGTTGATGCATCCATATTAAGCATTATAACCCCTATTACAATACCACCTATAATATTTATTACTGTAATTATAAGTCCTGCTACTGCATCCCCTTTTACAAACTTTGAAGCACCATCCATAGCTCCATAAAAATCTGCTTCATGCTGTAAATTTTCTCTTCTTTGTTTTGCTCCATTTTCATCAATAAGTCCTGAATTTAAATCTGCATCTATACTCATTTGCTTACCAGGCATAGCATCCAATGTAAATCTAGCTGAAACTTCTGATACTCTGCCTGCACCATTAGTAATTACTATAAATTGTATAATTATTATAATAAGATATATAATTATACCTACCACATAATTTCCACCTACAACAAAGGTTCCAAAAGCATTAATAACTTCTCCTGCAAAAGCATCTCTAAGTATTAACCTAGTAGATGATATATTAAGAGCTAACCTAAATAAGGTAGTAATTAATAGTAATGTTGGAAATACAGAAAATTGTAAAACCTCTGTGGTAAACATTGTTAAAAGTATAATTACTACAGATACAGTAATATTAAAGGCTATAAGTACATCTAATAAAGCTGCAGGTAATGGTATTATAATCATTAACACTACAGATATAACTACAAAAGCCATTATTATATCTACATTATCTTTTATATTAAATCTTTTTCTACTGTTCTCCAAAATACCACCCCTGTTTATTTACGTTTTTTTATTTTATAAACTAATGCCAATATTTCTGCTACTGCCTCATACATATCCATTGGAATTTCTTCATCTAATTCAACTTCACTATACATAAGTCTTGCAAGAGGCTTATTTTCAATTATAGGCACCTCATTTTGTTTTGCTATTTCTTTTATTTTTAATGCTACTCTATCTGCGCCTTTTGCAGCTACTATTGGAGCATTTGCTCCTTCTTCATATTTAAGTGCTACAGCTAAATGAGTAGGGTTAGTAACAACTACAGTTGCTTTAGGAACTTCCTGCATCATTCTTCTAGTGGCCATTTCTCTTTGTTTTTGCTTTATTTTACCTTTAATTTGAGGATCTCCCTCATCTTGCTTATATTCTTCTTTTACTTCTTGTTTAGACATTTTTAAATCCTTATTAAATTGAAACCTCTGATAAATATAATCTATTAATGAAATAATAATCATTAACAGAGTTATTCTAGAAAATATATTAACTGTAAGTTTTCCTACTGCAGCTGCCACTGCTTGTGCATTAACACTTCCTAAAGTAAGTATGTATTCATAGTTATCCCTTACAAATTTATACCCTACAAAACCTACTATTGTTATCATAGCCAAATCTTTAAAAAGTTCCATAACTGTTCTCATAGAAAACATTCTTTTAAATCCATTTAAAGGATTTAACTTTGATAAATCAGGTTTTAATGGTTCTGAAGTAACAAGAGCTCCTGTTTGAAGAAAGTTTGCTAGTACTCCCATACACATAATTGGAAGTACTACTGGTAGAAACAATACTCCTATCCTCCATACAACTATAATTGCTATTTTTTGCACACTATCATAACTTAAAGACATAGTTAAATAATTGTTCAAGAAAACTATTAGTGTACTTTTAAGTCCATTACCAACATAACTGCCTAAAGCTACAATTACTATAGTAGAAGCAAGTAAAGTTAATGCCAAAGCTATTTCCTTACTTTTAGCTATCTGTCCTTTTTTTCTAGCATCACTCTTTTTTTTCGGTGTAGCTTCCTCAGTTTTGTCATCAGATGCGAATATTATAAGTAGAGGTATTGTTTTATAAAATCCATTTATAGCATCCTGTATTCCATAAAAGGAATTTTCTATCATTTTTAAAAATATAGGAAGTGCGAAGCAAAATGCTCCAAGTCCTACGAGTATTTTTACTGGCATTCCAAGTATCATTATATTTAGTTGAGGAACTGTTCTAGAAACCAGTCCCATGGTTATATCTGTTATAAGAATTATCAATACTATAGGTATTGCTATTTTCACCGCTATTTCAAAATACTGAATGAATACTTTTACTATTAAATTTATTGAATTTTGGTTCAACCAAAAATTTCCTAATTTTATAACCTTAAAGCTTTCTATTAAAGCTTTTATGAGCATGTGATGTCCATCTACTATGAAAAACACTACCATGCTAAACCAATATAATAAATGTTCTATAAAAGTAGTATTACTGCTTGATGTTGGATCAAACATTGTCATCATTGAAAATCCAACTTGCATATCCATAATATTACCTGCAAATTTCACACTATTAAAACATAGATTTGTTATAAATCCTAAAGTAAATCCTGCCACTGCTTCATTCACGCAGTTTATAACAAATGGTAAATTATTATTAATATTATTGATCCCTGTATAATCTACTCCAGGTATCAATATATATGCAATAACTAAAGTTATACCAACCTTAACTGTATTTGGAGTTCCACTTGGGAAAAAGATAGGCACTACTACAAAAAAACAAAACATTCTAATGCTTATAAGTATTAATGCTGTAAAATATAAAATATCTACTAAAATCCCCTCCCAATATTTTAAATTAAATTTTTAAACACGTAATTTTTAACATTTACTGTGTAATATGCGCTATGTACGTAAATATTCTTTCTGTAAAATTCACTAATTGATGAAGCATCCAGCTTCCTGTAAGAAGTCCAACTACTGCTACTGCAATAAGCTTTGGTACAAAAGTCAAAGTCTGCTCTTGTATCTGTGTAGTAGCCTGAAATATACTTATAATAAGTCCCACTAATATTGAAATTATCAAAATAGGTGCAGATACTATAAGTCCTGTCTGTATTGCATCCTTTATAATGCCTATTACCATATTTTCACTCATTTAGCTCACCTCACGAAAAACTCGTAACCAAAGATTTTACTAATAAATACCATCCATCTACCATTACAAATAATAATAATTTAAATGGCAGTGACACCATAGCTGGAGGAAGCATAAACATACCCATTGACATAAGAACACTAGCTACTACTAAATCTATTATCATAAATGGTATATATATCATAAATCCTATTTCAAAAGCAGTTTTTAGCTCACTTATCATATAAGCAGGCACTACTACATAAAGCGGTGCATTATCCTTTGTAACTTTATAATTCACTTTTGCTGTATCTATAAATAACTGAAAGTCTTTCTTATAGGTATACTTAAGCATAAATTCTCTTAAAGGCTTTGCACCTGCATCAATAGCCTGTTCCTGGGTTATTTTATTTTGCATATATGGTTGAATAGCATTAGCATTAATTTTACCGTAAACCGGCTGCATAATAAATACAGTTAAAAATAGTGCTAGTCCAATTAAAATCGTATTTGGTGGAGATTGTTGGGTTCCCATTGCACCTCTTAAAAATCCAAATACTACTACAATTCTTACAAAGCTTGTCATCATCATGATAAACGAAGGTAAAATGGTGAGAATTGTAAGCATTATAAGTAATTTTAAATTTCCAACATACTGCTGTGGTGTACTTGCATTGTCTACTGAAATATTTACTTTTGGTATTGGAAAAGCCTCTGGAGCTGCATAAGCTTTTGATGTATAAAATGCTAAAAACATAAATACTAAAACTAAAGCACTTATTATAACTTTACTCTTGTTTTTATTCATCTTTATCTTCCTTTTTAAATTTAAGTTTATTATAAAAATCTTTTAAATCAGCATATTGAGGTATAGTTTTAGAGGCTTCTATCTTTAAAATTTCATCTTTATCAATTTCCGAAATTATATTTATTTGGCCTAATGTAGAAGATAATACATATCCCTTATCTCCAATTTTAACTACTAATAGAGAATTTTCCTTTGATAGCGGTGTTCTGTCTAAAATTTTTACATATTTTCCATTCTGAATATCTTGAAGTTTACTTCCACCAAATTTCACACAAATGTATATAAGTATAAGTATAAAAGGTAAAAATATTAGTATTTTTAAAAGCATCACCCCAAATTGTAAGTTCATGCAAATTCTCCATTCTCTCAAATTTTAATAAAAAACTACTGAACTAAAATATCACTAAAATAAACATTGTTAATCTGACCTTTTTTAAGTAAAGGATTTATTTTTTGAATAAGCTCCATTTTTATAGCGTCCATATTTTTGGGTACTATGTCAGCTGCTTTTTTATTTCTAAGTACAGCTATAACTGCATCTCGCACCAATGGTTTTTTATCAGTTAACTCAGTTTCTAACTTTGAATTTTTATCGTATCCTACAAAAATTTTTGCTTTTAAATACCTCTTACCATCTTCATCTGCTAAATTAATCAAACACTCATCTAAACCTACATTTTTTTCTGAAACTATTTGTTCCAAATAACTTTGATTTTGATTTGTTTGCTGAGTTTCAGTCTGGGTCTGAGTTGTTTTTGCTGCAGTTTGAACTGTAGTTTTTGCTGTTCCTTTTGACTTACTAAACATAGTGTAACCAAAATATGCACCTGCACCTACTATTACTAGTGCTACTAAACCTATTACTATAAATATTACCTTTTTTCCACCTTTTTTTTCTGTTTTATTTTCCATTTTACTTTCTCCTTTTCGTTACATATTAGTCAACTTACATAATTTTAAGGTTAACCAATAAACATGAAGTGAAGCTTAGTTTAACTTACTTATGTAATTAAAATGTTTTTTCAGAGGGTTGTTTCATTCCATCACCTAAAAATATTTTTCTTTTGTATTCAATAACTTTTCTAATAATCTCATCATTAGATTCTTTCACTAAATATTTTCTGCCATTAACTAAAGTTACAACACTTTCTGGTACTTCCTGCAGCTTCTCTATCTGATCTGCATTAATAACAATCTCCTTATTATCAAGCCCTACAAGTTTTATCATATCAGCTCTCCTTTTTTAGTTGAAAGTTAAAAGTGGATAGTGGACAGTTAAGGAAGTTTTCCTCCTTAACTCTCACTCTTCAATTATCCACTATAAACAAAATAAACTACCTCTTCAAGTTAACTAAGTCCTGTAATATTTCATCTCCAGTAGTTATTATTTTTCCATTAGCTTGAAAAGCCCTGTTAGCTATTATCATATTAGTAAATTCTTCTGCTAAATCTACATTTGACATTTCAAGCATTCCTTGACGCACATCTCCATAGCCTGCACTATTATCATTAGCTGAACCCAAATTACTTCTTACAACTGGATCTCCTGAATTTGGTGATGTTTGATATAGATTTTTGCCTAGCTTTGAAAGTCCAGCAGGATTTTTAAAAGAAGCCATAGCTATTTGGCCAAGAACTGCTGTACCAGTATCTAATGTAGCAGTAATTGTTCCATCTGATCCTATAGAATATGACTTTATCTTATGACTAGTAGCACCATCAGACAAGGACTCTGGTATAACTAATGGTACTAATCCTCCAGCAAGAATATTTGTATCCGCCCCACCTGTAGCATTTTTAGTATAAGTACCTGTAAATGGTACTTTAGGATTCGCTTTACCATCAGCATAATTTATTACAACATTCTCATTCGCATATCCATATACTCTTAATCCATCAGATGTTAACAAACTTCCTTGGGTATCTCTTGTAAATGAACCATCTCTTGTAAAATTGGCAGTAACTCCAGTACCTGCCATAGTATGATTTTCATCATCAGTAACATAAATCGTACCTGCTACATCTTCTCCTGCTTCACTACTAGTATTATCAGGTACAGCGCCTGTTCCTACAATAAAATATCCCTCTCCATCTATTGCTGCATCAAGAGGATTTGAAGTTGGCTGCATACTTCCCTGACCAGTAGAAGTATCTATACCTGCTAATTGAACACCAAGACCAACTTGTCTTGGATTAGTACCACCTAACTTTGAACTAGCCCCTGTAGCTGCTGCCATACTTTGGCTTACCATATCTTCAAATCTTGCTCTTTGACCTTTATAAGCTGTAGTACTTGAATTTGCTATGTTATTACCTATTACATCTAATTTTCTCTGATTAACTTTTAATCCACTAATTCCTGAGAACATGGATGGTAACATAATTTTATACCTCCTAAAATTCATTTATTTTTACTTTGCTTCAATCGTTCCACAAAGTTTGGCATCCTTGTTTAGGTCCTGCCTTTATAATATAACTACACTATCAATATTAGTAAAAACATTGTTTTTGCTATTTTCTTTAGCCATTGCTGTAATAATAGTCCTATTTTTTATCGAAGTTATAAGAGCTGTATCTTTATAAAGAATTAGAGTTTCTTTGCTTCCTTTTTGTTCTGCTTTATTAATACCTTCATTTATATTTTTCATGTCACTTTCATTAAAACTTATATTTCTTTCTTTAAGTCTTTCTGCTGCATGATTGGATATAACAAAGCTTTCCTTGTTGTCTATTTTCTTATTTAGTAAATCTTTAAAAGAACCACTATTATTTTCATTAACTTTCTTATTGCTACTATTACACCCTTGAAAGTCCTGAATTAAATAAAGCTTACCATTAACAACTCTATATCCCATAATATCACTCTTCCTGCAAATTAACTTTCCTTTAGGTTAGTTATATCATCATATGAGAAGTCCTTAGTTTGATTATTTCCAATATCTACAGTTACTTTTATTCCTTCAGCACCTCTTGATACTGCTTTTACTACTCCAGTGTAATTTTTATTATTACTATCTTTATCACTTAGCTCTACTGTTTTACCAACTAAAGCTGATGCACTTAAAAACTCATTAGTATTATTTACAGTATTTGAATAGTTATTTAAACTACTTGCATCATCTATTTCAGTTGCATCATCAATATCAAACTTTCGAATATCATTAACTATATTTCCATCTTTATCCTTTGTTTTTCCTACTAGTACATTTAATTGTATATTACTACCACTTTTAACTACATTAGTTACTAATCCACTGTAAAAATTACCATTTTCATCTAGTTTGTTTAAAGTTACACTTTTACCTATTAAATTATTAGCTCCCGTAAACTTCATAGTAGTGTTTAAATTAACCATTTGTTCCAAACTTGAAAACTGTGCCATTTGTGATACATATTCAGTTCCATCCTTAGCATTAGAAGGATCTTGATTTGATAACTCTGCAGCTAAGATCTTAAAAAACGCATTTTTATCCATATCCTGACCTTTTTTTACTATTCTAGTACCTCTTGAAGTTTTAGTAGCATTACTATCCTCAGCCTTTTTAACATCACTATTCTTTGAGTTAGCAGCAGTACTCGTATTGGTAGCACTATTTACTCCAGCCATACCTTTGCCCCCTAACTTTTTTAAATTAAGCCTTTTACTATGCCAAAATATTTACATTACTGTCTATTTCATTTTGATCTTCTAGTTCATTTGTAGTTTCTTCTATAGCACCTATAGCCTTAGCCTTTTTATTGTTTTTACCATTTTGATTATTTCCACTATTGGAACCATCTTTAAAGAAAGTAGTATCTTCATTGTAAATATTTAAGGAAAGACTATTAATTTTTGTATCATTATTTTGAAGCTTTTGTGTCATATCTGTTATATTAGAATTTAATAAATTAAAGGCTTCCTTATTTGAAGCACCAATAGATGCTTTCATAACCCCACCTTCTACAGTTAGTTTTATAATAACTTCTCCTAGTTCTTTTGGTGCAATTTTTACTGTTAAGTTCTTTATATTATTAGTTTCCATATACTTTATAGTTTTTATTACATCATTAGTTATATTATTTTTGTTTATTACCATGTCAGCTACATCTTCTACTTTAATATTTTTATTTACATTATTAAATTGAGTCATAAAATTTGTAGCCTTTGAAATTTTATCTTCCTTACCTGTATCACTAGTAAGAGATTTTAAAAAGTTATCTTCTTTTGAAGTTTCCTTATTTAAAGAAGAATTTTTATCAGAATCTTGTTTTTTACTTGCAACAGCCAATTCAGAAGTATTACTATTTGAAATTTCTCTATAAGTTTCTTTGAAATCTAAAATAGTACTTTTACTGTTCTTGTCTATATTATTATCTGTATTAACATCCTTTAAACTTGAACTTAAAGCTAACTTTAATTCTTGTTGTATTTTAGTTAAAATATCGCCTGAAGCTTCCGGCAAATTAACTTTGCTTAAGTTCTCAGTTATTTGTGGTATTACTTCTTTCTCTATTTGATCCATTACTTCTTTTGTTAAAAGTAATCTAACTGTTGGATCTTGCACTTTTGAAAAGTTTTTATCCAAAACTTCCTTAACCTTATCTCCAACAGAACTCAAAATTTGTGAAAGCTTTTCTGTAGCAATATTTTTTTCTTTATCACCTACTGCTTTAACAATAGTATCTAAAGCATCTTTTATTTCAGATATAGTTTTTGCTTTTAAATTTTGCAAATCTTTAGCATCTACTTTTAAAAGAGCTGCTAAAATCATTAATAACTTATCTAAATCAATTTTGCTATCTGAATCTCCACTTAATACTTTTTCTACTATAACACTTTTCAAGTCATCTGGTGATTTAATATTTTCTATGTCCTTATCAGATAAACCAGCTTCTTTTAAAGCCTTTTTAGTTTCTTCAGAAACCTCAAATTTAGAATCTTTTAAATCCTGAGATTTATTGTTTTTATTCAAAGTTTGAGAATCCTGGTTTACTGAATTAGTTTTAGATAATACAGTATTAAATGTACTATTATTGTCTTTTGAAGTACTAATATCACTTTTATAATTACTGCTATTATTGTTTACTACACTTAAAACATTCATATTCATTTTTTTCACCTCCCTTCACGATGGTTTCTTATAAATCCATATAGAGCAAATTCATCATTGTTCCTCTGCTCTATAAGATTTTGCTCTTTTAAAAATGCTGCCTCACCTTTTTCTTTAAGTATTTCAACTGTTTTTCTTTCAACGCGTTTTTCATTTAAATCATATCTTTTATCTTGTAAAGTTTTTTCCTTTAATTTAAGTTCCTCACAAGCTTCATTTATACTATAATTTATAGCATTCAAATATATATGAGTTATTCTGCGTTTTACAGCCGATTCAGTACCTGAAATGTTTCTGTACTTTTCATAATTTTCATTAAGCTGTTGTAATTTTGATTCAACTTTTAATTTTTCATTTTGTGCTTCAGTAAAATTTCTCTTACTTTCTTCTTCTTTGTCTAGTCTGATATCTAAAAGTTTTTGCAATCTAAAATTGTATTTGCTCATAAAATCCCCCCTTAATTATTGAAAAATACCTTTTAAAGAAGCTACACTTTCCGAAAAAGCTGTATGTTCTTTGATCCCCTGTTTTAAATAACCTATTATGTCATCATAATACTGTATTGAAGTATCTACTTTCTTATTGCTGCCTTTTACATAAGCTCCTATATTTATCAAATCCTCTGAGTTCTTATAGGTTGAAAGAAGATCTCTAGCAAATGATGCTGTTTTTTTGTGATCATCTTCTGCTACTTCAGACATAAGTCTACTTATACTACTTAGTACATCTATAGATGGATAATGATTTTTAGCAGCTAAATCACGAGATAACACAATATGCCCATCTAATATACCTCTTACTGCATCTGCTATAGGTTCATTAAAATCATCACCATCCACTAGTACAGTATAAAAAGCTGTAATAGATCCCTTATCAGACATACCTGCTCTTTCCATAAGCCTAGGAAGCTTTGCAAAAACAGAAGGCGTATACCCTTTTGTTGCTGGTGGTTCTCCTATAGCAAGTCCTATTTCTCTTTGTGCCATAGCAAATCTTGTTACAGAATCCATCATAAGTATTACCTTATTTCCTTTGTCCCTAAAGTATTCCGCAATAGCTGTAGCTGTAAAAGCCCCTTTTAATCTTACTAATGCCGGTTTGTCCGAAGTCGCACATACAATTATAGACTTTTTCATACCTTCTTCGCCTAGATCTTTTTCTATAAAGTCCTTGACTTCTCTTCCTCTTTCGCCTATAAGAGCAATTACATTAACATCTGCCTCTGCATATCTTGCAATCATACCAAGAGTTGTGCTTTTTCCTACACCACTACCTGCAAAAATACCAATTCTTTGTCCTTCTCCACAGGTTATAAAACCATCAATAGCACGAATTCCTGTAGGTATAACATCCTTTATTCTTCTCCTTTTTAATGGATCAGGCGGTTCAGTGTCTAGCGGATAAACCGTTCCTACTCCTATTTCTTCTCCATCTAAAGGTTGTCCAAGTCCATTTAAAACTTTTCCAAACAATTCATCTGAACACTTTACACTTAAAGGTATTCCTTCTGGTACAACTCTGCAGCCTGGAGCAATTCCTATTAATTCTCCAAGTGGCATTAGGATAACATTATTCTCCTTGAAACCAACTACTTCACAGGTAACAGGATGATTTTTTTCATTATATATAGTACAAACCTCGCCAACAAAAGACTTTATTCCTTCTACCTCTACTGTAAGTCCTATAACTTTACTTACTATTCCTTCTGAGTAGTCAAAATCCATTTCATGTACCTTCTTATTTAAGGAATTAAAGTTTATGTTAATCATAAAAACACCTGCCTACTGATCCTTAAGTACTATCTCTTTTACTTTTTCTATGGCTCCATCAATACTGACTATAATCTTACCATTTTCTCTCTCAATGATAGCTTTTCCAATTTCCACATCTTTATCAGGTATAATAAAAATATCTCCTCTAAATGGAAGTTGTTCTTTCCACAATTCTACTTTATTTTTTAATTCTTCACAATACGTTTCATTGCTTTTTATTATGAAAGTTTTGGTGTTTTTCACTCTAGATAAGGCTTCAAATATAACATCATTTAAACCATCCTTATCTTTAACTTCTCTTTTTAAAATGGATTCAACACAGTTTACTATTAACTCTCTTATTTCTTCTTCTTTTTCCTTTAAATATCTTTCTTTTTCCACTTTACAAGTTCTTAATATATTATCTGCATTATCTTTTATTATTTGACCTTCTTTTTCAGCTTTTTCTATATTTTCCTTATATCCTTCTTCATAAGCTTTATTAAATCCATCTTCACTACCTTTTTGTAATCCTTCATTATATCCTTTATTATATCCTTTTTCACATGCTTCTTTTTGTAATCTTTCTGCTTCTTCAAAAGCTTTTGAAATCAATTTATCACTTTGCACTCTAGCATTTTCTACCATAGTCTTAGCTAAACTCTCATAACTATCTATAAAAGTTTTAGCATTAGTTTCAGCCAAGTTTTTTTGTTCAACCGATTCTTGAGTTTCAAATTCTGTTACTATTTTCTTTAACCCATCACTAGCTACGCTGGTACTTTTAATAATTCTATACGATGATTGCATCTTCTCCACCTCTTGATATTACTATCTCTCCAGCTTCGTCTAATCTTCTTATAATACCTACAATTTTCTGTTGAGCTTTTTCAACATCCATAAGTCTTACTGGTCCTAAGAATTCTATATCTTCCTTTAAAGCAGCTGCAGCTCTCTTAGATTGATTTCTAAAGATAGCATTTGCAACTTCTTCAGAGCAGCCTTTAAGAGCCAATCCAAGCTCCTTATTTTCAACTTCTCTAAGAACTCTTTGTATAGAAACATCGTCAAGAGTAATAATATCCTCAAATACGAACATAGACTCTTTAACTTTTTCTGCTAATTCAGCATCTTCTTTTTCAAGTCCTTCCGTAATATTCTTCTCTGTAGTTCTATCAACTTGATTAAGAATTTCTACTATTGTCTGAACTCCACCAATTACCTTCATATCAGATTTAACTACAGAAGATAGTTTACCATCTAGAACTTTTTCAATTTCCTTTACTACTACTGGAGATGTATTGCTCATTGTAGCTATTCTATATGCTACTTCTGCCTGTACGTCTTCTGGCAATGCAGATAATATTTGTCCTGATTTATCTGATTGAAGATAACATAATATAAGTGCAATAGTTTGAGGATGCTCATTAGTTATTATGTTTAAAAGCTGATGGGCATCTGCCTTTCTAGCTATTGCAAAAGGCCTAAACTGTTGTGTAGCCTCTGTAACCTTATCCAATATCTCCATAGCCCTTTGACTACCTAAAGCCTTAGACAAAAGACTTTTAGCATAATCCATTCCGCCCTCAGTTAAGTAATCTTTAGCCTTATTCATTTCTATAAATTCTGCAAGTATTTCTTGTTTCTGGTCAGATTTAACTGATGCTATATTAGCTATTTCATAGGTTATTTTTTGAATTTCTGATTCTGGTAGCTTTTTAATTATTCCTGCAGAAGCCTCTGGTCCAAGGGTTATAAACAATATGGCTGCTTTTTGAACACCTGTTAACTTTTCATTTTCTTTAGCCAAATCCTATCACCTCTCATCTTCTGCTAGCCATGTTTTTACAATATCTGCAACTTGTTCTGGCTTGTCTTTTGCATAATTCTTTATTTCATTTTCCATATGAGTCTGTTCATTCTCTTCTTCTAAATCTGCTGATTTAAACTTAAACTGCTGTTTTGTAGGTTCTATTTCATCTCCTACAATTACATCAATTCCTTCAGTTTCATCATCAAATAATTCTTCTTCTTCCTCTTTCTTCTTTCTTCTCCATAAGAATAAAGCTACTGCTGCACCAAGAACTAGTGCTCCTAAAACTCCAAGTATAGTATACATTTTTGTCTTTTTAGCCTGATCTGCTGCTTTATTCATAGCATCTAAATCTTTTTTAGCTTTATCCTGCAGTGTGGTATCAAAAGGAATACCTTCTACATTTATAGTATCTCCTCTTTTAGCATCATAGCCTATAGCTGACACCGCAAGATTATTTATGGAAGTTTTAGTTGTAGGATCTACATTTCCATCTAAAGCCACAGAGGCTGTTAATCTTTTTACTGCTCCTGCCGCCTTTATAGTTTTCTGTTTTACCTCTGATACATCATAGTTTTTAGTACTTTCATCATGAGTTGATGTACCATTGCCATTATTTGCTGTTGTGGTGTTAGTCATATTATTATCCACAGGACTGCTAGAAGCTGTGGTTCCTTTATCTGTAGAAGTATCTTTTATATTATGTTCACTTACCACTACACTCTTTGGATCATATGTAGTAGAATCCTGCTGTACAGCATCGAAATCTAAATCTGCATTAACTTTAACTTTAACTTTGTCCTTTCCATAAACAGCCTCCAGCATATTTAAAAGTTTCTTTTCCAATTCTTTTTCATATTGTTGTTTTAAATCTTGCTGTTTTTCTGCTGATGTAGTAGAATCGCTTATATCTTTATTACTATTATTAAAAATATCCTTGGAAAGTAAAGTTAACTTGTCATCTATTACTTCTACATTTTCTTTAGGAATATTCTTAACACTTCCTGATACTAGTGATACTAATGCTTTTACTTGATCTGAATTTAACTTTTGTCCTTGTTTCATCTGCAATGTTACAGACGCAGTTCCTGGTTGTGTATCCTTAACAAATTGGGTATCATCTGGGAGTACAAGACTTACCCTTGCATTTTGTATTTCTGGAAGACTTTTTATAGTTCTTTCTAATTCTCCCTGAAGAGCTCTTTGGTAATTTATCTTCATTTCTGCATCTGTAGACCCTAATTTAGTTTTATCTAAAAGTTCAAATCCCTGGCTTCCATTAGTCATACTAACTTCCGATAACATCTGCATTCTCAATTTATCTACTTGACCTTTAGGTACTAATATAGAATTGCCTTGAACTTTTGCATCAACTTTGTCAGTTTGAAGTTGTTTATAAACTGCTGCAGAATCTGCAGAGTCCATATTAGAAAATAAAACCTCATACTTTGTTGAACCTAAATACATTCCTAAATATATTAAAGTTCCTATAATTGCTGTGAAAATTATTCCAAAAGCTATCTTCTTTTTTTTACTTAAGCCTTTCCATTTCTCTATTAAATTTTTAAAAATTTGTGATAGCTTACCCATTAACTTAGCACTCCTTACTTACTATAACTGTGTCCTATTTAGTTCTTGATAGGCCTCCACGAACTTATTCCTAATCTGGACTGCAAGTTCTAATGACATTTTAGCTTCCTCAGTATCTAACATAACTTTATGTATATTTGTTTCATCACCTTTTATAAAACTCTCAGTGGTATCTTCTGATTTTATTTGCTGTGCATTTACTTCATCTAATTTTCCTTTTAAAAATTCTCCAAATCCCACAGATTCTGTTTCTTTATTTTCTGAGTTATCATTACTACTAGTTCCAATTTTTTGAAAAATTTTACTATCAGGAACAAATTCATTTATCTTCATAATAAATCACCCTACTTTCCAATTTCTAATGCTTTTGAGAACATAGTTTTTTCAGAACTAATTGCATCTATATTAGCTTCATAAGATCTTGTAGCTACCATCATATCTGCCATTTCATTTAAGATATTTACATTTGGTTTAGATACATATCCTTGGGCATCTGCATCTGGATTTGATGGGTCATAAACTCTTCTAAGAGGTGATTGATCATCTACAATTCCTACAGCTTTTACTCCTAGAGGAGTTTGTTCATATTGTCCATTCTGCTTATTTAGTTGATTAGTTAAATTTTCTTGAAAAACCGCAATTTTTCTTCTATAAGGTTGTCCATTAGTACCTCTAGTAGTATCTACATTAGCTATATTAGAGGCTATGGTATCCATTCTCAGTCTTTCTGCCGAAAGACCACTGGCACTTATTCTTAAATTATTAAATGCTTTAATCATAAAAATTCTTCCCCTTCATAAAAATAAAATTTTCTCTACTAAATTTTACACAATTGTTACACACTCTAAGTTACAACTTTATTAATATTTTGTTAACAAAACTTATTTTTAAAAATTACTTTCCACTGATAACATATTTTTCTGAAGTTAATCTACTATTAGCCTGATTCAAAAGTGCCATATACATTAATGTATTTGCAGCTTGATTAGCTTTTTCATTTTCTATATCTACATTATTTCCATCTTGATTCATACTAGTGGAGTTATCTACATTCGTTTTTATTTCTCCATAGTTTCCTTGTAATTTAATATGTTTGTTATCTGTAGTTTTTAAATCTAAATCATCTAAATTACTTTTTAAAGATTCTTCAAAAGTTACATATTTTCTTTTGTAACCTTTTGTATTTATATTTGCAATATTATCTGCTGTTGCTCTGCTTCTTTCTGTGGAAGCATCCAATCCCTTTTTAATCAAGCTATAAACTTCTTGATCTTTAGAAAGACTACTAATGTTCAACTTACAATCCCCCATTTTTGTATAAATTTTTTTTTCAAATTCTTATAATTTTAATATAATTTTATTTTGTATTAAAACACACTCAACATAAACTATTTTATCATAAAATTTAAAAGAAATGTTAATTTTAAAGAAAAAATGTTGAATTTTTTTTTATTTTTTTAGTAAAAAGTTTTAATTGCATTTAAAAACGCATTAATTTCTATAATTATCAAAACTAAAATCATAAATTTAATTTAAATACCAGGATTTTGTCCCTTTTATTATACAATATCAAAGTATGTTTTGCTACCTAACTTTCACATGTAAATTTTTCTTCAATATAATTTTACAAATTTTTTTGAATAAATAAGTCGTTTTTCTATTTTTTAATTAAAAAAAACAGCACCATTTTAGTTTTTCATGAAATTTGGTACTGCTTTCTACACATTATTTAATTTTTATATATTATCTACTTCTCACATTTTCTAGTACTTTCAATGCATCCTGAGGTAACTTATTTGTTTGAACCATCATAGCATTTCCCGCTTGAACAAGTATACTTGACTTGGTGTAATTAATCATTTCCTCTGCAACATCTGCATCACGAATCCCGCTATCTGCAGACTCAAGCCTGTCAGACATTTCAATTGTATCACTAAAACTTTCTTGAAATCTATTTTCTAGTGCTCCATACTGACTTCTTATAGATAGTATGCTATTTAAAGATTCATCCACAATATTTAAAGCATCGTTAATGTTATTACTATCTGTTATATTGTATAAACCTCCAGATTTCATTTGCGACAAACTTTTACCGTCTGAAGTTTTCAAGTTATTAACACTTACATCTTTTTGTGGTACAATAATATTTTCTCCCACATTAGCGCCAACAACCATTTCCAAATCTTTCTCCTGACTTAGAAACTTAATCCCATTAAATTCAGTATTTTTAGATATGTTATCCATTCCATTTATCATCTCATCAATTTCATTTTGCATTATCTGTTTATCTTGTGAAGTATTTGCGCTTCCTGATTGTACTACAAGTTCTCTTATTCTTTGAAGCATTGAAGTCATATTGTCCAAGCCACCCTCAACAGTTTGAAGCATACTAATACCATCTTGTGAATTTCTTGATGCTGCTTGAAGTCCTCTTATTTGCATTCTAAGTCTTTCACTATCAGCAATACCATTAGGGCTATCCTTAGCATTATTTACTTTATACCCTGAAGATATCCTGTTCATAGCAACACTTTGGCTCTTCAATGATTTTGAATAAGCTGTATACACATTTAGCGATGCTGAATTATGATTCAATCTCATATTATTCACTCCATATCATATAATTAGTTTTACAATTTAATCCGCTAATACCACGCTCATATTGATATTATTTCTTGTAGAACTTACATCCAAATTACAAGTTCCAAGTAAATTTTCTTTATTATCATATAAATAAACTTTTACTGTATTGCTCCCTATAATCGAAATTGCAGTACTACCGATATTAAATAAATTATTATTTCCTTCTATTTTATATTTAGAAACAGAAGGTAAATTTGTAGATACAGTTATTTGTTTAAATACAGAAATAGCTTGAGCAACTATCACATTTGCTGAAGCAGTATAACTATTATTATCTTTAGAATCTAAGTTAAAATTTAATACAACAGATTTTGGTAAACCATGACCTTTTTTAGATTTAACATTTTTTGCTATAGATAATTTATATTTATGTGACATTTTATATCCTCCATAAGGTGGATTAATCTTTACTGAATTTTCATCATCCCCTGCTGAAATAGTTACATTAACAGGACTTCCATCTGTAAGATCTTGCACAGTAACATTATTATTTAAAGAACTAATATCTACTGGCGTTGTAAATTTTAATATCCAAGCTTTGTTCACATCACTTATAGCTCTATTTCCCATATCTTTAAAATCTTCTGCTGCCGAAACATTTAAAGCACCATAAGAAACACAACACATCATTACAAAAGTTAAAATTAAAGCAGCTCTTCTTATAATTTTTTTCAATTCTTATTCCCCCTTTAAAGTACTACTTATTTATTATCGTTAATATGTAGTTAATTCTTTATGGTCATTACTGTATTTTGTAAATTTAGTTTTACAAAATGTATTAACGTATTTCCATTATAATCACTTTATTTAATTTTTTAATAATAATAAAAATAAATAGGCTAGATTTTTTTTACTCTAGCCTATTTATAATACTTCTTCAATTAACTATTTAACATTACTAATGTTAATTACCTTTTTAAGCTTATCTATATCCCTTGTTTTTTCTTCTAGCTTTACAAATTCACTATCAGCCTCAGTAATAAACCTCACAATTGTTGTCTGAGTTGTTTTTATTTCATTTTGAACTCTTTCTAAGTTGTCTAACTGTTTATCCATTTTATCTAAACGCTCATCCATCTTATCCGAACGTTTATCCATTTTATCTAAATGTTCATCTATGCTATCTAGTCTTTGATATATTGGCTCTAACTTTTTATCTAATAAATTTCCCATTGCTTTCAATAACAATTCATTTTCCATTTAATTCACCTACATAATAAATTATTTTAGCAAGAAAATTTTAACATATTTATTGTGTGGGTTCAATACATAAAATTTTACAATATTATTTTAAATTCAAACTCATATTATTTTTAGTAGTTGAAACATCCAGATCAGCTGTTCCAATTACATTTCCTTTTGAATCATATATATAAACTTTAACAGTATTTCCAGGTACCACTAAGAATATAGATTTGCCTATGTCAACCAAATTATTGTTTCCTTCAATCTTACATTTTGCTGCATCTGGTAAGTTTGTAGAAGTTATTGTTATTTGTTTAAAAATACTAATTGCTGGTGATACAGTAACATTTGCAGATATAGCATAACCACTACTAGTACTATTAGCTTTTGATGTAACTATAAAATTAAGTGTAGTAGTTCTAGCTAAAGAATTTCCACTTAACAATTTTATATTTTTATTTACAGTGACTTGATAAGTATGACCTAATATATAGCCACCTGAAGGAGCATCCACTTTAACAATTGCTTTGCTATCACCCTGCATTGGAGTTATTGAAAGATTATTACCTGAAGTAACATCTTTAATTTGTATGTTGCCAAGTACAGAACTAAAATCTATTGGGCTACTAAAAGTTACTGTCCACGTCTTATTTACATCTGTTATAGTTCTGGTGCCTAAACTTAAAACACTATCATCAGCAGCAAAAACACTGATGCTGTTAAAAGCTAGAAATACAAACATTGTTAATGCTATTACACTATATTTTTTAACTTGTTTTATCAATATAATTTCCTCCTCTTCTAACAGTTGAGAATTGAGAGTGGAAAGTTATGGGTGATCTTCTTCCGCTATCGATGCAGAAAATCTAAAATATAATAAATTTAAGATTTCTCGGAGAAACATCCTCCTTCACTGTCAATTGTCCGCTGTCAGCTCTCAACTAAAAAAGCATTGCCTTGCTTTTTTAATTTAAGGAGGAAGGTATCTCCTCCCTCCTCTTGTTGTTTTGCTTATATTTACCACTTGCTATTGTCTTTTTCTATTATCCGTTCACACTTTGTTCATGACCCCCGGGGGATGTTGCGAACGAAGTGAGCTTGCTACTTACCCTGAAATGGTCCAAGTTGTTCCATTCAAAGTAGCTGTAAATTGCTTAGTGTTTCCAGCAATATCTGTCACTGTAAATACTACTGTTTGTGTATCACTTGCTGTAATTCCAGTTATATTACAAGTCTTTCCTGCTGATACAGAGTAACTTGATGATGCTACTTTTGCTGAACCACCATTTGTTATTGTAACAGAAGCCCAGTCGGTTTCACCATTACTTGCATTTAATACTAATGAGTTTATTGTCGATCCACTACCAACTGTTGGTGTGCTTATAATTTTGTCAACAGTACATTTAAATGCTGCTGAAGTAGCGCCTGCATCTGTACTTGTTGCTGTAGTTACAGCTGTAGCTGTTAACGTATGATCACCTTCTGATAAACCAGTAACATGAACTGTTATTGTAGTTTGTCCTGAAGCTACTATTCCGCTGCCTACTGATACTGGTGTATTACCATCATAGATAGTTACTTTATTTCCTGTTGACACACCATTAACTACTACATCAACATCACTATCCTTTGAAATTGCTGGTGATGTTGTTTTACCTGCTACTGAAGCTATTGTTGGTATTGGTGCATTACTAAGAGTAAAATTCTCTACTGGATCAGATAATGAATTTATATTAGCCGCTCCACTTGCTATAGCCATTACATAAATATCATAAGCTGTTCCATTTACAATTTTTGCACCACTTGTATCATTAGCTGATGTATCTAATACTCTTGTTATAGGTAATCCCGTTTTTGAAACATCAGTATAATTTCCTGTTGATACTTTATTTGCATCTGCTAATGTAAAGGTAGTTCCGGTAGTTCCATGTTTTACTACAAATATTCTATAACCACTTACCTTTGTACCTTCCTCCGATGATGGATCAAAAGTAACTTGTAAGTCTCCTCCATTACCGTTATTTCCAACATCTTTAACTACTATTTTATCTTTTTCTACAGGTGCTGGTGCTCCATTAAAGTTTATAGCGATAGCATTTGTTTTTAAATCAACATCTGTAGCTTTTGCCGCTGTTGGAGTTATTATATCTTTACTTATAGTAAATACCAAGTTATCTACACTATCTGATTTATTACCCTGACCCTTTGTTGGATCTGCTGTTCCTTCAATAACTATTCCAACATGAGTATCATCTAATTTTACTGCACTGTAAGTTAATCCTGCTGGCATAGTTCCTGTGGTCAATGTTACGCTAGATGTTACAACAGCACTTTCAGCTCCCTCTACTGTTCCATTCTGTACTTCTACAGCTATAGTATTTGTTTTACCTCCTCCAGTTGCAATTCCATATACCTTACCAGTATCTTCTTCTTCGTTAAGAATTACTGGTGAAATTGATTTTATACTTGGTGATAATGCTAGCGTCTTTTGTGTTCTATTACTTTCTGTCTTTCCAGCATTAGTTTGTGTTACATAAATACAAGACTCAGTTGGTGATATTCCTCCAGGGATAGTTACTGTCACAGTTCCTTTTTGTCCAGTATTAGTTTGTGAAGCCAAGAAGCTTCCTGAACTATTATATACCTTAATTGTAGCATTATATGGTACATTTTTTACTGTTACACTATTGTTATCCGTTGCTACTAAAATATCGTCTATATTTACACCATCAGAAACATTAGTTGCGTTATCTACAATAAATGGTATAGATTTGTGAGCTGTTCTTCCATTTACTACATTTACAGTATCTAAAACTAACTGGTACGTACCCTTCAATGTTATATCTCCACTAGTAGCACTATCTCCAGGTTGCGTTGGGGTCATAGGGCTACCATCTTTCTTAGTAAGTTGTGTTGAGTAACCATCGCGAGTAAGTGTTGGGGTAGTTATACTTTCTGTTCCCTTAGTTGTGTCATCAGCTATAGTAATTGACTTCAATCCTCCATCATAAGTGCCGTTCTCAACTAGTGTAGGATCAGCTGTAACTGTTGGTAAAACTGCAATTCTACTATTGTCTACTTTGAAATACTTTACAGTATCATTAGTAGCTTTATTATCATCTGCAGTAGATGTTATGGTTAATTTATAATATCCGTCCTGTGTAATAGGTGTATTAGGTGCAAAGGCAACCTTAGCTGAATTTTCCCAATCCATTGTTTGCAAAGTAGGTATAGCTACCTTTGATAAGTCATTCCCAGCACCAAAAGGAATTCTTTGAAGGACAGCTGCACTTGATGTACTTGGATAATCAGTCCATGTAGGTGTTGCACTATAATAAGTCAATGCATCTGTAGCTGGATCTATTTTTTGCCAAGCTCCAGATACTTTTTTCATTGTTCCTGGTTTTTCAGCCATAGTTACATCTACAGTCTGAGGTTGTCCTGAACTTACAGCAAAATGCACAGTTGTCTTAGATTTACCAGTTTGACCTCCTGCACTCTTTGTAGCTGTTACTACAAGTTCATAACTTGTTCCCTGTGGTAATGCACTAGTAATTTTACCTGAAGGACCAATTAAAACACCTCCATTGATAATACCAGTAACTGGATTTTGTCTATTTGGATCAGCAGTTAAATTATAAATTACTGCATCATAAGTTACTCCATCGTTAATCTGCCAACCTACATTAATATCCTTTTGAATTGCATAAGTTTCTTTATCTTTAATTCCTGTAATAACTGGAGCTGGGAATAATCCAAAGGTAACAACATCACTTTGAAGGTGAGGTCCGTTAGCTTTTAGCCTTACAGAAACTTGTAGGGATCTGGTCATTGATACACTAGTAGTTATTGCTGTACAAGGAGTCCAATCACTAGAATTTGTATTATTAATACTATCATATGCATAACTATATTCCATCTCTGCAGAAGTTCCAACGATTCTTGCATTAGATAAATCTACACTTAAATCTGTAAGTTTAGGTTTTCCTACTTCTATAGGTGCAGATGGAAGACTATCACTCATGTTTGTTGCGACTAATCTTAATTGTTTTAAATCAGTCATAGTCATTAGTTGTGGAACTGATATAGTTCCGTTTGTTCCCGCTGTTATTGTACTACCTACTTGCTTTGTAGTATCCGGAACATCTGGCAGACTTCCAGTCTTAGAATCTGGTGTCTCTAAGAATACCTTATAACTCATTCCTGATTTTAATCCTGAAATTGTTCCAGCAGCAGCATCTACAGCAAAGTTTACTGGAGCTTCTGGTGCATACAAGTAAGCAGTTTTTTGACCTTCTGCTTTACCAACCTTTGTTATAGTAATGTATAAATAGTCTCCATTTGGATTTAAGTTCAAGCCTGTCATATTAGCTATACCATTTGATGCTGCAGTAGCTGTTTTAATTGGTTTAGTATCTGTATAACCAGTATATACACTTATGATATCACCTTGATTTAATTTACTTACTACAACAGTATCCTTACTTCCAATTCCATTTGTAACAGCAACATTTGCTGGATCTATAACTCCTGAATCTAAGATTACCGATACAGTAACACTATTTCCATATCCTAAAATAGTTCCCGAGAAAGTGTATACGCCCTTATTTGATTTAGGTATAGTTTTATTCCAATTAACGACAAGTTGTTCTGTCTTTTCTTCTGTTGACCCATTTCTCATTACTACAGAAACTCTCTCTGGAAGATTAACTTTGTTTATATCATCTGTTCTAATAGTATCTAGCTTCTTTATTTCAACTATCTTAAAGTTTGATTTAGGCTTAGTTACTGCCGTACCCTTTGCTGTACCATCAGAATTTTTAGGAATAGAATACATTTTTCCACTTTTTAAGTAATAAATATTATCTCCAATAATATTTACAAAATCAACAGAGTCATCTAAAACTTTATATCCATTTCCTGTTTTCTTATCTAATTTATATAACTTTCCACCATCAGCATAACTCTTATAATAAATATTAGCATCATCTTCAGCACATATAACAGTAAGCTTATCATTTACAGTCTTTAGTGTAGTACTAGTTCCTTTGCCTGATGGAATATTTGTAACTGCTGTTGTACCTTGTGGATTAGAATAATAAGATCCATTAGTAGCATATAATAACCCATCTTTTCCTGTATATAATACAGAACTATCTCCTATAACATTTATATGCTGTGCTGAAACATCACTAACAGGTGATTTACTACCAGTTGTTAAAAGATATTTATATAATTTGTTTCCATCTAAAGTATTTAGATAGTACAAGAAATTATTAGTTCCAGCACTTAATAAGCTAGCTGAATCACTGCAAAGTTGTCTTTTTCCTTGAGAATCTATCACATAAATTCTTGCTCTGTCACTATGATTAATATAATAAATTTTACCTGACATTATATTTAAATGAGATGCCATATCATCAGCAACTTTTTGTCTTTGAGTACCATCTGTTCTTACTTTATAGATCTTTGATCCATCACTGTAGTTAACATAGTATATCCAATCCCCTACTACATTTATATATCCTGCACGGTCATCACTTATAGGTGTATCCTCTACTCCATTCACACTTTTTTTGTAAAGTTTATTTGAATCAGCAGTGTTAACATAGTACATCCATTTAGCATCTGGATCTATGGCAGTAAAACCACTATTAACTAAGTTAACAGCAGTATTCCCGTTTCCTGATTCTGTTCCCTGGCTTCCATCATAATGTAAAGCTACTGGTACATCAATAGTACCACTATCTTGGGTAAGAGCTATTCCTGTTATTGTACCACTAGCTATATCTTTTTGAGCTGAATTATATACAGTCAATCTAGGTACACTAGCCAGTGTAGTTCCTATATAAGTGTTAACTTCACTTAATGAAACAGTAGAACTAGTATCTAAACTGAAATAAGCAGCATCCTGCAGTCCTAAAAGCTGATTTACTTTTACAGTATAAGCATATAAGGTTTGAGTACCAATTGTAACCTTCTTATAGCTTATATTTAATACAGCAGACAAATTTCCTACTATTACTCCACTATCATCAAACTGATTATTTGAATCTGCTACTAGCTTTTGAACAGTTCCAGTTGAAGTATAATAATTTAATGTGTTTCCAACTCTGTTTACTATTTGAGCATCATCAAGAGTTGATCCAGTAAACATGTCCTTTGTTGTCTTAGTGCTATCAACATAAAAAATAGACCCTAAATTATTCATTATTTCATCATTTATTTTTGATATATTACTGGTCAAATAGTTTACATCATAAATGTTGCTTCCAATCACTACAGCATTAGCTGGTAATTTAGCTTCTACGGCCGTACTAAGTCCTAATACCATAGCTGCGGTTAATACCAGCATTTTAGTTTTTTTCATTAAATAAACCTCCTCTTTTATATAAACTTACTATTTTAGTTTAAAACTAAAAATTTATCACTAATTGTTATTCAAAAATAATTTTGATTATATTACTATA
Organism: Clostridium muellerianum; assembly: GCF_012926525.1. Classification (GTDB taxonomy): domain Bacteria; phylum Bacillota; class Clostridia; order Clostridiales; family Clostridiaceae; genus Clostridium_AM; species Clostridium_AM muellerianum. The sequence goes on from NZ_JABBNI010000004.1 coordinate 170,458, forward strand.
CTCGTAAACTAATTGCAAACTTTTAGTTTGTATTTGGATATTTATTAATAATATTTACAAGAAAGGACAGAATTTCCGTCCTTTCCTATACTAATTAGTAACTTTAATTGTAACTATTACTCCATATTATTATAATCGTAACAAATTGTAAAAATTTTAGTATAAAAGAGCAGAAACTCCGCTCTTTTATATATTAACTAATAACTTTTATCGTAACCGCAACTGTTGATGTACAATGTTCTATAGTTGCTGTTACATGATAAGTACTAGCACTACTTAAATCTATAACCGGTGGATTCCATAAAAGGACCCGTAATCGTTTCGCTTTTTTAGTTCCGCCTGAGCCGTTTATAACTGCATATATCCTATCTGATAAACTACTCATATTAAGCACACCATCTGTACAGTCACTTTTCAAAACATTTATAGTTACTTTAGTCAAAGAACTACTTGTACCTACACTTGTGCTTCCATCTCCATTAATAGCTAGAATTCTTGGAATTACTCCTACAGTTGCTTTAACTTTTCTATTACCACTTATGACACCATTTAAAGTAAACTTAGCAATTCTACAATCATCTAGATAATCACTAGTATCTGTAAAATTAGAATCAATACTAACAGCATCTGTCCAAGTTACTGCTACTTGTTTTCCTGTTGTTGGATCCTTTACTGTAGCAGGATATGAATCCCCCTGCATTATAGCTGCTAATTCACCTAAATCAACTGCATCTGGATTGCTAGGATCTACTGGATTGTCTGGGTAACTTGGATCATTCGGATCTACTCCTCCTTCTCCTGTAACTATAAGCATAAGGCCTACTTTTCCACTATATCCACTTACAGTTCCTTCATAAGTATATACTCCAGTACCATACTTATTTTCAGCTCCCCAAGTTACTGGTACACTTTGGGTTGAATTATCGGTCATTATAGCTGTTACAGTAGTTGGTAGTGTGAAACTTGATTTAACACTTACAGTTTTCTTTATATTGTTTATAGTCTTTATAATTTTTGTACTTGTTCCACTATCACTAACTGTTAAAGTAAGCTTAACCTTTTTACTGTAGTTATCAACAGTACCATTAAAAACATATACACCAGGTTTATTTCCACTTTGAGTTCCATAATCCCAAGTAACAGGCACTTGGGTTTTTGTACCATCAGTCATTTGAGCTTCCACAGTAGTTGGGAGATTATAAAAATTCCTGCTGCTTGCTGTTTTTACCAAATCATCAATCTTATAAGGTATTGGCTTAACTATAAGAGTAGAAAAGACCGTTTTATCTGTACCATGAATAGTTCCTGTAAAAGTATATAATCCTGGTTTAGATGTATTTATTTTAGTAAGGTTCCAATCCACACTAACTTCCTTTTTACTACCATCACTAGCAGTTACAACCATAGTTGGTCTAGGTGTATACTTTTCATTTTGAATTATAGTATCTGTAACATTCTGTATGCTAGCTACTGCACTCGGTAAATTTTTAGCAATTTGCTCAGATTCATAAGTAACTGCTCCTGGACCTCCTAAAACCTTTATATTATTAACTATATGAGATTTTAAAAAATTCTGCGTATCATAAGACATAGGAGAATCTACAAATACAACAGGTGAATACGTTCTTGGTGCAAGTGCTGAAGCTCCTAAAGAATCTGGAAAATCTTTAGCTGACGAAATATACACAGTATCTGTCTTTAATTCCCCTATGAAAGCTTCTATTATACCTATATTGGAACTGTAACTATCCCCGATACCTATTCTCTTTACATTAGGAAGCCCCAATATTACAGAATCACTTATTTTATCTTGTCCACCTACTACATATATTTGATCTGCTTTTTTATATCCTTGAAGATATTTGCTTACAGAAGCTGGCATACTATATGTATCTACAGGAATTACTGGCATACCTTTAGCTGCTGCTATGGCAGAAATAGACATTCCAGCTCTAAAATCGTTGCTATTTACAAGTGCAATTTCATTAGATTTACCAAGTTTTCCTGCTATCTGTATAGCTGTATCATATCTGTCAGCTCCACCTAATCTGGTAACTTTAATTCCTCTGGACTTTAAGGAATCTTCTATAGCCTGAGATATTACTCCTCTACCTCCAATTATAAATACATTTTTTACACCTAGCCTATTTATCTCTACCGAAGTATAAGGATTTAACACATCTCTAGATGTAAGTAAAATAGGAGCATCAAATTTTTTAGCTAAAGGAGCTGCTGATAAAGCATCTGGGAAATTTTCTCCATTTACTATAACTGCATATGAAGAACTAGCCTTCCATCCATCTTGACAAACTTTAGCTGCAGTTTCATACCTATCTATACCATTATACCTAGTTGTTACAACCTCAGCCTTAACTTTAAAAGTTGAAAAACATAAACTGGCTGCTATCATTGCTACAATAAAAGTTAATCTTTTACTTTTCAATGTTACTACTCCTTTCTAAATTTCTTCCAAAACTGCATTTACAGCATTAAAAAAATCTTTATAATTTTGATACATTATTATTTTTTGCGAAGCCAAATCACTATCCTTTTGAATTTCATCTAAGGCATACTGAAGATTCTTTATATCCTTATTACTTGAATAATTTGCTGTTTCATAGGATGCTTCTTGAATCTGCTCTTTAATTTTTTCCATATCACTACTGTATTTTTGTACTAAATTTCTATAATAGTCATATCTGTAATCTGCATAAACATAATTTATTTTTCCTATTAGCTTCTCTTTTTCTATAGGTTTAGATGTATATAAAAGTTGTGCTTCCAAATCTTTAACCTTCTTATTCATAGAATCTTTCTTACTCATTTCCTCTACATTATAATTAATACTATTCAATTGATTTTTAAGGTTGTCTATATATCCTTGAGTCATACCACTTAAAGATATTTCATAAGTAATCCAATTTCTATTTTTATAAAGATCTTGCAATTGACTATCATATGTGCCTAAATCATATGCATGATATAGCTTTCTATACCTAAGTTTAGTATAATCTCCATAGCTATACATGCTTTGAAAATTTGAAATTTGGTCTTTAATTTGAGCATCAATTGTAATATCACTGTCATAGGAGCTCGTACCTATAATTGATGACACATCGAAATCTTTATAATATAGAGATTTTGAAATATCTAATATTGGTGTATAGTCTTTTATAGGATTATCCTCTATATAAAGAGTAGTTAAATGTGTAAGTCCACTAAGCAAAGATACATCATCTATTTTATCATTGCTAGCATTTAAATATTTAAGATTAATTAATTTTTTTAAAGGCTTTAAATCATCACTATCTATAGAGCTGTTATAGCTTATATCTAGATAAGTTATGCCTGTCAGTTTTTCTATAAAATCTAAATCATATAAGTCAGCATGACTTAATTTTAATGTAGTTAGATTAGTTAAATCCTTTAAGCTATCCAAGCTGCCAACATCATTACCATTTAAGTTCAAAGATACTAAACTTGTCATATCCTTTAAATTACTAAGACTTGTTATTCTATTTCTATTGCTAGAATAATCATCTAAAATACTGTTACTTAAATCTAAAGAAACAATATACTTTAACTTTTTAAAAACATTATCACTAGTTTCTTCATATTCTGTCTCATTTTCTTCCTTATACATTTTTCTTGAATGATTAAGATCCTCTATTCTATTATCACTTACATTAAGTTCTTTAAGATTTACTAAATTTGAAATGTAAGATATATCTTCTATATTGTTATGGCTTAAATTAAGATTTTCAAGTTCATCTAATCTGACAATAGGACTTATATCTTTTATTTGGTTATAACTTAAATTTAAACTTTTTAAATGAACTAAATTTTCAATTCCTGAAATACTTAATATATTTTGATTAGTAAGATCTAAAGAAGTTATTCCTTTTACATCTGAAAAATATATATTCCTATCATGAATGTTCAATTTATCTCTTATAACTTTTTCAAAAGCTTTATCTGGAAATTTAACTGAATCCGAATCTGACTTAAATCCTACTGCGTTATCGAAAGCTATATTTCCAAATATTTCACTTACTTTTGCTCCTGGCATTACTCCTTCTCCTCCAAGAACTGTAAGATATTCAGGATTTACAGAGTCGCTTCCGTAATTAGGAATCTTGCTTAAGATAAAGTCTTTCACTAACCCTGAATTAGACGAACCAGAAAGTATTATAGGAGATTTTGTTTTTGCTGCAAGTGCTGCTCCAGATAACGCATCTGCAAAACCTCCACCTGAAGCTAAATACAAATTATCAAGACTTAACATATCGCCCTTAACAAAATATTGAGTTTGTTTGTTATTATCATCATTATAATTACTATTTTGTGTACTTGTAGCACTGGCCTTTTGAACGAACCTACCTATTGCATTTATATTTCTATAATATTGATCTTTTCCTTCAATTCTTTCTACAGTATTCCCCTCACCTTGAAATTCATCAACTACATTATCAGTTACTACGTTACTGTCTCCCATTACAAAAACATGGTAATCTCTAAAAATTCCCGAACTGGTGTTAGCATTATTACTATTATTACTATTATTACTACTATTTGAACTACTATTGCTGCTATTATCATATTCACTATTTTTTATAGTATTTAAATTTCTTATATACTTCTTCGTTACATCAGGAACATAATTTTTAGGAACTAAAAGCACAGGAACTCCCATAGCTGCTGCAGCAGGTCCTATAGATAAAGCATCTGCATAATCCTCTCCTGTAGCTACTGTAATTGCTTCTGTTTTTCCAAACTTTTCAGCTATCTTTACAGAAGTCTCGTATCTATCAGCACCTGCTAATCTTTCAGTTTGTATTCCTTGATTTTGCAATTGCTTCTCTATGCTACTATTTATAGACCCTTGTCCTCCTATTAGAAATACTTTTCCTACATGGAGCTGCTTAATTTCATCCATAATTTTTGATGGCATGAAATTGCTATATGTTAGAAGTATAGGCGCATCATACTTTTTAGCAAGAGGAACTGAACTTAAAGCATCGGGATAATTTTCTCCACAAGCAATTACTGCATAGTAAGAAGAAGACCATCCATCCTGTGCTACCTTAATACAAGTATCATACCTATCACTTCCCCCCAATCTTTTTATATTAGGAAATGAAGCTCGTACTGTATATGGAAACGTAGTACTTAAAACAAATGTTAATACTAAAATGGCTATATTCTTCCTTCTCTTAATCACTTTTTTTCCTCCAAATGTAAAATATAAATTCATAGTTAAAAACATACTTTGTTTATATTATTATCGAACAATATTAAATTATCCTTAATCATTGTCTAAAGGATAATTGTACCATAACTTACAAAATGCATCAAAAAAATCTAGGAATATGCACAGCATCCATCCTAGATTTAATTCTTTTTTAAAACATTTTAGTTTCATAAGGTTCTATCTTAACATACATATCAAACATTTCTAAAGCTTGCTTTCGAGTTATCTGACCATTTACTAATTTTCTATGTAAAATATATAAATTGGCATTCATATCTGGATCAGTATTTTTGGTTTCTTTCATTTTTTTCAATATTCTCTCCTCAAGAGACAAACTATTTATACTTATCTCTTCATCTAAAAGATCAAATAACTTTTCTGCTTCTTTCCTTATATCTTTTTCCCTACTTGACATTTTTATAATACTTAACCCATTTCTTACTTTTTCTATAAGTTTTTTATCTATATACATTTTTTCTTCATTTTCCAAATTAAATTCCCACCTTTATATTAATAAATTAACCTACAAAAATAAACTTTATTAACTTTATTTTAACAATTTACTTAGCTCTAGTCAATTGAATATATAAATTAATTAAAATTTTTATTAAATATGAATTTTATTTATTTTTAATCATATGCACATATATTACAATAAATATTAAAATTATCGAATACATTTTTAATTTTTTAAAAATAGTTTTATGTCTTTATGATTAATGCATCTCTATCTGGTTATAATTTTCTATAAGAAAGTTAATAGGGAGGTTTAAAAATTGAATAAAGTAATGCTTATTGGAAGGCTTACAAAAGATTCCAAAATTATAAAATTGCAAAATAGTACAAGAGGCGCCGTAAAATTCAGATTAGCTGTAAATAGAAATTATTCCAAAGATAAAGACAAAAAAACAGACTTCATTGAAATAGCTTACTGGAGTGACCACCCTTGTAAGATGCATGAATATCTTACTAAAGGAAAATTAGTAGGAGTAAGTGGAAAAATAATCACTGGAAGTTATGTGGACAATAATAATATAAAAAAATATTTCACTATGGTTCAAGCAGATACAATTAAATTTTTAGAAAGTAAAAAAGAAAAAGCCATGTAGCAAAAACTAGTAACTAATTCAACCTTCACAGTTTGGGCATATTGCGACGCAAAGGTGCAGTAGTAGTTTGGATTTTAACTTTTACTCCATGATATATGGTAAGTGTTTCATCACTGCTAAATGTTTTAATTATTCTAAAGCTCGAAATTTTTGAAAGCCTAAGAACTTTGTCAAACTCGGTTCCCTCAAACAGGACTAAAGTTCTAAGGCTTTCAAAAATTTTGAACTAAGAATAATACTAAAACAATTTAGCTAATGTGATGAAACACTTACCATATATCACTACATAAAAGTTAAAATCCAAACTAGTAACTTCAAGCGTACGCATATAATTCAATTGTCATAAGTTATTTTCTATTTTGCATAAATATTTCGAAAGAGATTGATCATAATGTATTATAAGCAATTTTTAATATTAAAATTACAATAGTTACTACACAACTTTTTAGGTGGAGGGAGCTTTTATACACCATATATTCAATGCGGACTCCACCTAAAAAGTTGCGTCGCAATATTTTTATTTTACGAATTACATTTTATACAATACTAGTTATGACTAAACTTATACTTTTTACCAAATCTATTTCATAAGGTTCCACATCTTTTTTAGTTTCACTATCATAAATAACTCTAATTACAGGTCTATCAGGAAAATTTTCATTTTGTCTTACCACATAGCCTTCCACACCATCAGACAATTTTACACAACATCCAAGTGGATATACTGAAAATGATTTCTTAAATATTTTTACTATATCCTTATCAAAAATAGTGCCACTACCTGCCAATATCAATTCATAAGCATCATTGGGTGTAAATGTTTTTTTATATTCCCTGCTATTAGTTATAGTATCATAAACGTCACTTATGGTAATTATACGTGCAAACCTTGATATAGACTTTCCATCCATTCCATAAGGATAGCCTTTACCATCCATTCTCTCATGATGCTGCTGGACAGCCTTTACTATGGCATCTGATATTCTTAAATTCTTCTTTAAAATAGCAGCTCCCAAATATGGATGCTCCTTAAATTGCTTTAGTTCTTCTTCCGTAAAATTTCCTTCTTTATTTACTACATTTTTAGGTAATACAATTTTTCCAATGTCATGAAGAATTGCTGCAACTCCTAATTCTTTAATGGAATTTGAATCTAATTTCATAGCAGTACCTATAAAAGTAGACATAATACATACATCAATGCTATGGACATAAGTAATATTACTATAGGTTTGAATATCATATAAGCTTTGGTTTATATCTGCGTCTCTTTGTATATAACTTATAAGATCTTCTACAACTTTTATATAGTCATTCATTGCTTTTTTATCTGATACCATAGATGTGCTTTTCATTATCTTTGACATATTCTCCAAAGTTGTCTGTTTCAACTGACTTACTTTTTCATCTTCTACATTGACATCTGCTAACCTTTCGTCTTCAACATATACATAAAAAATTCCCATTTCCAACATTTTTCTTATATAACTGCCATTTAACTTTGTACCTGCTTTAAGAAGTACCCTACCATCACTTGTAAATATATTTTTTCCTAGTATTTCATCTCCGTTTAAGTTATTAATAAGCTGCAACTTCATTTAACACACTCCTATAAATTATAATCAATTAAGAAATATATCAGTTGGCTTTAAATTCTAATTTTATTTAAAATTTAAGTCAAATATATTGAAAATACTTACAAATTGTTTTCTTATGAATTATATTATATACAATTTTTATACATTTTTCATCTATATTCGAAATAAATATTAATTTTTTAAATTGCAGTTATCTAATTTTAAACTTTAAATATATTCTTTTTCTTATTTTCTATACAAATATTAAATTCTTCTACTTTTACTGTTTTAATACTAGGTTTTCTAGCCTCTAAAAAAATTCTCTCTTTCTGAATACTCTTACTTCATAAACTTCTTGAATTTTATAGATATTTTCTTCACATTTAAGTCTATATTATTGTTTATAAAGCTTTATTAAAAAAATGCAAGAATAATTCTTGCATTTTTTATTATTATTCTTTTATTTATACACAAAAAATTAGATATATTATTGATCTTTATACCAATAAAGATATACTACTTTGTTGTTGCTGCATTGAATTTGATAAAGCTGCAATACTAGAATATAATTTTGTATTAGATTGGGTAAATAAGCTTATTTGTTGAGCAATGTCAGAATCTGTATAATTAGAATTAGCTGATTGATAATTAAGTGATGTTTGATTTGCATTATCCATAGTATAATCAAGACTATTAGTTATAGCCCCAATTTTACTGCGGGAAGATGAAAGTCGATTAATGGCACCATCAATGCTTTTCAAACTATCTGAAGCTGAAGACTGTGTTGCAACATTTGTACTAATACCTAATGCATCACTAGAAACATTTCCTATAGATATAGACATATTTTCACCACTATTAGCACCTATTTGTGTTGTAAAATTGCTCAATGTTCCATTATTGGTGTAAATACCATTAAACTGAGTGTTCTTTGCATTTGAATCTAATTGGGACTTCAATTGATCCATTTCCTGCTGTATACACGAGCGATCCTCATCAGTTAAAGTACCATTACCTGCTTGTACAGTTAATTCTCTCATGCGCTGTAAAACATCTGTACTGTTGCCCATTGAGCCTTCTGCTGTGTCTAGCAAAGATGTAGAATCCTGAATATTTCTAGATGCTTGATCTAACCCTGTACCTTGACTTTTCAAATTTTCTGATATGGCCAAATTTGCAGCATTATCAGCAGCACTATTAAGCTTACTAGCTGTTGCTATACGAAGCATTGCCATTTGTTTACCAGCAATAGATTGATTATAGTATGAGGATGAATATGATTGTATCTGCATATTTAATCACCACCTTAAATTATTTAATTGTGTAAAACTTATATTTTTATACTACCATTTTCCACAAATATTTACAATACTCTTCAAAATTTTTATGTAATTTTATAGATTTTTGGTTTCATTCATAATTTATCAGCTTTATTATATTCATAAACTCTTCTAACTCTATTAAATAAGATACGCCTAATATTCGAATTATGCTAAATAGAAAGTTGTTTTACACATAAATGTATGAATATACCATAATGTCATAAAAAATAGAAGCTAATAAGATCATTGTAATCTCCATTAGCTTCTATTGATTAAATAACTGACAACTGTAAAACTCTCATCTAATTGAAATTTTACTCTATTATGTTATACTTTTATATCTAAATTTTTGCCTAAATTAGGATTGGCTGATTTTTCAATCATTTCTGTCATATTCTGCGAATTTTGTTCACATGTATTCATAGCTATTTTCATTACTGAAACACTAGCTTGAGTCATTACTTGAGATTGACTCATTGCCACTGATAATGCTGATATATCCATACAAATCCCCCCTATAACTTAATTTTTATTTTAACTTAGGCTATATCATATAAAAATTAATTATAATTTAAATATATCACAGCCATTTATTATTAAGTATCGTTTATAAAATAATAATTTAAAGAGTTTTCCTATATATTTTTATCTGTAAATTACAAGATTAACTTATTTAAAATAAAACGTAAATACATTATGCTCTATATTCTCTTCTTTTAAACGCACACACTAACAGTTATTTTTCCATAAATTCATGTTTCTATGTATAATATTGAAGTACTATCATTATTTAAGCAAAAACTGTATTGCCATAATCTGAGTATCTTTGACCCATTGGTGATTTTATCACCTCTATTTTAGAAGTTTTGTACCTCTTATCCACTGTTCAGTTTCCTCTATTCCCTGCTCTAATGTATATTCTGGTTCCCAGTTAATAAATATTTTTGCTTTATCATAATTACACTTTAACTTCATAATTTCACTTTGAGGATGAATATGTTTTACATGATTTACTTTTACTCTACTCTTTGTAATAATTTCTGCCAATTCATTTATAGTAACATCTCTTCCTGTTCCAGCATTAACTACTTCCCCATTAACTTTATCTGAATAGCCTGACATTACTATAAATCTAGCACAATCCTTCACATATAAAAGATCCCTGGTCTGTTCACCTGAACCATATATATTAATATCTCTACCATGTATTGAATTATTTATAAATATAGCTACTACTCCACCTTCGCCACCAGTTTTCTGGAATGGTCCATAGGTATTAAAAGGTCTTATTACTACAGTTGGCAATTTATATGCATTATAATAAGAAAGCACCATGTTTTCTGCTGCAATTTTGCTTCCCCCATATGGTGATACTGGATTCACTGAATGATTTTCGTCTATTCCAGCTTCTCCAGCTAAATCGTATACCATACAAGTACTCATAAATACAACTTTACAAGGATATGTATCTTCACCAGAATCTAAAATCCAACCAGCTCCATCCATTCTTCCGTTTTTTCCAAACATCTGTATCTTAGCTTTTTCAAGTATGTTAAAAGTTCCTACTGCATCATTAAAAAAAGTTGTTCTTGGATCATCTATACTATCCTGAACATTTATAGACGCAGCAAGATGATATACTATATCAAACTTTTCCTTGAAAACCTCATTTAAAGTTCCCTGATCCTTTATATCGCCTTTTATAAACTTAAAATTTTTATTTTCCTGAAACTCTTGTATATTTTCTATTCTTCCATTAGATAAATTATCTAGCACCACTATTTTATGTCCATCTTCCAATAATCTTTTAACAACCCAACGTCCTATAAATCCTGCTCCCCCAGTTACTAACATATTCATACTATTTATTCCTCCTCTGTAAGACAAGCCACTAATCTTTGTACACCATATCCATCTATCATACTAGAAGCATTTTGGCTCATATATAATCTTAAATTATAGTCTCTACACAAATTTTCTATCATATCTATTAAATAATCTTTAGTTAAATTGCTACACCATCCAAGATTTTTAATAATTTTCATACTATTTAACTTTTGTGCTACTGCTTCCTGGTTATCTGCAAGTATTATACCTAAAGCTGGTATTCCCAAACTTGCTAATTCATATAAAGTGCTTCCACATGCACATATTGCTAAATCACATTTAAGCATTATTTCTTTCATATTTGCTTTAAAATATAATTTTACATTTTTATTTTCGAAGGCTTTTAACAATTCTACATTAGTAAAAGATGGACCGATAACCACATGAAATTTATAAGGCATACTATATATCCATGTTAATATTTTTTTTGTAATGCCATTAGAATCAGCTCCACCCATAGTTATCATAATATCCTTAACCTTCCTATTTATATTTCTTCTTTCACAACCTATAAATTCCTCTCTAAGCATTATATACTTTGGACCTAAAAGTAGTTTTGTAAATGAATTAACACTATAATTAAAATCTAGAGCATTTACATTTTGATTAATTAAAAAATCTACATTAAAGTGATAAAGATTTAAATCATCTATATAAGCAGTTTTAGAAAAAATTTTTTTAGTTTTATTAAAGTAACCTTCATCTACATTATAACTATCTGTAATAAGTAAATCTGCTTCTATTTTTTTTAAATCTTCAATAATAAATTTTTCTCTTATAAGCTTAACTTTAAAACCTTCATTAATTATTTTTTCTATTCCATTTCTATATTTATCTTTATTCAAAATGTCTATAATATTTAAACTATTTATATTCAAAAAATTATGAACTGTCCTCTCACTTGATAAACATATATAAAAAACTTGATGATTCTCACTAAGTTCTTTAGCTAAAACTAATGTCCTCATTATATGTCCCATACCTATTTTACTGCCACCATCTGCTCGTATACCTATTTTCAAGCAATCACCTACCTACTTTAGTTAACTGTAAATTAAGATTTTTATTATTAATGTTGGCACAAATTCTGTATTTATGTCAAGTTAAAGTATCAAATTTGTGAAATTTTATTTTTTAATCAACAACACCTACTATTTTTACATACGAAATTATACTCTAAAAATTTTGTTTCTATAACTTTATCAAAAAACATAATAAGGACATTAAATGTCCTTATTAATTTTTACATTAATATTCTTATATACCATATATCCTAACTTAAAAGTTGAGCTATGTATTTAGGACTTGAATTGGCAGTTGAAAACATAGATTGACTATAATTTGTAATAACTTGATTCTTAACAAAATCCATTAAAGACGTTGCCATGTTAGCATCTTCAATAACAGATAGTGAAGCTGTAGTATTAGCTTCTGAATTACTTGCACCATTTATTTCATGTTGAAGATTATTAAGATCAATACCAACTTTTACTCTATTACTTGATACCATATCCATTGCCTTGTCTAATTTGGAAATAGAATTAAATGCATCTGCTTGTGTATTAACACTCAAAACATCTATACCAGTAGTAGAATTATTACTATCATATAATTTAACATCATATTCCATATAAGGATTATCTTTAGTTTGAATAGTTAAAGACTTATTTTTATCCAATAACTTTATACCATTAAATTCAGTTTTATCTACTATTTCTTGTATAGCATCTTTTAATTCATCAAACTCTTTTCCTATACTTTTTCTATCTTCATCCACATAAGTGCCATTTGCAGCCTCTACTGAAATTTCCTTCATTCTTTTCATTTGCTCGCTTACTTCTTGCAATGCACCATCTGCTGTTTGAAGTAAGGAAATTCCATCCTGAGTGTTTCTCTGTCCCTGGGATAAGCCTCTAATTTGTGCCTTCATTCCTTCACTTATTGTAATACCGGCTGCATCATCAGCTGCCTTATTTATTCTTTTTCCGGATGATACCTTTTCTGAAACTTCACCAGTCTTTTTTCTATTTTGATTTAACTTATGAACATAATCTAAGGCATTTAAAGTTCCAACAAACACTATTTCACCTTCTTTCCATATCTGACCAATATATTTTTATTATCGGTAAAATCTTCATGTTCTTTATGAATAAAAATAAGTTACATTATAAAAAGCTTCTTTCTTATATTTAATAGATCATATCTACCAAAAAAGCTCCTACTGCTACTTTATTTCCTTTGCTATCAGAATTCTTTCTATCACTTACTTTGATTATCATATTATGATTTCCTCCTTTTAAGTTAAATAAATTTATTGCAGAAGAAAAATAAGGTGATAAATTAGTATATAAATCTAGAAAATAATTTACTCCATCTATATTTATTTCCATACACCCACTTTCCTGTGAAAGCAAGGTAGTTATTGCAATACATTTACCACTAAAATTAAATTCTATGCAATCTCCAACAGTATCAGAAACTGCTGCTACCTCTATTTGTGGTATATTTATATTTTCTTCTCTCCAGTTACCATAAAAAGTTGCCTTTTCATAACTTACAATACTTGGATTATTAAACTCATACCCTGTTATTGTTTCTATTTTTTTAATAGCTTTCTTATTAATTATATCCAAATTTTCTTTTATACTATTTATTATGCATTCTGCATATATTTCATGTCCTTTATCATTTGGATGAAAATTATCTATAGATATATCCTTCCATGAATATTCTTCTTTACCTATGTGTCTATACACATAATCCTGTATATCAATGACAGGTGCATCATAATAATAAGCTATACGTTTATGTACGCTGCTGCAGGCATCTGAAAGTCCTGTAGGTGTAATTAATATTACTACAGCAGGTTTGTTTTTAAGGTTTGCTAACTGTCTAAGTATTCCTTCAATTGTAACTGCAGCATTGTACGAGTTTTCTATTCTATCATTTACTGCAAATTCAATAAATACTAAATTTGGATCATTATCTATTACATCTCTTTTTAATCTGAATACTCCAAAATTAGAACCTGTTCCACTAACTCCTGAGTTTATTATATTTAATTTTTTGTTTTGATATATAGTTTTTAGGTACTCTGCTACTTTATAGACATAAGAATTTTCATATATCGAGGCTCCTAACCCTTCAGTTATTGAGCCTCCTAAGAATACTACATTGAAATTATTATTCATAATGATCTCCTGTAATTCACAATAATACAACATATTTATTTACAACTTTTTTACACTTTATAATAATCTTAAAATATCATAATTAATTTACATTAACTGTGCTTCTCTATGTATTTGGTTTATCTTTTCTTCACTATTTCCTTCACCTACTAGATTAAGCTTATCATATGCTTTAAGTAAACATAATTGTATATTCTTCATCCTGTAATAAACTATATTAGTTTAATTTCTATAGTAATAATTGTCTTGACTTTCAATTAACTGATCATTCTTAAACTTGCATTTAGATATATTAACAGTTTCTAACTCTTTAGGCACTCTAGCAAGGTTTTTCAAATAATAAAAACCCTTTAGATTAATACATATAGGAATAGGTAAGACCTTTATATTATCTCCGCCTTTTCCCCTCCTCCACACCGTACATGAGACATTCACCTCATACGGCGTTTCATCAATGAAAATTATACTTTAATTTATCAATACACCTGAAAGCTTTATGTTAAAACTAAGAAAATCATAAAACCCCATCCAGTCAACATCTCGCATCTGAATATTCCAAAGTTCTGCTTTTTTTAGTCCTAATCGAACCTGGTTGTAATGTATGATAATTTATTTCTTGTTTTTTGACTTGTGGCTATCCCTCCATTTGCTTTCACAAACTTCAACGGTACCATGCCACTACTTTCACTGATATTAAAGCAAGTTATAATTATTCATCTTTCCTTACTACCACTTCAACGAAAATAAGTTCTTTACGTTACCAGCTTACCACGTTCCAATAACTTTATCCTTGCATATATCCTTAGGTAATTCTTATTAGCCTGTGTGTATACTATATTTAGTACTCACCACCTTTAATGGTATAAGTTCTTTCATAGCATAAATTTTTACTAAACCTCACACACCCTACAACTTTGGTAGTTAAAGCATTTCTACTTTATAAACTCTTAGACCCGTATATTTAGAATTTTGTCAGTAATTTTGGACACTTTTACCATAGATATTTTATGGACTCCCGACCTATCTTACACTTGACTACCTCCAGTTCGCTTTTCCTAGAGCTATCGCTCCTTAGAGTGTAATCTCAGCCGTCTTCACCGAGCTTATAATAAAACTTTTCTTATAAAAGCTTCGCTATTCGAAGCATCACAAAAAGCCCTTCAAGGTGTTACCCTCTCATTTGACTTTTCAAGTTATCAGTTCTTAAACAGTTCATCTGTTTAGGCAATACTTTTCATATTGCAAAGTGTCGCACTTATGTATTCTAAAATGTCTATGAGTCTTTTTAGAGGATAAAGTTCTGCCGCAATAATGAGAAATAAACACTGTTGGATTAGTTGTATAATTATTTTCTTTAAAGTTTCTTTGCAAATAGATCACTGATATTGACGTTTTACGCTATTATTACCGTAAATGTCCAAAACGTGAAGCACCACATTTTCCACATTTAACGTTTTCGGAATTTTTTCCCAAGCCATCTTTTAACAAGTTTAATGCCTTTGCTATATTTGTGTTTGTAATATGCTAAAAGCATATGATAATCTACCATTTCAAAATAAATGATTTTAGGTACCTTATTAGCTTTAAACTTTTGACATTCTGGACTATTCGAATCCTTAAAAGCCCACTGCTTAAGAGGAATATATTTAGCAATAAATAAAAGCAATTGATAAATTACCTTAAAAAGGTACTAATTGTACAAAAGCCAATAAATTACAATTAAATCTAAGGCAATGACATCCTTTTATGTTATTTTTGATTTTTGGCAGATCTAATTATAACCTTTGATATACAAAGAAAATTTATAAAAATAGTGTAAAAAAATTTCACACTAACTTACACATATAAAGTAAAACATAATGATGATTTACGATACTGTGAATTATAAGTAAGTGATGAAATATTAAATTTTAATATTGGAATTAAAGTTACAAGAACCCAGATTAAAAGAGAACAAGTATCTTGGATTTTTAATTAAGCTTCCACAGTGAATCCCTCGAAACTATTTTTTGCAAGATTAAAAATAGCTTAAGATAACTGATTTAAATTTCATATGGCAAAATTTATTTTCAATTCGTTTATCTATAGCTTAAATATATTTATGTATTATTTCTACAATATAGTTGATTTCCTCCACCTTTAATTCAGCATACATAGGTAACCTTAATAGTCTTCCACTTAAATCTTCAGTTTTAGGTAAATCCCCTAGTTTATATCCAAATTTCATCCCCATAAACGAATTATGAAGTGGTATATAGTGAAAGACTGCTGAAATTCCATTCTTTTTGAGGTTATTCATTAAATAATCTCTCTCTTTTTCTGAGTTAAGAATTATATAAAACATATGATAGTTACTTTCGCAGTATTTTGATATTATAGGAAGTTTTAGCTTACCTTCTTCCTCTAAATCTTTTAAACCTTTATAATAAGTTTCATAAACTACTCTTCTTTTTTGCTGAATTTCATCTAGTTTTTCAAATTGAGCATACAACATAGCTGCTAAAATATCTGATGGTAAATAACTAGAACCAATATCTACCCAGCTATATTTATCCACTTCTCCTCTAAAAAATTGACTTCTATTAGTTCCTTTTTCTCTTATTATTTCTGCTCTTTTTTCCAGCTCTTCATCTCCATTTATTAAAATAGCTCCTCCTTCTCCACAGACATAATTTTTAGTTTCATGAAAACTATAACAGCCTATATGTCCTATAGTACCTAGGTATTTTTTCTTATACTTAGCATTTACACCTTGAGCTGCATCCTCCACAACCTTTAATTTATTATCTTTGGCAATTTTCATTATGCTATCCATATCGCAACTTACGCCTGCATAATGTACAGGAAAAATTGCTTTAGTTTTATTGGTTACTTTATTTTCTATATCCTTAGGATCAACATTCAATGTGTCCTCACATATATCTGCAAAAATAGGTTTTGCTCCTCTAAGTACAATAGCATTGGCAGTAGATACAAAAGTATATGATGGAAGAATTACTTCGTTTCCTTCTTTTAAATCTAAAAGTATCGCTGCCATATCTAATGCTGAACTTCCTGATGTAGTCATTAAAGCTCTCTTAGTCTTAAATGTTTTCTCCATAAATTCATTAACTTTCTTTGTATAATATCCATCTCCGTGAATAGCTCCTCTTTTTAAACAATCTTTTATATATTCTTCTTCTTTTTTTGTTATATAAGGTCTATTAAAAGGTATCATATTTAATTTCCTCCATCCATAATCTTTAAATTCCTTTAATCTACTCACTTATTCTTAGACTTTCACAACTGACAAAACTAAGTTTTAATATAGTATTTTTAAATACAAAATATTTTGGAATTACTAGAGCGCGCTTAGTAAACGTATGTAACATTGAATAATTTATCTCTGCCTTTAAATTTTCTCAATGTTCAAAGTAGTTTATTCCTTAATGTAAAAATACCATTCTAACTCTTCCTAAATTTTTTTATTAAGAATCTATACCTAAAAATTCTTGATAACTATTTTATAATTAAACTATAAAATAGTTATCAAGATTTTTTAAGGAACTTTGCTTGCAACTTTTAGATATTTAATATCATTTATTTCTAATTTCTATAATCATTATAGTTTTGAAGGACTCTTTATGTACCATTTTTAAAAATATATGAATTTAACAATTTCGTAAAAGCAGTAGCACCATTATAATTTAAATGTTCCAAATCATAATAAAAATTGTTTTTGGAAGATATTTCTTCATTATTTTTAAAGTCTAAGATTTCAAAGTTATAATCTCTTTTAAAATCACTTAATATTTTGTAAAATCTTTCTTTCCAATCATTTTCTATTATTTTTAATTTATCTTCTACTACCTTATGCTGAGGTATCAATACTATATATATTTTGATTTCACTATTAATTTGTTTTAACTTTTTTAAAAGTTTATCAAAAATTTCAATATTTTCTTTCTCAGTATTTATAAAAACATTTTTTTGAATACCACTATATACCACAGGTTGATTTTTATAATTTTCTACTTCTTCATTTTTTAAATTTTTACTTATGCCATTCTCACTTGGAAAATCTGAATATAAATCATAGCCTGTTTGTTCGTAATCATTTTTAATATTTATTATGGCCGTTTTAAATAAGTCATTAAATAAAGGTTCTTCATTTTCTTGAATTGTTTTTAATTCTTCTATGCTTTTTTTTAAATTATGAGTTTCTTCAAATTCCCATCCATTTGCTCGAAGAAATGTGACTGCATTTTTAGTACGTGAAACATCATAGTTGAAATATGTATAAGTGTACATATCTAAAACCACATATTTTAAATTTTTAATTCTATCTTTATAATTTTTTAATAGCTCATCCAATTGCTTTAGATTATAAAATAAATCCTGCCTACCAAGTGCAAAATTATAGAAACTTTTATTTAAGTATTGAGGATTTATTCCTACTTCTCCATGAGAAATACCTAAAATCAAACCATCGAAAACTTTATCTGTATTTTGCATAACTCTATTGACTTTTTTTAATTCACTTGCAAATTTATAACAGTAAACTTTATAAAACTCTATTATTTTCTCTTTTTTTATTTGATAACTTATCAAATCTTTAACTACCTTATTACTAATAGCGCCGTCTCCAATTGCAATTATAATAAAATCAAATTTAATATCTAATAATTCTTTAGGCTTATAAAAGTTTTTCTTATTAAAACATTTACTTGAAAAGAAACTATCACTATAACCAATTATTTCATGTTCCATTTTTAGATATTTTTCCACTCTTAACCTTCCGCTTCCTATACCATATATAATAATCTTCATGAAATATCCCTCCAATCTATTTCTTCATTTAATAGTTTGGTTAGTTTTTCTGCTCCTTTATCATTTAAGTGAGATACATCAGCAAAATCCTCATCCTCAAATAAATCTAAGCGAAAATAATCTATGTACTGAAAATCATATTCCTTTCTGACTCCATTTATTATAGAATGAAACTCATCTTCTATTCGCTTTGAAAAATATGTAGTATAATATTTCGATGCTGGGAATACCACTACTATTGGTTTTATGTTATAATCTTTTAGAAGTTGTAGGTAATCTTTAAATATTTGAGTGTTTTCCTTTACTGTTTCGGGATAATTTTTGTTACAATCTAGTTCAGCTTGTTTTTTGCCTATATTCCACTTATCATCATAATGTATAGACGTTTGTATATCACTTTTCAAATCATATGTTCCATCATTATTTTTTTTAAGCACAACGTTAGCAATATTTTTATTAAGTTCATAAGCTTCATAAGCTTTGTCTATATCTTTAAAATTATGTGCTTCTTTTAACACTGAATAGTATAATGGCACCTTACTTCTCATAGAAGAAAGAGACATATCATATTGAAAGCTATAATAGCATATACCTATAAGAACGTGCTTCAAATCGCTCACCTTATTAGGAAACTTTTCCAATAAAAATTTTACTGTATAATAATCATAAAAAATATCTTGGCTTCCCCATGTAAATGAATATGCATTTTTACAGCAAATATCAGTTCTAAACCCTGTGTTAGCATATGATATTCCAGTAGCTATTATCTCTACACTTTTTTTATATTTATTTAAAAATTCATCCATATTAGTTTTGTAATAGTTATAATAATTTATATAAAACTTATAATATTCAAATATTTTATCACTATCAATTCCCATATTTAAAAGTTGATAATATATTTCTTCATTAAACTGACTAGCAATAAGAATATAATCAAATTTATATTTCCAAATTTCATTTGGTTGTATTATGCATTTACAATTTTTTAACTTTTTCCATTTACTTTTATCATTATCTACATATGCAACTATATTAACATCATTATTTAATGAAGTTTCTAATATATCTGAAACTTTTCCTGTGCCAAACACCAATACATTGTACAATACTATCACCTTTTTACTAATTAAAATATATTTTTTTCTGTATTTCTTTCGCTAGTTTTAGTGCATTTATTCCATCATATGCGGTTACTTTCAACTCATCTACACCTAAAATAGCATTAATAAAATTTTGTTGCTCTTCATGAAGTGAATCTGTGTTATTAACAAAAACCTTTTGAACAATTGATTCTTCTTGATACTTTGTATTTTTGTTACCCGTTGAAGTTTCACCTAATGTAGCAGTAAAATTTTTATATATTGTTAAACTTTTGTTTAGGTAATCCACTTCTATAAATCGACCTAATTCATTCACTGTTAGAGTTCTTATCTTTTTATCCGTAACTCTGCTAGCGGTCAAATCTACTATTGTACCATTCTCAAACTCTATTTGAACGAGACAATAATCTGCATGTCCTTTTTCCATAGAATCTTCTTTAACTATGTTCTTCATAGCCATTAAATTTTTCACTTCATACGGTTTCATTAAATCTAATACAATATCTATATCATGAATCATAAGATCTAATACCACATCTATATCTTTAACTCTATAATCCATGGGACTCATTCTCTTTACACTAATAGCAATAAGCTTTTTCTTATTTATAATATTACCTAAGTCAATCAAAGGCGAATTAAATCTCTCTACATGTCCAACACAGAAAATAACATTATTTCTCTCTGCAATTTCTATGAGTTTTTCGCCTTCTTCAATATTTATAGTTATTGGTTTTTCAACAAGAACGTGTTTCTTATTTTCCAAGAAATATTTAACAACTTCGTAATGGAACTCTGTTTGAACAGATACTATAACTGCATCTACATGATTTATCAAATCCTTATAATCATAAAAAGCCTTTATTCTATATTTTTCTGATAATTTATCAACTCTTTCTTTTACTATGTCACAATAACCAGCAAGCTCTACATTACTTAAGCCTGTTGCTATTCTAGCATGGTTGTTTCCCATTCTTCCTACTCCTATAATGCCAAGCCTAACTTTATCCAAGTAAATCATCTACCTTTTTATAAACTTTTTATAATGGCACTATTTCGTTTGTGTCATATAGTCTAACTATATTTATTCCATATGAAACTTTACTTTTTATTTCATTATATATCTCACTTTCAAAAGCTCTAGAAGATATTATAATGTCAGAACAATCATTTATATTATTAAAAAAGTTTTCTTTATATAAAACTGGTATATCAAATATTTTCATTCCATCCTTATGTGGATTAGAATCTATAATGCCTTTTATATTTTTCATATTAAATTTCTCGTTTTTTAATAGGGTCAATAATTTATCTGTATGTATACCAGCTCCCCATAGAAAAATATTGCTACCTCTAATTTTTTTCTTAATTTTTTCAGTAAAATAATATTCATTCTTTTCCCAATACTGGATCACCTCATTACTTGATATACATAACTTTTCCCACATTTTAAAATTGGACTTATTATCCATGTCATAATTTCTCATAAATTCTTCTTGTTCCATATAAAAAGAGCAGACACATTTTTTACTTAAACATTCCTTAGGTTCATTGTAAATTCTATGCTTAAAATCAGAAATATCATCTTTCAAGAAGTTAAATAACTCTATATTATTTAATTGTTCACAAGGTGTTATCTTACCATCAGATAAAAACATATTAAACCTGTTATATCCAGATCTGCACTTCTTAAAGGTAGGTGTATAGTGACCATGTTTTAATAGATATAAAGATCCTAAATAATCTGTATTATCACATAACATTTCCAATTCATCTTGCTTATACGAATATGGATAATTTTTTCCACCATGCTCTCCCTGAAGTGCCATTAATCTAAATTTACTTCCCAAACTTTCAAAGTAAGCTTTTATTTTTTCTATCCTATTTAATCTATCAGGAGCAGCGACATAAACAATTTCTGAATTAATTTTATGTTTCACTAAAAATTTTATGTTATTTATAAAAATATTATTATAATAACTGTTTTCTTCATGAATTGGGTGATATGACAAAGTAATATAATTAACTTCTTTTAGTTCATCTTTAGTAAAAACATCACTAAAAAGGATAGATCCATTAGTTATTAAATTTATACCGTGTCCTTTAGTCATTAACCTTTTACATAAATCTATAAGCTTAGGATTTATCAGCGGTTCTCCTCCTAAAAAGCTTATATTCCACTTACCGGTACTATTAAAAAACTCCTCCAATTTAATTAACTTTTCATTATACATAGACCAATCTTTAGGCACATCACTTTGGGCCCCTACACAAAATGAACAGTTAAAATTACAATGCTGCCATAATTGCACTCCTGTTTCAAAATCATATATTTTATTCATATGTGTAAAATCTCCTTATCAAAATATCAACATTTCATCCATCTGATGCCCGATACAAGTTTTACTTTAAATGCCATAAAATTTAATATCTTCTATGTTTTAAATTACCTTTCCTAACACCGGAATAGATTCAAAATTAACATCTACGTGCGAGTTTCATTTTATTTCAGTAAGGCATTTTCCTCATGAACCACATTTTTTCTTAAAAACTTAGTCGTAAATCTATTTAAAACTAAGCTTTTTTTCAAACTTTCATTGTTTAACTTTGCATCCATATAAAGTGGCTCCAATTCTAATGCCTTTAACAAATATTTATATATATCATTATTATTTTCTAAAATACTGTTAACTACAGCAATATTATTAAAAATAGTAGGCTCTTCTGGTAAATATTCTAACACATTATTTAAACATTCCATACATTCTTTATATTTTTTTAAATAATAATATACAGTAGCCTTATAAAATAAATTATCGCAAAAATCTTCTTTAGAATAACTGTTAAAATTAAATTTTTCAAAACAATGTAAAGCTTGTTCATAACTTTCTTTTATTATGGAAAATATCCCTAACGTGTTATGTATTCTATTATGATTTAAATTATTTAATTTTAACTTATTATATAAATCTTCTACATCATATTTATTTAATATAAATTTAACAGCTTCATTTGTTTCCTTATATCTAGCAGACATATTGTTATCATGTATTCTTACTAATGCTAATGCTTCATCCATAAAAAAGGCTTTATATCCCTTGCATACGAGGTTTAGGAAAAAATCATAATCCTCCGAATATCTCAAATTTTTATCAAAAATTGCATTCTTTGTGTTTTTCATTACACATAATCCAGAAAACATATAATTTCTTCTTAATTCATTATCTAAAAGCTTATTATTATCATTTATATTATTAGGCCAGGTTAACTTTCGACCTGTTCTTATGCCATCTTCTGACATAGTCTCATAGTTCGAAAACACCATATCTATATGTGGATTAACTTCTAAATAGTCTATAGATATTTTAAATTTATCTTCTAATTGTATATCATCAGAACCAATAAAAGTAATATAATCACCTGAAGCATTTACTGTTCCAGTATAAAAAGAATTACCTGCACCACCATTTTCCTTAAGATTTATGTATTTAACCTTTTGTGGATATTCTTTTGAATATTCTTCACATATATAGTGCGAACCATCTGTACTAGCATCGTTTACTAATATCAATTCCCAATTATCATAGCTTTGGTTAATTACACTATCTATAGCCTCTTTTAAATATTTTTCTCTATTATATACAGCCATTACTGCACTTATTTTCTT
Source organism: Clostridium muellerianum (assembly GCF_012926525.1). Classification (GTDB taxonomy): domain Bacteria; phylum Bacillota; class Clostridia; order Clostridiales; family Clostridiaceae; genus Clostridium_AM; species Clostridium_AM muellerianum. Next base: position 194,374 of record NZ_JABBNI010000004.1, read on the forward strand.
TTTGCTCATAACTATCCCTCCAAACATAATATTTATATAGTTACATAACAAATTGTTTCTGCTAAAGATATGCTACTATAATGCCTTATATATATTTTATAATCTGAACATAAAGATTTTATATATAACGGTATATTCCATAAATCATCTGCTTTATGATATATACATATAGCCATTTTAGGTTTATATTGTGTAATTATTTTTTTTGCTCCAAGTAATGCATCCATTTCTGAACCTTCAATGTCCATTTTAATAATTGTAGGTATATCATCATTATCAAATTTAAATTCATCTAAGTTATATACCTTAATACTCTTCAAACCTTTGTTATCTATTTTTGAACGTACTGTATTGCATTCATCAAATTGAATAACTTTATTTTCAGAATGTAATCCTCCTTCTTTACAAATAACTTTTGACTCAATTTTTTTTGTTTTTATGAAATTTACCATTTGATCATAACTTTTCTTATCAGGTTCAAAAGCATATATCTTTTTAAACTTATTATCTACTTTATAAATAAATTCTGATATTGTATCACCAATATATGCTCCTGCATCTATAAAAACCTCATTATCGTTTAATTTTAATAAATCATCTGGGAAATACTCTTCTTCTTCATTTACAGTATTATTTAAAATACCAAAATCATAAGTTAATCTATGATTAATAATTGCCATAAATGTTTCTTTTGATATATCATCATTTAGAATATCAAGTACACTTTTAATTTTATCTATATTATTAAAAATATATTCTGTACAATAACTTTGAATAAATGTTGTAGTTTGATCATTAAAAGACATTATATTTTGAAAACCAAGTTTTCTTAGCTGCACAGTTATTTCTTTAACATATAAGCTTGTTATAACAATGTTAACATCCTTACCTAAAGAAACTAATTGATCTAAAGAAATAACCTCAATACTATTAAATTGTTTTCCCCATTTTTTCTCATCATTATCACAAAAATAATCAGGCTTTATATTTATAGCCTCAAATCTTTCTAAAATCTCAGTTCCACACTTTGAAGCTCCAAAAAAAACTACTTTTCTTTTAGACAGGTTGTTTATGTCATATATCTTTTTACTATTATATAAAGAACTTAAAAATTTTATCATATTTATTCTCCCTCTATAATCTTAAATTTATTTAATATACTCACTTATTCTCCTAAATTTAATAAATAGCTGCAAAATAACATTTTTATAGCATAAGTTTAATAAATACAGTAATCATAGCATACTTTAGGAATTTTACTATTAAATACATTCCATCTAAACTGCTTCCAATTATTTATTATAACATCCATATTATCCTCATAAGTTACGTTTCCTAAATTATATAGTTCTGGACTAATATAACTACAACAAGGAAGTACATATCCATCCCAATTAATCCAAAAAGATTCTTTTATTCCATTACATTCATTGTAAATATTATGCTTTTGAAATATATTATCATGTTTCATCATACTAACTTTCATATCATTTTCATTCGCAATTTTTTTTGCTTCCATCCATATATTATTAAAATCGTTTCTATCTTTAATTATGTATCTTTCTACAAGTTCTTTATTTTCCACATATTTGTACTGCGCATACAAAGAAAATACTATATCTTTGATACCTAACTTCTTCATAAGTTTTACAAATTTAGGCATTTGTCTGTAATTTTGTTCCATACATACATAATTAATTTTTATAGATTTTAATGAAACATTGCTGTTTCTATAATATATCTCCATAAACTCACTGATATTTTTAATCAAAACATTAAATTTACCATTTAGTCTTATTGCTTCATAAGTTTCTGCTTCTGATGCATCAATAGAAAATGTAATACTTTCTAAAGTTTCTATTAAAAATCTGGATATCTTCTCATTCAGCAATAATCCATTAGTAATGGTATTAATTTTAATATTTTTTTCTTTTGCATATCCAATTATGCTTAAAATATCTTTATTTAAAAGAATTTCTCCACCTTGAATCAATATACTTTTAGTTTTAGGGAATTTATCTATTATATTTTTGAAATTTTCAAAATTCATATTTCCTTTTTTATCTTTTACTTTTGAGTATTTTGAAAGCTCACCACACATTCCACACATTATACAACTAATGTTACAAATATTGTTAATTATGAAATTAAGATTTGGAATTGAATCTTCCTTAAACTCATCAATAATATCTTGCCAATTATTACTTATAACACATTTAGAAAACTTATCTATATTAAATTTATGAAAGCTTAAATTGATAAAAGAATGGTCATAATATTCTCTATCTGCCTTCATTTCAAATTTTTCACAGGAACTATTTCTTAAAGATTGCATTATATTCACTGATTTTACATTCTCTTTCTGTAAAATCTCTTCATTAAATAGTACTTTTTTTGAAATTATTTCACTAAACATTATTCCTCTTGGATATCCAGTATTATAGGTATAATCCATTTTTTTCTCTAAATGTTGCTTCAATCCATCCATTACAAGATTGGGTATTAATAGTATATTATTTCCAATTACTCTTATTATAATATCTAGACCTTCATTTAGAAAAATTTTTCTGTAGCTTTTGATAAAACTTGTATCATCTTTTTTATATATTCTTATGTTATTTTTTTTAATAATATCTAGATCCACACATTCCTTATTTCCTTCTGATGTTAAAACAATTACCTTGTGCACATTACAACTTAATGCTTTTTCAACAACTGTTTCTACAACCGTATTTCCATTAACAATAGCAAAAATATCATTATCCCTTATATTGTCATCATATCCAAGTTGAGCTTGAACTACTAATCCAACTTTCATATTTTTCTCCTTAACAATTCCTTATTTTCTTTAATTTACTTATTTATTCTTAAATATGTGCTATTGACAAAATAAACCCTTTACTTGTTTGCCAATTTCACCAATAGATTAGCATATATATTAAATTTTATTGCCTAATAGTTGTCCACATACTAATAATATTAAAATATTGTTATATATTATAATTTTAAATTTTAATAAACTTTTTTATATTTTGAAATAATACATCCTCATTATAATTGTCTAATACTATATTTTTGTTTCTAATTTTATCTTCTGGATTCATTAATATAAAGTCTTGAAAATCTTTAAAGTCTATTTCATTAACATTAAACAGTGTAAATCCTAATTTCTTGAAGGTTGCGTAAGTTGTAATATTATTTTTCATATACACCTTTTTCCCAAGGTACAATAATGGCAATATATTTGATATAGCTTGTTGTCTATTATGATTCATTATTGCAACATCAACTTGATTTAAAATAGAAAAATAGTCTTCTGAATTTAAAAATGTTGTGAGAGGTATAAATCTATCTCCTAGAATCTTCTTAATTTTAGGTATCACTTTATTTATATAAGAAAAGTTTCCATAGGAAAGTGGGCATACAACACAAAAATTACTTTCATTCATTTTTGATAATATCTCTACTATTTCCAAATGATTATTTGATGGATCTCCCGAATTTCCTAATTGAATAACATATTTGTATTTTTTCTTTAAATTAAACTCATTTTTTATTTTGTAATTATTATCTAAACTAATAAAATCGACAGGATTTGGATAGATAAAATACTCATAAGAAGCTTTTGTTAAAAAAAACTTTTTTGCAATAATATAGTCTCCTTTAGTTCCATCAGGAATTATTTTATTAAGTCTTCTTATAGTAGATTTTCTGTAAATATACTCATTTGTATTTTTGTAATCCTTCATTTTCAAATTACAATCTTCAATTAAAAATTTTTCTGTTAATTTATCATATAACTTTATATCTATATTGTGATACAAATCTGATCCCCAAACAATCCAATTCATTTTTGCTTTTATATCATACTTACATATTAACCAAGTTATAAAATCACTTAGTTGGTGTATATATATTTCCTCTGAATTATTTATAAAAAAAAGAATTTCTTGTGTATTAACATCTAAACATTTTTCCCAGCCTTTCTTTAATTTAATATATATAACATTACTAGCTATATTAGCATCCATATATTCTAAATTATCTTTATAATCTAAAATTAAAAACAAATTTTTTTTGCATTGAAAATGTTTATTCATAAATTCAATAAATTTTTTAGAATAACCACTATCTATCATTAAATGAAGATTTTTATAATTTTTTTTCATATTACATATTTCATTTATTTCTGAATTTCTTCCTTGAAATTCGTGATAAATATTTGAACTAAATTGATTTTCTAAATTAATTATTTTCTCCCTAATTTCATTTTTAACTTCAAGATTTTCAACTTCAGCTAAAACTTTTTCGTAAATTTCTAAGGCTTTCAAATATTCATTATTATCTAAAGCTACTTGTGCTAAACTTTGATTATAATTATAATCAAAGTTTAAAGGTGACTTTTCAAGTCCTTGTAATATTAAGTCTTTATATTGTCCTAAGTTATCATTACTAACTTCCATTTTAAGTAATACCTTTATAAAAGGTATTCTATAATCTGTTGGATTTTTTTCTTCATAATTTTTCATGAATTTTACTGCTTCTTGGATATTATTATTTTCTATAAATCTTTTAACATTTTCGAGTAATTCTTTTGATATTTTTAATATATCATTTTTCATACTATCATTCATTTTAATCAATCCTTTATAATAAAAACTAGATAGATAAATCAAATTATATAACTATAATTCACAAACGCATATTGTCTATTTAATCAGTATAACCTCGTCTAAAATGTAAAAATATAATTTTATACTCCCCATTTTCATATTTATCTATGTTTAAATCCTTTGTATATCTTTTTTCATATTCTTTTATATACCCTCCAGCATGATTGTCTATTAAATAATCTATAAGTTCCCATCCTTCAAATAGCAACTTAATTGTGTCAATGTCAAATATCCAGCCGCAGTCAAATAATAAGGATTTTTTTCCATACATTGTACTAATAATAAGGTCACCTTTATTTTTCATAACTCTATTGATTTCTTGAATAAAATTTATTAATGTATACGGATTCACTTCATCTCCATATCTCCCAAAACCTAGCAGATGAATTGAAACTAATGAAGAAAATACATCAAATTGTCCATTCTCAAAAGGAAGTTTATCTTTAACATCCTGTATTAAATATTTCACTTTCGATATTTGATCATCACAATCTTTTAAAACAATTGATGTTATATTATTATTAAGTGATAATATTGCATTAGCTAACTTTTTATTTCCTAAGTCAAGTATTTTTTTATTATTTCCCATATTATTTATTTTATCGGCCATCCAAAAACAAGAAGCTTCATAATAACTAAAAAATTCTACAGAATCCTCTGGGTTACTGCCACTATTAAGTATTTTAAAATTCTTCACTGGATAATCTTCATTAATAAGACTTAAATATCTATTGTATTTAATATCACCTAAAAAAAACTCATAAAATTTTCTTTCATAATTGCAATAACTTATTAACTTTTCTTCACTAACTCCTAATGTTTTTAAGACTTCTTCAATTTCATTATAAAAACTACTTGATATAATAACAAAATCATACTCTATTTTTAGAATTTCATTTAAACTTATTAAATCATACCCATCAAACTTACCACCATTTTCACTCTTACTATCACATACACTAACTATTTGTGCTTTAGAAAAATCTATATTATCTTTTACTTTATGGTATACGCTCCCCAATCCAAATAATATTACTTTTTTCATATTATTTCTCCATTCTTTTCCATTTATATAAAAATAATAGTATCTTGCTTATCATATATTTTCATAATCTTAACTCCAATATCTTCATATTGTTTTAAACTTTTATATATTTCTTCTTGAAACCTATGACTAGATATTATAATCCTGTCTAAATTTAAAGAAGGTATAGATTTAGGATCTAGTATTTTTGAATTGAGATACTGTTTATTCCATTTAGTCTTATCAGAATCAAAAAAAACTAGTTGAAAATCAACTTGACCAAATACTTCTTTATACACTTCAAATATTTTTTCTGTATGCTTACCTGATCCGTATATTCCTATAACTTTACCAGAAGCATCTTTAAAAATCTTTTGTAAAATTTCTCTTTGACGCCTTTTCCAATAATCTGAAAACTGTTGAATTTCTAAAGACTTATTCTTATATTCATCAAAAATATATTTATCATAATGTACTTCGCATTTTAATATTTTATCTAAATCTTTATATAATAATTCTTCAATTTCTAAATGAGGTTCAAATATACATGTACAAGTTTTTGCTTTACACTTCTCTGGTTTTTCACTTAAATTTATATTATTTTCATAAATATTTCCTAAGTCATTTGTTACTTCTAATAAGCACTTGTATACTTTTCCGCTTATGCCATCAATATATACTCTTTTATATCCAGCGTTACAATCCTTACCAAATGGCTTTCTGTCACTTGTTTCCAAAAGGGACCTATACATAGCAGATATCATGTATTTATCTAAAAATTCTCTTTCTTCACACGTATATGCATCTGGATATATTAACCCATTAAATTTCCCTCTAAATGGTTGGATAACAAAAGGGATTCCATTTTCCATAAAAAGCTCATAATACTTTTTTACTAATTCTAATCTAGTTGGTACAGCTACATAAGTAACAAAAACTTTAAATCCATTTTCTTTTAGTATTTTTGCTCTTTCCACAAATTTAAATAGTCTTTTTTTCTCTTCATCTTTCTCTTGTAAAGAACATTGAATATAATCAAACCGCATTGGATCAATTTCTTTAACAAATTGCTGCAACTTTTCATCATTCATAGAATTATTTGTAGCCATTCTAATGTAATGATTTTGGGATAGTTTTTTGGTTAATTCAATAAAATGAGGGTGAATTGTTGGTTCCCCTCCTGCATATAAAATATGCCATTGACCTCTTTCATTAAAAAACTTGATTATTTTTTCCATTCCTTCTTCTGTTACAGCCCTACTAAATCGTCCCAATCTATTGTCAATACTCTGTGCAGCAGTACAATAACTACAATTATAATTACAGGTATGAAATAAATATATACTAGCTACATTAAAATTCTTCATAGAACATTGCCCCTTAATTTTTTTATATTTTACTCATCAATTACAATTAACTTATTCTTTGAATCTTTTTTATATTGTATTTTACAAAGATCACAAAGAAAATTTTCATTTAATTTAGTACCACACTTGCAAACATATCCTACAATTTTCCCTGGATTTCCAACAACTAATGCATAATCTGGCACATTCTTTGTAACCACACTTCCTGCTCCAATCATGGCATATTTACCAATCACAATCCCACATATTATAGTGGAATTAGCTCCAATAGAGGCACCTTTTTTAACTAAAGTCTTTTTCACTTCAAATTCACTATTAAAAGCTCGTGGATAAAAATCATTTGTAAATGTCATACTTGGTCCAAGAAACACATCATCCTCTATGGTAACTCCATGATATAAATTCACTCCATTTTGAATTTTTACATTGTTTCCTATAATTACATCAAAGTCAATATATACACCTTTACTTATTACACAGTTATACCCAATATGAGCATTTTCTCTAATTTGCACATCATTCCATACTTTCGTGTCTTCACCAACTACAGCCCTATCACTTACTTCAGCAGTTGGATGTACAAAATAATTCATAAAAATCAATCCTTTCTAATAAAAAACAATAACTATAATTTTGAATATAATTCAACCAGTTTTTCTTCTTGCTTTTCCCAAGATAAATCTACTTGAGATCCAATAGAATTGTTAACTTTCTTAATATACAAATTCTTATCTTTTAATAAAAGATCGATTTTTTCTGCTATATCATTTAAATTTGCACAAGTAAATCCAAAATCATACTTATTAATAAATTCTTTATATACATCAAAATCTCTTACAATAATTGGTTTAGATGCAAAAACATAATCGAAAAATTTATTTGGAATTGTATATTTCATATTTTGCACCATATCTCTTGGATAATATACTAAAATATCCGCTGAAGCTGTATATTCTAACAGCTTACCATTATCTAAAAATCCTAAGTACTTGATTTTTTCTTCTACATTATACTTTTTAGCAAAATCAGTTAGTTCTCTTAGATACTCTTCACTACAATTTCCTGCAAACATAAATAAAGCATCTGATTCTATGTATTTTAAACTTTCAATTATATATTCCAATCCCCTAGAATAATCAATATTACCTTGAAAAAAAATTATATGTTTATTTTTTTCTATTCCAAATTCTTCTCTAAGTAAATTTACTTTTTTATTTACTCTATTCTTAAAAGGTTTAGTGTTATATAAAGCCGTAGGTTTTTCATTTAATTTATATTCATAATAAAGCTTTTCTGCTATAGTATCTGTTACAGTAATTACAGCATCCGCATATTTTATGTAATTACCTCGAATATCTATAAGCACTTTTGAAGCTTTATATTTATTTTCATCATTATAATTTTTCTTGATTATATAATCAGGAAAATATTCATGCGAATCACATATGAATTTTGCATTATCCGTTTGAGAGAGTATATAGCCTATAGGCCAAGTTTCCGTATCATGACAATGATATACATCATACTTTTCATTAACAGAATTCATTAAATCAAAATGAGCTAAAAGATATTTCTCTACAAGTACAGAGGTTCCGAGATTATATCTAAAAACTCGCTTTACTTTATATCCATTTCTTATTTCTTCTAGCGGTAAATCGTTCGCTATTTTACATAATATTGTAACTTCATGTCCAGCTTTTGCAAGACTCTCAGCTTCTTTTTCCACTCTATTATCTGGATTTAATGGGTTATCCAAAATCATTGCTATTTTCATTTATATCCTCCAATATTTAAATCCACTTTCTTCTGCTTCCCTCTTACCTATCACTGCTTTTAAATCCATAAATATAGGATGTATTTTCATAATACTAGAAAACTCCTTAAGATTATCATAAATAATTCCATCTTGTTTTACTAAAGCTAAAATTGCATCAGAATTTTCAATTGCCTCTAATTGAGTATCTACTTTATAAGTATACTTAGTGGAAACTTTTGGGTCAAAAGCTTTAACTTCAACTCCCTTTTGTAATAATAATTTAATTATTTCTATAGCAGGACTCATTCTATCATCATTTGAATAATCCTTCATTGCTATACCTATAACAGCTATTTTAGACTTTTTTATGTCTTTTCCTATTGAAATAAGAAGTTCTTGTAATTTTCCAACAATAAATGAAGGTATTTGTTCATTTTTCTTCCTACTTAATTTTAACAAATCTAACTCTAATGATATTTGTTCAGCCTTTGCATTTAAATAATAATACGCATTAGGAATACAATATCCCCCAACGCCTGAACCCGGCATTAATAAATTAACCCTTTTATGGGTATTAGCTAATTTAATTACTTGAAAAATATCTATATTTAATGCTTCCGTAAATCTTGCAAATTCCTGAACCATAGCAATATTTACATCTCTTTGCAAATTTTCTAATATTTTTGCTGTTTCAACTATTTTTATACTATCTGCTCTGATAACTTCTGCATTACATATTATCTTTAATAGTTTCTCAGCTCTACGCGCACTTTTCTCATTTATTCCTGCTATAACAGTAGGCATACTTTCAAACTCTTCAAAAGCTCTTCCTTCTGCAATTCTTTCAGAAGCATATGCAAGATAGAAATCTTCTCCACATTTTAAACCTGAATATTCTTCTAATAAAGGCTTTATTAACTCATCAGTAGTTCCTGGTACAACCGTACTTCTTATAAGTATCAAGTCCTGCTTTTTTAAGTTTCTAGCCACATCAACGATGGAACTTTTTAAATCACTAAACTCGGCATTTCCGTTTATTATTGGAATTCCAACAGTTATTATTATGTTGGAACACTTTTCTACTCCTTCTGATATTAATGTGGTTGCTTTATATTTATTTAACCTTAACTGCTCCTCTAAAATGTTCTGAATCTTTTTATTTTCATGCTTTTCAGTATGATGAGTTACTCCATTATTTAGTTCATTAACTAGCTCCTGTTTTATATCTACCCCAACAACATTACAACCATTTATTGAATAACTGAGAGCTAACGGCAACCCAACAAAACCTTGGCCGATAATACATACATTACACATACTGTTGACTTTACTCATCTGATAAAACATCCTTTCAGTATTATTTAAAAATCATATCAGTATTCTTCTTTAACAAAACTATTATTTTTATCGTAGTCATTCTTAGAAACTTTATTTTAAAAACACGTTTCTAAATAAAGCAAACCAATTTACATTTTCCCACATAGCCTTTTTTAAGAATGAAAAAAATAAACTCCAAAATCTTATTTTCATGCTTAAATTCATAATTATTCTTTTTTGACACTTTTACATTATTTAACACATAAATTTTCACGCCTAAAACATATTATACGTATTTTTAAATTATATCTTTAGTTCCGCAAAATAAAGATATAAATTGTCAATACTATCAAAAAATAAATATGACATACTTTTAACCACCGTGATATATAAACGTTACCACACAAATACACATACAGGAGGTAGTCAGTATGCCCAGTAATAATATTGTATCATTAATGATGAACTTTACAACTACTTAAATAATGTAAACTATGGAATCTCTAAGTCACAGCTTAATCATTTAATCACTATTGTAACCGGGTTGATAAATTTACCTGTTACTAAAACTTTATCTGAAATTGCAAAATTTGTACTGTCTTCAAAAGACAAAAGTTGTGTTTATAGATTTTTAAGTCATTCAAAATGGGAGAATGGTCTTCTAAATACTAATAGACTTAGTCATTTAGACTTTTTTCTTAAGCATAACATTAAACTTGAATCCGTAGGATTTTTAGTTATAGATGATACCGCAAATTCTAAAAAATCAACAAAGAAAATGCAAGAACCATCATATAACTATTCCCATACTGAAGGAAAAATGTCTGCTCCCATTGTGTGGTTACTTTAAATTTTGTTGTAGACGATAAATCTATTCCTTTACAATTTTTCATTCAAGTTGAAACAAGCACTGGGCAAGTTTCCTTACTTTATTTGTGTAAAACAGATAGTTGAATCTTAAGTCTAATGGATGTAAATTTAAGAATAGATCCGCAGGATGCTATAACAAAGTTTCATAGTACTATAATATTGAGAAGTATCCAAAATAGTTTAGAGCATACTTATAACATATTCCAAAATTCTGGTGAAAATTTAACATCTTATGAATGTAAAATAAGAGATGTAGATATAGCAACAGAAATGATGAATTTTACTAAAAATAATATTCTTGCTAAAGCATCTCAATTTATGATTGCCTATGCAAATACCTCAATCTATTAGGATAACTTAAAAATTTAAAAAGTCATAACCACCCGTAAAACGGGTGGCTTGCTCTGAGGCTATAAGCCTCTTTTACACTTAATTTATCCACCATAATATCGTGTTTCTCTTACTCTTGTATATACTTCTTAATAGTTGCTTCATTTAGTCCTACTGTACTAACATAATATCCTTCTGCTCAGAAATGTCTATTCCCAAATTTATATTTTAAATTTGCATGTTTATCAAATATCATCAATGCACTCTTTCCTTTTAAGTATCCCACAAAGCTTGATACACTTAACTTAGGTGGTATACTTACCAACATATGTATGTGATCATTCATTAGATGCCCTTCAATTATCTCTACTCCTTTGTAATTGCATAATTGTCTTAATATAACTCCTATGCTTTCTTTATATTGATTGTATATTATTTTTCGTCTATACTTAGGAGTGAACACAATATGGTACTTACACATCCATTTTGTATGTGCCATATCATTACTTTTATTAGCCATTAAAATCACCTTTTCTTTCGTTATCATAGTAGCTTGAACAACTCTATTATAACGGAAAGGTGATTTTTTTGTATAACTTCTGTCGCGCACCCGCATAGCGCAACATCATAAACTTAAGAAATTTTAAGTATTATTACTGACATTCTTTATTGAATAAAGTATAATTATTTATTTTAAATTCTAAAAAAGAGCATAAAAATCCTATGCAATAAAGATAGATTTTTTTGCTCTTTTAAAAACTACTTTTTTAGTTATTCTGATATTTGTTAGATAAATTATGCTTCCTTGGCTTTTAAGATTTCTTGTAGGAAGAATATATTTTTCTATTGCTTTTTGTAATTGCAGCAGTTTTTCCTCTCTAATCGTGTCATTTGGTTCAATTAATAGTTTTATAAATTTTTCTTTAAACATCCCTATTGCTATATTTTCATTGATCCGGATAGGATATTTATATTCATGTTTTTCTGTTTCTTTTTCTACATTTTTATTTGACGAATGTAAGACATCCTGTATCATATTATAAATAACTATTTGTGCCCAAAAATCTTGGTATACACATAATGTTGCTTTTCCTGTAACACTTTCAAACTTCATTTTATTTTTCAGAGTGTGATATTTTTTTTCAATTTCCCATCTCTTAAAATATAGATTTTCTATTTCTTTTCCACTAAATTCAATTGGGAGATTTGTCATCAACGCAAGTTCACTTCCAGACAACAATAAAATCAGTATTTGGTAATATCTTTTTTATAGCATAAATATTTTTCTTTGCTAGCTCACTTTCACTTGTCTTTATAGAGTCTATTTGCAAATCCAAAAAGAAATGATTAAATACATCAAAGATGCCACTTACTAAAGCTCTTACTTCACCCCTGGAATAATTATTACCACATTCACCGAAAAACGCTCTGTTTTCATCAGAGTTTGAAACTTCCGCCTTACTTCCATCAACAGCAAATACTAGATAGTTATTCCACAATGATGGTTCATTAGAGTTGTAAAAATCCTGAAGATATTCCTGGTTCAAAAATGAAAAAACTTCATAGTTTAGTTTTTTACGTTGCTGTAAATATCCTTGTTTTGAGATATTCATATGATATGCTCCTTTTTGAGTAAAATATTGATGAAGTTCCATTGATGTGGTTAATCCTTTTTTAGAAAGTGTACATAAGACAATATCTGCAAGTGGCATTTTTCTGTTTCTAATAAAACTATTTTGCTTATCTAAACGTGCATATGTTTTTGTAATATCTGAATTAATAGAGTCAAACATTTTTTTAAATCTATTAATATAGTTATTAGACATATACCCACCCCTACTTTAATTTTGTTAGTGTAAAATTTTTTTACACTATTTTTATAAATTTTCTTTATATATCAAGGGTTACAGAGTTTTTTAAATAAAAAAACAATGACCCCCTATTTCATGTTATAATTGAATCTCTCACCAAACAAA
>NZ_JABBNI010000005.1 GCF_012926525.1 Clostridium muellerianum
TATTTGAACTTGGAAATGGAGATTTAGCAGTAGGAACAGTAAAAGGATTTGATGCAGGAATAGTAGATATACCATTTGCACCAAGCAAATTCAATGCAGGAAAAATGATGCCTGCTAGAGATAATAATGGAGCAGTAAGATATTTGAACTTTGGAAACTTACCTTTAACTGAAGAACTAAAAGCATTCAATACAAGAAAGTTAGAAGAAAGAGGAAAGTTTGAAGGAAGAGAAGTAACATTCCAAATGACTATAGATGATATATTTGCTGTAGGCAAGGGCGTTTTAATAGGAAGACCAGAATAATACAGCCAATTAATTAAATATATAAAACTACTTAGAAAGATGGGTGGAAAAAATGAAAATAGTTGACGTTATTTGTTCAGAATCAAAAACAGGATTTTATTTCGATGATCAGAGAGCTATAAAAAAGGGAGCAGGACATGATGGATTCACTTATGTAGGAGAACCAGTAACAGAAGGTTTTAAAAACGTAAGACAGGCCGGAGAAGCTATATCTGTTATGATTAT
>NZ_JABBNI010000006.1 GCF_012926525.1 Clostridium muellerianum
AATTGATGGAACGCCGTATGCGATGAAAGTCGCACGTACGGTGTGGAGCAGGGGAAAAGCTGGAGAAATATAACAGTTAATTTTGATAGATTCAAAGTTAATTATCAAAAGCTTACCTATTGCTATTATACAGCCTCCAAAAAAAAGCGTCATGATGATTTATATTCTCCAGGTGGGGAAGGCGGTCACAGACCTGATAGAGCCCTTATTGTATACTGCAATAGAACTAGAGAGGCTTATAAAAATGTGCCAATTATAATTGGTGGTATAGAGGCAAGTTTAAGAAGGTTTGCACATTATGATTACTGGGACAACAAAGTAAGAAGAAGTGTACTAATTGATTCTAAGGCAGATCTTTTAATATACGGTATGGGAGAAAAAACCGTAGTTCAAGTAGCTAATCTTCTTAAATATGGTATGGAAATTAATAATGTAACAAATGTAAGAGGAACAGAATATTCATGTAAAGAAACAAATAATTTAAATGATTTTATAGAACTTCCTTCTTTTGAAGAAATATCTGAAAATAAAAAAAGCTATGCAGAAGCTTACAAAATAGAATATTATGAACAGGATGCTATAAGTGGAAAGACTTTAGTACAAAAACATGGGGATCATTATATTGTTCAAAACCCTCCTCAATTCACTTTAACTGAAGAAGAAATGGATATAGTATATAATCTTCCTTATACTAGAGCGTATCATCCTATATATGAGGCAAAGGGTGGTATTCCTGCTATTAAAGAAGTTAAGTTTTCTATTACAAGTCATAGAGGATGTTTCGGAGCTTGTTCCTTCTGTGCTCTTACTTTTCATCAAGGGAGAACTATTCAAACTAGAAGTCAAACTTCTGTTTTAGATGAAGCAAAACTTTTAACCACATTAGATGATTTTAAAGGTTACATACATGATGTAGGTGGACCTACTGCAAATTTTAGACATAAAGCATGTAAACCCCAAGAAACTCATGGAGTTTGCAAAAATAGGTTATGCCTTTCTCCTAGTCCTTGTAAAAACCTAATAGTGGATCATAGAGAATATTTAAGCCTTTTAAAACAAATGAGACAAATTCCTGGAGTTAAAAAGGTTTTTATACGTTCAGGAATAAGATACGATTATCTTATTTATGACAAAAATACTGCCTTTTTTGAAGAACTCTGTAAACATCATATAAGCGGCCAGCTTAAAGTAGCACCAGAACATATAAGCGACAAGGTTCTTAAGCAAATGGGGAAACCTAGTCGCAGCGTATATGATAGATTTGCTAAAAAATATTTTGAGATAAATAAAAAAATAGATAAAAAACAATATTTAGTGCCTTATCTTATGTCCAGCCATCCTGGCAGTGACTTAAATGCTGCTATAGAATTGGCCCTTTATATTAAAGATATGGGATATATGCCTGAACAAGTTCAAGATTTTTATCCTACACCAGGAAGCTTGTCAACTACAATGTATTATACAGGAATTAATCCGCTAACTAATGAAAAAGTTTATGTGCCTAAAGAACAAAAAGAAAAAAATATGCAGAGAGCTTTACTTCAATTTTCTATGCCCGAAAATTATAACCTTGTAAAAGAAGCCTTAATTAAAGCTCATCGTGAGGATTTAATTGGAAGTGGACCAAAATGTCTTATTCCCGAAACAGCACCTAGAAAAAGAAGGCATTCTAGTAAAGAATCCTCTGGTATTAAATCAAAAAATAAAAAATTTGATAAATCTAATACTAAAGTTAGACCTGAAAGCAAAAAAACTAAAAAAACTTTTAAAAGCAAATTTAAAAAATAACTTTTAAGTTAAAACACTCTGAAGTTTTATTCAACACTTCAGAGTGTGTTTTTTGTATAATATACCTATTTTTTCACCCTATTCAAAGCATATACTAAAGTTAACATCCACAACATATCTCCTGTTATATTCTGCGTAATAAAAGTAATTCCTGTAACCCACATTATATATTCTGCTATAGTTATAATGGAAGAGACAATTACTAAACTCATTCCTATTTTATTTATACTTTTCTTAGAAATAAATCCTACAGCAATAAATAATGTAATAGTATTTATTACAATATAACCCCAATATATATACGCATGCTGTATAAACATCATAGTGTATCCTAAGTTATTATAACCTCTTAAAAAGCATGTACATCTGATCATAATAAAAACATACAACGCTATCAAAATTCCTGCTATTATGAATACATAAGAAAAATTTATAGTATGTCCTTTCACAAATATGTACAATACAATTAGAATTATTAAAGGTACAGCAATTAAATTCATAAAAAACAAAGGTTTTAATAAATAAAGATATCTTATATTCCGAACTAAAAATAGTATTAAAAGTGCAGCATATCTTAAACTCATAGCTATTATTGCAATACGCGCTATAGTCTTAATCTTTTTAGGACAGTGTAAATCTAAATGAATGCTTTTAAATAAAAGTAAAATTACAATAAGTAGCAAAGAAATATAGATATAAAACTTTAACATACTACCTCCTGATACATTACTACTATTTTATATCTATTATAAGAATTAAGGTTATATTACTAAAAAATGCTTTTGAATTAAATATATAATTATTTAACTCAAAAGCACTTTTTAGGATATATTAGTTCCCAAAACTTGTATTCCTTCTTTTATGCATTCTATAACTAATGGAAAGTCCGGTCCTCTTTCACCGTCTATGTCCGTTACTATGTCTTCATGACATTCTACTTCTATTCTATTAGACTTAAAGTATACAAGACCTTCTGTGCCTTCTAAGTGCTCCCCTTTAAACATCTTTATAAAGAGGGCTATCATATCTTTTATCATTCCTGCTTTTATTATTATTACATCCAGCATTCCATCATCTAATTCGGCTTTATACGCAAACTTTAGATTTCCAGCAGTCTGTCCATTGAATACCATCATTAAATACATATAATCGTCAAATACATAATTCTCAGATGTTACCTTTATTTTAAGCTTTCTAAGACTAGCAAGCTGTTCTAATCCTTTAATGTAATAAGCAAGCTTACCAATTGTATTTTTTAAATTTACATCTGTTCTTTGAGATACATCTGTAAAAAGACCCGTACTTGCTACATTTAAAAAATATTTATCATTTATTTTTCCCAAATCCAGCTTTTTAGGCTTACTGTTCAATATTCGTTCACAGGCTTCCTCTACATCTTCTGGAACTCCAATAAATTTTGCAAAATCATTAGCAGTGCCTACTGGAAGTATTGCTATTGGAATATTTAAATCCAGGTTTTTCATCTGATTTACAGCTTCATCAATAGTACCATCACCACCAGCTATCAGAATATATTTATAAGTTTTATTTACCCCTTTAAGAGCTTCAATTATACTATGTTCATAACTAATTCTATAGGGTATAACTTCATATCCATATTTTTGATGTATTTTTATAACCTTATCAATATTCCCTATTATGGTATTTTCACCTGAGTATGGATTATATATAAACTTTACTTTCTTCATATAAAACTCTCCTACTTTTAATAAAGTTTATTATCTAGACTAAATATGTAACTTAGGCTAAACTTAAAATGGAATGTACATCCATTTTTGATAATTAACTATTATATTATAACACCTTATATAATAAATCCACAAGATTATCAACGATTCTTGTGGATTTATTCATAAATTATTAAATTTTAAATTTCTGGTGTAGTATGTTCAGAAATATTACTAAGTGCTTGTTCTGCTTGGTGTTGAAGATTAGGTTCAATAGCTATGTCTCCTAAAGATATTATTCCAACTAAATTGTTAGATTCTACTATAGGTAGTCTTCTAATTTGTCTTTCACTCATAACTCTAGATGCATCTTGAATATCCATATCAGGATTTCCCGTAACAGGATTCGAAGACATAATTTCCCTTATAGGTTGCTTTTTAGAATTTTCTCCATCTGCTGCAGATCTTATAGCTATATCCCTATCTGTAACTATTCCTATCACCTTATCACCATTACATACAGGAATTGAACCTACATTGTGTTTTCTCATAAGCTGTGCCGCTCTTTCAACATTGTCCTCAGCATTCAAGCTAACAATACATTTAGTCATTACATCTTTAACTTTCATAAAAAACACCTCTCTTCAAAATTTACACTTCAAAACTATTGTGTCCTTATAATGAATTGAATATAAGCGTAAATTTATAGAAAGTATTTCTTACAAACTTTTAGTTTTCTTTGATGATTTATATATAGCTAATGCAGTAAAAGCTATAACCATTATTGATATTATTGGAATAAAAAACTTAATTGAAAAAGGATGTTCTAAACTTTTTCCTATAACCGAATAAGAAATCATTTCTGGAAAAACACCTATCATAGTTCCTATAATAAAATCCTTATATTTCATTTTAGTTAAACCAGCAGCATAACTTAATGGATCATATGGAAATATAAACGATAATCTCATTATACACATAATCATAGTTCCATGCTTTTCAATATTTGAATCCAACTTCATAGCTTTGCCTTTTAAAAGTTTATCTACAAAAGATCTACCTAAAAATCGTGCTAAGAAAAAAGCTAAAGTACCTGATGTAAAACAACCTATCATGCTTAATAAAAGTGCTTTATAAGGTCCAAAAACATTTCCTGCTACAATTGATAAAAGCGAGACTGGAACTACTAAAGCTACAGGTTTTATAGAATACAATAGCACAAAAATTACTGAAGCAAATCTACCATAGCTTAAAATATAATGTTTCACATGTCTTACTCTCAAATGTGTTAATCTTTTTCCGTATTTGATCATAATGTATGCAACTATTATAATTAATATGGCTGCAGTAAAATACTGTAATACTCTTATTTTATTTTTTTTCATTAAGCTCCTCAACTCTCTATTTTTAATTGTTTTTCCTTATTAAATTCATTTTAACAAAAAATTTATAATTTTTCTATAAAAAATATTATATATACACTTAAATATTTTATTAAAATGCGTTATAATAGTTCTAAATACACAATGTGATTTTATAATTAATACAATACTTATTATATTATTTAGGAGTGATTATAATGGCTAAAATAGCTAAAAGTGCTGTACCTAATGTTTTTACGTTTGCTAATTTAGGTTGCGGTGTAATGTCTTTAATGATGACATTTCAAGAAAATTACAAATGGGCGGGTATTTTCATACTACTTGCATGTCTAGCTGATAGATATGATGGTAGAGTAGCAAGATTTTTAAATGTATCTAGTAATTTAGGAAAAGAATTAGATTCTCTTGCAGATCTAGTTTCTTTTGGAGTAGCACCTTCCATCCTTGCTTTTAATCTTTATGGCTTAACTAACTTTGGATTATTAGGATACTCTCTAGTATTATTATTACCTATAGCTGGCGCTTATAGACTTGCTAGATTCAATGTTACTGAATTTGATGGACAATTTTTTGGTATACCTATAACTTTTGCAGGTATGTTTATGGCTATATATTGTTTAATTACAATGAACTTTCTTGCACCTGTTGAACTTACAATTGTATTGTTAGTAGTTTTATCTTACCTTATGGTATGCAAACACAGATTTAAGAAATTCTAAAGAGGTGTGATTTTCACACCTCTTTTCCATTATTATTAATATTTTTTTCACTACTAGAAGTATCTTCTTCATTACTAACAGCATCTTTCCCATTGTTAGAACCATCTTCTTCACTATTATCAGTATCTTTTTCATTGATAGGCATATCTTTTTGAGTATTAAAAACCTCTCTTTCAGTATCAATAACATCTCCTGAATTATCAGAAGCACCTTTTTCAGAATTCTGTAACTTTAATTCATTGTCAATTTCTGTTTGTATATACTGAACCTGCATAGTAGATTGCATTATTTTGCCCTTTATTTTACAATAATCCATGTATCCAAAACTTGTCTTTTCCAAAACATCTATAACCTCATCTATTACATTTAAAAGGTCATTAGATGTATTTATAGCCTTTCTTACCTCCTTCTTATGTGCTAATGCTATATCATTCAGTTCCCCTGCTGCACCTACTAGCAGTCTATATGAATTAACTAATTTTGATAAATAATCAGTTAAATTATTTGTATCATTATAGTAATCTTCTATAATCTTTCTATATGCCATAAATACTCCACCATGTAAAATTTGATACCAATACTAATATATTTAACTTTACTCAAATTAATTCAAAATATTAAAATTTAGCATATATAAAATATTAAAAAAGAGAATTAGATTTAAAACCCTAATTCTCCTAAAATTAATTTTATATAATGTTATTCTCCAAGTACCTGCTTTCTTAATTTTAATCCTGTTTCTGTAACTGCTAATCCTCCAAGTGCTGTTTCTCTTAATTCACATGGAAGTTGCTTTCCAACCTTATACATAGCTGAAACAGTATCATCAAAAGGTATTTTACTACAAACTCCTCCCATAACCATATCTGCTGTAGTTAGTGCGCTAACTGTACCTGAAGCATTTCTTTTTGCACAAGGTACTTCTACTAATCCAGCTATAGGATCACATACTAATCCCAATATATTTTTTATTACTATAGCTGATGCATTTAACGCCTGTTCTGGAGTTCCACCCATCATTTCTACTACTGCTGCGGAAGCCATAGCTGCTGCGGAACCACATTCAGCTTGACATCCACCCTCTGCTCCTGCCATAGTAGCATTTTTAGCTATTATTATGCCTACTCCAGTAGCTGTAAATAATGCCTTAACCAATTCATCTTCTGTTTTATTTAATTTCTCTCCAGCACTTATTATTGTAGCTGGCATTATACCACAAGAACCTGCTGTAGGTGCAGCTACTATTTTTCCCATAGCTGCATTTACTTCTGAACAAGAAAGCGCTCTTGCCATTGCCTTAACCATAAAATCCCCTGTTAACGTTTTCCCAGATTGAGAATATTTATCTAACTTATAAGCATCTCCACCTATAAGACCACTTACTGATGTAACTTTATTTTTTAATCCATATTCAGCAGATTCCTGCATTACATTTAAATTTTTTCTCATCTTTTCAAAAACTTCTTCAGTAGTACTATTAGAAGCTTTAGCTTCTTCTTCAATAGTATATTCCCATATACTTAAATTTTTTTCTTTACATACTTCTATAAGCTCATATCCGTAATTAACCATAATCTTAGTTCTCCTCCTTTACAGGATTTATAGCTCTTGCATTTTTTATATTAGGTATTTTTACTATTTCATCTATTAGGTCTTGAGACACAACATTATCCACTTCAAATACCATTGCTGCTGCTGAACCCTTTCCACTTCTGTAAACTCTCATAAAAGCAATATTTATTTCATAATCATATAATACTGCAGTTACCTTAGCCACCATTCCTGGTATATCTATGTGATTTATTAGTATAGTAGGATATGCTCCTGTAAACTCTATATTTTCTCCATCTATACCTGTTATTACTATGTTTCCTCCTCCTATAGATGATCCTATTACTTCTACTATTTTGTTATCAGTTCTTGTTATTACGAACTTAACTGTATTAGGATGTACATCTCCAAGATCTGTTGGTATAAATTCTATTTCAATGCCTTTTTCTTTAGCCTTATCCATAGAAGTTTTTAATCCTTGGTCCCAAGGATCCATTCCAAGTATTCCTGCAACTAAAGCTTTATCTGTTCCATGTCCTTTGTATGTGCTAGCAAAGGATCCATGAAGGAAAAATTGCACTTTTTTAACTTCTCCACCAGCTATAGTCTTAGCAACTTTTCCCAATCTTGCTGCTCCTGCAGTATGAGAACTAGATGGTCCTATCATTATAGGTCCCAAAATATCAAAAGCACTGTATTCTCTCACTTTATAACCCAACCTTTCCATCTATCTATTTCTATAAAAATTACAAAAATTATTGTAATAATGCATTTGCTTCAACTTAATTATACAATAATTTTTATCGTTTTCATACATTTTTTGAAACTTTTTTGTAGAAATTTATAAAATTTAGATGGAAAATCTCCTTAATATTTTATTTATATGAATTAAATCATTCTAATTGCCAAGATTTTAACAAATTTTAAATTCATTTTATATACAAAAATAGCTGTCATAGTAAGAATACTTCATACAACATATTGTATGTGAATTGCTTAATAGGACAGCTCCCAATTATTCAAATATATTAATTATTTAAATACTAGTATTTATAAAAACAGCTTCCACCAATAAATTCTCTCAATATGGAATTATCTGGTACTAAATCCATCTCTACATTTTTAAAAAAGTGCAAAAAGCTCTTTAATCTTAAAGCTTCATAATACACAGGACTTTTAGAGTTTATTTTCTCTAATTCCTTTAATGCATACTGCTTTAATACGCATAATTCATATAGCAAAGTTGAGTTAAACATAACATCAGCATTTTCTTGAAACACAAATATATTTTTTTCTTCTCCACGCTTTATAGATGGCCACATTTTTAAAGTATCTTCTCCGCCATATCCCCTTGAAAGGTAATCTCTTACTATTCTTCTTATAATTCTTACATCTGTAGTTGCTATTCTATTATGATTATCTACATTTAATTGTGTAAGAGCACTTATATATATTTTAAATTTGTTTTCTTTAGGTATTGAACTAGTAAGCATTTCATTTAAACCGTGTATTCCTTCAATTATAAGCACTCCATTTTTAGGAAGTTTAATTTTTTGATTTATCCATTCTCTACTTCCTGTTTTAAAATTAAAAGAAGGTATTTCTACTTCTTCATAATTAAGTAGTTGTTCTAAATTTTTATTAAATAACTCTAAATCTAGAGCATATATGGATTCAAAATCATATTCTCCATTTTCATCCTTAGGAGTACTCTCTCTATTTACAAAGTAATCATCTAATGATATGGGAACTGGTATAAGTCCATTAACTCTAAGCTGTATTCCAAGCCTTCTAGCAAAAGTAGTTTTACCTGAAGACGAAGGACCTGCTATTAATATTATTTTAACATTTTCCCTTTCGCTTATCATATCTGCTATATAAGCTATCTTTTTTTCATGAAGTGCTTCTGCTACCCTTATTATATCTACAATTTCCTTATTTTCAACTTTATCATTTAAGGATCCAACATCCCCAACTCCTAATATATTTCCCCATTGTTCTGTTTCTCTAAATATTTTACTTAGCTTTTTATATTCCGTTGATTTAGGCATATTGAAAGGATCTGTTTCTATAGGATATTTAAGTAAGAAACCTGGTTCATAATACTTCAAATCAAATAAATTTATTACTCCTGTAGAATAAGCCATAGAACCATAGAAATAATCGTATCTACCATCTAGTTCATAAAGTTTAACAGTATCTGTATTTACATGATTTAATAATCTAACTTTATCTTCCATTTTATATGAAGTAAATATTTTTATAGCCTCTTCTCTATTCATACATACTTTCTTAATCTGAATATCTTTTTGGATTACTTCATTCATTCTTACTTTTATTTTTTGAATATCTTCTTCACTTAAAGGAACTTCTTTATGAATTTCACCAAACAAACCTTTGCTTAAAGCATGTTCTATAGTTATTTGAGCTTCAGGAAACAAATCTAAAACTGATTTGATAAGAATAAACTGCAGAGTTCTTATAAAAGTTTTACTTCCAAGTTTATCAGTAATATTTACAGTTTCTATATCTGCATCTTTTTCAATTTTTGATAAAAGTTCACAATATTCTCCATTTACCTTTCCAAGTACTATGGGAATATTGTCTTTGCAATCAACTTGTTTAATTACATCATATATGGTAGTTCCCTTGTCAACTAACAATTCGTTACCATTTATTCTAACCTTTAATTTAGACATACTCCATTCCCCCCATTTTTTTGTGTACTATTATTATACGTCATTTTATTAAAAATGTTCAAATTCAGTTATATTTTTTTACATTATACAGAAAATATATGTTAGGAGTTAAAGTAATTTATATATACTTTTAGCTTAAACTTCATAAAATCTAATTCTACGGAGGTATGTGGATGTTTACTGTACTTATTAGAACAGCTATACTATATTTTTTAGTCATTATATCAATGCGTTTAATGGGTAAAAAACAAATAGGTGAGCTTCAACCTTTTGAACTTGCTGTTACCATAATGATTTCTGAATTAGCTTCATTTGCAATTCAAGATACTAGAATACCAATTATACATGGAGTTATAGCTATTATCACACTGCTACTAATTCAAACATTTTTATCTGTACTTGAACTTAAAAGTGAAAAAATTAGACTTCTGCTAAATGGTAAGCCAAGTATTTTAATTAATAACGGAAAAATAGATATTAAAGAATTAAAACGCCAACAATTCAACATAAATGATTTAATGGAAGAACTTAGGCTTCAAGGTTACTATAATTTAGATGATGTACACTATGTCATACTGGAAACTAGCGGGCAAGTATCTGTTATACCAAAAACTGACCTTGCTCCAGCTACAAAAGGTGATTTAAAAGTACCATTTAAACAAGATACAATTCCTATTACTTTAATCTTAGATGGAAGCATAAATCACGATAATTTAAAAATACTAAATAAAGATGAAACCTGGCTTAATGAAAAATTAAAAAAACTTAATATAAATTCTTCTAAAGAAGTTTTTATAGCCCTTATAGATTCAAAAGGTAGTTTTTATTATCAAAAAATGCCATAAAGTAAAGGGATGTGATTAAATGAGAAATTTATTAGCTGCTTTTATAATTTTCACTAGTATGCTTCTATCTTTGATATTTTCCATAAACTATTTAGGTCGTGCTTGTACCAAATTAGATACACTTAATGCACAAATAGAACGCTCCATAGATACTCAATCTTGGGATGAAGCTTATAATAAATCTTTAATTCTTTTAGATAATTGGGATAACTGTACCCGCAAAATTTCCATTTTTGTAAACCATGCTGAAATAGACAATATTAACAATGAAATATGGAAACTTACTCAATACACTAAATGCCATAATGAAGATGAATCTTTAGCTTCTAATCATGTAATAAAATTTTTACTCAAACATATAATTAACATGGAAAAAGTAAATATTCAAAATGTATTTTAAAAATCTCACAAAATAATTTATAATTAAACTATGGAAAATATAAACTGAATAGACTATAATGTATATATAACGGATAGGTCCCGCCGGGCCTCAATCAGTCCCGTTCTATTGAAGATATAGCTATTTACGGATATGAGTATTTTTAATATTCGTATCCCATCAAAATATGAAAAAAATTTGGAAGGTGGAATACAAAATGGCATTAGTTACTACTAAGGAAATGTTCAAAAAAGCTTATGAAGGTAAATATGCAATAGGAGCTTTTAACATCAACAACATGGAAATACTTCAAGGTGTTGTCAGAGGCGCAAAAGCTAAAAACTCAGCTGTTATTCTTCAATGTTCTGCAGGAGCAATAAAATATGCTGGCGCAAAATATTTAAAGGCTATGGTAGATGCTGCTATAGAGGAAACTGGAATTGATATTGCTTTACATCTAGATCATGGTCCTGATTTTGAAACTGTTAAACAAGTTATTGATGCTGGATTTACTTCAGTTATGTTTGATGGTTCACATTATGAATATGAAGAAAATGTGGCAAAAACAAAAGAAGTTGTTGACTATGCACATGCTAGAGGTGTTGTTGTTGAAGCTGAACTTGGTGTTTTAGCTGGTATTGAAGATGATGTTGTTGCTGCTGAACATATATACACTGATCCAGATCAGGCTGTAGACTTTGTTAAAAGAACAGGTGTTGATTCATTAGCTATAGCTATCGGAACTTCTCATGGCGCATTTAAATTCCCAGTAGATTTTAAACCTCAATTAAGATTTGATATATTAGAACAAATACAATCAAAATTACCAGGTTTCCCAATAGTTCTTCATGGAGCTTCAGCTGTTGATCCTGAAGCTGTTGCAACTTGTAATAAATATGGTGGAGATATAGCTGGCGCTAAAGGTATCCCTGTAGACATGCTTAGAAAAGCATCTTCTATGGCTGTATGTAAAATTAATATGGATACTGACTTAAGATTGGCTATGACTGCTGCTATAAGAAAAACTTTCGGAGATAAACCAAAGGAATTTGATCCAAGAAAGTACTGCGGAGCTGGAAGAGATTATATTCAAAAAGTTGTTGAAAACAAAATTTCAGATGTACTTGGTTCAACTGATTCTTTAAAATAATACTTAAAAATTCCTTAAAGAAAGGCTAAGCCTTCTTTAAGGAACTTTTATTTATAAATAGATATTTAATTTTTACGTAGTATAATAAAATAGCAGGATTCGCCTTAATTTTTAAGAGCTAAATTATAAAATTATCAATAATTACATGTACAACTGAAATTACTAGTTTTGATTTTAACTTTTACTGCCCCTTGTATCATTTTATTTTTAATTTGTTAATTCTTTTTTTACACATTTAGAATTATGTTTATAACATAGTTCTATGAATTGATTATCTGGTACAAACTTTAGTTGAACCCTTTCGCCATTATACTTTACTACTGCAGAGTAAATTTCTGCTTTTGAAGTTACTGGATAAAACTTTAACTTTTTTTTGGGTAAATTATTTATAGCCTTTAAATGCTTACTACTTTCAGTAGCTAAAATTTCCATATCCTTTATATTAAACTCAATACACTTTTTTCTACTGACCTTGCCGATTATTTTACATATGCTTATTTCATCTTTATTAAATTCATATTCATATTCAACATATAAATATCTTTTAAAATAGCCAGCTCCAATAGCTGCAGCTGCCAATACTACCGCTGGAATCATTTGATATGTTACCACCATAATTAGTGCCAGTATAAATCCTACCACTGTCACTGATGATAAAGATTTATATTGAACTGTTTTATACGTAGTAACCAATTGCTTATAATAACTATTCATTTCATTTACCTCCTATCCATTATTAAATAACACATTGAAGTTAAACATTTTAGAAAATATTATATAAACCTTTTGATAACATTGTAGCACAGTTTACTAATTTATGGTATTTGATAAATCACAAATAAATATCGTATAATAAAAATTAATATATAACTGTTCTATACAAAACAGTAGAAAGGAGACAAACTAAATGGAGAAGGATTTATTACATATTCCACAAATGATTTTGATTGGTTCATCAAGTCGTAACAGTGGAAAAACCACTCTTGCTACTGAATTAATTAATCAACTAAAAAATAGTTATCACATTATTGGATTAAAAGTAACTACAATTCAACAAAAAAATAGCAAATGCCCAAGAGGTGGGAATGGATGTGGAACCTGCTCTAATATGCAGGGGAACTTTGAACTATTAGAAGAAACTAATAGAAACACTCAAAAAGACACTTCACTTTTATTATTATCAGGTGCTGAAAAAGTATTTTGGCTTAAATGTTTGAAATCTCATATTCAATGCGGAATTGAACAATTTATGCTACAAATTCCTAAAAACACTTTAATAATTTGCGAATCTAACAGTCTTTGTACTGTTGTTAATCCTGGATTTTTCATAATGGTAAATAACTCAAAAAATTATATAATAAAAAAATCTGCAAGTGAAGTAATTAAAAATGCAGATATTATTGTAGAAAACGATTTTAAAACCAGTGTTAATTCCATAGCAAAAAAAATAGCAGTAAAAGTATTGCAGAACAATCTGAACTCCAATATTGTACTTCTTAATAAGCAAACACCCAGCAAAAACTAACCTTCAAGAAGAACTTTTTAATTATAATTTATATTAAATCTAAGTATAATTAATTGTAGAATATATTTAAGCCATACCTTTGACATATAATTATTTTGCTTTGATCTAAAGCTTAAAATATCAACAGGGAATGGCTTAAATATAACATTAGCTATGGAAAGTAAATATTGTTATTGTAAAACCACGTCAATCATTAACTAATTTCTACAATCCACCCCTTTGGAGCTTCTATATCTCCAAATTGAATTCCATAAAGCGTATCATAAAGCTTTTTAGTTACAGGTCCTACTTCTGTTTCACTATGAAATACATGCAAATTTCCTTTATGCTCTATTCCACCAATCGGAGTTATTACTGCAGCAGTTCCACATGCACCAGCTTCTTTAAATTCATCTAAGTTTTCAATTAAAACATCTCTTTCTTCTACTTCCATATTTAAATATTCTTTTGCAATATGTAGTAATGAATACTTAGTTATACTTGGAAGAATTGATGGTGATTTTGGAGTAACAAATTTATTACCTTTTGTTATTCCAAAAAAATTAGCCGCTCCAACTTCTTCTATCTTAGTATGAGTAGCCGGATCAAGATAAATACAATCTGCAAAACCTTTTTTAGTTGCTAATTCATGTGGATAAAGACTCCCTGCATAGTTACCTCCAACTTTTGCTGCACCTGTACCATATGGAGCAGCTCTATCATATTCTGCTATATTAAAGTTTACAGGAGTCAGACCGCCCTTAAAGTAAGGTCCTACAGGTATACAAAATATAGAAAATATAAATTCAGGAGCTGGTTTAACACCAATGTTATCTCCTACGCCTATTACGAAAGGCCTAAGATAAAGAGTTGCTCCAGTACCATAAGGAGGTACATATCGCTCATTTGCTTTAACAACCTTAATACATGCATCTATAAATTTTTCTACAGGCACTTCTGGCATTAAAATACGTCTACAACTATCTTGCATACGCTTTGCATTGCTATCTGGTCTAAAAAGTTGAATTTCACCATTCTTTGTACGATAAGCCTTTAGCCCTTCAAAACATTCTTGCCCATAGTGAAGAGCAGTAGAAGCTTCGCTTATACTAATCATATTATCTTCAACTAATTGTCCTTCATCCCATTTTCCATCTTTCCATCTTGAAATATACCTCAAATCTGTTTTAATATAATTAAAGCCCAAGTTCTTCCAGTCAATACTTAGTTCTTTACCCATTAAAAACACCTCCAAAGAGAAATAATACTTTCTAAAACATTTATTTATATATTATCATAGAATTCTGTACTATTATTCCTCAATATGCCATAAATATTTAAACTTCCAATAATTTAAATATTTATAAAATGTATTGTATATAGCAAAACCATACAACTTTGGAGGTGGTTAGCATAAAACAAATAAAAACAAGATTTTATAATATTGTGTAAAACTATACATTTAGAATATTTTTATAGTTGTTTTTGTTGGAATTTGGTTTATAAATTCCGCATCTTCTTTGGAAACCCTTAGTCCAAAGCCTATATTTTCTTTACTATAATAAAACGTATCCAATCCAGTTATCTGTGTAAAATAACCTGCATCTATATAATTCAACGAAAGGTTTTTCCCCTTAATTCCCACTTTATAGTTTCCTTTCTGTATATCATCAGATGATACAATATTGAAAACTCTAATTTTTTTCCACAAATGTCGCGTTCTTCTATAAACTGTACATACATGATCATCCAAATTGACCAATATGTAATAATTAGTATCTGACTCAAAATTTTGTGTTTCTTTTAATCGTCTCTTAATTTCTTCTTGTATTTTACTTATAAATAATTCATCCACTTTTCCTGTTATCTTCATATTATTTTCTTTTTGTATCCTTTTTACAACCTCTACTGTATCAACACTATTTAAGTCCCCATTTGCCTTTATATTATAACCTAAATCCATCATTTGTTTTTGAATATCTGTAGATACTGGAGTAAATCCATTATTATCATCTACTGAAAACTTATTATTATATGACAATAGCCCCTTAGCTGTTGTAGGACCAAATATTCCATCCTCATGTATGTGTAATTTTCTTTGTAACTTTTGTACAGCTTCCTTTGTATCTTTACCATATATACTATCTTCTACAAGACCAGCTCCATTATATAAATTTAATGCACTTTGAATTTGTTTTACAATATTTCCTTTATCACCAAACTTAACTATTCTATTAAAATTCTTATTTATAATACATTGATCTTGTTTATTTATAGTCTTAATTGATACACCTTGAGCATATACATGTTTATTAGTTCCTAATGTTATCCCCATTGCTAATGATAATGCTATCATTACTTGATTTGTACTCTTCAAAATTAATTCCCCCTACATTTTGCAATTAAAAATTGTAAAATTATACATAATCTAAACACATTCATCATCTATTTTATATATAATTTTATGTAATTCAATATAATTTGCCTAAAAAGGAAAAAAACGAACATAAAAAGACTTTTTTTATTTAAAGTCTTTTTATGTTCGTTTTTTTCACTTTTATGCATTTATATTTTAAATTGATATTTTGAAGCATACATAATAGTTGTCAAATGATAGTTCAATATTGCCTCCATTAGACTGTACTATTTTTTTTATATTATATAATCCATATCCTCGATTTTTTCCAGACTTGCTAGAAAATCCCCTATTAAACATTTCATTAATGCTAGGTATTGCCAATGAAATTGCACTATTTTTAGTTTCTATAATGTTTTTATCTTTATCCTTAAATATTTTTAGTATAACACTTTTATCTGAATCATCACTTACAGCTTCAAAAGCATTGTTTAAAATATTATTTAATATGTCTGAAAGTTCATATTCCTTTAATTTCCATTCAAGTAGGTTATTATTTATATAATATGAAAAATTTATATTCTTTTTTTCTGCCTCACAACGCTTACTGTATATTATAGCTCTTACTATCGAATTATCTATATACATAATATCATCAATACATTTAGCAGAATAATTCACACTTTTTATATATTTCAATAAAACAGATTTTAATTCCTCTTCTTTAGAAACTTGAATTATTCCATTTATAGTATTTAAGTAGTTCTTAAAATCATGTTGTTTAGCTCTTATCTCTTCTATAATGTTTTCAACAATAGGATGGTACTTTTCATACATTCCTACAATTTTCTTCTCTTCACTTACTTTAGCAATATAATAGCACAAGAAAAAATTTAAAATAACTATAAATATAAGCATAATAATAAATGTTATCATGTTATTCAATATTAAATTTTTATTATACTGCCAAATTATTTTAAAAACCAATATATATCCAACAAAATTTAATATAATATAGTACACTATTCTTGAATTTATTTTTGTAATACTATATATTTTTTTATTTGGTACACAATAATTTATTACTATGGAAAATAACAACAAAACTACCTGTACACTTAATTGAAATCTAAAAAATATATAATTGAAATCTTTAACAAGAACTTTCAACACATATATTGTAATTAACTGCAAAATAATTATTACTATAGAATATATACAAACCTCCATTGAAGATTCTATGAAACTTTTACCATAAAAAAAACAAATTAAAAGAGCCAGAATTATATATTTAATAAGTATTCCATAGTATGTAAAAAGGGAACAAACGATAGTTTGTACACATGAATAAAAAAACACTATACATAAGTTATTTAATATTTTTTTATCTTTATTTAAACTAAATTTACACCATAAAATCATAAAAGAACTTATTTCAAAAAATGTAATAACAAACATTTTAACTATTTCCATTTATTATCTCCCAATATTAAAGACTTAAATCTTATATCTATTAAATACTTTTTGTTAAAATTTCTGCAACAGCATCTTTAAACTTGTAGCTTAAAAGAGCCTTTTCTTTATAATTTACAAAACTTACTTTCCATAGCTTTGTTGATATGGACTCTATCTTATCTATAAGTTTTACATTTACCGCAAACGATTTATGGCTTTGCAATATATAATCACTATTAATAATAGTTAAAGCTTTTGCTAAAGACATTTTTTTAGGTTGATATTTTCCTTTTTTAGTATGTAAAGTAACTTTTCTTAAATTCACTTCAATGAAAAAAATTTCATCTACGTCTAATTTTACACTAATGCTATCCTGCAAAATAAAAACTACATATTTATTTTCATTTTCCTTAATACTATACCTGTATTTGCCTGAAACAAGAAATCTTGTTGTTTCAATTATCTCCTCTTTCTTATAAGGCTTAATTATGTAATCATAACAATGAATTTCCTTAAATGCTTGAAGCATGTACTTAACATGTGTGGTTATGAAAATTATCCAAGTAAACTTATATATCTCCATTTTTCTTAATTCTGAAGCTAAATTTAATCCTGATGAATCTTTCAACATAATGTCTATATAAAAAAAATTAATATAAGTTTCCTTTGATATTTTTAATGCTTCTTGCATAGATTGAGCTTCATATATGTCTAAATTCTTATCTGATTCACATATCATTTCTACAAGATTTTTCCTCTGTACATAATCATCTTCAACAACTAATACACTTACCATTTTAAAGTATACCTCCCTCCAAATTACAAAATATGAGTAAATATGGTTTCCAATACATTTTATTTCATATTAATTTTATTTTCAATGTAAATATTTACATTTTTTCATTTATAAGTATGATACAAATTATATTTGTAACTGCCTGTCAAAGCATAAAATATAACTAATTGATAAATTTATATCTATATTTTTCAATATATTAATAAACACGTTTACCCTTAAAGTAGATATTTATGTTATAATTCAAATTACAAGTAATATTTTACAAGGAGTTTTTATATGAACGAATTTGAAACAAGAATAATTGATGTAAATGTTGAAGATATAAAATTAAAACTAGAAAACATAAATGCAACTAATGTAAAAAAAGAAAATCAAATAAATAATATATATGATTTCAATAATAGAGCATTGATAAATAACAAAGGATATGCAAGAATAAGAATAGTTGATGACTTACTTAATAATTCTACTCATTATTATATGACTACAAAGAAATTATTAAGTCAGGGAACATATAAAATAATGGAAGAAAATGAAACTGAAATACTAGACGCTACCTCTGGTGAAAATATATTTAAATCACTTGGTCTAGAACTTGTTCAATCAATAAAAAAATATAGAGAAAGCTATAAATATAAGAACACTCTAATAGAAATTGACATAAATGACAAAAGTTTTTGTCCTTTTCCTTATATAGAAATAGAAACATCCGATGATAAAGAATTAGAAGAAGTACTCTCTTTACTTGGTTATACTATGAAAGATACCACATCAAAAACTATATTTAAAATATTAGAGGAAAGAGGACTTTAGAATTGGAGAATTAAATATGTTCGGTTATGTCACTCCATGCAAAATGGAGCTTAAAGTAAAAGATTATGAAAAATTTAAAGCCTATTATTGTGGTCTGTGTAAATCTATAAAAACTAATATAGGTAACCTTCCAAGAATGGCCCTTAATTATGATATGACTTTTTTGGCCATACTATTGGACTCATTAAATGATATAGACCCTATTTACACAAAACAAAAATGTGCTATACATGCTTTTAAAGGTAAAGTTATAATAAAAAATAACTCTTGTTTGGATTATGCTGCTTTTTGTAATACAGCTTTAAGCTATTACAAATTTCTAGATAACGTAAATGATGATAACTCTGCTAAAAGTAAAATTTTTTCACTACTTTTTAAAAATTACTTAAAAAAAACCCCAACAAATTTTAAAAAACATATTACTCAAATAGAAAATATACTAACCAGACTGTATAAGCTTGAAGCCAATGCTATAGATTCATCAATAGATTCCCTAGCCCATCATTTTGCAGATCTTACAGGATTTATTTTATCCTCATACAATAATGATGATAATAAAGAGCCATTATATTGGCTTGGATATAATCTTGGCAAATGGATTTACATTATAGATGCCTTTGATGATTTAAAAGATGATATAGCTCATGGTAAATTTAATGCTGTAAATTTTTGTTTTAACAAGGATAACCTTTGTTATGAAGAATTTTCAAAACAAATACAGCAACGAATCGATTTTATTTTAGGTACTTGTGCTTCACAATGTATTTATTTTTTGAACAAGTTACAACTTAAAAAAAATGAGGGCCTATTATATAACATTCTGCAATATGGTCTTCTAGAAAAAATGGATAAAGTATTTAAAAGGAGTGCTGATAAAGATGAGAAATCCATATGAAATATTAGGAGTAAAGGAAACCTCCTCAAAAGATGAAATTAAAAAGGCTTACAGGGAATTAGCAAAGAAATATCATCCAGACCAATATGGTAATAATCCACTAAAAGATCTAGCTGAAGATAAAATGAGAGAATTAAATGAAGCTTATGATTATTTAATGAAAAATACACCTGATACTTCTTATTCTAATAATTACAATGGAAGCTCTAATAATAATTCTTCATATCAATCAATCGAAATGGAGATTAGAAATGGTAACTTTTCTTCAGCTGAACGAAAACTAAATAGCATTACTACAAGAGATGCTGAATGGAATTACTTAATGGGACTTCTTAATCTTCAAAGAGGCTGGTATAATGATGCCTACAATAATTTAAGTATGGCTTGTAATTTAAATCCTGGAAACATGAAATATAGAGAAGCTTTTAGTAGATTAAATAACATGAATAATTCTTATAGAGAACCTTATTATAACAATAGAAGAAAAGACACTAGCTTATGCGATATATGTGCTACTTTGTACTGCCTTGACTGCTGCTGTGAATGTAGTGGTGGTGATCTTATAAGCTGCTGTTAAAGTTAGGAGTGTATTTATATGGATAGTAAAAATACTAAAGCTTCCTTCATATCTAAAGGAGGCCTTCTTACAGCTTTTGGAGTTATTTGTATATATTTAAGTACTGTAATGCCAGTAAATAAGCTTTATTTACTGGCAATAGCTTCTTGTATTATACCACTGTCCGTAGTTACAACAAATATAAAAAATGCACTAATTATATATGTCTCTACCTGCATTCTATCTATACTTATATGTGGTATTAAGGTTACAGTTATATCTTATATAATCTTTTTTGGTTTATATGGTGTGTTAAAATATTATATTGAAAAAATAAGAAAAATGTATATAGAAATTTTATTAAAATTGGCTTTCTTTAATATGGCTATGCTTTCTATGTTTCTTATTTACAAGTTTTTCTTTCCCAATGTGTTAAATTTAAACATATCAATATATTTAGTAATTATAGGCAGTCAATTTGTATTTTTAATATATGATTATGTTTTAACTTTATTTATAGATATAATAAATAGAAAACTTAAAATTTAAAACTTTTTTCTTAATATTATTGACATATTAGTCATATATGGTATAATATTTTGTGTTGATAAAAATATTGCCCATTAGCCAAATGGTAAGGCACCTGCCTCTGGAGCAGGCACTGTGTTGGTTCGAATCCAGCATGGGCAGCCATTAAAGAATCCTTAATTTTAAGGATTCTTTTTTTATTTATGTTTCAAATAATAAACCTTGACAAAGCGTTTCTATTATTATAAAATTTAGAATAAGTTAATTATAAGGCTTTGAAAAGGAGTAGTAATATTTATATCTTCAAAAGAGAGCTGTTAAATTGGTGGAAAACAGTGTTGATAAAATATGAACTCACCTTAGAGCTTATCTGCTAAAAAGTAGATACGGTTAAAACCGTTACATTTTTAAGTGAAACCTTTATAGGGTTTAATTAGAGTGGTACCGCGGAATTTTGGCCTTTCGTCTCTTATATAGACGAGGGGTCTTTTATTTTATTTAAGTATTGTCAATAATACCAATTATAAATTAGTAATATTTAGCTAATAGATAAAAATGTGAAAAGGAGCGATAACATGGGTAACTATGGTACTAACGTTGATGAAAAGTGGCAAAAAAAATGGGAAGAATCAGGAATTTATAAATTCGATGAAAATAATCCAGGAGAAAAACTTTACACACTTGAAATGTTCTCTTATCCATCAGGAAGCAAACTTCACGCAGGACACTGGTTTAACTATGGACCTGTAGATTCTTGGGCTCGAATGAAACGAATGCAAGGATATAATGTGTTTCAGCCTATGGGGTTTGATGCTTTTGGTCTTCCTGCTGAAAATTATGCAATAAAAACAGGAATTCATCCAAAAGACTCTACTATGAAAAATATTGAAACTATGGAGAAACAGTTAAAAGCTATGGGAGCTATGTTTAACTGGGAAAATGAAGTAATTACATGCCTTCCAGATTACTATAAATGGACTCAATGGGTATTTTTGAAACTTTACGAAAAAGGCTTAGCTTACAGAAGCGCAGCACCTGTAAATTGGTGTCCTAGTTGTAATACAGTACTTGCTAATGAACAAGTACATGAAGGTGCTTGCGAAAGATGCGGCACTGAAGTTGCCAAAAAGAATTTAACTCAGTGGTTTCTTAAAATTACAGATTATGCTGAAGAATTATTACAAGACTTAGACAAGTTGGATTGGCCTGAAAAAACTAAGGCTATGCAGAGACATTGGATTGGTAAATCAAAAGGTGCTGAAGCTATTTTCAAAGTAGATAAATCTTCTGTTGAATTCAAAGTATTTACAACTAGAGTAGATACTCTATTTGGTGTTACTTACGTAGTTTTAGCCCCTGAAAATGATCTAGTAGACGAACTTACTACTGATAAATATAAAGAATCAGTATCTAAATATAAAGAGGATGCTAAAAAACAATCAGATATAGAAAGACAATCTATTACAAGAGAAAAAACTGGAGTATTTACAGGCTCATATGCTATTAACCCTATAAACGGAAGAAAAGTTCCTATATGGGTTGCGGACTATGTTTTAAATACTTATGGTACTGGTGCAGTTATGGCAGTTCCTGCTCATGATGAAAGAGATTTTGCATTTGCTACAAAATACAATCTTCCAATAGAACGAGTTATTGAGGGAGGAGATTCTCTTCCATATACTGAATACGGTAAAATGATTAACAGCTCAGAATTTAACGGTCTTTCTGGAAGCGAAGGTAAAGAAGCTGTAGTAAAAAAACTTCAAAGCATAAATCTTGGTGGATGGAAAGTTAACTACAGATTAAGAGATTGGTTAGTTTCAAGACAAAGATATTGGGGTGCTCCTATTCCTATAGTATATTGTGAAAAATGTGGAACAGTAGCTATACCTGAAGAAAATCTACCAGTAGAACTTCCTTATGATGTTGAATTTTCACCTGATGGAAAATCGCCTTTGTCAAAATCCCCAGAATTTACAAATACTACTTGTCCTAAATGTGGAGGACCTGCTAAAAGAGAAGCCGATACTTTAGATACTTTTGTTTGCTCTTCATGGTATTACTTAAGATATCCTGATAACAAAAATTCAGAAAAAGCTTTTGATACTGAAAAAATAAACAGGATGCTTCCTGTAGATATGTATGTAGGCGGACCAGAACATGCGTGTATGCATCTTTTATATGCTAGATTTATAACAAAAGCATTAAGAGATATGGGATACTTAAACTTTGGTGAACCTTTCTTATCATTAAGACATCAGGGATTAATTCTTGGACCAGATGGATTAAAAATGAGTAAGTCAAAAGGAAATACTATATCACCAGATGATTACATTAAGGAATTTGGTTCAGATGTATTTAGAATGTATCTTATGTTTGGATTTGATTATACAGAAGGCGGTGCATGGAGTGATGATGGTATAAAATCCATAGGAAGATTCGTAGATAGAATTGAAAGAATTATGGATTCTTGTAGAGAAATAATTAATACCACTAAAAATGATAAAACTTCATTAGATAAAGCAGAAAAAGCATTAAATTATGTAAGAAATTTCTCTATTAAATCTATATCAGAAGATGCTAACAAATTCCAGTTTAATACTTCTATAGCAAGACTTATGGAATACACAAATGCTCTTTCTAAGTATTTATCAGAGGATACAAAGAATGCTACTTTCTTAAAGGATACTATAATTGATTTTGTAAAACTTATTGCACCATTTGCTCCACACTTTGCAGAAGAACAGTGGAATCTTATAGGTATGCCTTTCTCTATATTTAATGAAAAATGGCCTGAATTTGATTCTAGTGCATTAATAAAAGATGAAGTAGAGATTGCAATTCAGATTAACGGAAAAGTAAGATCTAAAATTAATATAGCTACAGGTTTATCTGATGATGAAATAAAAGAAATTGTACTTAATAACGATGATATAAAATCTATGATTAAAGATAAGGAACTTAAAAAGATTATTGTAGTTAAGGGAAGACTTGTAAACATAGTAGTAAAATAACTCATTTATAACTATAAGGACTAAACTTATTAAAAGCTAAAGTTAAAAAATTACTTTCAAACTTTAGCAAATAAAAAACCATGCATACAAGAAAATTTTTCTACTTATGCATGGTTTTTATATTTTCATGGAAATCTTATAATTTCTACAATATCTCCAAAATTATTTATACATTTCAAGAACTTTTTCCGTACTTCTTAGCAAACTAGTAAGTTCGGCTACTTCTCCTTCTTCTATAAGCTTGTTTAATTTAGATTGATATATTTTAGCTTCAGACAACTTTCCCATAGAAGATAGTGTTATAATATTATTCATTATATCTGAAATAAGACTAGACTTTACTTCAAACAATTTTTGAGCATCTTTTATTTCATCTTTTATCTCAAGCATTTGCTCATCTAATTGAAAAGCTGCATCTGCTGCACTTTTCAATTTCAATTTTATATTATTAGGTATTTCATGCTTATATTTATAGTTAAGCGAATGCTCTATAGTTGCCCAAAAATTCATTGCTAAAGTTCTTATTTGAAATTCTGCTAGAATATCTTTTTCACCATCTGCCATATTTACAGGATATTTTATAATTACATGATAACTTCTATAACCACTTTCCTTTACATTTGTTACATAATCTTTTTCATACAGTATCTGCATGTCTTTTCTGCACCTTATTATTTCAACAACCTTTTCAACATCATCAACAAATTGGCACATAACTCGTATACCTGCTATGTCTTCTATTTCACGATCTATTCTATCTAAAGGTATGTTAAACTTATTAGCTTTTTCTAATATACTGGATACTTCCTTTACTCTGCCTGTAATAAATTCTATAGGTGAATATTCATTCTTCCCTCTGTACTCTTTTCTTATACTTCTAAACTTGACTTTTAATTCTTCCACTGCTTGCTCATAAGGTATTAAAAATGTTTTCCATTCCCCTATAGCCATATGCACTCACCCCTATACAGTTGATTTAACCTAGTCTTCCCTTATATTATACTACTACTTTCGTTATTTATAACTAAAACTTCAATCCTCAGTATACACTATACACTCTAAATATGCATACTTTTTTGTATAAATAATAGTTTTAATAATAGAACAGATCTCCAGGATTTTATTAAAATTTTCCCTATTTAAGTATTAAATCAGCACTTACATATAACTATAATAATATAATTTAATTTGATCTGCTTTTTTGATATAATAAATTATGTGAAAATTTTTAAGTATTGAAGGTGATGCTCTAATGTCAAAAAGCATATTTTCCGGTCTGGAAGATTTAGGATTTGATGATATAGATGAAATAGATTTATACAATACGAAGAAGAAAGAGATAAAAAAAGAAGAACTTCTTGAATTAACTGATGAAGAAAAAGAAATAAAATTATTGTATGATCGTGAAATTACGTGTCCTGTTTGCGATAATGTTTTTAAGGCTAAGGCAGTTAAAACTTCAGCTGCTAGAATGTCAGGGAGAGATTCCGATTCATTCATCAGATATGATGTTATAAATCCTTATTTTTATGATGTATGGATTTGCAATAAATGTGGCTATTCTGCTATGAAAAGTGACTTTAATAAACTTAGAGGCTATCAAATTGACTTAGTAAAAGAAAAAATTCAACCAAAATGGCGTCCTAAAAATTACCCTGATGTATACAATGTTAATATCGCCATAGAAAGATTTAAGCTTTCCTTATTAAATTATTATGTAACAGATTCAAAACCTAGTAAAAAAGCTATGAATTGTTTGAAGCTAGCCTGGATGTATAGATTATTAAAAGATACGGAAAATGAGTCTATGTTTTTAAAACAGGCCTTAGAAGGATTTAATTCGGCTTTTTTTAATGAAGCCTTTCCTTTATATAACATGGATAAATTTACTTCTATGTATATTATAGGTGAACTTAATAGAAGATTAGGAAATAACGATGAGGGTTCAAAATGGTTTAGCCAACTAATAACTACTTATGGAGTTCCTTCAAAACTAAAAGACCGCAGCAGGGATCAAAGAGACTTAATAAAAGAAGCTCAAGAATTAGAAAAAGGTGTTGATAAATTGAATAATGTTAATAGTTCTGAAAAACAAAATACAAAAGAAAAGAAGGGCTTTTTTTCAAGATTTTTCAGTTAATAAAACCACATTTGTAAAATATAAGCTCTAATAATATCATTCTACCTTAGAATATAATATTAGAGCCATTAGAAACCATACTATAAAATTCTTATAGGATTAAAATTTAAATAATCTCCTGATGTAACAATATATTCTATTTCATCTATTTTTCCTTTTATTGCTTTTGATAAAGATGCACCATGAAGATGACCGTATATAACACGCTTTACATTATACTCTTTAAATATATCTACAAATCCGGAATCCATATTTTTATCATTTATTGGTGGATAATGAAGCATAACAATAAAATTCTTAAATCCAGCTTTCACAGCAGAATCTAAAGATAATTTCAGTCTTCCCAGCTCTCTTTTATATATTTTTTCGTCATGACTTGAGAAATTATCCCCTCCTGGGCACACCCATCCTCTAGTACCGCATATAGCATAGTCTTCATAAACAAAAAAATTGTTTTGTATGAATTTCATATCTTCATACATTGCATTCAACTTTGTAATACTTACCCACCAATAATCATGGTTACCTTTTACCATAACTTTTGTACCTGGCAGCTTATGAATCCATTCTAAATCCTGCATACCATCTTCTATCTTCATTGACCAGGATATATCACCTGCTACAAGAACTACATCTTCTTTCTTTACTTTTCCGATCCAATTACATTTAATTTTTTTGTCATGTTGAAACCAGTTATCCCCAAATATATCCATTGGCTTATCACCATTTAAATCTAAATGCAAATCAGACATTGCAAATAATGCCACCCAACCACCTTCTACTTTTTTATATTTTTATCTATATCCATTACATAAGCTATTACTTTTGCTACTACATCGTATAATTCAAATGGAATAGAATCTCCTACGTCTACGCTACTTAAAAGATCCGTTAGCTCTTTATCATATACAATTGGCACATTAGCTTTTTCTGCACTTTCTATTATTTTGTCTGCAACACATCCCATTCCTGCTGCAGTTACAATAGGCGCCTCATACCCCTGTTCATATCTTAAGGCTGCAGCTTTTTTTCTTTTATTCATAATAAACACCTCTCAATTAATAAGGGGATTTTTTAAATTTACAATATATATTATAAATTGTTAAACTTCTATTGTAAATCAACTTTATATTTAAGTTAAACTTTTCTATCTATTATACCTAAATTGTCATCTTCAAAAAACTCTCTGCAATTTACAATATTAATTTCTTGTTTTTTTTCATTTACATATATATTTAAATTATATCCTATATCATTTAATTCATCAAAAATCCTACCTTTACCATTGTCCAATGTATCAATCCAGTTACTATCACATTTTATATCTATATCCATATTAAAATTATTTACCTTAATATAAGCATCAACTACTCCCATGTTAATTGTGCTAACGGATGCAGCTATTTTTACATTAGTAGAATCAATTTTCTTACCTTTTTTTCTTTCGTCCTTTATCATAAGCTTGCATTGATATTCTGAATTATCCACATTTAAAGGTAAATCTAAATAGTAATATGAATTTGATACAGTATTAAAAACCTTAAAGTCATTTATGCTTTTATCTAAAACTTGTTGAATATTACTAAATGCTTCAGACTTCATTTCACTATTGCTCTCTAATGCAGTTCTTATTATATTCTTCATTTCCTGTGTCTTTTCACTTATTTGATCCTTTATAGCCTTTGCAATTTTTTCTACAATCTGCTCTTTACTATCCACATTATTTTTATTTAAATAACTTTTAAACTCCTCTTTATTGGTATTATTTGTTTCTATTTCTTTATTAGATATTTCTTTGTTAAGCTGATTTTCACTTTGAGATTGTTTTTCAACTTTATTTTCTACTTTAGTTTGAACATTACCTTGAGCATTACTATTGCTTACATTTTCACCTTTACTACTATTTACACTCTTGTTTTCGCTTTCAACATTATTTTTATTTACATCTTGAATTTTATTTTGAACTACATTTTCAGTTTTATTTGCGTTCTCAGTTATATCCTTGTAGGTTATATTTTTACTGCCATTCTCTAAAACTTCACCTTTTTGTTCAGCTTGAACATATATTTTCTCACCTTTTATGTTACTATCTTGCTTATTCATTGTTTCTTGAGGATTTTTACCCGAAATCTCCTGACCCATATTTTTGATTTCTTTGTAAAGTCCTCCTGGTTTCTTAAATATGTCATTAAAACTTTTTATGTTTTTTTCTGTTAACTCAATGTTATTTTCTGCAAAAATAAGTACATCTTCTTCTGAAAGATTTTTTAACTCACTAAAAAAACCTTTTAAAGTTTCCTTAATTTCTTGTCCCTTAGCACTGCTTGGAGATATATTTTTACTCTGCATATATCTATCTATGAA
The DNA here is from genome assembly GCF_012926525.1 of Clostridium muellerianum. GTDB lineage: Bacteria > Bacillota > Clostridia > Clostridiales > Clostridiaceae > Clostridium_AM > Clostridium_AM muellerianum. The sequence continues at coordinate 28,626 of NZ_JABBNI010000006.1, forward strand.
CGCAGTTTCTTCTTCAGGATTTTGATTTATTTTATCCATAAAATCTACTATAGTTTTCATATTAGATATGTTTTCTTTAGTTAAAGGTATTTCATGTTTTACCATCTTACTTAAAAGCGTATAATCTTTTTTATCTACATTAATACTCTTACTTTTTAATAAAAAATCTATAGAATCTTTTTCTGTATCAGATTTTTTATTGTCAGGATTTAATACTTTTAATTGGAGTTCTCCATCTTCAAAACCTTCTACTTGAAACCTTATTAAACCTTCTGGTAATATATCTATACCCTTTTGAAGCTTTGCTGAAAATTGCCATCCATCTAAAAGTTTTAATAAAACTTCTCCTGTTAATTTATCTAAATTCATAATTCTAGCTGCAAAATTCTGACCTACTTCAAAGGACAACTTGCTAAAAATCCTTTTGGTGTTAACATTATAGGTACTATTTACATTCCAAATTCCTGCCATAGTATCACCTCTTTTTTATATTATCGTATGTAAACAAAAAAAAATCCAGGGTTTCCTGGACTTTTTACACTAATTATTCTTTACAAATTCTGTTTTTCTATTTCTTTCTTCATAAAGTATTGGTGATACACTTTTATATATAGCAAATGTTAATCCAGATAATATAACTCCTTTAATCAAATTAAAAGGTAGGATAGCTAAAACCACAAAGCTATTTAAATCTTTTATATTTGGATTAATTTTATTACCCATTGCTACTATAGCACTTATAGGAAAATGAAGCACTTTCTCATATAAAGGTAATAGTATAAAATAATTTAAAACACTAGCCACTAATGACATGGCAATTGTACCTATAACTAAACCAACTACAGCAGTTTTTCTAGTCTTACTTTGACCGTAAATACATGATGCAACTACAACTACAACTGATCCTACAGCAAAGTTTGCTAATTCTCCTATAAAAGCTGTACTACTTCCACATAAACCATGAAGTAAATTCTTTAAAAACTCTATAGCTATACCTGCCATAGGTCCTAATGCAAAGGCTCCTACTAAAGCTGGTAAATCACTTATATCAATTTTTAAGAAACTCGGGAATAACGGTGTAGCTACCTCCACAAACATAAGTATAAATGCAATTACCCCAAGTAAAGATACTTTTACTAACTTGTTTAATCTTCCATTCCTCATATTTATCATCCTCCAACTAAATTTAAAAACTTAAAATAAATTTATCTTCTTTGGGATTTAAATTTAATTAAGTAATAGCATAAATAAAGGCCCTAGTATATTATACCAGGGCGAATAAACATTACACTTTACCTTCTTCCATCCAGACTTTACTGTCGGCTTCGGAATCACACCGAATCATACCTATTAAGGCTCGCGGGCTATACCGCCGGTGGGGAATTTCACCCCGCCCTGAAGATTAATTTTATTAACTTTTATGGTTACATTATAGTACAAGTTTTCTTAAAATTCAAGATATATAACATTAAAAATTAAAATCATCATTTAATAATTATTTTTTCATAGTTAACGCTATTCTCTTTCTTTTTTCATCCACTTCTAGTACAACTACTTCAACAATATCTCCTACCTGAACTACATCTAATGGATGCTTTACGAATTTATCTGATAATTGGCTTATGTGTACAAGTCCATCTTGGTGAACACCTATATCAACAAATGCTCCAAAATCCGCTACATTTCTTACAGTTCCTGTAAGCTGCATACCTGGTTTTAATTGAGACATTTCTATAATTCCAGTTTTTAATACAGGTTTAGGCATTTCTTCTCTTGGATCTCTTCCTGGTTTTTTCATTTCCTTTATTATATCTTTAAGTGTAGGAACACCTATTTCCAATTTTTCAGCCAAACTGTCAATACCTATATTATTTACTCTATCATCTATATCTGCTAAATTTGCATTTTTCAAATCTTCCATTTTATATCCTAGTGTAGTTAATAAAGCCTTTGCAGCTTCATAAGATTCAGGATGAACTGATGTGTTATCTAAAGGTTCTTTGCTCTCCATAACTCTCAAAAATCCTGCACACTGCTCAAAAGCCTTAGCTCCCAATCTTTTAACCTTTAAAAGTTCCTTTCTGCTTTTAAACTTACCATTTTCTTCTCTATATCCTACAACATTTTGTGCTATTGTTGCATTTATTCCTGAAATGTAACTTAAAAGTGATGGAGTAGCTATATTTAAATCTACGCCTACGCTATTTACACAATCCTCTACAATTCCTTTTAAAGACTCATCTAATTTCTTAGGTGCAACATCATGTTGATATTGTCCTACTCCTATAGATTTAGTATCTATTTTTACAAGCTCTGCTAGTGGGTCTTGTAGTCTTCTTCCAATGGATATAGCTCCTCTTAAGGATACATTTATATCTGGATACTCTTTAGCTGCAAGTTCTGATGCTGAATATACTGATGCTCCAGCTTCTGATACAATGACATAGTAGAGTTCTTTATTCTTTTCTGCTTTGACTTCTTTTATTAACCTTACAATAACTTCTTCAGATTCTCTACTTGCAGTACCATTTCCTAAAGATACAACCCCTACATCATACTTATATACTAATTCTTTAAGTATCTTTATAGCACCTTCTACATCATTTTTAGGTACTGTAGCATACACTGTAGATGTGTCTAACAATTTACCTGTATCATCTAAAACTGCTATTTTGCATCCTGTTCTAAATCCAGGATCATAACCTAATACAGCTTTCCCTTTAATAGGTGGCTGCATTAACAATGCTTTTAAATTAGCCTTAAATATCTTTATAGCTCCTTCTTCCCCTATATCTGTAAGCTCAGATCTTATTTCCCTTTCAATGGATGGATATATAAGTCTTTTTAATGAATCTTTTATACTTTCTTCTATATACATATCTGTGACATTATTGCCTTTTAAGCATTTTGATTTTAAGTAAACAGTTATTTTTTCCATATCTGCAGTTATTTTAACTGAAAGTATCTTCTCTTTTTCCCCTCTGTTTATAGCAAGTATTCTATGTGCTGGAATGTTTTTCACAGCTTCTTTATAATCATAATACATTTCATAAGGAGTAGTCTCATTGTCTTTATTCTCCCCTGTAGTTTCTATAAGCCCTTCATTTTTAACTAAGTTTCTAATCCATTTTCTATATTCAGCTGCATCAGATATAATTTCACTTATTATATCCATAGCTCCTTGAAGTGCTTCTTCTTCTGATTTCACTTCTTTTTCTTCATTTATGAATTTACCAGCATATGCGTTTATATCATCTTTAAATTCACCATTCCATATTACTTCAGCTAATGGCTTTAGCCCCTTTTCTGTTGCTATTATAGCTCTTGTTCTCTTTTTAGGCTTATATGGTCTATATATGTCCTCTATTTCTGTTAAAGTATCACATTTCATTATAACCGTTTTTAGTTCATCTGTAAGCTTACCTTGTTCATCTATAAGCCTTACAACATCTTCTTTTCTACTCTCTAAATTTCTTAAATATGTAAGCCTTTCAAATAGATTTCTAAGAGTTACATCATCCATATTGCCAGTTGCTTCTTTTCTATATCTAGCTATAAATGGTACTGTATTTCCCCCATCCAAAAGTTCTATTACACTTTCAACATTTTTCTTATTTAAGTTAAGTTCTTCTACCAATCTATCCACTATACTTTTCATATTACTTATACTTGCCTCCAACCTTATTATCTTAATTTAAGCACCTTTTAAAATATTAATAGATAAAAGGTGCCTAATGCATATATTCTGCTATTATAAATAGCAATTTTTATTTATTAAAAATAACTAATAATATATTACACCACCGACACAGCATTTGGCAAATTAATATAAACTAACTTCAAATTACACTAAATCTTATTACTTTCTTAACCTTAATTTGTTATAGCTTTTTTTATATTGTTTTTAATAAATAAAGATATTATTACAGCAACAATAAGTACTCCTACCTCAATTGAAAAGCTATGTCTTACTCCTAAAACTAGTGATACTGCTTGATGCTTAGTATCGTTAGGATTATTTACAGTCATTAAGTAATTTCTTTGATAAGCAGACATAATAGCAACGAATAATGATGTTCCAAATGCCCCTGCTATTTGTTGTAATGTATTCATTATAGCAGTACCATGAGGATAATATTCTGGTGGTAACTGATTTAAACTGTTAGTTTGAGTTGGAGTATTTATCAATCCTACAGCTATTAATGAAAGACAATGCAAAATAATAATTGTTGGAATAGTTATACTAAGTGATAGACTTCTAGAAAATATAAAGAATACAACAGTTGAAATTATATATCCCGGAATAATTAATTTTCTAGGGCCAAATTTATCATAAAGATGTCCTGAAATAGGTGATACAATTCCATTAATAAGTCCACCTGGCAGCATAACAAGCCCTGCTGTAAAAGCTGCTAATCCCAATGCTCCTTCAAGAAACATTGGCAAAAGAAGCATAGTTGCAAAATTAACCATGTGCATAATTATAATAAGGATAGTTCCCAAGGTAAACATTGGATACTTAAATGTACGCATGTCCAGCATAGGTTGTTTCATATTTAATTGACGTACTACAAATATTGCTAATGCAATGCATCCAACAACCATAGGAACAACCATTGTAGTATTAGATGAACCTCCTATATTGCTAACTCCATATATAAATCCACCAAAACCAATAGTTGATAATATAACTGACGCAATATCAAGAGTTGGCCTTGATACCTCTGTTACATTTTCTATGTAAATATGTCCAATAACAAGTGCAATAACAGAAAAAGGCATTATACTAAAAAACAACCATCTCCAATTAAGCGATTGTATGATTAATCCTGAAATAGTCGGTCCAACAGCAGGTGCACAAAACATAACAAGATTAAATATTCCAAGTGCTCTTCCACGTTTTTCTATAGGATTAATAATTATTAAAGTATTTATTATATTAGGTATCAAAATTCCTGTCCCTACAGCTTGAATTAATCTTCCTATTAATAAAATTGAAAAAGTGGGAGCACTTCCACATATAATTGTTCCAAGTACAAATATAACTACAGAAGTTAAAAATAATTGCCTAGTTGTAAACCTTTGAGTAAGATATGCTGAAATAGGTATAGAAATACCCATGATAAGCATATATCCTGTGCTTAACCATTGAACAGTATTTGCATTTATACTAAACTGAACCATCAAATTTTTTAAAGCCATGTTTAATACTGTTTCATTTAGCATACAAAAAAAGCCTGCAGTTATTAATGCTATACTAATTGGCACTACTTTAAAAACTTTCTCTTCACATTGAATTTCTTCTGTTTTTTCTTCCATTATATCAATCTCCTATTAAAATGTTTTTCAATTACTTTTTAATACATTGTTTTGTTTTTTGCTCTCTCGTACACATATTTTCATTAATTTTGTCAAGTATGTCTACAAACAAATCCAATTGTTCCTTTGGAATACCATATATCATATCTTTAAATAGTTCTTCAATAAAAGGATACACTTCTTTTTTGAGTTTTTTACCTTTATCAGTAGCATAAATTAAAAATGATCTTCTATCCTCATCACATTTTTTTCTTATAATCAAACTTTTTCTTTCCAAAATATCTAATATTCTTGTTAACGTTGCTTGATCTTTTTCTACTTCCTTAGATAGTAATTTTTGATTAATTCCTTCTTTCTCAACTAATTTTAACAATACTGCCCATTGCTCCGTAGTAATATCATAGCTTTCAAGATTTCCAGATAAAAACCTTTGTATTTTTCTATTAACATAATTTATGGACATTCCAATAGACTTATCTAGAGATGTAATCATTTCTTCCTCCTTTATATTGTGTACTAATATTTTGTATAAAAATAATTGCTATACTAATAATATGCCAATCATGTAATTTTGTCAAATAGCACTGTTTTTTTACCAATCTATATATACATATATTATTAAATAAAACAGCATCGCAAAAGCGATGCTGTTTTATTTAATAATATCTAATTATATTGCTTCAAATATTCATTTATAAACTGGTCTATATCTCCATCCATTACTGCATTTATATTACCAGACTCTACAGATGTTCTATGATCTTTTACCATAGTGTAAGGTTGAAATACATAGGACCTTATTTGACTTCCCCATCCCATATCCTTAAGCTCTCCAGTTAAATCTTCTATCTTTTCCTTATGAGCTCTTTCTTTAAGTTCCGCAAGTTTGGATTTTAACATTCTCATTGCTTCTTCCTTGTTATGATGCTGGCTTCTTTGATTTTGACATTGCACCACAATTCCTGTAGCAGTATGAGTTATTCTAATAGCTGATTCTGTTTTATTTACATGCTGACCACCTGCACCACTAGATCTATAAGTATCAACCTTTATATCTTCTGGCCTTATATCTATATCTTGATTATTAGTTAGTTCTGGCAATACTTCAATAGATGCAAAGGAAGTTTGTCTTTTTCCATTAGCATTAAAAGACGATATTCTAACCAATCTGTGAATTCCCTTTTCTGCTTTTAAGTAACCATAAGCAAATTCCCCTACTATTCTTAAAGTAGCACTTTTAATACCTGCATCCTCTGCTGGCAAAATGTCTATAGTTTCTATTTTAAATCCTTTTTTTTCTGCCCATCTTGTATACATTCTGAGGAGCATTTCGGTCCAATCTTGAGCATCAGTCCCCCCAACGCCTACATGAATATTCATTATAGCGTTGTTCTTATCATATTCCCCTGAAAGTAGAACTTCAATTCTAAATCTTTCTATCTCATTTTGAATTTCTCCTACTTCATTTATTATATCTTTTGATGATGAAAAATCATTTTCTTCCATTGCAAGCTTCGTTAAAAATTCAGCATCTTGTATCTTAATTTCAAGATCTTTATACTTATCTAATCTTGATTTAAGAAACTTTTCTTCACCTGTTACTTCCTGTGCTTTATCCGTATCACTCCAAAAGTTAGGTTCCTGCATTTTTCTTTGCAATTCTTCTACCTTTATATTAATGCTTTCTACGTCAAAGTGAATCCCTAATTTCTTTTATGATTTGATTTAAACTATTCAAAGAACTTAACACTTCTTCTAATTGAATTATCACTTAATCACACTTCCCTTTTATAATTAAAATATAAGAAAAACTTTTTGCCTTTGCAAAAAGTTTTTCTAGAATACAATCCTTCACTACTCAAATCTTCCACAGCAGTTTTTATACTTCTTACCACTGCCACATGGGCATAGATCATTTCTTCCAACTGTCTTTTCTTTTCTAACTGGTTGTTTCTTTACTGAATCATCTTCTGCTTGATTTGTATGAACTTCTTTAACTACTCTTTCTCTTTCTGGAGCCTTCTGTATTTCAACATGTAATAAATACTTAACAGTATCTACTTTGATGTTGTATATCATCTCTTCAAACATTTCACTTCCCTCAAACTGATAAGCTTGAGCTGGATCCTGCTGTCTGTATGCTCTAAGTCCTATTCCTCTCTTTAAATGTTCCATATCATCTATATGATCCATCCATTTTGTATCTACTACTCTTAGAAGAATAACTCTTTCTATTTCTCTCATTTGTTCTTCGCCGAACTCTTCTTCTTTATGTGAATATATCTCTTGAGCCATACTTATATATTTTTCCTTAATTTCTTCATTTGATAGCTTTTCTAAATCTTCTAATTTAATAAAATCCTTTTGAACATAAAGTTCTTCCATATAATGAATAAGTTTTACTAAATCACTTTCAAATTCTTCATCTACACCTGACATGTGAGAATCTACTACAGTAGAAACTAAATCCTTAATCATGTTCTGAATTTGTTCCTTTAAGTCTTCTCCTTCAAGCACTTCTGATCTTTGTTTATATATAATTTCTCTTTGTTTATTTACTACATCATCGTATTGAACTACTGTTTTTCTTATGTCAAAGTTATTTCCTTCAACTTTCTTTTGTGCATTTTCTATAGCACCTGAAACCATCTTACTTTCTATAGCTTCGTCATCACCAAGTCCTAATTTTCCAACTAAACTTTGAAGTTTATCGGAACCAAATATTCTCATAAGATCATCTTCTAATGAAACATAGAATCTTGATGCTCCTGGATCTCCTTGACGACCAGAACGTCCTCTAAGCTGATTATCAATTCTTCTTGACTCATGTCTCTCAGTACCTATAATCTTTAAGCCTCCAACTTCTACAACACTTTCTACAAGTTTTATATCCGTACCACGACCTGCCATATTAGTAGCTATAGTAACTGTTCCAGGTTCTCCTGCATGAGATATTATGTCTGCTTCTTTTTCATGGAATTTAGCATTAAGTACTTGATGAGGCACTCCTTTTTTCTTAAGCATATCAGAAAGTAATTCTGATTTTTCTATACTTACTGTTCCTACAAGCACTGGCTGACCTTTTTTATGAGTTTCTACTATGTCTTCTACTATTGCTTTAAATTTTCCCTTTGCTGTCTTATATACTACATCAGGTAAATCCTGTCTAGCTATTGGCTTATGAGTAGGAACTACTATTACATCTAATCCATATATTTCTCTAAATTCATTTTCTTCTGTTAAAGCAGTACCTGTCATACCTGAAAGTTTTTTAAACATTCTAAAATAGTTTTGGTATGTTATAGTTGCAAGAGTTTTTGATTCTCTTTCTACTTTAACTCCTTCTTTTGCTTCTATAGCTTGATGAAGGCCATCACTATATCTTCTACCTTCCATCATTCTTCCTGTAAATTCATCTACAATCATTACTTCGCCGTCTCTTACCATGTAGTCTTTATCTCTCTTCATCATGTAATTAGCTTTCAACGCTTGAACTACATGGTGCTGTATTTCCATATGTTCAGGGTCAGCAAAGTTCTCCAATTTAAAGAATTTTTCTGCTTTTTCAATACCATCATCAGTAAGCATTACTGCATTAGCTTTTTCATCAATATTAAGATCTGTTTCTTTTACTAATGATTTAGCAAAATAATCTGCTACCTTATAAAAATCAGTAGATTTTTCACCTTCACCTGAAATTATAAGAGGTGTTCTAGCTTCATCTATTAATATAGAGTCAACTTCATCTACTATGGCATAATTTAAGCCTCTTTGAACCCTTTCTTCTTTATATATAACCATGTTATCTCTTAAATAATCAAATCCATATTCACTGTTAGTACCATAAGTTATATCACAATTATAAGCTTCTTGTCTTTGAGATTGATTTAAATCATGAAGAATTACACCTACTTTAAGTCCTAAAAATTCATACACTGGTGCCATAGTATCTCTATCTCTTTTAGCAAGATAATCATTTACTGTAACTATATGAACTCCTTTTCCACTAAGTGCATTCAAATATGCAGGTAAAGTAGCTACTAAAGTTTTACCTTCACCTGTTTTCATTTCTGATATTCTTCCTTGATGAAGAACTATTCCACCTATAAGTTGTTCTCTAAAATGCTTTAATCCTATAGTACGAAATCCAGCTTCTCTAACTACGGCAAAAGCTTCTGGTAATATGTCATCTAAGCTTTCCCCTTTTTCTACTCTTTCTTTAAATTCAACTGTTTTAGCTTTCAATTCATCATCAGTTAGTTTTTGAATTTCAGAATCTAAAGCATCTATTTTATTAACAATAGGAATTATCCTTTTAACTTCTCGGTCACTATATGTACCAAACATTTTCTGAAAAATATTCATTGTTTTCATCCTCACATATCAAATTTTTATAAAGTTACACCTTATAGATTATAACACCTAATCATTTGCTATTCAACTTTATATATTGGATACTTATCATAGTTTAAAAATTTGTTACATTTAATATACATTTTTTAAAATAAACCTTAAAAAGAGGAAGCATTACGCTTCCTCCATTTTTTAAATTTAAAATTCAGGTTCTATCAAACCATAATTACCATCTTTTCTTTTATAAACCACATTTACTTCTCCATCTTCTGCACTCTTATATACAAAGAAATTATGTCCTAAAAGTTCCATCTGTAGAACTGCTTCTTCTGAAGACATAGGTTTTATTGCAAACTTTTTTGTCTTAACTATTTTAGACTCATCTTTGTCCTTTGGTTCTACATCAGGTATGAACTGGAATTTAAGTGAATCTGAATGATTTCTTCTTTGAAGTTTTGTTTTCTGCTTTCTTATTTGACCTTCTAATTTATCTACAACTAAATCGATAGATGCATACATATCATCATTCTCTTCTTCACCTCTTAATATAACACCATTAAAAGGTATCGTAACTTCTACTATTTGTCTATTCTTTTGAACACTTAATGTAGCATACACCTCTACATCAGGGTTGAAATACTTTTCAAGTTTTGATAACTTCCTCTCCACTGTATTTCTTAGCGCACTAGTTACCTCAATGTTTTTTCCACTTACTGTTATTCTCATACTTTCAGCCCCTTCCTTGTAATATTGCAAATTTTATTGTATTGCAATATTAAGAATGTTTTGATTTTTGATTTTTGATTTTTGTTAGTTTCATTTTAATACTGATTTTTGCAAAACACAACACCATTAAAAGGAATTGTCAGAATATTATTCAAGTTTAAGTTAATATTGCTTAAAATTCTTTGTTTATTCTTGATTTCTTGTTTCACTTAATATTATATTCAAAAATCAAAAAAAAATTAAAAGTTCTTAATCAATTAGATTAAGAACTTTTATATAAAGTCAGTTGACCTGGTCTTTGACCCCACACTCGCCTGCTGGAGTCCTCGCTACCGGGAATTAACCTCTCACTACTAACCCTCTCGCTATTATATAACGGCAGGACTTACTTCTAAACCGCACCATGCTCATTAAACATTTTATTTAACTTACGTGGATCGTTTTGCCTGCGACTGGCATCGACTTTCAACCACAAACCTGACTTTCATATAATAAGATTATACTCTACTTTTCGCTGCAGTCAATATAGTAATTTCTGCCGCTCCATATTTTTTTAATTCTAAACCGCATGAAACAGCAGTAGCACCAGTAGTTATAACATCATCAATTATTAATATATTTTTATTTTCAATACAGTATTTTTTTGAAAACTTAAAACTTCCCTTAATATTTTTCCATCGTTCCTCTTTCCCTAAACCAATTTGATCTTTAGTATCTTTTATCTTTTTTAAACAATTAATAACAGGAATATCTATTGATTTAGATAACATTTTTGAAAGGTACATAGTTTGATTATATCCTCTGCTTTTTAATCGTTTTTTAGTCATTGGAACATAAGTTATATAATCACATTTAATTTTTTTACTTTTAATTAAATTTATCATGTATTCAGATATTACCTGTCCAGCTAAGAAATTACCCTTATATTTTAACTGTAATATCAAGTTCATAATAGGACCAGAATAATAGGATATACTATAACATTTAAAACTAACCTTTTCCTTTTGTATATCAAAACCATAATTACAAAACCTTATCGTTTTCTCACATTTGCTGCATATGTATTTACCATTATATATTTCTTCTCCACAGCATATGCACTTTTCATCATTTGAATATATAGTTTCTAATAGACAATCTTTTAAAAATATTAGATTTTTAACAATCCCATTTCCCATGCTTCTTTATTAAAGTTTCTCGTCATATTTTTTGCCTTTTCCATATCTTCTGTTTCCTCATTAGCCAAAAATATAACTTCTCCTTTTAAGTCTCTTTCACTCCTTCCTACACTTGCACAAAGATAAATAAGTTTCTTATAATCAAATTCAGGATTATCTGCAAAATACACCATTATATCAGTATTTTTTATATTTGAAAAAACTTCATAAAAACTGTTTGTAATCACTATAGAGTTTTTAATTTTTTCAAAGTTATTAATTATTCTTTTATTAATATTATAATCATTTTCTTTGTATAATTTCATTACACTCTTAGTAAAACTTAAACAATATCTTTTTACATAAACGTGTACTTTCTGAACCTTTTCTTTATCAGGCACATATATAATTACCTTTCTCCCACAGCTTATTGACCATTTTAAATAATCATACACCATAAAAGGTATATCTTTATTTATATCTATTCTTGTAAGTATAGTTCTTGGCTCTATTACAGGATTTTTGTTGTCTTTTACAGGAAGTAAAAATTCTTTTTGACTCCTTAATATGCTTTCTACTGCATAGGTAATAACCTTAGTATTATACTTAGATATTTTTGATATGAAATTTACTGTTTCATGAGCATTTTTTATAGGAAAACTATTTATATCATCATAAATTATCAAATCAAATTTTTCTCTTAGGCTGCATATATTATACAAGTTTCCCACTTTTAATAATGCACTTGATTGTATTTTGCTTCCTCTTAAATAAGCATAGTTTCTAAATTCGGTATATTTCTTTATTTTTTCTATGACATCTACTTTATTAGATGTTTCATTTGTAATATACGCTATCTTCTTGTTATTTAATACATAGTACATTATAACTTTTATAAATATTTCAGCTGAATTATAAGGTAATGATCTTATATTAAGAAACTTATCACTTCCCATACTCCAATTTAGTATAGACTCACTTAATTTTTCTTTTTCCTTATTTAGTTTCATCTTCTGAAATAACAGCATCTACTTCACTCTCCATTATATCCATTATTCTATGTTTTAATAATGAATATCTTTCGAAACTTCTATTATTATCTATCATGAATTTTACTGCTTTTAAATCTCCTACTAAAACAACTAGTTGTTTTGCTCTAGTAATAGCCGTATATAACAAGTTTCTATTCATTAATAACGGTGCACCCATAAAGACCGGCATAATTACCACAGGAAACTCACTTCCTTGACTCTTATGAATAGTTATTGCATATGCTAAATCTATTTCATCCAAATACATATTATCATATATAACTTTCTTCTCGTTATCAAATATTATAGTTACAGTATCTTTATCTTCATCTATGTCCTGTATAAACCCAACATCTCCATTAAAAATACCTGTACCTTCATTTTCGCCTTCTCCTGAAATCCTAGCCCAATTTAAGGAATAATTATTTTTAGTCTGCATTATTTTATCTCCAACCCTAAATACAATATCCTTAAATTCTTTCTCTTTTTTATTTTCATCCCTAGGGTTTAAAATATCTTGAAGTTTTTTATTTAAATTAGAAACTCCTAAAACACCTTTCCTCATAGGAGAAAGGATTTGTATATGCTTCATTTTATCCCATTTTTTATTGAATCTAGGCAGCCTATTATCTATAAGAGATATCAGCGTATTAGTTATTTCATTTAAGCCTTCACATTTTATAAAATAAAAATCCTTATTTTTTTGGTTTATTAAAGGCATCTCACCATTATTTATTTTGTGTGCATTAACTACTATCATGCTCTCTTTCGATTGTCTAAAAATCTCTTTCAATCTAACAACTTTAATACACTTGCTTTCGATTAAATCACTAAGCACATTTCCAGGCCCTACTGACGGAAGTTGGTCTACATCTCCTACAATTATAATTCTAGTCCCCATAGAAACTGCTTTTAATAAATTATTCATAAGCATAATGTCTATCATGGAAGCTTCATCTAATATAATTGCATCACACTCTAAAGGCGAATTTTCCCCTCTAGAAAACAATACATTTGAGTCATCTTCACCTACTCCCATTTCTAAAAGCCTATGAATAGTTTTAGCCTCTCGGCCTGTGGATTCTGTCATTCTCTTGGCTGCCCTTCCTGTTGGTGCTGCCATAAAAACTCTAAGCTTAAACTTTTCAAATATTTCCGTTATACAATTTATAATAGTAGTTTTTCCTGTACCTGGCCCTCCTGTTATTATTTCAACTCCATTTTCCACAGCACCTTTTATAGCTTCTTTTTGAGATGCCGCAAACTTTATACAATTATCATTTTCAAAGCAAGCTATTTCTTCATCTACATTTATTTTTATATCATCATAGTTACTTGCAGCTAATGTGACTATCTTTTTTGTAACTCCAAGCTCACAATAATAGTATGAAAGTGTAAATGCACAAAATTCATCTTGAAACTTATCTAACTTTAGCTTTCCACTGACAGAACTATCATATATATTTTCTTCGATTTCTTTTTTAGACACACCTAGTATATCAATTCCTTCTTTAATTAACTTATCTAAAGGCATATACGTATTTCCAAGCCCACAGAACTGATTTATAATATACTTTATTCCACTTTGTATCCTAAAAGGAGAATTTGTCTCTATTCCAAGACTCCTTGCAATCCTATCTGCTGTTTTAAATCCTATGCCTGATATTTCTTCTGTTAAAACATATGGATTTTCTTTTACAACTTTTATAGAATTTGAGCCAAACCTCTTATGTATTTTTACACATTGATTTGGAGTTACACCATAAGTCTGAAGAAAAACCATTATGTTTCTTACTTCATTTTGCTTAGAATATGAATCATCTATTAATGCTATTTTTTTTGCACCTATACCCTCTATTTCTTTAAGTCTTTCGATATGATTATCTAATATATCTAATGTTTGTTCTCCAAATTTCTCTACTATTTTCTTTGCTGTAACTGGTCCAATACCTGATATTATTCCAGAAGATAAGTATCTTTCTATACCAACAACAGAGCTTGGTATTACTTCTTCACACCCAGAAACTTTGAACTGCTGTCCAAATTGTGGATGAAGAACCCATTCACCTATAAGCTTTAAATTTTGTCCTTCTATAATATAAGGTATGCAACCCACTACTGTTACATTTTCGCTCTTTTCTTTAATCTTTGCTACAACATATCCATTTTCTTCATTTTGGAAAACTATATTTTCAACCACACCTTGTATTTGCTGCATAAAACCGCTCCTAATTTTTTGTAATCTTTTATTTTTAATTATATCATATGAGGTTTTCAAATATACAGAAGAAACAAAACATTTACATTTTTAAAAAGAACTATTAAAAATATAATTTAAAAAATAAAATTAGTATAAATCTTAATTGTAATTTAAAAAGCTGTGAAATTAAGACATAATCTTAATTTCACAGCTCTTATTTGAACATATTATCTGCTTAACAATTATTAAAAGGTTGATTCACCATCAATGAATCTTACTTGCAAAATAACCCTAATTTTTAAACATTTCTATTCCAAAGAATCTTTTTTATTTCTTCAACTTTATTTAATTTTTCCCATGGAACATCTATATCAGTTCTTCCAAAGTGTCCATAAGCAGCAACTTGCTTATATATTGGTCTTCTTAAATCTAAATCTCTTATAATAGCTGCTGGTCTTAAATCAAAACCTTTCTTAACTACTTCAACTATTGACTCTTCTGATATCTTTCCTGTTCCAAATGTATCCACTGTTATAGATACGGGTTGTGCTACACCAATAGCGTATGCAAGTTGTATTTCAAGTTTGTCAGCAACTCCTGCTGCAACAAGATTTTTAGCTACCCATCTTGCAGCATATGCAGCAGATCTATCAACTTTAGTTGGATCCTTTCCTGAGAAAGCTCCACCACCATGTCTTCCATATCCACCATAAGTATCAACTATAATCTTTCTTCCAGTTAATCCTGAATCTCCCTGAGGACCTCCAACAACAAATCTTCCTGTTGGATTTATAAAATATTTAGTATCTTCATCTAAAAGCTCAACTGGAATAATTGGTTTTATTACTTGCTCTATCAGGTCTCTTTTAATCTGTTCAAGTGTTGCTTCTGGATCATGTTGTGTTGATATTACAATAGTATCTATTCTAACAGGTCTATCATTTTCATATTCTACTGTAACTTGAGTCTTTCCATCTGGTCTTAAATAATTCAAAGTTCCATTTTTTCTAACTTCAGTCAATCTTCTTGAAAGTTTATGTGCTAAGCTTATTGGCATAGGCATATATTCAGCTGTTTCGTTTGTAGCAAAACCAAACATCATCCCTTGATCTCCTGCACCTATAGCCTCTATTTCATTCATTTTACCTTCTTTTGCTTCTAGAGCTTCATCAACCCCCATAGCTATATCGGCAGACTGCTCATCTATAGAAGTAATTACAGAGCATGTAGAACAATCGAATCCAAATTTAGCTCTAGTATATCCTATTTCTTCTATAGTCTTTCTTACGATTTTAGGAATATCTACATAACATTTAGTTGATATTTCTCCCATAACCAAAACCATTCCTGTAGTAGTTGCTGTTTCACAAGCTACTCTTCCATTAGGATCTTGCTCTAATATAGCATCAAGAACAGCATCTGAAATTTGGTCACACATTTTATCTGGATGTCCTTCAGTAACTGATTCAGAAGTAAACAATCTTCTCATAAGTTTCTCCCTCCAACTTTTTAAAAATAAAAACCTCTTCAGTAAGAAGAGGTTAAATAAACTTAACGACTCTCTTATCTCGCAGATTGATACTGCAGGAATTGGCACCTTAGTGAATATTCACTGGTTGCCGGGTTTCATCGGGCCCTTTCCCTCCGCCTCTCTTGATAAGAGTTTTATTCAATTATTACCGTATTATATTATCATAAGTAAGTTTTAGTGTCAACACCTATGTAAACTTTATTTTTCTAGCATTACATATTAAAATAAGAACATAAGTGTCCTCCTGAACGCGTTTTTTACATCAACTTTACTTATACCTTTTTACTTTCAATGTTCCCCCCAAGCGTAACAACTATTTGTTTTCAACTACTTACGGAGCGTTTTTATTTAAAAGCAGAAAATTTCTGCATGAAAAAAAGCACTTAATAGTGCTTTTCTTGGTGGAGGAAGATGGATTCGAACCATCGAAGTCGATGACAACAGATTTACAGTCTGCCCCCTTTGGCCGCTCGGGAATTCCTCCGCATTTGGTGCTGGCAGAAGGGGTCGAACCCTCGACCTACTGATTACAAGTCAGTTGCTCTACCAACTGAGCTATGCCAGCACATACTATTTAATTTTTAATGTGGTGGGCACAACAGGGCTCGAACCTGTGACCCTCTGCTTGTAAGGCAGATGCTCTCCCAGCTGAGCTATGCGCCCACATTATTGGTGGAGGAAGATGGATTCGAACCATCGAAGTCGATGACAACAGATTTACAGTCTGCCCCCTTTGGCCGCTCGGGAATTCCTCCATATTTGGTGCTGGCAGAAGGGGTCGAACCCTCGACCTACTGATTACAAGTCAGTTGCTCTACCAACTGAGCTATGCCAGCACATTTCATATTATCCATGTTTTCACCAGTAACGGCTTCAACATGGATTAGTATACATTGTTCAGTTGTTATTTTCAAGTTCAAAATCTACAGTATAACAAGTTCTACTCTGTATACCTCTACTAATCTCTGTTTATCTTTATAAATCACACTCAGTTATTTTTATTTAATCAAATTTAATAATTCTCTTATATCATAAAATTATCTTATCGATTAACTGATTCCATGTTTATAAATTTTTTAACTACCTGTTCTACTTTTCCATAATCTTTGTCAGATAATCTTTGCTTAAGTAATTTTATAGTGTTTTTTATATCTTCATCACTACCATTTTTTAAATATTGATTTACTTTTTCATAGTCCACAGCTGATAACTTACTTCCTACAGACAGAAGCTTTTCTTTATCGGCAATAGTTAAACTATCTTTTATTTTTGACCTTGAAACCTTAAATACTGGTAAATCTTTTTCACTATTCAAATTATCATTATTTTTATCATCATTATTAGATTTTGTTCTTTGATTTTCTTTGTCAACTTTCTCATCGTATTGTGAAAAAATTTCTTTTTTGTCCTCATCTATTTTATCTGCTATCATATCCATCTTATTTTTTTTGTAACTATCTGTCATACTAATTAATTCTTTACTTTTTGATTGAGGGCTATTCGTAATGTTATCTTTACTTTTTTCTTCACTTTTACCTTTATTTTTGTCATTCTGTATTTTACTTTCTGCACTATTGGTTTTATTATTTGTATTCATTACCTCGACTTTTCCTTTTATTGAATTCTCATTAACATCTATTCTACTTGAATAAATCATTATACCTACACATATTGTGGTACATAAAATTACAACGAATGACAGTATCCTTTTTTTCATATATTTTGCCTCCTTGTATTATGCAAACACCTTTTATTAGTATTCACTATTTTTTCTTTTTTTATTCTTTAAATAATGATATTTTTTAAATTATCTTCATATAAATTATTGATAGGAGGTGAGTTCTTGAATAAAGTAAAATCTAATTACAAAAATCCAATGTGTTATTATGAGATTGCATATTTTTTAAAAGACTATATGAATAAAAATACTGTTATAGTATGTATTGGAACAGACCGATGCATAGGTGATTGTCTTGGGCCATTAGTAGGTACTCTACTAAAAGCTAAAGGTTTCCCTCTACCTGTATATGGAACTATTTCAGATCCGATACATGCTTTAAATATCGATAAAAAACTAAAAGAAATAAAACTCATGCATCCATATAATAATTTAATAGGAATAGATGCATGTCTTGGTGATGAGTCTAGTATAGGAGAAATCCAAGCGAGAGATTATCCTGTACATCCTGGTAAAGGCGTCGGTAAATTTCTTCCTAATGTAGGGGAATGTTCTGTAATAGGTATAGTTGATTCTAATGACAGTGACGAAATATTTACTAGTAATAATATACGACTAAACTTAATATTAAACATGGCTGAAGCTATAACTCACTCTCTTATACACACTTATTATTTATATAACAACACCAAATTTTCATTATAATAACAACCCATTTATAATTTGTATGTATGTTCACATAAAAAAAAGCAAAATCCTAAATTCTATAGGATTTTGCTTTTATTTTTAATCTATTAACGTTATATCATCACCTGTAAAAGTAACTTCCATTTTGTCCAAATATTCCAAAACCTTTCCTGTTCCTAGCGCTACGCAAGACACTGCATCTTCTGCTACATATACTGGAACTTTTGTTGCTTCTTGTATCAACTCACTAAGTCCATTAAGTAGTGCTCCTCCACCAGTCATAATTATACCCTTATCAGCTATATCTGATGCTAATTCAGGTGGTGTCTTTTCAAGCACTGCATGGGTTGTTTCAGCTATAGCATTTACTGTTTCCTTCAATGCCTCCCTCATTTCATCTGAGGATACAGTTATATTTTTGGGAAGACCTGTAATTAAATCCCTTCCTCTTATTTCCATAATCATTTTTTCTTCTCTCTTATATGCAGAACCTATATTTATTTTTAAGTCCTCTGATGTTCTTTCGCCAATCATTAATTTATGTTCTTTTTTTATATATTTCATAATAGCTTCATCAAACTTGTCTCCTGCCATTTTTATGGAAGCTCTTACAACTATTCCACCTAAAGAAATAACTGCAACATCAGTAGTACCTCCTCCAATGTCTATGACCATGTTTCCACTTGCTTTTGTTATATCAAGACCTGACCCAATAGCTGCTGCTAATGGTTCTTCAATTAAGAATACTTTTTTTGCACCAGCATTTTTAGCTGCATCAATTATAGCTCTTTTTTCAACTTCTGTAGCTTCGCAGGGAACGCATACTACTACTCTTGGTGCAGACATTCTTTTTTTACCGCAAGCCTTGGTTATAAAATATTTTAGCATTTTTTCAGTTATGTCATAATCAGATATAACTCCATCTCTCAAAGGACGAATTGCTACAATATTTCCTGGCGTTCTACCAATCATTTGCCATGCTTCTTCACCTACAGCTAATACCTTATTTCTACTTCTATCTACAGCAACTACTGAAGGTTCTTTTAAAATTACTCCTCTGCCTTTAATATAAACAAGCACCGTGGCTGTCCCTAAATCAATTCCCATATCGGTTCCTATACTAAAAAACATTCCTATGCTCACTCCTACTCTTCCCATTCTTTATTTATAATAAAAATGTGAATTTTGTCTACTTTTATTATATCTACTTATTTAATTATAATAGGAATGTTTTTAACCTTCAATAGCTTTATATTTCATTTTTGTTGCTTTTCCACCTCTTATATGTCTTTCTGCTTTATTATAATCTAAAATAGTCTTGGCCTCTTTAGCGATTTGAGGATTTATTTTAGGTAACCTTTCTGTCATATCTTTGTGTATAGTACTTTTACTTACTCCAAAAACCTTGGCTGTTTTTCTTATTGTAGCCTTTGAACCTATAATATAATTTGCTACTTCTAAAACTCTTTCTTCAATGTAATCTTTCAAGGATGCTACCTCCCTAATCCTTCTATATTTATAAATATGCTGTTTATAATTTTTAAATTCATCAGGTTAGTCATTTTCCGATAAATATATCGGAAAATGACCCAAAATTAATATTTTACATATTTTGCTGGATTGACAAAATCATTTCCCTTTAAAACTTGGAAATGTAAATGGTCCCCATACTTTTCATAAGCTGATCTCAACGTAGTTTTACCTACTGCTCCTATAACCATACCTTTTGTTACATTTTGGCCTTTGGTAACCTTTACTTTTTCATCTAAATTAGAGTAAACTGTTTTTAATCCATTTTGATGATTTATAACAACTTTTACTCCATCTTGAGTAGCGCTGTTAATCTCTTCTACTTTTCCATCCATAGAAGCAAATACTGGTTTACCTATCTCTGCTTTTATATCTAAACCAAGATTAGGTCTGTAACTTGATGTAGATTCCCAATATACAGGATCTTCTGAATAAGCTCTTGCCAGACTGCCTTCCACTGGTTTATTTAACGAAGTGCTTGCTGTATTAGAAACACTTTGTGACTTTGCTTCATTTTTAGGTACAACTACTTGTGCCTTAGAATTTTTCTTTACCTGAAGAGCATTGTCATAATTTAAAGATGACTCATTATTTGCTTTGGCTGTCTGCTTCTTCACTTTTTCTTGTGTTTGGGCATTTTGCTGCATTAACGCATTATGCTTATTAGACTTAACAGTTAAAACTGCTGCTGTAGCTACAATACATAAGCAAACAAATAGTATTACATAAAAGCCCTCCTTCTTAAAAAAGTTAGTTGTTTTGTTTAAAAATTTTTTGTCCATATGAACACCTCCTTTTTGTAGTTTGTCCAGAGTATAGTAAAAAATACATATTTTATAAAAATTTTTCTATTATTTTTTACATATTTCATACAAAAAAAAAGGGCAAAGCCCCTTTACCTAGAAATTTTGTTAATTTCTACTCCGCTATAATAATGTTTTAAAATTTCTTTATAATTACTTCCAGACTTTGCCATAGCATTTGCTCCCCACTGGCTCATACCCACTCCATGTCCATATCCTTTGCAATCTATTTCCATACCAGTATCATTATATTTAATATTAAAATTAGCAGAATTTAATCCCATAATACTTCTGAATTCAGTACCTGATATAGTAATTTTTCCTATTGCCATTTCTTTTATTGACCCGCCTTTAGTTCTAGATTTTATTTGAATTTCATTTTTTATATTAGCTGTCGATAAACCACAATTGGTATATTTATAACTTATTTTATTAATAAATTCACTATACGATACTTTAATCGAACTTTCACGTTTATATGCACCTTCCTCTCCCAAACTGCTCACACTTTTTAAATAAGGAAGATTACTAGAGAACACATCTAAACAATCTTCTGTTTTACCACTGCTTACAGAAAAGTAATATGGTTCCATTACTAACTTATTATCATATACCAAAAATTCACCCGAAGTCTGCTGAACTGCATTACTTATTTTATTCCAATATTCATCTCTTTTATTAGCTTCCCATAATTTTAATTGCTCTTCCTTATGTCTAAAAACCTGACACTGAGTTGTATCACACACATCCGCTCCAGTATTACTTTTATATTTATGCCCTCCAAAAGACTCCATGTGGGCTAATGCAAAGGTTCTAGCTGCTACAGCTTGTGCCTTTAAGGCTTCTAAAGAAAATTCAACTGGTTCTTCAGCTGACACAACTCCTTTTACATATTCCTCCAAACACATTTCTTCCACTTTATTTTCTTTTGTAATATATACCTTTATTTTTATGTCTCCTACATTTTGTTTATTAAATATTACGTCGTTGGATTTAATGAGGAATTTTGGTATTGACCTATTAATTCCTATGCCTCCTTCACTTATCTCCAATATAAACAGTGACAATGCTATAACCAAAATTATCCCAATAAAAATTAACAGCATAAGTTTTTTTAAATACATTAAACCACTAACCCTTTTCATATAAGTATCTCCCCTTACTTTCGTTAAAGTACATCAGTATAATATTATTAAGAGTTTGGGGAAATTATTACTAAAGAAAAGAGAAGATTTTGTTCTAATCTTCTCTTCCTGTTAATATATTAATATCGTGGACGTTTATCCCGTTATTCTTTCAACGTCTGCACCTAATCCTTGTAATTTTTTTTCTATAGAAACATATCCTCTATCTACATGATATATGTCTGTAACCTCTGTCTCTCCTTCTGCTGCTAAGCCACAAAGTATCAGTGCAGCTCCTGCTCTTAAATCTGTAGCCCTAACTTCTGCACCTGTTAATTTATCTACACCTTCAATAATAGAACTTCTACCATCAATCTTTATATTTGCTCCCATTCGCTTCATTTCAGCTGCATGCATAAATCTATTTTCAAAAATTGTTTCTGTAATTACACTAGTACCTTTTATAGTGCATAAAAGACCTGCCATTTGGGACTGCATATCTGTTGGAAAACCTGGATAAGGCATGGTTTTAATATCAATAGGTTTAAGATCTGAATCTGCATCTACATACATGCTATTTCCATCTAAAGCTATTTTTACACCTACTTCAGTCAGTTTGGCAATAATTGGTTTTAAATACTCCTCGTTAACTCCATTTATTTTAATTTTACTTCTAGTTATAGCAGCTGCAATCATAAATGTTCCTGCTTCTATCCTATCACATATAGGCTTATGAGTAGTTCCTTTCATATTTTTAACTCCGATTATACGAATAGTATCTGTACCAGCTCCAATAATATTTGCTCCCATATTATTTAAAAACTTCCCTAAGTCTTGAATTTCTGGTTCTTCAGCCGCATTTTCTATAATAGTTTCACCTTCAGCCATAACTGCAGCCATCATTACATTTTCAGTTGCTCCTACCGATGGAAAATCTAAATATATCTTATTTCCTATAAGCTTCTTAGCTTGAGCTTCCACATATCCATGCCCTACATTTACTTCTGCACCTAATGCACTAAACCCCTTCAAGTGTAAATCTATAGGTCTTGTTCCTATGTTACACCCGCCTGGAAGAGATAATCTAAACTTGCCAAACCTAGATATCATAGGACCCATAATTAAAAAAGATGCTCTCATCATTTTTACCAAATTGCTTGAAGGCTCAGAATCATCCTTTATATTAGAAGTATCTATTACTATTCTATTAGCTTCCTCGTTAATATTTATGTCTGCTGAAATTGATCTAAGTACATCACTTATAACAAATACATCTTCTAACATAGGCGCTTCATCAATCACACATTTATCTCCACTTAGTATACTAGCCGCTATAATTGGTAAAATAGAATTTTTTGCAGTACTTATATTTACCTCTCCTTGTAACTTTCTTCCTCCCCTTACTGATATTTTATTCATATTTATCCTCCATTCTACAATTGCTAATATGTTGTAAGTATTTCAGGTGTTCCAAGAATTATATAATTGCCTGACTGATACTTACATACAGCATAATTAAAATCCATTAACTTACCATTAATCTGAATTGCATTATATATGCCTGTATAAGCTGTAGTGCTATATCCATTTTTTAAAGCTACTGTATTAATATTAGATGCTCCATGATTTCTGAGTATTTTTAAAACTTCTTTATTTATTGCATCGATGTTATTATTACAAACTTGCGCCTTTAGATATTGGAAATATTTTATGGTTATGTTTTTACCACCTATGCACTTTTGCACATCACTTTTCATATTACTTAGTAGATTACTATTACTTTTTTCTAATAAATTTATTGTTATAATATTATGATTTTCATATTTCATGGTTTCTATGTAACCATTTACATTATTTTTGCCAAATTCTATACAATAAATTTTTTCGTTTTTTAACATAGACTTATATCTTGTATCAAAATATCCCATTTTTTTTAATATATCATTACAAACTTTCTCTCCATTTTCATCTGTTATAAATGATGCTGTTATACCACATTCAACAGTCCTGCTATTAGTTTCTTTTAAAATATCATTAAATAAATCAGAATTATTACTGGCTAATGAAAAATCGCTAAATAAGAATATAACACCAATTATTAAAAAAACTATTAAAATCATAACCTTCTTCTTTTTCATAAAATACTCTTCAGCAGCTTATACCAAAGAGCTTGTCACCCCCTTTTTATCCTTTAACATTATTGACTAATTTATACCAAAATATTCACTTCGTGATCCTGTATCAATCTATGCTATAGAAAATCATCTGAATTTGATTAGTGTACTATTAAGGGGTGTCTTAAGATACTATCAATATATAAAAACACTTACCAAAATGTGCAAAACTTCTTATAATTAATTTTATGATAAAAAAATAACACGAAACTTAGTTTCGTGTTATTTTTATATAAATTTATTTTAAATTAATTCTAGCCATAGCTCTAGCTAAAGCTAATTCTGCCCTCTTTACATCAACGTCATGTTTTGATTCATTTAATCTATGTTCAGCTCTGTCTTTAGCAGATTTTGCTCTATCTAAGTCTATATCTTCTGGCCATTCGCAAGAATCACATAAGAATTCTACTACATTATCCTTTACATCAAGTATGCCACTGGATGTAAATGCTTTAAGTTCTTTACCATCACTTGTAGTAATTTCTGTGATAGCAGGTCTTAAAGGAGTCACTAAAGGCATATGATTTGAAAGAATTCCTATACGACCTTGGGTAGTACCTGTTATTAACTCTACCACTTCTCCAGTATAAAATTCTTTTTCGGGAGTAAGGATAGTTAACTTAAAAGCATTTGCCATATTAATCTCCTTCTCACAAATAAATTATTAAGTTAGACAGTAATAATCTGTCTAACTTAAAACTAAAAGGATTAGCTTTCTTCCATCATAGATTTAGCTTTTTGAACAACTTCTTCTATAGTTCCAGCAAAAAGGAATGCTGCTTCTGGTAAATTATCATATTTACCATCAAGTATTTCTTTAAAACCCCTTATAGTTTCTTTTATTGGAACATAAGCACCTTTCATGCCTGTAAACTGTTCTGCAACGCTAAATGGTTGTGATAAGAATCTTTGAATTCTTCTAGCTCTTACAACTACCAATCTATCTGTTTCTGGAAGTTCATCTACACCAAGTATTGCTATTATATCTTGAAGCTCTCTATATCTTTCAAGTATATGTTTTACACTTGAAGCTATTTCATAATGTTCTTCGCCTACAATTCTTGGATCCAATATTCTTGAACTTGATTCAAGAGGATCAACTGCTGGATATATTCCAAGCTCTGATATAGATCTTGAAAGAACTGTTGTAGCATCAAGATGCGCAAATGTAGTTGCTGGTGCTGGGTCTGTTAAGTCATCTGCAGGCACATATACAGCCTGAACAGATGTAATAGATCCTTGTTTTGTGGATGTTATTCTTTCTTGAAGAGCACCCATTTCAGTTGCAAGTGTTGGTTGATATCCAACAGCACTAGGTATTCTACCAAGTAAGGCTGAAACTTCAGAACCAGCCTGAGTAAATCTGAATATGTTATCTATAAATAGAAGCACATCCTGACCTTTATCTCTAAAATACTCAGCCATAGTAAGTCCTGTTAAAGCAACTCTCATTCTAGCTCCAGGTGGTTCATTCATTTGTCCAAATACTAGAGCAGTTTTGTCTATAACGCCAGATTCCTTCATTTCATAATAAAGGTCATTACCTTCTCTTGTTCTTTCTCCAACACCTGTGAATACTGATAATCCACCGTGTTCTTTTGCTATATTGTTTATAAGTTCTTGAATAAGAACTGTTTTACCAACACCGGCACCACCAAATAGTCCTATTTTTCCACCTCTTTGGTATGGTGCTATAAGATCTATAACTTTAATTCCTGTTTCAAACATTTCTGGTGAAACAGATTGATCTTCAAAACTTGGTGCTGGTCTATGAATAGGATATGTCATATTAGCATTACAATCTCCACATTCATCTATTGGCTGTCCTAACATATTGAAAAGTCTTCCTAAAACTTCCTCTCCAACTGGTACAGATATTGGTGCACCTGTATCTACTGCATCTACACCTCTTCTTAAGCCATCTGTTCCTTCCATAGATACGGTTCTAACTATATCGTCTCCAACATGCTGTTCTACTTCAGTAATAAGTTTACCAGCATCTCCCATATCTATTTCTATGGCATTATATATATTAGGAAGGTGTTCTGTACTAAATTTTATATCTACTACAGGTCCTATAACCTGAACAACTTTGCCCACATTTGGCATTAGTGTCCCTCCCTTATTTTTGAACTTCTGCGCCGCCGATTATTTCGGTTATTTCTTGAGTTATAGCGCCTTGTCTTTCTCTATTAAATTTAAGATTTAGATCGTCTATTAAATCATTAGCATTCTTAGTTGCTCCATCCATAGCTGCCATTCTTGAACCTTGTTCACTGGACTTAGAATGAAGCATATAATTTAATATTTGTTGTTTTAACTGCATAACCACCACATCATCTATTATTTGATCAATTGGTGGCTCAAACTTAACAAAACGTGCTGTTGATTCGCCACTTTTATTTTCCAAAGGAAGTATTTTCTGTACATCAACCGATTGCTTTACAGTTGTAAAGAATTTGGTATATACTACATACACTTCTCCAACTTCAGAATTTCTATACATATCAAGTGCTTTGTAAGTTATAGCCTCTGCTTCTTTTAGAGTAGGTATATCAGGTATATCTACGTATTCTGCCGCAGTTTCACATTGTAATCTATTAAAATACATTCTTCCCTTTTGACCTACTGACATTAATACAGAGTTTCCTTTATCACTTGATATTAATTCTGCAGTTTTATTTACTACATTAGCATTGAATCCTCCACAAAGTCCTGAATCAGAGCTAAGTGTAATATAAAGTTTTTTATCACTTTTATTACCATGCACATAAATACTTCTTCCTTCCACGCCGCTTGCAATATCATTAGCAATTTTTGTGAAAGCATCAAAGTATTTCTGATTTACCTCTAATTGGGTCCTGACTTTCCTAAGTTTTGAGGTGGCAACAACACACATGGCATTTGTTATTTTCTGGGTACTAGTTACTGACTTAATTCTTCTTTTAATTTCAACAAGTCCTGCCCCTGCCATAATTCACCTCCCGCAAAGGGAATTATACCTCTGCTAAAAATATTTTTTTGAATTCTTCTATAGCACTGCTAAGTTTTTCTTTTAACTCATCTGATAATACTTTTTTAGTTACTATTTCTTCACCAATTTCTTTATGATGAGTATTCATATATTCTAAGAATTCTTTTTCAAATTTCTTTATACTTTCTACCTCAATATCCATTAACTTATTGTTAACAGCTGCATACATGATCATTATCTGATCTTGCACTGGTACTGGCTTATACTGAGGCTGTTTTAGTATTTCTACTAGTCTCTTACCTTTTTCAAGTCTTCTCTTTGATTCTCCATCAAGATCTGAACCAAACTGTGCAAAAGCAGCAAGTTCTCTATATTGTGCAAGATCAAGTTTTAGTGTTCCTGAAACTTGTTTCATTGCTTTAATTTGAGCATTACCACCAACTCTGGATACTGATATACCGGCATTAACTGCTGGTCTTTGTCCTGCGTTGAATAATTCTGATTCAAGGAATATCTGACCATCTGTTATTGAGATAACGTTAGTTGGTATGTACGCTGTAACGTCTCCTGCTTGAGTTTCTATTATAGGAAGAGCTGTAAGTGATCCTCCACCAAGCTTATCTGAAAGTTTTGCAGCTCTTTCAAGCAATCTTGAATGTAAATAGAAAACATCTCCAGGGAACGCTTCTCTACCTGGTGCTCTACGAAGTAATAATGACATTGTTCTATAAGCAACTGCATGCTTAGACAAGTCATCATATATTATAAGTACATCTTTTCCTTGATGCATAAAATACTCACCCATAGTACATCCTGCATATGGTGCAATGTACTGTAATGGTGCTGTTTCTGATGCTGATGATGATACAATTATTGTATAATCCATAGCCCCTGCTTCAGTAAGATTGTTAACTATATGAGCAACAGTAGATTGTTTCTGTCCTATAGCAACATATATACAAATTACGTCTTTGCCTTTTTGGTTAATTATTGTATCTGTTGCTATTGCAGTTTTACCTGTCTGTCTGTCTCCTATAATAAGTTCTCTTTGACCTTTTCCTATTGGTATAAATGAATCTATAGCTTTTATACCTGTCTGTAATGGCTGTTTAACAGATTGTCTTTGAATAACACCAGGTGCCTTAATTTCAACTGCTCTTGTTTCTGTTGTTTTAATAGGACCTTTACCATCTATAGGCTGTCCAAGAGAATTTACAACTCTTCCTACTATTTCATCTCCAACTGGTACTTCAACAACTTTTCCAGTTCTTTTAACTATGTCCCCTTCTTTTATACCTTTTTCAGAACCTAGAAGAACACAACCTACGTTGTCTTGTTCAAGGTTTAGAGACATGCCATAGACATCATTTGGAAACTCTAGAAGCTCTCCAGCGATACAATCGTTAAGACCATAAACTCTGGCTATACCATCACCAATTTGAATTATTGTACCTGAATCAACTGTTTCTATTTTCTTTTCATACTTTTGTATTTCTTGTTTTATAATTGAAGTTATTTCTTCAGGTTTTATATTCATGGGCTCACCTCTAATCTCTCTTAAGCATTAATTTTTTCATTTCATCAATTTTAGATTTTACTGTTCCATCTATTACTTCATTTCCTACTTGAACATAAACTCCACCAATTATGCTTTCGTCTAGTTCTTCTTCCAATAAAATCTTCTTATTATATTTTTTTTCTAATTGTAGCACTAAATCTTTCTTTTCATCATCTTTTAAGGCAACAACTGTTTTTACCTTAGCTACAGCTGTATTATTCTTTTCAAGATAAATATTTTGCATTTGGTTAAGTATACCTTCAAGTTGAAGTATTCTTCCCTTTTCTATAAGAACTAATAAAAAAGCTAATAAATCTTCGTCTACTTTACCCTTAAATACCTTAATGAAAAGTTCTTTTTTAGCTGAAGTGCTAACTTGTGGGTGTTCTATTAATCCCATAAAGTCTTTATCTTCATTTATTAGAGCTACTATTTCCTTTAATTCTTGTAAATACTGCTCTACTTTTTCTTTTTCCTCTGCAATTTCATAAAGAGCAAGAGCGTATCTTCTATCTAAATATTCATGCATAGTTAGATACCTACCTTAGCTATAAAGTCTTTAATAAGTCTCCTATGCTGATCTTCGTCTATAGATTCTTCTAGAGCTCTTGAAGATACTAAAACAGCTAAATCTACAACTTGATTCTTTATTTCATCTGCTGCTTTTTCCTTTTCTCTTTCAGCTTCAACTTTAGCTCTTTTAACTATAGTTTCAGCTTCTTCATGAGCTTCTTTCAATATGTCTGAGGAAACTTTTTCAGCTTTATTTTTATAATCTTCAACAATACCTTTTCCCTCTTGTCTAGAGTTCTTTAATAATTCTTCATGTTGAAGTACTAACTGTTTAGATTTTTGTTCATTTTCATTGGTATTTTTGATTTTAGATTCAATTTCATTCTGTCTAGTTGTAATTGTATCATCAACCTTTTTAAAGAAGAAATGTTTTAAAATCAAATATAGTACTATAAAATTTATTATAGTTATTACAACTCTTCCAATATCAATATTCATATTGAATTTCACTCCTCCCCTCTAAATATATGTAAACTGGTGAGGTAATTAGTTTAAATTAAACTTTAAACTGTAACTTTAAATACTAACATGATAGCTATCAATAAACTGTAGATAGCTGTTACTTCTGATAATGCAGCAGTTACGAAGAAAGTACTTAGTATTTTACCGCTTGCTTCAGGCTGTCTTGAAACTCCTTCAACTGCCTTACCTGCAGCAGTACCAACTCCAATACCTCCACCTAAACATCCTATAGCAGCTAAACCTGCACCGATTGCTGCCATACCTGATACAAATGAATGCGCATCTAAATTCATAATAAAAAATCCTCCTTAATAATAAATTATCGTTAGTGTTCAGCTATAATCTTTATATTCATCATTGTTAACATAACAAACACTACCATCTGTATAGATGCATCAAATAAGTCAAAGAAAGCATGGAAAGGTATAGGTATTAATAATTGAGAAAACCACGCTATATGACCCAATCCTTGATACATCATTGAAATTATTACAGCACCTGCAGTCATATTACCAAATAGTCGAAGACTTAATGAAACTGGAAGAACTAATCTTTCAACAATATTAAGCGGTAATAATGGTACTACTGGCTGAGCATATGCTACTAAGTATTTCTTAAAACCAACTTTTCTTACAGCATTAATTTGTACAATAACAAATGTTATTAATGCCAAACCTGCTGCTACACTTAAGTCTTCTGTTGGTGCTTTAGCTCCAACAATTAATGGACCAATATTCATAACTAAAATAAAAATTGCAAGAGTTCCTATGTATGGTACAAAGCCAATATATTCTTCGCCCATATTATCCCTAACTACATTTCTTATTGTTTCAAACAACATTTCAACAACACTTTGCCTCTTGCCAGGCACTTTTTTTAAGTTTTGTGTAAAAACTTTAGCTAAAATAGCTACAAGAATAATTATAATCCATTGTGTAATAATGCTAGAAGTTATTCCTAATTTAAATGACCCTAGATTTATCGAAAACAATGGTTGCAATTCATCCACTTTCTCACATCCTTTCTTGATTATTTTTGATAACTGAATATATATATACTCCCACTAAGTGAGATGTATATCCAAATAAATATGGAACTACATTGTAATTATTATACTTAAAAATTACATATCCTATTCCTACAGCAAGTACAACTCTGAAAATAAAACTCAATATATACAAAGATGTAGATGAATTTTTCAATTTACCAAATATCAATCCACCTATTATGCCGTTAACATTAAAATTAATTATTGCAATTATAGTTCCTACAAATGCAAATACTCCATAATTTTTCATTAACATCTGAATAGCAATAGCAATTATACTTCCAAGTATAAAATTGATAATAGATACTTTTTTTATCATATCTATAATTTCTTTATCCAATTCATATTCCTCCACTAGCTAGTCATTGTAGTTAATATATTTTATTAAAAATTTATAATATTCCTAAATTTGAAATTTTCTGAAGATACGTTAGATTTACTCTTTATGTTTTTTACATGATAATCTATTATATAACATAAAAAAATATAAATAAAATCCTGCAATTTGCTTTTTCCATTGATATTTAGCTTTTATAGTTGTTTTTTTAACAATATATTTATATTTTATCTTCATTTCGCTTAATTTTGTCAATTTGAATTACAATTAAACTTATTAACCTTGCATAACAATTAATTTTTTTAATTATTAAAATCATAGCTTAAAACCTTTCAATATTATACAGCTTCTTAGATTTAAATATACATAATTTTTATACTTATATCAACTGGAAAATTATTTTAGAATCTACTATAAATCGACTAAATTTTTGTCATCTTAAATTCTATACATCTGCAACTTTATAATACTTATTACCTTTAACTTGCATATAAAGTCTCACATTTTAAAAAAACAGCTAGAAATTTATATTTTCTAGCTGAATTCTTCATATTCATATTAATTTTCATCACTTTTTATTTTAAAATATTTCAATATTGAAGTTACTATTCTTTGAGATGCCTTGCCATCTCCATAAGGGTTTATAGCTTTACTCATATTATCATATTCTTCACAATTCTTGATCAATTCATTAGCTTCTTTTACTATAACATTTATATCTGTTCCTACAAGCCTTACAGTTCCTGCTTTTACCGCTTCTGGCCTTTCGGTAACATCTCTTAGTACAAGTACAGGTTTACCTAAGTGAGGTGCTTCTTCTTGAAGTCCACCTGAATCTGTCATAACCATATAACACTTATTCATTAAATTGTGAGTTTCTTTTGTATCTAGTGGTGTAAGCAGATGAATTCTTTCTACATTTCCTAAAATTTTATATACAACATTTTTAACCACCGGATTTAAATGCACAAGATATACTAATTCTACATCATTATTCTGTTCTACAATACTTTTTAGAGCAGAACATATATTTTCTATTCCCTGACCCCAGTTTTCTCTTCTGTGGGCTGTCACCATTATTACCTTTTTATTATTATAATCTATGTTATTAAGTTCATCATTTTTAAACACATACTCACTATCTACAGTAAATTCCATAGCATCTATTACTGTATTACCTGTTACAAATATAGACTTTTCATCTACTCCTTCCTTTAGTAAATTCGTCTTCGATCCTAATGTTGGTGCAAAGTGCATGTCAGCTACAGCACCTGTAAGCTTTCTATTCATTTCTTCTGGAAACGGAAAATACTTATCATAAGTTCTAAGTCCAGCTTCAACATGTCCAACCTTTATCTTTTGATAAAAAGCTGCTAACGCTCCAGCAAAAGTTGTTGTTGTATCTCCATGCACTAAAATTAAATCTGGCTTTTCTTTCTCAAATATTTCTTCTAATCCCTCTAAAACCCTTGTAGTTATACCAGTAAGACTTTGCTTTGTTTTCATTATGTTTAAGTCAAAATCTGGTTTTACATCAAAGAGTTCTAAAACCTGATCTAACATTTCTCTATGTTGTGCGGTTACACAAACCTTAGTATCTATTTGTTTCTTTTTTTGAAGTTCTTTAACAAGAGGAGCCATTTTTATAGCCTCAGGTCTTGTACCAAATATTGTTATGACTTTAACTTTATCCATGAGTATACCTCCATTATTTTATTCTCTATGTTTAAAAAGTCCAAATTTCCATGCTATTATCACTAGCACTATCATAACCATAGCTAATAAGAAATAAGACTTTTGTGTACTTATTTGCATAGCAATTATTGCAAAACTACCAAGAACTGCACTTATTAAATACATTATTATAACTGCTTGTCTTTGAGTAAGTCCCATATCCAATAATCTATGATGTAAATGTCCCTTATCCGCCTGCATAATTGGCTTACCATTTATTTTTCTTCTAATCATAGCAAAGAGAGTATCATATATAGGTATTCCTAATGCCAGTATAGGCACTGCTATAGCAAAGGCTGCTGCAGATTTTATAGCGCCCTCTATTGATATAGCAGCAAGTAAAAAACCTAAAAGCTGTGCACCCGTATCCCCTAGAAATATAGAAGCTGGATTAAAATTATATGGTAAAAATCCTAATATCGAACAAGATAATATGCACGTTAATACTGCTGCATCCATTCTATTATTTAAATTTAACAAAGCTATTATAAAAATAGTGAATGCAGATATAAATGCAACACCTGATGCTAATCCATCTAATCCATCTATCAGATTAAATGCATTGGTAATTCCAACTACCCACATTATAGTTAAAGGTATAGAAAGTATTCCTATATTTACATATGTATCTATGCCTGGTGCAGCTAAAGGGTTAGTTATTCTTACTATATTTACCCCATAAATAACTAAAGACAAGGCTGCTGCTACTTGAAATAATAATTTCTGCCATGGTTTTATATCAAATTTATCATCTAATAAACCTCCTACAACTATTATCGTTGCTCCTATTATTATTCCTTTTTCTGATCTAGTTAAACTTCCTGCTTTTAATATTACTGTAATAACAAATGAAAAATATATAGCAAGTCCCCCAAGAAGTGGTATAGGTTTTTTATGTACTCTTCTATCATCTTTAGGAATATCTATAGCTTTTATTTTTACAGCAAATCTCTTTACCAGTGGAGTAAGTACTGCCGAAAGTATTATTGAGACTATTGCCAAAATATATAAGTTATCCATATATTAACCTTCCTTTATTAACTGAGAATTCTTCATTTATGAGTCTTAACTTTTATTTCATATTAACAATTTACTAATATGATCCCTCTCCATTTAATGAATCATCATTCTCAATCCATTCACTAACGTATATTTCCCTATAATGAGATTTAGTATCTCTTATAATAACCTTTTCAATTCCCGAATTTATTATAAACCTTTTACATAATGCACAGGGGGACGCATTATACACATACTCACCTGTTTTCTGTTCTTTACCTACTAAATACATAGTAGAACCTATCATGTCCTGTCTTCTAGAAGATATAATGGCATTTTGCTCTGCATGAACTGATCTACACAATTCATATCTTGTTCCTCTAGGTACATTTAAATGTTCTCTTTTGCAGTATCCTAAATCACAGCAATTTTTTCTGCCCCTTGGTGCTCCTGTATATCCTGTAGACATTATTTCGTCGTTCTTAACAATTATAGCTGCAAAATTACGTCTTATACAGGTACCTCTTTCTAAAACAGTTTCACATATATCCAAGTAATAATTATCCTTACCAATTCTCTCCATGTTATCCTCCATGCCTTAACAAATTTATTTATCAACACTTTATATAATAACTAACTATCTATAATATAACTTCTCTTATACTAAAAAATAATAAAAGCTGCAATTCTATATACCAAGTAAAACTTACATAGAGTTAATTCCAAAATCAAACAAAGTTTCATATTATGAATCACATAGATATTCCCTTATTATTTTATACCAAAAACAATGCAATTAAAAGCCTCATTAACCATTAAGCTTAAAATTTACTTTACATTAAAAAATAAAAAGCAGTGAAAATATCACCGCCTTTTACTTTATTTAGTGCCAAATAGCCTATCTCCTGCGTCTCCAAGACCAGGTACTATATATCCACTTTCATTTAATTTTTCATCTACTGATCCAACATATATATCTACATCTGGATGTGCATCCATAACCGCTTTTACACCTTCTGGAGCTGCTATAAGACACATTAATCTTATATTTTTAGCACCCTTCTTCTTTAATAAAGTTATAGCATCTGCAGCTGATCCACCTGTTGCAAGCATAGGATCAGTAACTATAACTTCTCTATCTCCTATATCCTGTGGAAGCTTACAGAAATATTCTACTGGTTTTAACGTTTTTTCGTCTCTATAAAGACCTATATGTCCTACTTTTGCAGCTGGTATAAGTTTTAACACTCCATCAACCATTCCAAGACCTGCTCTTAATATAGGCACTATAGCTACTTTCTTACCTGCAAGCATCTTGCATTTAGTTTTGCATATAGGCGTTTCTATTTCTACTTCTTCTAATTGAAAATCACGAGTTACTTCATAAGCCATAAGCATTGCTACTTCTTCTACTAATTCTCTAAAATCCTTAGACCCTGTATTTTTATCTCTTATAAACGCTAACTTATGTAATATTAATGGATGTGCTATTTGTGTTACTTTACTCATTCCTATTCCCCCTAATTATTTACAATACTTTTTTTCTATTTCTGAAATTTTATCTATTCTTCTTTGATGTCTGTCACCTTCAAATTCTGTCTCTAAGAAAATGTCCACTATATCCAATGCTAATCCAACACCAACCACTCTTTGTCCTAACGCTAGTATATTAGCATTATTATGCTGTCTGCAAGCATGAGCACTAAATGTATCGCCACATACTGCAGCTCTTATACCAGGAACCTTATTGGCTGCTATGCTTATTCCTATACCTGTACCGCAAACTAATATACCAAACTCATAATTTTGAGCTGTAACTTCTTCGGCAACCTTTAGCGCAAATTCAGGATAGTCACATGACGCTTCTGTATAAGTACCAAAATCTTTAATTTCCATGCCTTTGTTTTGTAAATGTTCTATAATTTCCTTTTTTAAAGGTAATCCAGCATGGTCACTTCCTAAAGCAATTTTCATATAAACACCTCCAAATAAATTTGTAAAACTAAATTCAATATTTAAATGCCATTAAGCCGCAAAAAAAGAAGATAATAACATTTAACTAATGCCTATATCTTCCTTTAATTTACCTAACAACAAAATAATACTACTCTTTAATTGAGTATAAGTTTTTCTATACACTTCTATATTACTGCCAAATGGGTCAACTATATCACCATTTACTGAAACATATTCATTTAGAGTAAATATTTTATATTTAAATTCAGAAAAAAACTCATATAAAACATTTTTAATGCCCTCAGTCATAGTTAAAATAATTTCAGAATTTTTCACCATATCATAAGTAATTTTAACAGCTTTTCTATCACTTATATCAATCCCTATTTTTTCTTTAACAACTTCAGCAGAATTTTCAGAGGTTTTACTATTTTTTACTATAGATACTCCTGCAGAAACAGCTTTTACGTTTTCAATATCACATAAATAATTGAATATTGATTCTGCCATGCAACTTCTACAAGTATTTCCCGTGCAAACAAATAGTATGCTTTTCATGCTTAACCTCCTAAATGTAAAACTTAAACTCTCATAATATCAAATCCAGCAGACTTCTGTAGTCTATTCATTACTGCTACTCCAACCCCAACTTCTTCAAAGGCTTCAGAAATTATTATATCTACACCTTTATCATCAAAACTTCTAAGTGTTTCAAACAAATTTTTGGATATACTTATCATATCTTTTCTGCTTCCTAAAGATATTATCATTCCATTTTTATAACACTCTTTTGTTTCATCTGTAGCCATTATGCCCACAGATTTATTTTCACCTATATAATTTTGCACCATTTCATTGATTTTTGCAATAGTTTTTTGTAAATCACCTGCAATAATTTTCACCTGTGCTTTTGGTGCATAATGTTTGTACTTCATTCCAGGTGCTTTAGGCTTGAAATCTTTATCAGGTTTTTTCATTATAGCAGGATCTATGTATGCATCTTTATCTACTTCTTTTAACATCTCAAGAGTTATTCCACCAGGTCTTAAAATACAAACTGGTTGTACAGTACAATCTATTACTGTTGACTCTACTCCAATATCACACATTTGCCCTCCGATAATATAGTCAATTTTTCCATCCATATCTTCTATACATCTTTCTACATCTGTAGGACTTGGTCTTCCTGAAATATTAGCCGATGGTGCTGCTATAGGAACACCACATGCTCTTATAAACTCTCTAGCTATAATATTTGATGGCATTCTAATACCAACGCATTCTAATCCAGCAGTTGTAACTTCTGGTATAGCTTCAGATTTATGAAGTATCAATGTCATAGGACCTGGCCAAAACTTTTCCATAAGCTTTTTTGCCACTTCCGGTATTTCTTTAACTAATGGCTTTATTTCTTCAAAATCTGCTATATGAGCTATTACAGGATTATCTTGAGGTCTTCCCTTAGCCTCAAAAATCTTTTTTACAGCAATCGGATCTAATGCATTACCTCCAAGTCCATAAACAGTTTCCGTTGGAAAAGCCACAAGCCCACTTTCTTTTATAACTTTCGCTGCTTCCATTAAAATATTTCTATCTAAATTTTCTTCATCTAGCATTTGTATCTTTGTATTCATTTCTAAACTTACCACCCTTTTAAAAAAATTGTTTTACCAATGAACAAAAGTTAAAATACGTATTTTATGTAAATACTAATACCAATTTCAGATTTAATTTATAATTATACTTCAATAATACTTAAATTTCAACCATCATACAAGCTTACAATCGTAATTTTAGTAAAAAAAAGACTGGAAACTTAATTTTAAATTTCAACAGTCCATAAATAATTTATAAAACATTTACCATTGTAAGACCTACTATTACTCCGCCTAATACTCCAATGGTACTGGTTAAACCTTCCCACAATCTTGAAGATTCTGGTATCATTTCTCCACAAACTACATACAGCATTATACCTGAAGCAAATGATAGACAAGCAGCCAATACATTAGTTGATATATTAGCTATGTATGCGCCGACCCAAGTACCTATAGCTGTAGGGAAAGCTGTTACAAAGGCGTAAAATAATATTTTAGATACCTTCATTCTGGATGCTACAAGCGGCGCTGAAACAGCAATTCCTTCTGGTATATCGTGAACCGCTATTATTATGCTCATCTTAATACCAAGAGTACTCCCTGCTGCAAAACCACACCCCATAATAATTCCTTCAGGGAAATTATGAATTGCGAGGCCTATTGCAGCCATAAAAGCAATCTTCAAATGTCCACTTATACTACCTATGTTTACCTTATTGTCAATAAAAGCTATAACTGCAATCCCAATTATGCAAAATAATAAGGTTCCACCAAAGTTCCATTTATTAAGAGCTTCTGGTATTAAATCAAACACTACTACAGATAACATAAGCCCTCCCGCAAAACCTATCATAGTTCCCAACATTTTATCCGATGGTTTTTTTACCATTACCCCTAAAGAAGCACCTATCATCGTGCCTACTAAGGATACAATACTTCCTATAACTACGAGATAAATTGTACTATCACCCAAAAAATCACTCTTTTACTTATTACTATATAAACTATTGTATTTATTTAACTTGACATATATGCCAGGAATTTAAATTGCACTTAAACTTTGTATGACTCGGAGTTTTCACGATAAAACTTTATTTTTTCTACTGCTTCTTCTGTAAATTCAGCATAAACGCAACTTTTATATATAAGATCTAAAAGAGGATATTTATTAATACCTCCTCTTTTTATTATAGTATAATAGTATTCATTCTCAGGATGTACAATTTTAATTCTATTATATTGACAAGCTACATATGGATGCTTTTTTAAAAAATTAATACTAATAGGCATCATTCTATCGCTTCTAAATTTAGATTTAGATAACAATATAATTTTAAAATCCTTTTCTCTTGTATCTTTTAATATAAAATTTTCTACATGAACTAAAATCACCTTATCTCCACCTATATTAATAGTCTTTCTAGTTAATCCTAAGTTTATTTTCAACTTATAATTATCATATTGGAAAGTAAGTGATTCCTTATTAATTCTTATGCAAACTGCTAATAGTATAAGTAATTCTATAACCACTAAATAAAATATGTAAAACAAATAAAACTTTTTTGATAAAATAAGTATTATTGGCATTACAAAAAAAATAAAGCTCATAGATAGCATAAATCTTTTATAAGATTTTTTCTGCTTTCTTATGGCTTTATCTATATTCATAGTTTCCCTCTTTTCCTAAAAATTAATAAATAAAATTAATTATTCATTATTTCCCATTGCCTTCATCTTTTCTGCTTGATCTGTAGTTATAAGAGCATCTATAACTTCATCTATATCTCCATCTAAATAAGAATCTAACTTATATAAAGTAAGTCCTATTCTATGGTCCGTAACCCTTCCCTGAGGATAATTATAAGTTCTTATTCTTTCGCTTCTATCTCCAGTTCCAACTTGACTTTTTCTATCTTCAGCTATACCTGCACTTCTTTCCGCTTCAGCTCTTTCAAATAATCTAGATTTAAGAACCTTCATAGCCTTTTCTTTATTTTTAAGTTGAGATTTTTCATCCTGACAAGAAACTACAAGTCCTGTTGGTAAATGAGTAATTCTTACTGCCGAATCGGTAGTATTAACACACTGTCCACCATGCCCTGATGCTCTAAATACATCTATTCTTATGTCATTAGCACTTATAACCAAATCAACATCATCAACTTCAGGTAAAACTGCTACTGTAGCTGTTGATGTATGTATTCTTCCACTTGATTCTGTATCAGGAACTCTTTGAACTCTATGAACTCCACTTTCATATTTCAACCTGCTATACGCTCCTGCACCCTTTATCATAAATACAATCTCTTTAAATCCACCTATATCTGTAGCATTTAAGCTTATGGTTTCAATTTTCCAACCTTTACGTTCTGCATATCTTGTATACATTCTTGTAAGGTTTGCAGCGAACAATGCTGCTTCTTCTCCACCTGCTCCACCTCTTATTTCTACAAATACGTTTTTATCATCATTAGGATCTTTAGGTAAAAGTAATATTCTTAATTCCTGATAAGTTTCTTCCATAGAAGCTTCAAGCGCTTTTATGTCCTCTTGAACCATTTCTCTCATATCTTTGTCTGATTCGTCTTTTAGCATTTCCTTGTTATCTTCTAATTCTTCTTCAGCTTTTCTATATTGTCTATATTTCATTACTACGTTTTCTAATTCTGCGTGTTCTTTACATAATTTTTGCCATTCTTTTTGATCTGCCATAACCGACGGATCACTTATCTTTATGGATAATTCTTCGTATTTATTTTCTATAAACTCAAGTCTTTTTAACATACTTTTTTATCACTCCGTATTAATATTTTCACAATTAATAATTATATCACAATACTTTTATAACTATCAACTGATTTCCCTTTTTCCTTTTATAACTCTATCTCTTCCCGCTAAATCCTTTATGCAAATTATATCTGTAAATCCATTCTTTTTTAATATGCTGCTTACAGAACTTTTTTGATCATATCCTATCTCAAATAATAGAAATCCATTATTATTTAGCAGCTTTAAACTTTGCAATGTGATTTTTCTATAAAAATCCAGGCCATCCTGACCTCCGCTTAATGCTTCATAGGGCTCATAGTTTTTTACATCTTCCATTAAAGTCGGAATAACATCATTTTTAATATATGGTGGATTTGAAACTATTATATCAAATTTTTCGTCATTATCTATAAAATAATCTAACAAATCGCTCTTTATTACTTCAACTTTATCTTTAAGTTCAAACCTTTTAATATTCTCAGACGTAACCTCATAAGCAGTAGTGGATATATCACTGCATTTAACCTTAATATCTTCTACAAATTTTGCAATGGATATACCTATTATTCCACTTCCACAACACACATCACATAGGCTTTTTAACTTATTTCCTTTTATGCACTCTAAAGCTGTCTCTACTAAAATTTCTGTATCAGGTCGCGGAATCAATACTCCTTCTTTTATATAAAAGTCAACTCCCATAAATTCACACTGACCTAATATATATTTTATAGGCATCTTATTTTTTCTAAGATCAATTAAATCAAAATATTCTTTTTGATCATCAGCACTTACTTTGTAATCCCTATTTAGTAGTATAAAAAGCCTATCCTTTTTTATTATTTTTCCAAGAAGGAGTTCACAATCTATCTGATAGCTATCTATCCCCGATGACTTCAAAGTTTCATATCCAAATTTTAAGAGTTGGCCAATATTTAACTGTTCCTTCTCCATACATTTTTCTCCATTCTTAATTATATTACTTTGCTGAATTTTAGTAAACTATCTTAACCATCAATTTCTAATTCTTTACTTTCTACTATTTCTATACCTTCTGCTGATTTAAGAGCCTTTATAGCTACTTCTAATTGTTCCAAATCAGGCTCTCTTGTAGTAAGCTTTTGAAGCATAAGACCTGGGTAGGCAGTTACTCTTGATAAAACGCTATCACTTTTTCCCATCCACTTAATAATTTCATAAGTGGTACCCGAAACTATAGGTAAGAGCAACAACCTATAAAGTATTCTTTGCCACAAACTATTCCATCCGGTAAATGAAAACAACACTATACTTACTATCATAACCAAAAATAAGAAGTTAGTTCCACATCTAGGATGAAATCTCTTAAATTTTTTAGCATTTTCTGGTGTAAGCTCCATATCGCTTTCATAACAAAATATAGTTTTGTGTTCTGCCCCATGATATTGAAAAACTCTATTTATATCTTCCATCTTTCCTATAAGGTATATATAAACTAAAAATATAATTACTCTTATAAGACCTTCAATTATATTTAAACCTACAGTACTATAAATGCCTATTTTTTTAAAAATATTAGCTGCAAAAGTAGGAAGTATAAAAAATAATAGAGTAGCTATACCTAAGGATACAAACAATGTTAAACCCATAATTACATTATCACTTTTATCCTTAAATATATTTTCAAACCACTTATCTAATTTGCTAGGTTTTTCCTCCTCTTGTGTATCTTCGAAAAAAGATGCAGAATAATTTAATGTATTTATACCTATTATTAATGATTCTATTAGTGATACAAATCCTCTTAAAATAGGTAATCCGAACAACTTATTTTTCTTTGTATAAGGTACACATTCCTTTCTATCTATGACAATTTCACCATTAGGTTTTCTTACAGCTGTAGATATACCCTTCATGCCCCTCATCATTACGCCTTCAATTACAGCCTGTCCGCCAACTGAAGTTTTACCTGGCATTATTTCACCTCATTTTCGTGTTGCATTTTATTCTCAAAATAGCACTTTGGACACAATGCTTCATAATCAATGTTATCTTCTTTATCAATCGCCACTTGCTTGCCTTCAAATACAAATTTGCCATTTATCTTTCTTCCATTTACAAGCGCCTTTTTGCCACAATTACATATAGTCTTTAACTCTTCTAAACTATGTGCTAATAAAAGTAATCTTTCACTACCTTCAAATCCATTCATTTGAAAATCCGTCCTAAGTCCATAACATATAGTTGGAATGTCCTTAATTACAGCTATTTTAAATAATTGATCTATTTGATCTCTTTTTAAAAATTGAACTTCATCCACTAAAATACAATCCAAATTTCCATTCTTATCAATATATTTTTCTACTTCTTCATATACATTTTCATCTTTATCAAGTAGCATATCAACTTCTCTACTTATTCCTAATCTTGAAACAATTTTATTACCTCCCTTAGTATCAGTATAAGGTTTTATTATAATAATCCTCATTCCTCTTTCTTCATAGTTATGAGCTACTTGAAGTAAATTAGTAGACTTACCACAATTCATAGCCCCATATCTGAAATATAATTTACTCATACAATTAACACCCCTGTATCTTAACTTTTTAAAATATTTTTTCTAAACAAATATATTTTAACAGACCTACTATATATATTAAAGAGTTGTTTTGAGCAACTTATATTCTTAACATTCAATTCACAAATTAAATATGAATGGACTTTCTATAGGTGTTCATTCAAGACTACTTTAAGTTTAGATAAGCTCATATATGTAAAATCCAAATTGCAAATATCACCAAAATAATTTGTTCATTGACTTAATCTTAGTTATTATGTTATAATACAGTAGTTAAAAATAGAGGTAAATCCTCAAATCAAGAGAGGTGAAAAATATGAAAAACGGCATACATCCAGAATACCATCATGATACGGTAGTTAAGTGTGCATGTGGAAACTCTTTTACAACTGGTTCAACTCAGAAAGAATTAAAGGTTGAAATATGTTCTAAATGCCATCCATTCTTCACTGGCAA
This sequence comes from Clostridium muellerianum, assembly GCF_012926525.1. Taxonomy (GTDB): domain Bacteria; phylum Bacillota; class Clostridia; order Clostridiales; family Clostridiaceae; genus Clostridium_AM; species Clostridium_AM muellerianum. The sequence continues at coordinate 71,960 of NZ_JABBNI010000006.1, forward strand.
GCAGAAGTTAGTTGACGTTGGTGGAAGAGTTGATAAATTCATGAAGAAATTCAACTTAACTATGGAAGACAATAAATAAGCTTTAATTTTTAAAGCTTATTGCAAAACCTGTCCTTTACTTTAAAGGACAGGTTTTATTATTTCTCTGAATTTTTAGTCATATCCATTTTACTTGCTAAATTTATAAATTCTTCATTATTCTTTGTCTTTGATAAAAGACTAATTAACTGCTCTGTAACATTTTGAGTATTGTTTTCATCATATAAAACTTTTCTTATGTTAAATGCAGCTTCCTTCTCTACTGGGTTTTCAAACAATAAATCATCTCTTCTTGTTCCTGATTTATATATATCTATAGCTGGGAATATTCTTCTTTCTTGAAGTCTTCTGTTAAGATGTACTTCCATGTTTCCTGTACCCTTAAATTCTTCAAATATCATGTCGTCCATTCTACTTCCTGTTTCTACAAGAGCTGTGGCAAGTATGGTAAGACTTCCGCCTTCTTCAATATTTCTTGCTGCACCAAAAAACTTTTTAGGCATTATTAATGCTCCTGGATCTAATCCTCCTGACAAAGTTCTTCCTGTAGGAGTTATAGTTAAATTATACGCTCTAGAAAGTCTTGTTATGCTGTCTAATAAGATTACTACATCTTGACCTTGTTCTACCATTCTTTTTGCTCTTTCAAGTACCATATATGCTACTTTTGTATGATGCTCCGGTTCCTCATCAAATGTTGAGTAAATAACTTCACCTTTGATAGACCTTTGCATATCTGTAACTTCTTCTGGTCTTTCATCTATTAAAACAACTATAAGCTTTACTAATGGATGATTCATAGATATACTTTGAGCTATTTTTTTTAGAAGAGTGGTTTTACCAGCTTTAGGTGGAGCAACTATAATTCCCCTTTGACCTTTACCTATAGGAGATATTATATCCATAAGTCTTGTTGATAAAATTCCCTGAGTAGTTTCTAGATTCAATCTTTGATTTGGATAGATAGGAATAAGAGTTTCAAATGGTTTCCTTCCAACTGCTCTTTCAGGGTTCTCACCATTTACCCTTTCTACATAAAGCAGTGCTTTAAACTTTTCTCCTTCTTTTGGAGTTCTAACTTTTCCTTGGACTTCATCACCAGTTTTTAAATTGAATCTCCTTATCTGAGATGGAGATACATATATATCATCTGGACCTGTTAAATAATTTTTTCCTCTTAAAAATCCATAATTATTATTTTCTATTATTTCCAGTACGCCTCTTGCTGTATCTGATTCATTTATCATTTCCTTAAGTTTTTCTCTTTTTTCTTCTTCGTTAGTTTTATGTTCTTCAACTTTATCAGTTGATACTTTTGTTTCTTGATTTTTTGTTTCTTTTCCTGACTGAACTTCATTGTCATTAACTACCGTTTCGCTTTTAGGGCTTATTTTTTCTCTAAGTATCTTTCCATCCTTTTCAATAGATGCAGGAGAAACTTTTTTAACCTCTTCTATTAATTCAGATTTTTTATACTTAGATATATTCTTAATTCCAAGACTTTTTGCCAACACTTTCAATTCGGCAACAGTCATGCCCTCTATATCCTTAGTCACCAAAAAATAACACCTCACAATATTAAGTTTTCACAATTTATTATAATCTTAGGGAAACGTTTAAGAGAATTTCAATTTAAAAGAATATACCGTACAATACATTATACCCCTTTTTTTTATTTTAATCCACATTTTTCACATTAAATATTATATTTTAATAATTTACCTTTCATAGTAACTGGTTTTTAATGCTATTGATTATTTACATCATAGCATATAAACTTTTATTCACATTGTTACATCTATCTACCTTTTGTTTCACCTTATCATAGTTTCCTATATAAAATAAAGGCATACCTAGTGCTTCACATCCTCCAACTATCAAATCACCTTTTATAATCTCATAGAAACTATATCTATAGCAATGAAAATTTCCACAAATGGAACATTTAACTTCTATACTAATTCCTTTATTCACTGTTTTTAATTTTAAAGAAGGGAATTTTTCATTAATTTTGCTTGATTCAAATAAAGAAAAACTTTTAATATCATAAGAACCATAAAAATTTTTCAATGCAATAGTTATATCCATATCTAATAACATAAAAGTCACCCCTTCCTTCTCTAGAAAATTTTTATATATATTATTTCTATATATATTGTTAAAATCCTTCATGAAAATTCTACAATTATTATTTTGATATAACATTTTTTTCGACAAAACAGAATAATTTTAACAAAAACGATGCGTTATAATCTCTTAGTATTAATTTTTTACAAAATAAATAAAAACCTATTTAGTTAAAAACTTAACTTTAATACTATATATTACATCTGACCTGCGTTTTCACAATCAGTATCTAATATACATTATGTATTAAACAATCTTTAACCAAATAGGTTTTTTATGTTATATTAATCTTTTAGGCATATGAAAGAAAATAGCAAGTCAAAGATGTTAGTATATTTTGTGTCAGACAAGGAAACAAGTTCCGTTGATAGTTGTTCTATCAAAGGGTTCTGTTGACGCAGTATGGCGCAAAATATACTAACATACTGACTTGTTATTTTTTTGAATATGCCTTAATTAAAATTCAGATTTACCATTATCTAAAGAAGCTTTTATAAAATTTCTAAATAAAGGATGTGGTCTGTTAGGTCTTGACTTTAATTCAGGATGGAATTGAACTGCTACAAACCAAGGATGTTCCTTTAATTCAACAATTTCAACAAGTCTAGAATCAGGACTTGTTCCCGATAAAGTGAGTCCTGCTTCTGTTAATACTTTTCTATACTCATTATTAAATTCGTATCTATGCCTATGTCTTTCATATATTACTTCTTCACCATAAGCTTCAAATGAATTAGTATCTTTCAAAAGTTTACATGGATAAACTCCTAATCTCATAGTGCCACCTTTTTCATCTATATCCTTTTGATCTGGCATTAAGTCAATTACAGGATAGTTTGTATCCTCATCAAATTCTGCACTATGTGATTCCTTATATCCTACTACATTCCTAGCAAACTCTATTACAGCGCACTGCATTCCAAGACATATGCCAAGGAAAGGTACATTGTTTTCTCTTGCATATCTTATTGTTTCTATTTTTCCTTCTACGCCTCTATCTCCAAATCCACCTGGAACCAAAATTCCATCTAGATCCTTTAAATACTCAGATGCATTTTCTGCTGTAACATCCACTGCATTTATCCATTTAATGCTTACATTAGCATCATTAGCGTACCCACCGTGGTTTAAAGCTTCAACTACTGATATATATGCATCATGTAATTCAACATACTTTCCAACTAATCCTATAGTAACATTTTTAGAAAGGTTTTTAATATTGTTTACCATACTAATCCATTCTGTATTATCTATTGGCTTGCAATTTAAGTTTAGCTTATTACAAACCAAAGTATCTAACCCTTCTTTATTAAGCATCAAAGGAACTTCATATAAGTTTTCTGCATCCAGATTTTGTATTACAGCATTTTTATCTACATTACAAAATAATCCTATTTTCTCCTTCAAATCATCAGAAAGAGGTTTTTCCGAACGACAAACTATTATATCTGGCTGTATACCTATGCTTCTTAATTCCTTTACTGAATGTTGTGTAGGTTTTGTTTTAAGTTCTCCTGACTTTCCTAGATATGGTACAAGAGTAACATGTACAAAGCATACATTTTCTACTCCTACATCATACTTTATCTGTCTTATAGCCTCTAAAAATGGTAGTGATTCTATATCTCCAATAGTTCCACCAATTTCAGTTATAACTACATCTACATCTCTTTCTTTTCCAACCCTATATACCCTTGATTTTATTTCATTAGTTATGTGTGGAATTACTTGAACAGTACCTCCTAAGTAATCTCCTTTTCTTTCTTTTGAAATTACAGACCAATAAATTTTTCCTGTAGTAACATTACTATTTTTGCTCAAGTTTTCATCGATAAATCTTTCGTAATGTCCTAAATCTAAATCTGTTTCTGCACCATCATCTGTTACAAAAACCTCTCCATGTTGATATGGACTCATTGTTCCTGGATCTATATTTATGTATGGATCAAATTTTTGAATAGAAACTTTAAAGCCTCTATTCTTCAAAAGTCTTCCTAAAGAAGCTGCTGTTATTCCTTTTCCTAATGAGGATACTACTCCTCCTGTTACAAACACATATTTTGTACTCATAAAAATTCCTGCTTAAAAAGCAGTCTTCACCCCCTGCGTTTTATAATATTTGAAATTTTATCTTTCTAATTGTGACAAAGAAACGATTCTGAGCAAACTATTTCATAAATATAAGTTTACTGCTTATTCTAAATTTTATATAATTATGTTAAAATACCTGTTGACAAACTTTTTTATTAGTTTTATAATAAAAAATACCCTATATAATATATAATGGCATTTTTGTGTTTTAAAACATACTTAATATACTATCACATTTCTATTTGTTATGCCATACTTTTTTTGCGTTTCTTTTAAAATTATTTTATTCTATTTTCTCTAATATATTCTCTGCTTCAAAATACATGCTCCTTATCTTTCTATTCAGTAATATCTTCTCCTTTGCTTTTCTAACATTACTATTTATATTTTTTGAATTTACACTAGGAAAATCCTCCTGTATCATTTCCATATCATCGCAACCATATTTTTTTATTAGCAAGAAGAAAAGATATTTACATTCCTTATCCTTTAAAATCCGAAATAACTTTTCCCTATTTATACCTTTATATTCACATAAAATATTTATTATTTTTTCATATTGTTCCCTTTTATCATTAAAATACTTTGGCACATTAACACCTTCTTATTTTTATTTATATACTTAATATTAATATTGCCATAATTTTGAATTAATAAACTTTAGTACCATATAAATAGAAAAACACAGCATTTTAATCCTGCTGCGTTTTTATGTTTATCTCTAATAATGTATCCTGAGGTTTATTCCCTGATATACTCATAGTATAGTCTATGAATATTTTTCCTCCATCATCATCTAAATTAACAATTAATTTTTTTGTTTGTGTCTTTAATTCTAGTGTTCCATAAGGAGTATCATACATAGATATATTTTCTTTTCCTTTATAAAATTCCATTTTACTAGTAGTACTTCCTGATCTTATAAGCGAAAATTTATCCTGACTTGCCTTTAACGTAGTTGTTGTTCCTTCCATTCCTGAAATTTTAGTTTCTTTATAAATAGCATAATAAGTATCATCTCTTTTATAAAAACTTCCTGGTGTTACCACTTCAATAACATCATCTACATCTTCAGTTTGTTTACTTGATACAGATATAATGGCCTTTTTTTTCACAAAGTTCACATCCTTTATGTTAGTTCAAAATATAAATTATATTTTGAACAACTATGATAATATATATTTACTTAATTCTTCCTCAGTAGCAGCTTTGACTTCTAAGCATTTATCTAAAGGTTGTTTGAAGTAACCATATTTAATTTCTATTTTTTCTTCATTCTTACCCTTACAATATCTTCCTGTAATCTTTGCCGCAAATTCTATATCTTCTTCATTTGGTTCTCCTAATATTATTACCATAGATCCGTTAAAATTTTTTGCTAAAAATATCATATCGTTCTTACTTAAATACTGTTTTATTTCCTGTGCCTCTTCTGCAGTTCTTGTTGAAATAATTTTAGCTTTTTCTGATACTCTAAAATGTCTTCCAAATCTTAAAACTTCCAAATCATTCTTAACTATATTTTCTTTTTTATCTAACAGATCTCTTAGCCTTTTTGAATAATTAGGCTCAGTAAGTTTACATCCTCCAGCTGGCGATGGATAGTCCTTTATTTCCCATTTCTCTGCTAATTCCATTTGAACCTTTCTACTTCTTCCTGATATATCCATAAGATTTTCTCTATTAACTAATCCTTCTAACTCCATCTTTGTTGGGGCAAGATTTTTAGCACATAAAGGTCTTAGTATTTTTTCACTAAATCCAGATTCTTTTTTTACTACATCTAATGAACTTTTATTCTGCGACATAGGTCTTTGATTTAAAACTTCACCTGTTATTATAAAATCAGCTTCATACTTTTCTAACATTTTACCTGAATAATTCATCATTAATGCATGGCAATCAATACAAGGATTTATATTTTTTCCATAACCATGCTTTGGATTCTTAACCATTTCAAAATGTTCCTCTGAAAAATCAACAACTTCTAAAGGCACATCTATCTGCTTAGCCATTCTTATGGCATTTTCAGGTCCGAAAAAATAAGATTTGAAACATATTCCTATTACTTCTATACCCTGATCTTTTATAAGTTTTGCTGCTAATACACTATCTAGTCCTCCAGACATCATTGCAAGTGCTTTTGTCATATTAATCACCTTTCCTGTGGACTATAAAATTAGTCCTGCTTTTATTTTTCAAACTTCTAAGTAATAGTTTAGTTAATTTTTAATACTTTATCAATAGATTAATTTTTATAATAGTATATTTTTCGCAAAACTATAAGAAATTTTAGATTGTATTACAAAAAAATGCGAAGCATTTTTTAGAGAACAATTGACAGAGGAAAGATGACAGTAAAGGTAAGTTTTCTTCCTTACGTTAGAAAACTAATTTATTTTTTAAACTTGTTTTGCTAATGCAAAACATCGCTTAAGCAAGCATCTAAAATCTATAACTTTCAGATGATCACTTACTCAGAAAGCACTCCTGAGTAACAAAAAATCAGTAATTTCTTTTAAATTAAAGATTTTTCGTAGTATAGCTGAGAAAAATCCTCCTTCACTGTCCTCTGTCAATTGTCCTCTGTCCTCTTAAAAATATTGCTTCGCATTTTTTTACATTGTAAGTTTACCATTTGGAGTATTTATAATTTGAACTATTTTCTGCTCATATCCTGTTTCTGCATTTATATATACTATAAAATTGTCTTCTTTATAATTCCCTGAAAATTCATAGCATAGTACTTCTTTATTCATTTCTGTTGGAACTATAACAAGTCTTTCATTTCTTATATTAAGTCTTTTTCCTACTTTTTCTCTTGCTTGATCCCCACTTATTTTAGGTGTAGATATAGTTCTATTTTCTTCATGAGACATAAGATATTTTTCTGATTCAATTCCTATTATGCTTCCATCATCTAAAGCTATCTTTAATTTAATCTGATCTGGATATATTATAATATTTTTCTGCCTATATACATAATTTATTACAGCAGTATCTCCATAATTCAACGTATATGTAGGTACCATGTCTTTATATCCTAAGTTCTCCAAATACTTAGCTCCAACATCTACCGCTTTATTAACATCTACATTAGTTTTGTTTATACTTCTACTATCAAGTAAATATAATACTTTGCCACCACGTTTACTTATCTCACAAATTACATTGTTATCTTTCCTTCCCTTAATTGTTACAGAAAACCTGTATGAATCTATATTTTGCTTACCTGTGCTCACTTTTAATTCTACAGCTTGAACTTTATCCTTTCCTATAGTCTTTATAACTATTTGTTCAGCTTCTTTTTGTGAAACTTCCTTCTGTAAATTTATTTTAGGATTTATTTTTAACGTATTATCCGAAAATGGGCCATCATAAATTAAAGCAGGATATTGCGTTACTTGTTTTTGTATACCTTGAAATTTTTCACCTATTCCTGGTTCTTTATTACTAGCGAGTACACTGCTAGTTTTCTTTCTTATATCCCCCCATCTAACCTTTCCATTATTTATATCATCAGATACTTTTTTCAATTGTTGTTCTAAAGTAAAAGATTGATTTTTTAGCCTATCTATTGTACCGTAATCTTGTTCAGTTAATGCTCTTCCTTCAGTAGATACTTTTGTTAAACTATAGCAAAAGTCACCTACTTGAGATAAAAATTTGCTGGTATCTCCTGTAACTTGCTGTGATACTGGTAAAGAATTAAGTTTATCATTTGCCATAGATGAATATCTAAATATATCTTCAAAAACAACTATACTTTGTTCTTTAGATCCAACTATATTTGCTTTTCCCAAATCCACTCTTATATTTTGAACTGAACTTATAAGATCATACATATTTTTGCTATATTCACCTTGAAGATAATTCCTGTAATCTGTTCTTTCAAGAGTCATAAGAATGGCAAAGGTACTGGAAAAAACCACTATCAATGCAACTACAGATGTATATATTATTCTCTTTTTAGTAAACTTCATGAAAACTCCTCCTAAAGTATTTATTTTTAAATATAGACTCATTTATATTATTTATATTTAATTAATTGTTATTCATTATATAATTGTTTTCTTAATAATTATGAATAAGGCCATATTTCAGTGTTAATAATAAATTATAACTGTAAAATAAATTTGGACATTACAATATATATGGAAATATTAAAAATTTGATATTTTAATATTAACTTTTTCTTACTTATATTAATTTTTTCTTAATTGTTAGCCAAACTTGTTTATTATTCTTCTTATATTTTATATAATGTTATTACATACTTAACCAGAGGGTGATTAAATGAAAGTTTTGATTCTTTCGGTTTCTGCAGGCGGCGGACATGGTCATGCTGCAGAAGCATTAAAAGATTATATAAATTTAAAATTTCCTGAATCAGAAATAAAAATTATAGATACTTTAAAATATATAAATCCAATAATAGATAAGGTAGTAATTGGAAGTTATTTAAAAACTTTAAAAGTTACGCCTTCTCTTTATGGCAAATTATACAATCATTCGGAAGGCGACTATGGAATCGCCAATACAATTAGTGCTAAATTTAATGAAATTATGACTTACAAATTGATGCCATTAATAGATGAGCTTTCCCCAAATATTTTAATATCTACTCATCCATTTACAACAGAAATGGTATCCATAATGAAAGCTAAATACAACTTAACTATACCTGCTATTTCCATAATTACAGATTATTATTCTCATGGTTCTTGGCTACATCCTTACATAGATGCTCACGTAGTTTCAAACAAAGATATGGTTGAAGACATGGTATCTAAAGGAATACCCAGAAACACAATTCATGATTTGGGTATCCCTGTAAAACCTAATTTTATAGAAAAATATAAAAAAGAGGAGACACTCAAAGAATTAGATTTATGTACCTCTAAGTTTACTATCCTTGTTATGGGTGGTAGTTTAGGTATGGGTAAAATTACAGATGTATATCAAGAGTTAATCAAAGTAAATAAGGATATTCAAATAATCGTAATAACAGGTAAAAATGAAAAGTTGCATAACGAACTGTTAATGTTAAAAGAAACTTCTACAAAACCTACCAAAATAATAGGTTTTACTGATACAGTTAATAAATATATGCAAGCTTCCGACTTACTGTTAACTAAGCCTGGTGGTCTTACAATAACAGAAGCTCTTATATGCAAAATACCTTTAGGTATTTTTTCACCAATACCAGGGCAGGAAGAAAAAAATGCAGAGTTCCTTTTAAACCACAATTTAGCTATTAATCTATCCGATACTAATAAGTGTCAGCAAACTATAGAAAACCTATTAGAATTTAAAGATAAATTAACAGTCATGAAAGCAAACTGTAGTAAATTTTCAAAACCTGATAGTGGTTATAAAATAGTTGAACTTATAGAATATTTGATAAAAAGCAATAACGTTACCGGTTTAAAAAACTTTGATAAAGATTATTACAAAGATAATAATCTTAAAACATTTTTTAAATCTGTTGAAGAATACTTTATGAAAACAGCAATTAAAATTTTTGCAAATAATTAAAAAATCCAGTAATTACTTAGCTGGATTTTTCTTGTTTTTTAATAATTCTAAAATTTTAAGTTTAACTTTTATATTACTTTTATCTCCAGAATTACATATCTGATTATCCACCATTTTATATTCCTCTGGAGACAAAACCTTCTTCATATCCTTTTCCGTTTCTTTATAGGAAACTTCACCTTTTGTAACATCCACAAAACATAGAGGAGGAAACATTACACACCACCAATTCTGCCCCTGACCATTTCCTATGATTATTCTATAGGCTTCATATCTTCCCTGAGGTAGTGTTATATTTCCATATGTTTTTACAGGAAAGTTTTCATTAGATAATGTTGTATTAACAGTATAATTATATTTATTTTCTTTTATTACACTTTGTGCTATTTCTATTACTTCATTATTATTTTTTTTAATTATTTCTCTTGATTCATCTATACTCTTAGAATTTTTTAATTTAGGCTGCATATATTCTAAAACCTTATCTCTAACTTTTAATTTAAGAGCTTGGTCACTTTTTGAATCACTATTAGCTATTACATGAAACCTTATAATTTTAGAAGCTATATCCTCTTGAACAGGAGCGCTGCTTACATTTGACTTATTAGTAGCTAAGGAAAACATACCTAAAATACAAACAAAAATAATTAAAAACCTTTTCATAATTTATATCCCCCATTTTATAATTTGTTATTAGTATTATTGCCATATATCTTAGTTATATTCACCTTAACATTATTTATCTGATACCAGGAACTCTGTTTATTTTGATACTCCTATTCTTCTTATCTTCGTGGTTACATCAACATTTACTACTGAATTTTTATATGTTTCAGGCCAATTATTTTTCTTTTGACTCCATATGGCCGGATGATACTTTCTTACATATTCTTTTAATTCTACTGGATCTACCTGAAATTCATTTTGAGTAACCTTGATTAACTGTTCACATTCTTCTTTTAATGATTTATTAAAATCTTTTTCTATAAGATTTAATTCATCCTTTGAATCCAAGTTACCATTTATATGATATTCCTTTAGTTCTCCTTCTAAATTAACATACACATTAAATACAAGTTTTCCATCAACATCTTTCACTCTTACTTTTGTACCTGTACTGTTAAAAGAAACATCTATAGGATGCCCATCTTTATATATTGCTTTCTTCCCCCCACGAAGTTTACCTTTTAACATTTGCAAATTAGCAGTTTGTGTAGGTGATAGATATCCCTTTAATCTGTAATCTTTTATTATACCCACTCCACTTATCTTCAGCTCCTTTTTATCCTTATCTATTTCCATAGCTGGCAGCACTGCATTGCCATTTTCATTAAGTGAAACAAGAAATTCATTTAATGTTACAGGAACCACAGCATTTCCCGTATCATTTTCTACCAAGCCAGTGATATAACTTTCAACATTCTTTTCCATCTTAGGTTTATATTTTATATAATCTTCTGTTTTTCCTTTTCCTATAGTCACCATCATCATTCTATCTAATGAAGGTTGTCTTTGTAGGTAGTCTACAATCTCCTTTAAAGCATCTTGATGATATAAAAGTTCATTACTTAATACTAAAAGTTTTATGTGACTGAATTTTATAGTTCTGCTGCTTTTAGCGCTAGCCTTACTTATAGCATCTTCCATAGAATAAGCATCTGTATCTATATATATATCTTCAGCTGTACCTCCCTTATCCGGTCCTAATTTACTTATATCTGGAGCTCCTAAAGTGATATGTAGCTTTTTTACATTCATACCTGTGTATGGCTCATCTGACTTTACCTCTTTAGGCTTTTTATCTATCTGTTCTCCAGCATCTACTCCTAGGATAGATATAAAGGTTTTTCTATCTATTTCAACTTTATCCCAGCATCCACTAAAAATACAGCAAATTAATATTAAAGGTACAAACTTTTTAAGCTTCATTTTATTCAACCTCCCTCTCTCGCCTTCCTCTAAGTTTATTTACTAAAAGTAAAAGTAAGGGAAGTATAATTAAAACATACAAAGCAAATATTCGCGTTCCTATTCTTCCTATATAGTAAAGCTCTGATATATTTTGAGGATACATTGCTATACCATATATAAAAGGAACTATAATTAATATTGATAATTTTACATCTTTTAATCTAAATACGTCCTTAATTATATCTGCAGAAAAATAGTAGTAATTAATAAAGGTTGTAAAGTAAAATATTACCCACATCGCCATTACTATACCTTCCCATCTTTCTATAAAAGCTCCAGGAATATTTATAGACTTTATCATGGTTATAGTAGGCCATAACAACGTTTTCGTCTGTTCCTTTGAAAAAATTGATATACAAAACACTACTATAATTGCATAAAAAATTGTTACAAACCCAATACTTTTTAAAATACATTTATTTACCCCAGCTTTGTTTTTTACAAATGGCAAAAATAAATACATCAATTCAAATCCAGTAAATGTATATACAGCAGTATTTATACCTTTTAAATAGTCTACCGGAGTGTTCATAAACATTGGGAAAATATTTGTAAAATCCAAATGATTCAATGTTAATAAAAGAATCAAAAGTATAGGTAAAAACATTATTGCAAAAGTAATTTCATTAAATTTTACTAAATTATCAATTTCTCCTCTTATAAGATAACTTCCCGTAATTATAGTTATCATAATTAAAAACTCTGTAGGGGTATTTTCTAAAAGATACATTTTTATTACTTCTACAAATGACCTCATTCCTATTGACATTGAAAAAATAGTATATGCTGCAAAAATTATTGAAAGAACTGCTCCAAATATTTTTCCAAAGTTATTCTCCATTAAATTGTAAAATCTATTGAAATTATTAATTTTTACTACTTTATATATCAAATATGCTAATCCATAACATATAACTCCAACCAATAGTGTTACAATCCATCCATCATTACCAACAGTAGAAGCTAATTCTCTGGGATAAGAAAATACTCCTATTCCTACAATAGCTGCAACAATGGTAGAAAATAATCCATAAGATGTAATAAAATTTTTATTATTCATAAAATGTACTCACCTCTATTTTTGTCGTACTTTATCTCCTGTATCCATGTATTGCGGTCTCTTCTTAAAGTATTTTAATGGAAATCTTACATACATATCTTTAAAATCACTTATTCGAGGGTTAACTAATGGTGCTAAATAAGGTACTCCAAAACTTCTAAGCCTTACTAAATGTATAAGAATACATATTAACCCTATCATCATTCCATAAAGTCCTACTATTGATGATGCTATTATCAGTAAAAATCTTAATATTCTAAAGGCTGATACAATTTCATAATTAGGTGTTGTAAAACTTGTTATTGCAGTAATTGATACTATAATTATCATTATAGGACTTACTATTCCTGCTGTTACAGCCGCCTGACCTATTATAAGGCCACCTACTATACCAATAGTTGCTCCTATTGGTTTAGGCAATCTTGCTATAGCTTCAAGCAAAAAAGCAAGACTTACTTCCATAATTAACGCTTCTACAAAAGCTGGAAAAGGTACTCCTTCTCTAGATGATGCAATAAAATAAGCCAACTTTGTAGGAATTATAGATGTATGAAAAGATGTAACTGCAACATATAATGACGGAAGTATTAATGATATAATTATTGAAAAAAACCTTATAAGCCTTACTACCGACCCATGAATCCATCTTTGATAATAGTCATCTGGTGCCTGAAATAAATTAGGAAGAGTTGCAGGCACTATAATTACAAAAGGAGAATTATCTACCAATACAGCTATTCTTCCTTCGTACAACGCAGCTGCCACCACATCCGGTCTTTCTGTACTTTGTATCTGTGGAAATACAGAAAATGTGCTGTCTTCGATAAGTTGCTCAACATATCCACTATCTAATATAGCATCTATATTTATGTTATTTATTCTTTTCAAAAGTTCCTTTAAAGCATCTTCATTTACAATATCATCAATATACATTATTACTACATCTGTTTTAGATCTTGTTCCTACACTTTTAGATGATATCATCAACCTAGTATCTCTTATTCTTCTTCTAATCAATGCAGTATTAAATCTTATAGTTTCTGTAAACCCATCTCTGCCTCCCCTTATTGCTGTTTCTCCTGATGGCTCTGATACCCCTCTCGCAGGCCATGAACGAGTAGCTATAACATAACAAATTTCAAGTCCTTCAATAAACATCAATGTATCGCCAGAAAGTACTGCATTAATGCCTTCACCAAGTTTTCTTACTTCTCTTAAATCAGAAACTGTTAGTATTCTATTTTTTATTTCATCTACTTTTTTTATCCTACTTCCTCTTATCATAAGTGTTTCTAACACATAATCATCTAACAGTAACTTATCTCCCATACCATCTACATATACTAATGCTGATTTAAATTCTCCTATATAAAATTCTCTATAAACTATATCAGAGCTTCCTTTTAATAAATCTTTTATATAAGAGATATTATCATCAACCTTTTCAGCTATTTCATCTTTTATTTCTTCCTTCAACAATTATCACTTCCTTAAATTCATTAATATAACCTCAAATTGTAAATGTACTAACTAAATACAGAGAGATAGATATTATGATAAAACCTATACCCATAATCTTTGCCTTTTTACCTGTATCTCTTAAATTTTTTCTATCAAAACTTTTAGAGTCAAAAAAAGCTAATACTAATCCTTGTATGATCATTAGTATTAAAAAATACAAATTAAATATTTTTATTATTCTCACCATATCACCTCTAACTTTTTAGGTAATCTTAGCTTATTTTTAACTTTTATAAAAATATTTATTCACAATATAAAAATAAAGGAAATATGTGAAAGAAGAAATTAATTTCTTCTTTCACATATTTCCTTATACACTAATATTAAATAGTTCTTGTTATAAAAGTTTCTCTATATCTTTTTTTCATTTTATCATAGCATATTTGAGCTTTTAACATGTCATCAAAGAATGCAAATACTGTAGGTCCGCTGCCACTCATCAATGTACCTTTTGCACCCATATTAATCATTTCTTGTTTTATACCCTTCAATATTATATGTTTACTTAAAGTAACATTTTCTAAAACATTTTTCATATTTCTTGCCAAAGTGTGCAAATTATTTTCTTCTATTGCTGATATTAAAAGCTTTGTATTAGGATGTCTTTTTATTTTATTTATATCTAAGTTTTTATACACTTCTTTTGTAGATACTCCAAAAGGCGGCTTTACAACAACTAAAATATGATTTTTAAAATTATTAAGCCTTGTAATTTCTTCTCCTATTCCTTCGCAAAGCGCTGTTCCTCCAACAGCACAATATGGTACATCTGACCCTATATTCAATCCTAACCGCATAATTTCTTCATCTTTTACATCTGGTCTATACATGCTTTTCATAGCCTTTAACACCGCAGCTGCATCTGCGCTCCCACCTGCTAATCCAGCTGCAACAGGTATATATTTCTTTATATATATGTCTACGCCTTCATTTACATCATAAGTTTTCATAAAAAGATCTGCTGCCTTATATGCTAAATTTCTTTCATCTGTAGGCACATATTGTCTATTACAACTTATATTAATGCCTTTGCATGTCTTTTTTATATTTATTAAATCATATAAATCTATAGTCTGCATTATCATTTTTAAAATATGATATCCATCTTCCCTTTTTCCTACTACATCTAATGATAAATTAATCTTTGCATAAGCCTTTATTAACATCTTTATCCTCCAGAGGTATATAAATATAATACTAAAAAATAGTATAATACAAGATTAAAATTAAAGCCATACCTTTAAAAATAAATTTTCAAAGGCACGGCTTTAATTTTTCTGAAACTTACCATTTAATTATATAGTTACTGCAACCTGTTTTTTATCTGTATTTACTTTTTCTTTTACTAATTTTGCTAATGGCTCTAGCTTTTCAAAAAATATTATAATTAAATCTCCTATTACTGCATTATCTATAGCTTTCCTTAAAGCTTCCTGTTCATCTAATATAACCTCAACTTTCCTTTTATCAAAGCCGGAATTTATAACACCCTTTTTTAATATACTTGCAATTTCACCAGTTTTTCTTCCCCTTTTATCCATATCCTCTTTTATATAGATATAATCAAAACTTTCTCCTGAAATTTCACCTATATATTCTGTACTACTATTCGTTCTATCTCCGGGAACACCTATTATTCCTACTAGCCTCTTATGTTTCATACTTTTAGCACCATTAATTACAGCTTTATATCCTTCTATATTATGCCCATAATCTAATATAACTTTAGCTCCATTTACATTGTATATGTTAAATCTTCCTGGATTACAATTTTCATCTCCATAAAAACTAATTAACCCTTTTCTTATAGTAGAATATTTAACCTTAAGCCCTACAAGTGCCGCACAAGCAGCCATAGCATTTTCTACATTGTATGCTAACTTACCATTTAATGTAATCATTACATCTTCTACTTTCACTATAGGCAGTATTTGATCCTGATTTTCAACATATATAATTCCTTCATGTGTATATATGCCATATCCACCTTGCTTTATATTATTTATAAGTATAGGATTATACTTATCCTTAGAAAACATGATTATGCTGCTTTTAATTCTATTCAAAATCGTAACACTAACAGGATCATCTGCATTTATAACTGCATATCCCTTACTTTTGATAGCTTCTGCAACTAATGATTTTACATACGCTAAATCTTCTATTGTATCTATTCCATCTATACCTAAATGATCCTCAGTAATGTTTGTTATAACTCCTACATCTGCCAAATCATACGCAAGGCCTCTTCTTATCATACCGCCTCTGGCCGTTTCTAATACTGCCGCATCTATTTCCTTACTGCTAAGAATAACTTTAGCACTATCATACCCTGTAGTATCACCTTTTTCTACACACTTATTGTTTATATATATTCCTCCTGTAGTAGTCATACCTACATTATATCCTGCTAAACTCATTACATGTGCTATAAGTCTTGTTGTTGTAGTTTTACCATTTGTACCTGTTACAGATATAATAGGTGTGCTTTTAGGAGTATCTTTAAACATCATATCCACTATAGCCCCTGCTACATTTCTACTTGCTCCCTTACTTGGATAATGGTGCATTCTTATTCCTGGTGCTGCATTTACTTCTATTATAGCTCCATCTTTGCCTATAGGTTTGCTTATATCGCTACAGCACACATCTATACCACATATATTAAGGTCTATAGTTTTTGCTGCTCTTTTACACATTTCTATATTCTCTTCACATATATCATCTGTACAATCTATGGCTTCTCCTCCAGTAGATAAATTAGCAGTCTCTCTTAATATTAACTTTTCTCCTTTTCTTATAACACTTTCTAAATTATATCCTTTTTTTAGAATAGTTATTTTTAGCTCTTCATCTACTTTTATTTTAGTTAACGGCTTTTCATGCCCTTCTCCCCTTCTTAGGTCTTTATTTAATTGATCTATAAGCTGTTTTACACTTCTTATTCCATCGCCTATAACGTAAGGTGGTATTTTTTGAGATACTGCCACTACCTCACCATCCACAACACATACCCTATAATCTTTTCCAAATATGTTTTTCTCGATTATTATGTTGTCGAAATTTTCAGATAAACTTCTATAAGCTCTAATAGCTTCTTTATCATTTTTTATATTAACAATTACACCTTTACCTTGATTCCCATACCTAGGTTTCAAAACAACAGGATATTCTATCCTATTAGCCTTAGTCAATAATTCTAAACTATTTCTTACTAATCCGCCTTCTGCTACAGGCAAACATTGATTATATAAAAGCTCTTTGGTCAATAACTTATCACAAGCTATATCCACCGCTACAGTTTTAGTATTACCATCAATTGTTGCTTCCATAATTTTGCTATTTCTACCATAACCCAATTGAAACATACTACCTTCGCCTAATTTTGTAATAGGTATATTCCTTTTTTTAACTTCCTTTATTATACTTAACGTGCTCGGTCCTAACTCTTCTTCTCTTAATATGCTTTTTAGCAAGTTTAAATCACTTTCTAAATCAAATGCTGTATCTCTTATTAATGAATTTATTAAGCCTACTGCTACCTTACCTGTTTCCACCGCTGTATTTTTGTATATATATTGATATATTATATAATATTTATCTCCAAATATTTCCCTAGCCTTTCCATAAGATACTTCCATTCCCAAGATATTTTGTAGTGCTATTATAATATGTTCACACACATGGGCAAGATATGTCCCCTCTTTAAGCCTTTTTACAAATCCTCCGTCTTCATCTATACCGCATCTATGTTCTTTCAACTGAGGAATCATTTCAATTAATTTCTCATTAAAACCTTTTATTTCTTTAGTCGGAATATCACTGTATCCTTCCAAATCCACATTAATTTTTATACATTTTTTATGAGAATATATATTTCTACCATCAAAAGCCTTAATCTCATCTATCTTCATTTTTGAATATATTTTCCTCCTATATCTAAATATCATATTTACTAATTGGTTTTTTGCTGATTAAATCAAATGTATCTCCACACTTAAGTATGTGTAATTTTACGTTAAACATAGATAATATATCATCTGGATGTTGTTCTGACACATTGCTATAAGTTATACCATTTCCATCTATTATATATACAGCTCCAGAGCCTATTACTTTAAACTTTCCACTATCATAAACTTCAATGGCAGTGTCTTCATCTATACCTATTCCTAAGCTTTCAGGGTTTTCTGCTATACCCACCAATAATCTTCCTATTCTTCCTCTTTGCGCAAAATGCTGGTCTATTATTGCACCCTTAATCAATCCTAGTCCTGGTGCCATCTTTAGTGTGCATTTTCTAGGAGATTCTTCATTAGGACCTGTTACTATCATAGTATCACTCATAACTGAAGCTCCTGCTGAAGTCCCTACAAAAATGCACTTCTTTTCATAAATTTCCTTCATCTTCATATACAATGGTGTTCCACCTATTAAACTTGTTATTCTTAGTTGATCTCCTCCTGTAAAAAAGATTAAAGAAGCATTATCTAGCATTTGTATATTATTTCTATCAAAAGCACTTTTTCTATTCATTATGTTTAAAACTCTTATATTTTTCACTCCTAAATTTTGAAAAATATTTGTATATTCGCTTCCAAGTTCTTCTGGTAGTTCTGAAGCAATAGTAGCTATTACTAACATACTTTTTTCTTTGTCTAGCCTATTACATACTTCTTTTAATATCACCTTAGGACCCTTTTTATCCTCTGCACCACCTATTATTATTAAATTTCCTTCTAATTTTTCTTCTAATTCCAAAGTATATGCCTCCTCTTCATCTAGCCGTTTTTTAATATTTTCATTTTCTATAAAACGGAGAGATAAGCACTGTTGCTAATTAAATAATTGTTTCAAAATTAAACCTCACATAAACAAATTTCACCTCTGATTTAAGTAGTACTTTATAGATACCTTATATAATTACCACATTTTTAATTATTATGCATATGAAAAAAATCGTGGAAACCCACGACTTTATACATACAAAGTGTAAATTAGTAGTTAAATTTAAAAATATTGTGACACAATATTTTTTCAGAGGACAAAGGACAATGCAATGTGATTTTTCGTAGCACAGCGAAGAAAAATACTCCTTCACCGTCCTCTGTCCTCTGTCCTCTGTCAAATGTCCTCTAGAAAAAGTTGTGTCGCAATGTGCTTATATTACAGCTCTTCCTGGTATTATAAGTTTATCTCCAATTTTTATAGCATCTACATCTTCTATATCATTAAGTTCCACTAATGATTCTATTGTTGTATAATATTTCTTTGCAATCTTCCATAGTGTATCTCCATGTTGTACAACATAAATAGTAAGACTAGCTTTTTTCTTAGGAATTTCTCCTTCTACAGGAACCATATCCACTAAAAACTCTTTATGCGTTGAGTAATTAACTCTGGCATATATATCTACTATAGCTTTTATTTCTATATTATCCAATTCAATAGATGCCTCTAAGTTTTCAAGACTCATTTTAGCTATACACTGCATATCAATTTTACAACCAGGTATATCTACCCCATAGCTAAATGGTATTTCTTCATTAATTGTACATATATAATTTTCTTCATCAAAAGTTTTATATAATGTTTCTACATTTAAAACTCCTTCTACGATTACCTTATCTTCTACTATCTTCTTATCTGTAATACATGTTTCTCCACAGCACATAATTAATTTTGAAACTTTAGGTTTATTACTTAATTCAATAGTACCCTTTACTAGATTTTTTGAACTGGATTGTCCATGTATAACATTAACTTGATAATCTTTTCTATCCATTTGCATTAATTCAGAAGGAGAATATGCATCATGAACTATATCCATTTCTTCCTTATACATAACTTTTGTATCTGATTTTATTATAGCCTCTACATCAACAATTCTACTTTCTCCCAAATCGTCTTCTTTTACATTATATTCCATAGCATCAACTTTGAAGCTGCTGTAACTATCCATCATAGGACTTACTTCTTTCAAGTCTAGTTCTTTTTCCACGTCAACATTATTCTCAATATAAACTATATCCTTAGAATCCTTACCTCTATAAAGCACCGATACCAAAACATTAGCCTTAACTGAAACCTTCTCGTCTAGAACCTTAACCTCTTTATCGTGAACTTTAACATCACATTTAAGTACATTGCCTATCTGAGGATTTTCCATAGGAACCTCTATATGAGACTTAGCTATTAAATCTCCTGAAACTGTACCAACTATTTTATCCATAGTCATAGGATTCTTTAACATTTGTATATCTTCCGAGCCTGTAACATCTTTTATTATCTTAAAATCATAATTTTTAAATACTTCTGCTTTCAGTTTTATGATTCCTTCAATAGCTACCTTTCTTTCATTGACTATTACACATTCTATATGTTCAATATAACAATCACAATCGCATATCATCTTATGTTCAGCTCCCGGTACATCTACATAATTTGAAAAACTACCTGTATAATTTGTACTGTAAACTCCCGTTCCTTCTTCTTCCTTTGCTAAATAAAGTACTGTATACTCTATTTGACCTTCTACCAAAATTTTATCCTGCATTACGTCTTTGCTTGTAATATTAGGTTTAGCATTAATCATTAATACTTGAATAACATCCGGATGAGTGTCTGGTATAACATATTCTGATTTAACTACCGTATCACAAAAATTTTCTGTTAAAAGTTGTTCACATTCTATATTTTCTTTAACCAGCTCCATAGCCATATTATATCTACCTCCCATAAAAACCTACTATTTATTTATATAAACAGTAACTAAAAAATATGATAAAAACTTATATTGTTTTTAAACAAATAAGCAATGGGATTATGCTGATTTGTTACAAAATTCATCATTTTTTGATATTTTGTTCAATTTATGCTGTCGCATGCTGTTTATCTATATTGACATTTGCAAAATTTTCAGGTAATATTAAAAATGGTTGTTGACCATATAACCTCTCATAAATTCTCAATACCCTTTTATACCATAGTTGAAAGATGGAACCACCCATCTTTCTTTTGTTGCGTAAATATCTAAAATCTATAATTTAAAGCTATTCATTTATTCATCTCACAAATAGAAATATGCATTTCATTTATGTATTCCACATTAAGTTAATCTTTTATTTTTCTAAAAATGGGCAAAAAAAATTGGTACTAAAACCTAGTACCAATACTATACTGCAAAAACAAGTTGAACCGTTTTTGTCAAAACATCCGAATAACTATAAGTCACTTTCCTTTGGGTGTCACTTTCTAATCTAATTACAAATATACTTGGATAAGCTTTTTCTATTATACCACTATTTACAAAAACTTTTCTTCTACCACCATTTGCTTTTAGAGTTACTTTATCGCCAACATGACCTTCAATATCTTTTTTTATGGAGGCCAATACATTTCCTCTTTCCACAACAAACACCCTCTTTCCACATTTTATATTATATATCCTAACATATATAATGTCAACTAAACATTTTATTTTATCAGTTAACAATTTGTTTTGTCAATATTAATTTTTTGTTAACTGACTAAAATATTTATTTTTTTAATACCTTAGGTATTATTCCCTTAGAGTTCCTCATATATACAGCTATTTTTAAAAACCCTAAAATTTACACATATGATGATTTAGGAAATCCTTCTCTATATTTACCTCTTGTCTGCAATCCACCTATTCCTTTAGTACCAGTTATAGTGTTTTCCAATGCTTCTTGTATAGATACTACTTTTTCTATATTTGAATAAGCTATTCTTTCACTTAAAAATACAGGATCCAAGCAATGTATTAATATTCTTTTAGGAGAACTTGCAAAATTAGCACCTGCATCTAGTATAGCTTCATAGCATGATTGACATGCTCCAGCAAATATAACTAAATCGTCATAACTAGCTTCATAGTTTCTAAGTGCCGATACACACTCAACAAAGTACCTTGAGTTTTTATAATTATCTAAATTCATATAGTCTCTAACATTTTTACTTATAGAATCATGTCCTGTAATTACCACTATATCTGGTTTAACTTTTTTTACCAAATCTAATATGATTCTAGGCTGTTCACTTTCAACAACATTTTTCCCTACCACATCTAATTTTAATTGTTTATATACTTTAAGACATACATCTAAGTATTCTGCATCTCCATCTACATGTAATATCCTACCTGGCCTTCCAAATTTAAGTTCCTTGTTAGAAGTACTAGATACTCTTGAACTTCTATAGCCTCTCTCAACTCTTTCAACTACTTCTCTACCTGCTAAAACATTTTTAATTGATCCATTTACCTTTCTACTAAACACCTCTTCTTCCTGAGTTTTCGTATTATCAGGTACAATTTCTAAATCTTCTTCTGGAGAATCTGCAATTATTCTTAGGTTTATTCCCTTTAATGTATAAATAATATTATTATCAACTTCATTTATATCTATAATTTTAAAAGTAATATCTTTTCCATATGATTTTCTAACAACAACATCATCTACTTTCATATATACCCCTCACAATATAAGACTATGGTATATACTATGTTCTATTTTTATAAATGGTGAATATTACATAAATCATACATTTATGACTACTATTTTTATTAAGCTTAGTTAATTTCATTAATAAATTGGAAAAAATAAATAGACATATTAGCATCATATTTTAATTTACTATGTGCTATATGCCTAAATATGAATTTTATATAAGTTTACCCTTTTCCTAAATATACATATCTTTAAACTGATTAATAAAATTAATATACTTTTCCTGTTCAGAAATCAATTCCTCCATCTTATTATTAAAAGTATTCAGCGGCCAATTAACCTCGTTATAATAATACCTATTTGCTAACCTCCAAAATCGCTGAGGAAATAATAAGAAACCAAATAATACCCTATACTCTTCATGCTTTAATGGACTTACTTCATTATAAGCATCAATTATAAGTTTAGCAAAATCAATATTCCAATCTAACCTTTTTAGTACTTTAATAATAAATGCCGATATATCATAAGTTCTTATTTCCCTCTTACAATAGTCAAAGTCTATTACATTTATTTCATCTTTTTCATCAATTATTATATTATGATAAGTAAAATCATGGTGGCAAAATGTTTTTTCTTCTTCTGCAATTCTGCATAATTCCATGTAACTTGATTCCAAAATTACATTCAGAGACCTTTTTCCAAGATCCTTATAGAACTCCACTGTCTTCATATAATTTAAGTCAAACTTACTTTTTACGCTTTTTTTTCTTCCCATATCCCTCATTTTATCCATAGATTTTACTCTTTTTTCTATAAGATTAGGCCACCTACCTAAATCTGTTTTTAATTTACTATTTTCAGGTGGTTCGTAACCCTTTGATGCTATGTGCATACGTGCTAAACTTTTAGCTGCTTTAATTAAATGTTCTTTATTTTTAAAGTCACATTCTTTCCCTTGAATCCACTCAGAAAGAGTATATATATCCTCGTTTATAATAGCATATGGACTTCCATCTACATTTAAACAATATTTATCTACATTTGGAAACCCATTTTTTATCAAATGTTCCTTAGCACCATAAACAAATAAAAGTTTTTGTGTTCCATAACTTATTTTTTTTAAACACTTTGTACCCTGATCACTTTTTAATAGATATACTCCCCTATTTGGCTTTATATTTTCAATTTTAATGTTGAATTGTCTTTCTATTTCAAACTCTCTCATCATGTTAATCACCCCTATTAAATTTATAT
Organism: Clostridium muellerianum; assembly: GCF_012926525.1. Taxonomy (GTDB): domain Bacteria; phylum Bacillota; class Clostridia; order Clostridiales; family Clostridiaceae; genus Clostridium_AM; species Clostridium_AM muellerianum. Next base: position 96,035 of record NZ_JABBNI010000006.1, read on the forward strand.
GAAGTAGAAATGTAATTTAGAAGATTATTAACATTTTCAAAGTGATTTTAATATAATAGAATATAACAAATTTGAAAGGAACAATCTTATGAAAGTAGGAATTGATGCTCGGGCAGCGAAATGGTATAGGGGAACTGGCATAGGTACTTACACTTATCAATTAATTAATTGTTTAAATAAAATTGATAATACAAATGATTATTTACTTTTTACACCCGAAAATTCACAAAGCACTATACCTCTTAAAAGCAATTTTAAACTAAGCAGTATTAGTGAAGAATCTGAAGGTAGTTTTTGGGATGAAGTAAACATTCCAAACATTTTAAAAAATAAGGATATAGATCTTTACCATATACCACAAAATGGAGTGGGTCTTCCTTACGATAAAAAATGTAGCTTCATTATTACTCTTCACGATGTAATTCCATACAAAATGCCTGAAACAGTAAGCCATAGATACTTAAAAATCTTTTCTGAACAAATTCCTATGATTGTTTCTAAATGCGATGGAATAATTACTGTATCTAACCACTCAAAAAAAGATATTGTAGAAGCTTTTAATTTTCCTGAAGACAAAGTTTATGTAACTCCCCTTGCAGCTGAAGATATATATAAGCCTTTAAATAAAGCGTTAAGTAAAAATATTATTAAAAAAAACTACTCTATAGACGGAGATTTTATACTTTATGTAGGTGGATTTAGTCCTAGAAAAAATATTATCGGACTTATTGAAGGTTTTAGTAAATTGTTAAACTACTACAAAAATGATATAAAACTTGTTATAGCAGGTAAAAGGGGTAAATCTTATGAACTATATAAAAAAAGAGCGGAAGAATTAAATATATCTGATAAAATAATTTTTCCTGGATTCATTCTAATAGATCATTTACCTTACTTGTATAACGCTTCAAAATTATTTGTTTATCCTTCTTTTTATGAAGGTTTTGGCCTTCCTCCTATTGAAGCTATGTCCTGTGGTATACCTGTAATAGGCTCTAATTCTACTTCTGTACCTGAAGTACTTGGCAATAGTGGATTACTAATTGATCCTAATAATATAGATGAATTATGCAATTCCATGCTTAAAATATTATATGATAAAAACTTAAGAGAAGAACTTATTCTTTCAGGACTCGTAAGATCTTCAAAATTAACCTGGGAAAAGACAGCAAAACAAACCTTATTAGCATATGATAAAACTTTAAATCATTAAAATGTAGACATGTTAAAAGAAACGGCAAACATTATATGCTTGCCGTTTATATCAGTATTATTTATGAAAATTTAAAATTAAACAACACTATTTTCTTACCTTTTTTAGTGCCATTACTATTGGGAAAGAAACTGCAACAGCCATACCTGCTGATATAAAGCCATTTAAAACTAAAGCTAAAAGACTATTTACTGCGGTTTTATAACTTATATGCAATGCATTAGCATAAGCATTTATATAAATCACATAAATCAGTCCTAATACGCCTAGAGTATTAGTAAAAGACCCAACTACAGTACCACATATTATTCCAAAGCTCTTGGACTTTTTGCATAACAACTTATAAACATAATAAGATGTAACTCCTATTAACATTCTTGGTAATATAGCAATCAAAGGATTTATAAATATAAATGATACTGGGGTTGGAGTATTAATAGCTTGTATAATGCTGAAAATCCCGAACATCAACCCTATAAAAGCACCAACTACCGGTCCTTCAACTATACCTCCAATTATAACAGGAATATGCATAATTGTAGTTTTAAACGGTGGAATAGGAATAAATCCAAGACCTGTAGCTCCCAAAATTATAGTTACTGCAGACAACATTCCTATTATTGTCACCTGCCTAGTCTTAAATTTTCCTCTTAACAGAACATTTTCAATCATCTTTCATTACCTCGCTCTCATTCCATTATTGGATATAAGTCGGAAATTAAAATTTTTATTACACATATAGGTTCAGTTTCATAATAAATACTGACTGTTAAAATTTTACCATACGCCTTCTACAAATTCAATAAAAAGACTTATAAATATACATTAAAAGGTTAAAGAAGTAAATTTAAATATAACTTACTTCTTTAACCTTTTAAACTAACTTTTTAAATTGTTGTAAAAATTCTTCTCTATCTTCTTTATATCCGCTTTTTTTCTTCATTCTTTCTAAAAACACATTTTCATTCCAATCCTTACGTTTTGTATAGTAATCCTTAGATATACTGTAAAAATCATCCGGGAAGGTTAACATAGCACTAAGTACTTCTAATTCTCTTTTGTTCAAAGTGTTTTTTGTACAATATTTTTCTAGTATTCTTTTTGACTTTTCTATATCAAATGCAAAGTTTTTTACTACTTTATTTATAAAATTGCATAAGTCATGAACTTTTAAATCTATTATGGCATAATCAAAATCTATAAAATAAGCTTTATCATGATTTATTAATATGTTGTGATGTGCTAAATCATGATGACATACAACTATTTTATCTTCCTCACTGCAAAGTTTATAGTAGTATGATTTCTCCAGCATTTGAACACTCTTATTTATTTCTTCTATATAATAGTCTACATTTTTTACAAATATTTCATCAAATTCACTTTTATTTTCATATGCACTAGCTATGCTCTTGAAAAAATTCATTTCTTGAATTTTTCTCTTAAATTGATCTATAAGCTTTCCTGTATTACATCTATTGGATAAATTGGTTTTAAACCCCTCTGAGGCTAAATGTAATTCTCCAAGACCTTCTGCTGCAATGTCTAAATCCACAGGACTGCTAAAATCACATTCTGTTCCTACAACCATATCCATTATACAATACATATTTCCATCCCATATGGTGTAAATTTCATTACTTTTATTTTTTACAAAATCCATCACCCTTGGAAATTTACTTCTTATATAACTAGCTACATTATATATAAACTTTAATTCTTCCTCAGTGTACTCTACTTTTTTTAATACTTTTTCTCCCTTATCCGTAGACACCATATAAACACTTCTTAAAGGAACTACATCATTAATAACTAAATCAAATTCGTTAAATAAATCTACACATAGGTCATATTTAGTTAAATACATTTTTTCATTATATTTGTCTGCCATTTTAACACCTCTTTAAATTAAGCTATTTCCATCTTCCTTCATAGCTTTTTTAAGCTTCAAAAAATATTCTTCCTCATTAAACTCCTGACTTTTATCTCTATATCTATTACACCATTTCATAAATGCATATGGATATGATATAATTGCTAGTATAAACTTAGAACTATTCTGATCAAGATTCTCTAATGTGCAAAACTCATTTGTTAAACTATTAAAATCTATTTCTAGTCCCTTTCTTTTCATTTTACTTAAGAGGTAAGCTAAATCCATCTCAACCATGTTATAACAGCAACCTTCAATATCTTTAACTTCTATACTTTCTGATTTTCTTAAATTATTAAAATAAGTGTTTCCAATACACATTTCTATTCTTTTTGTACTTCTCATTATTAAACCTATATAATCATTTTTGTATATACTTTCAATACACTTTTGAGCCCTATCTATATAAAACTCACCACTTTTCAAAAGTACCTTTTCAAATTTATTATCTACTCCATTTTGATGTATCCTTTTTAGATCTTTATTAAGCCTTTTAATATTAACTTTATACTGTTCCACCACTCTCCCAATATTGTTACTAAGTCTTTTATTCATATATCCTGTATATCCTAAAGTTTTTCTATGAAATTCACTTATTATATAAACCTGATTTTTTATCATATCATCATTTACATCTTTATATTTAATTCTATTTGAAAAACTTTCTACACAATAGATTCCTTTTGACTCCAAATACTTTATGAATGACTCTGTAACATTCTCATAATACACAAGCAAACCTCCTTGGAATTGCTATTTATGTCTTTTATTTTTTATTTCTTTCAATATTTTCTTTTGCTTTCTTTCCAGCTTTGAAATCTTCTTATTTCTTTTTTTAATTTCTTCTAAAGACTTTACAGATCTTTTCAAATTTTCTAACTTATTTTCATAATTTTCTAGATCCATATCATTTAAATTTTCATTAATACATTTATGAGATTTTTCTTTACCTCCCATAAATTCACCCTCCCGCAATAATTAATCATATTTCTTAAATCTAAATTCATCTATAAATTCTTGTTTTTGCTGCCTATCCGTCTCTATCCTTTTTAGTTTATTTAAAAAGAATTCTTCTCCCCAATGCTGTTTCTCCCAATAATATTGTATTCCAGTTTGCCAATAATCTTGCGGAAATTCCATAAATGATGCCATTATAGGTATATTATCACTTTTTACTTCGTTTACTGAATTATAAGCATCAATTATATCTAATGCAGTATCCATATTCCATTTTCCGTATTTCATACATCGTAAGAGCAGACTACTAAGATCATGAAGATGTGAATCTAATATACAATAATCAAAATCTATAATATTTAATTTGCTATCTTTAGACATCAATAAATTATGATTAGCAAAATCATGATGACAGAACCCCTTATTTAATATTTGTTCCCCCATACTTTCTACATACCTAGTTTCTATAAGATTTTTTATAGCTCTCTCTGCTCGTTCCAATTCTTCTTTCATAACATTTAAATAAACATAATCAAATTCTGTAGGATTTTGATTATTGTCTATTATTTTTTTAAAAGAAAAAATTTCATTTTTTCTTGTTTCAAATACTTTTATCCATTTAAACCATCCTATCCTAGGATTCATACCTGGTGTAACTTCAAATCCACTACTTTTTTTATGAAGTTCTGCTAGTTTATATGAAGCAAGTAATATATCCTGGTGATTGTTATAATTTAATTGTCTTGAATCTATCCAGGGAGTTAAATAGGCATACTCATTTTGAAAGTTCACATGATCTTTTTGCTTACTTGTTAATATTATTTCAGGAATATATTCAAATTTATTGTTTTGCAGATGTTTTATAGCAGATATAATAAATAAAAAATGTCCAAAATCATATTTAATAAATTTGAGACAATAATTTTTATTCTTTGTTTTAATTTTATATATACTTTTTATCTTTTCTATAAGTTCCACATTAAGCTTATAATTTTCTTCTACTAATTCTTTTATCCTACATAAATCCAAAACTTTTCCTCCAAAACAATTCTATATATGTAGTATATGAATTATTACCTATGTATGTGCTAAATGACACACTTTGAACGTAATATTAATAATATATAATACAATAAGTTTTTAAAAGGCCTCAAAGTTATTTTAAATGGAGGTTGGTAGCTATATGAAAATTGGAATTGATGCAAGAGGGGTGAACTGGTATAAAGGTACTGGTATAGGAACCTATACGGATAAAATTTTAAGATATATGATTAACTCTCATAAAGAAAATCTTTACCACATGTATTGGTCTGGTGGTGATTATGAATCCTTCAGAAGTGAGAATTCAAAAATATTAATGACTTCAAAAAAATACTATAAATTTTTTGAACAATATTATTTTCCTAATAATTTAAGAAATGAAAATATAGACATATATCATATTCCTCAAAATGGTATTGGTCTTTCTCCAAATATTAGCTGTAAAAAAGTCGTTACTATCCACGACTTAATACCTTATATACTTCCTGAAACCGTAGGTAAAGGATATTTGATTAAATTTTTAAAAGAAATGCCAAAAATAATGGAAACTTGTGATGGAATTATAACTGTATCAGAATGTTCAAAGAGAGATATATTAAAATTTTTCCCTATGGATGAATCCAAGGTTTTTGTAACACCTTTAGCCGCCGATAAAAAATATAAGCCTTTAGACAAATCCAAATGCCAAAAATTCATAAGTAAAACCTATAATATAAATAAACCTTTTATACTTTATATAGGTGGTTTTAGTCCTAGGAAAAATGTTAAATCCCTTTTAGTAGCCTTTTCTAAGATTTACAATAAACTTCCCCAAAAATATGATTTAGTTATTATTGGGGCAAATAGAGATGATAGTCGTCTTCTCAAAGACTTAAGCCACGATTTGAATATACGTTCAAATGTAAAGTTTACTGGATTCGTTGAAGAAGATGATTTACCTATTTTTTATAACGCTTGCAGTGTTTTTGTATATCCATCAATATATGAGGGTTTTGGGCTTCCACCTTTGGAAGCTATGAGCTGCGGAACTGCTGTAATAACCTCTAACATCTCATCTATACCTGAAGTAGTTTCTGATGCTGGGATTTTAATAGATCCATTTGATGTAGAAAGTCTTTCGAATTCTTTAGAACGTCTATTAAATAGTGAACGTTTAATAAAAAAATTAAATACAAAAAGCTTAAAACAGGCAGCTAAGTTTTCCTGGGAAAAGACTTCTGAAAAAACCTTAGAAGCTTACGAGAAAATTTTAAAAATATAAAAATAAAATCCCTTGACTGCCCCGTTCCCAGTCAAGAGATTTCATTTTTATATTTTAAAATTCACCATGATTAAACCCTTATAATAAAACATTATATACTATAATTAACAAATTGTAAACGTTTTGTTTGTATATTACTCCACATTATTTTTTCTCCACATACTTTTGAATAGAATCTAACACCGTCTTTGTATCTTTATTAACTAAATTAGGCTGAGCTAATGCATTTTTTACATCATACCTTATATTAAAAAAGTATGGGGTATATGTTACAGCATAAGCTCCATTTTCTACATTCCCAAGTAAATCCCAAACTGTAGCATTAAAGTAGTCTTCAAATTTATTAAATTTCTCTAAATTATATATATCATTAACTACGGGAAAACTTCCACATTTCAACATAGAATCTAAATCAACTTCCTTATCACTTATGGTAAAGTTTATAAATTCCTTTGACAATTTAACATTAGTGGACATTTTACTTATCATTAAGTTACATCCACCTAAGGATGTATCTCTGTTACCACCAGGTTCAAAAGATGGAAGCTTCATTACACTCCACTTTCCCTTTTGATCAGGTACATTATTAACAAAATAGCTTATATCACTAGGACTTGCTATAAATGACACTATTTCTTCACTTTTAGCCGCATTAATAAGTTCCTCTTTAGTATTATAATCGCAAACTGTACCCTGAGAATACATTTTTTTTACCATATCTACAACACTAATCCATTCTTTATCATTAAAACTAGGTTTACCTTCCTCATTAAAATATGACTTTCCCAATTGATTTGCTAATAATAAATATATATCACTGTTCTCATTTTCTACATTCCCAATAACCTTTTTTCCTTTATCCTGAATAACTTTTTTCCCCACTTCAATATAATCATCCCAAGTTTTAGTATCATTCATATTAATTCCTTCTGAATCTAATATATCTTTTCTATATAAAATTACTTTAGGAGAAGTACTCCATGGAAATCCATATACTTTACTTTTTTGAGTTAAATTTCCAACCTTGCCCTTTGATACCTTATTTTTATAATTACCCATATCATCTGATACATCTAAAAAAGCACCTGGTAATTTGTTTAAATAGTATTGAGTATATGAATCATCTATTGTTATTATATCTATTGTTTTATCTTTGTTTTTAACGCTCTCTTCAAACTTTCCATATGAGTTATCATCCACTTTTAAATCTATATTTACTTTTTTATGTAACTTTTGAAAACTCTGCACTGCCATCTTTAATGATTGCTCATGATTTTTATCTGTTAATATTGTAACTTTTCCTTGTAACTCATCAGTATTTTTTGATACATAATTGTTTCTTTTACAAGAAATAGCAGAGGTAATCATAGTTAGTAAAACAGCCATGGTTAAAACTTTTATACCCTTTTTCATAATATCTCCCCTGTCCTAGACAGTATTCTTTTTCTATAGATTACTCATTTTAGTTTGTTTCCAGTATATATTATCAAACTTATTTAGTTTTTTCAATTTATTTACTAGTTTTTGGTTACAAAATTAAGCACAAAAAGTAAATCCTAAAGATTTAAATAGTATATTAAAACCTTTAGGATTTACTTTTTATCCTTTCGACATCTTATAATTCCCCTTACATCCAAAGTCTTCCTTCCAGGCTTTATCTGCCAAAGGCTTAAATTCTTCTGCCACCTTATCTATAGATTTTTGAAATTCTTTATTTTCTATCATCATCCTAGCACCTTCATCTGTAGGTTTAGCTCCTGTCTTTTTTACAACTTCTCGTATAACATTAGTATTATCTATCATCATACAAGGCATTAATAAGTTTTGATTATAAGGCTGCCTTCTTCTTAATTCTTTAAAAAAGTCTGATTTAAATACATCAATAAGATTTTTATTTTTCAAATTATCTACTGAAAAGTGAGCAAAAACACACGGCTCAACATCTTCATGGGAATTTATATGACAATAAAACTTACCCGCTATACATCCTCCCACATACGGAGCATCATTAAAAAAATCTATCATAAAATATGGTTTTGAGTTTCTTATTTGTCTAACTCTCTTTCCTAAATTGATTCTCTGTTCCGGTGTAAGCATTAAATCAACATCTTGTTCCTTTCCTACTGGCATAAATATGAAATACCAGCTCATTTTAGCTCCTTTTTCTATAAGCATATCTACAAACTTATCAGAAACAACTCTATCTATATTTTTTCTACTTACAGCTGTAGATACGCCAAATAATATTCCTCTTTTCTTAAGCAATTCCATAGAATGAGTAACCTTTTTAAATACTCCTTTTCCTCTTCTTGTATCTGTATCTTCTTCAAACCCTTCTAGCGAAAACATAGGTACCACATTACCGAGTTGTTTTACTTTATTAGCCAGCTCTTCATTAAAAAGAGTTCCATTGGTAAAAGGTGTAAATATACAATCGCTATATTTTTCATATATCTTAAGCATGTGGTTATTAAAAAATGGTTCCCCTCCTAACACTATAAAATAATAAATTCCCAGCTGTCTAGCCTCTTTTATAATCCTATCCACTTCCTCATAAGGTATGTCATCTTCTTTGCTGTAATTTGCTGCATAACACCCCGTACAATTTAAATTACATCTCATTGATGGGCTTATAAGTATTACTAATGGTATTTTTATACCTTTCTCATCTAAAAACTTTTGCCTCTTTGGCATTCCATACCATATTGCATTTGATAAGAAGTTTTCAAAAAACTTGTTCATACATTTTTTATCTGTAGTCTTTAGCATATTTATTATAAAATCATGTGTAGCAGGATTTTCATTATAGTATTTTTCTACTTGCTGTATTCTTTCTAAATTTTCTTTGTCTTTATAAACGGTTTTTTTTACTAGATCAAATAACTTATCAATATTTTTTTCAGGATTCTTCTCTAGCAATTCTAATGCACTTTTCACCAAGGTATCTTTAGCAACTTTCTTTAACCTTTCAGTTACCTTCATTTACTATTCCCCCTGATAAGTAATGATATATAGACTCAATTATAAATGAATCTTACTTAGCGGGAATTTGTTTCTCCCTCTAAGCTTAGGTAAATTATCCAATAACCCGTATTGGTTAAATATTCCTTTATAAGATTATATACATATTTATTTTATTTATGTCTATAAAATATCAGGGTTCTCTTTCAACTGCCTAATTATGAACTATAACTTATTTATCATGCTAGATAAATAACCAGCTCCAAAACCATTATCTATATTTACCACACTTACACCACTGGCACAACTGTTTAACATACATAAAAGTGCTGAAAGTCCTCCAAAGTTAGCACCATATCCTACACTAGTTGGTACTGCAATAATAGGCTTATCTACAAGTCCTCCAAGTACACTAGCTAATGCACCTTCCATGCCAGCTACTACTACAATCACTTTAGCTTGTCTTATTACGTTTAACCTATCAAATAGTCTATGTATTCCTGCCACTCCTACATCATATATTCTCTCTACCTTGTTTCCAAATATCTCTGCAGTTACTACTGCTTCTTCCGCTACAGGTATATCAGAAGTTCCAGCTGTAACTATGGCTATATACGTGCTGCTAGTTTCTACTTCCTTATTTTTTATAGTTATAGTTCTTGCTTTATCATTATATTCTGCTTTAGGACATATAAGTTTTACAGCCTCATAGATCTCTTTTGAAGCCCTAGTTCCTAATATATTGTTTCCCTTTGTAATCATAAATTCAACTATACCTTTAACCTGTTCAACCGTTTTGCCAGCACAATATATAACTTCTGGATATCCAACTCTGAGTTCTCTATGATTATCAATTTTAGCATACCCTAAATCTTTAAATGGTAAATCTTCAAGCTTTTTTAATGCTTTTTCTATATCTAATGAACCATTTTTTACACTTTCTAAAAGTTCCCTAGTTTCCTTTATATCCACAATATCACTCTTTTCTAATGTATATTATTAATTATTAATGCATTTTCATTATTTAAGTTTTCATTTACATTTTTATAAATCTAAGATTACATATAACCCAACTTCTTAAATTTTAGAAAATATCTCTCTATATACTTCAGTTATAGCTACACCATTATCTAAAGCTATTTTTTTATTTCTATTTTATATCCATCAATATTCATCTTTAAAAGCTCTTTTAAAAGATACTGTTTATCTACACCTAGATCAATTAAAGCTCCTAAATTCATATCTCCAGTTATCCCTGAAAAACAATCATAATAAAGTATTTTCAAAATATTCAACCCCTTATTATTTTAGTTATTTTGTGTTTAAATTTACATAGCCATTTTTCACTTTTTTAGATTTGAAAACATTAAGTTTCACTTGCTATTCTATCATATGTCGCTTTAATGTTTAAACATTATACTAAATTGAAAAATAAAATTTTTAAGGAAACGGGACCCTAAGTAATAATATAAATATATAAATACCTTGTACTGCCCAATGTTATATTTTTCAATATTTGCAATTTTTATTACTTTAACCCATAATTAAATATATAAATATATCATCACTAAAGGAGGAAATATTCATGAATAAACAAAGACTTAATAAATTACTGAAAGAAATGGAACGCCAAAATATACCTCAAATGCTAGTTTCCGATTCAGCTGCTATTTTCTATTTAACTGGAAAATGGATTCATCCTGGCGAAAGAATGCTAGCTCTTTATATAAATCTTAAAGGATCACATAAATTATTCATCAACGAATTATTCCCAGTACAAGACGATTTAGGTGTTGAAAAAATATGGTTTAATGATACTCAAGACGCAGTAGAAATAGTTTCAAAATATGTAGATAAAGAAAAACCAATGGGAGTTGATAAAAACTGGCCTGCACGTTTTCTTTTAAGACTTATGGAATTAAAAGGTGGTAGCACATTTGTAAATGGTTCTGCAATTCTAGATAGAGTTAGAATGTGTAAAGATGAAAAAGAAAAGGATCTTATGAGAGAAGCTTCAAGAATAAACGATATATCAGTGGACAAACTAATTAAACTTATTCCTGAAAAACATTCTGAAAAGAAAATGGGACAACTTTTGTTAAGCATTTATGAAGACTTAGGTTGTGAAGGACATTCTTTTGATCCTATTATAGCTTATGGTGCAAACGCTGCTGACCCTCATCATGAAATAGATAATTCCACAGTTAAAGAAGGTGACAGTGTAATTCTAGATATAGGATGCAGAAAGAATTCCTACTGTGCAGATATGACCAGAACAGTATTTTATAAACATGCTTCAGATAAAGCAAAAGAAGTATATAACATAGTCTTAGAAGCCAATAAACGTGCTATAGATGTAGTTAAAGCTGGTGTTCGTTTCTGCGATATTGATGCAGCTGCTAGAAATTATATTGAAGATCACGGTTATGGAAAATACTTCACTCACAGAACTGGACATTCAATAGGTATAGAAGTCCATGACTTCGGTGATGTTTCATCTGCAAATACTGATAGAGTTCAACCAGGTCAAATATTCTCTATAGAACCAGGTATTTATCTAACAGGAGAAGTAGGTGTTAGAATAGAAGATTTAGTTCTTGTAACAGAGGATGGTTGTGAAGTTCTTAATAAATATGATAAAGAACTAATGATAATAGAATAATAAAACTATAATTTAAAAAGCTATGAAATATAAGTTTAGCACTTATTTTCATAGCTTTTACTATAAATACACTGGTTACTCTAAATGTGATTATAAAAATAATATTCCAATGACATATTTTTTACATAACCTTATGGTTTTATAAATACTTATCCATACTATCTTCACTTCTCAATAAATTTACAAGATACTTTATTTCTTGATCCTTATTTTTATCCATAACTAGTACTACATCTCCATCATCCACTATTATTAAATCCTTAGCTCCAAAAGTTATTATTAACCTATCCTTAGCAAAGACGCTACAATTTTCACTAGCTTCCATAAACACATTACCCATTACATTATTACTTTTGTACTTTTTTAGAAATCTTGATAATGCAGCAAATGTCCCCATATCATCCCATGTGAAATCACATTTTATAACATATGCCTTTCTTGTTTTTTGCATTATTCCAAAATCCACAGATATTCCATCTATAATTTTATACTGTTCCTTTATAGTTTTTTCTTCATTACTAGTATCCAGTTCATCATATATAACCATAATACTTTTATACATTTTAGGAAGATACTTCTGCATTTCCCTCAAAAACACATCTGCCCTCCATACAAATATTCCGCTGTTCCACAAATAGGTCCCTTTCATTAATAAGTCCTTTGCAACTTCAGCATTAGGTTTTTCTAAAAATCTTTCTACTTTGAAAGCCTTAATATCAGGATTTACTTCTTCACCCATTTCTATATATCCATACCCTGTCTCTGCTCTTGTAGGTTTTACTCCTATGGTTATTAACCCTCGCTTTTTTTCAGCAATTCCTACAGCCTGTAAAATTGTGTTTTTAAATAATTTTTCATTTTCAATATAATGATCTGATGGCAAAATTATCATTGTAGCATCTTGATCTTTTTTAAATAACTTTGCTGCAGAAAGAGCTATACAGGTTGCTGTTTCCTTATTTTCAGGCTCTATAAAAATATTATTCTTATCTATATCACCTAACTCTATATATACCTTGTCTATATATTCCTTATTAGTAACTACATATATATTATTTTTGTTTACCAAAGGCATTATTCTATCAACGGTATTTCTTAAAAAACTTTTATTATCTACAACCTTTAGAAATTGCTTCGGATTTTTAGATCGAGAAAGTGGAAAAAGTCTAGTTCCCTTACCACCTGCAAGAATTAGTGCATATAACAATACTTTCACTCCAAATTACGCTTGCTATATTGTTATAATATGTGACTCTTTATATAATTGTGAAAAATATCTGTATACATTTACTTAATACTATTAATAAGTTCTATTTTATTTTTTCTTTTCATCGCTTTTATAGCATATTCCCTTTTTAAAGCTTCACTTTTTGTAGCAAATTCTTCAGAATACACTAATTTAACCGGTAATCTTCCTCTTGTATATTTTGCACCTTTTGCTTCATTATGTGTCTTTATTCTCTTAGTTAAATTGTTAGTATAGCCAGTATACAAAGTTCCATCTGAACATTGTATTATATAAACGTAATTCATATAAAGTTTCCTTTTAAACTATTTTACAGATACATTAGGATTACCATGTATGTAAAATCTCCACAGGTAATCTTTTGCTTCTTCTGCATAATCTATTCCTACTCTTTTAGCTGTTTTTATGTCAAAGCTATTATCTTTACCTTCTTCTATATATAACTTGTTTCCACACAAATCTTCTTTATTCAATGTCTTATCTATACCCATAGCAATACACAATTTTCCTGGTCCATTTACTAAATTTTTTATTTGATATCTAGTTAAGTCTTCATAAGTTTTGTTATACCTATTCAAAACCATATATTCTAACCCTTCTACGGGTTCTATTGCCCTAACTAAAATTGCTTCTGGTCTTCCTTCTTCTTGTGTAACTATGTTAAAACAATAATACATACCATATATAAAATATACATAAGCAACTCCTGATTTTCCATACATAGGTTCTGTTCTAGGTGTCATTTTCCCACTATAGGAATGGGCTGCTTTATCTAATGGTCCCATATATGCTTCAACTTCTACTATTTTACCCACTAGTTTTTTTCCACCTATTTCATGTACCAAATTCTTCCCTAAAAGTTCTTTTGCAACTATAAGAGTATCTCTATTATAAAAGTCTCTGCTTAATTTTTTCATTTTATCGTCATCCTAACACAAATAAATTAAAATTTCACTTGCTACATATATTATATATTAAATTTTAATAGTTTTAAAATATTAATCCTAAATTTAAAAATATTGCGAAGCAACTTTTTAGGTGGAGTCCGCATTGAATATATGGTGTATAAAAGCTCCCTCCACCTAAAAAGTTGTGTAGTAACTATTGTAATTTTAATATTAAAAATTGCTTATAATACATTATGATCAATCTCTTTCGAAATATTTATGCAAAATAGAAAATAACTTATGACAATTTAATTATATGCGTACGCTTGAAGTTACTAGTTTGGATTTTAACTTTTATGTAGTGATATATGGTAAGTGTTTCATCACATTAGCTAAATTGTTTTAGTATTATTCTTAGTTCAAAATTTTTGAAAGCCTTAGAACTTTAGTCCTGTTTGAGGGAACCGAGTTTGACAAAGTTCTTAGGCTTTCAAAAATTTCGAGCTTTAGAATAATTAAAACATTTAGCAGTGATGAAACACTTACCATATATCATGGAGTAAAAGTTAAAATCCAAACTACTACTGCACCTTTACGTCACATTATGCTTAATACATGAATTAATTTTTTACGTTTAAAACCATTTAATCCGTTGTTCTAACGCTATTTCTATCTTTTTTAATTTCTCTGCCCTCTTCTTCAGGTGTAGAATAACTTCCTGGTTTATTGTGTGTTTTTTTAAAGTCATTCTGCAAATCTCTTTTCTCTACCTTATTCATATTAATCAACCTTTCTTTGTTTTTTATGTTGTTTTTCTAATACTTTGCTATCCTCTGTTCTTTTAGTTCCTATGTTAACTTCCCTTGCATTTACATTACTTTTTTTAGATTTACTCATCTTTTAGCACTCCCTTTATAATATAACCTTTCTTCTTAGTTAGTTTTTTCATTTAGTAACGTTTTATTCTTAAAAAAAAGGCCATAATTTCAATATCATGGACTCCCTTACTCATTTTGTTAACATCCTTAAACCACCTTTTTTACACAAAAATAACACCTACTTAATAATTATAAATATAAGCAAGTGTTATTTTAAAATTATTTTATACTACTTTAAGAGCTTCATTTGAAGTTCTTTTTATATCATATTTTCCAATTCCAATTCTGTTTAACCTATTGCATAATTTTTCCATAACCTTTTCAGGATTATAGTAAAATTCACTTCCTCTTATTCTAAAAAATGACCAGCCTATTCTTTCTAAGCTTAACCTTGTCTCCATATTCTTCTTTACATCCATGTTTTTATCTACCATGCCTTCATCACAAATAACTGCAGCTCTATTTCTTTCTCCCTCTATAACAAAATCTACTTTATAACCTCCTATCTTTATTTGAGGCATTACATTATATCCCTTATCCTTTATGCCATTATATATATCTCTCTGAAATTTAGACTGAAAAACCCATTCTAAATTCTCATCTCTTTTTCTATATTTCTCATAATTAAGACAATAATTAAGTAAAGAATATCTTACACAAGACTTATTTAAATCTTCCAATTCTACAGAATAAAATAACCACATTTGATTTCTTGCCCTACTTGCTGCTACATTAAATCTTCTTATATCTGATTCTCTAGTTAAAGGAGCAAATTTGACGTTATTTCCAATAACCATTGATAAAAACATAATGTCTCTTTCGTCTCCTTGGAAGGAATAAGCATCTCCACATACCAACCTTCTTTTTATCATCTCCTCTTCTCCTATTTTTTCTCTTATCATATTTTCAATTAATTCACTTTGAATATCCCCTAGCAAAGATATAACTCCCATAGTCATGCCCTTGTACTTTCTATCTTTACAACATTCAACTATCTTACTTACCAAAAGCTCCGCTTCTGGAACATTTATAGGCTTATTATGCTCCCTGTATCCATTCTCAGCTTTAATAGCTATAATAGGAGGATATAATACTTCCGAAAACTTAGGATATCTTAATGGTTTTATTTCATTAGAATAGCAAAGCATATTACTAAATCCAATAATCTCTGGAACACACCTAAAATGCTCCCTAAGAATTAATCTATTTGGAAAAACTCTAAGTGCAGTATCATAAAGACTAGTTTGTAAATCAAACCACTCTCTTTGAGGGATATCCTTTAAATGATTATTAATAAGTCCTTGTATAACCCCATGATCTATTCCTACAGTTTCAGGACTAATCTGCTTATCATCTCCAACTACAACTGCTTTTTTTGCCCTCATCAATGCGCATATAGAAAATATATCGCTCTGACTGCTTTCATCACAAATAATAACATCAAATAACTTTCTTGATAATTTTATATTTTCAATTACCCTATTCATAGGCATGATCCAAACAGGTATGGTTTCTTTACACTTCTCCATTTCATCTTGAGCTATCTTTCTATACTCCGATACCATTTTCCCTGTGCCCTTACCTATTCTTTTGATGGCTTGAAGCCAAGCAAAAAGGCTTCTTTTTTCAGCTTCAGTAGTTCTAAGTATTTGATTATACCAAGTTTTTTTAGATACTATATCTCTTATAATTATTTTTTCTCTTCTCCTATTTTCTTCTATTGCTTCTTCTATAAATTCTAAATTCAACTTATAAACATCCTTAAGCAAGCTATTCCACTCACACCATTTCCATGCACATTCAAAGTCTTCAAAGCTTTTTAAACCATGCTCCCAGGAATCAATTATTTTTCCAGCCGTAATAGGACATACTTTTGCTATTCTATTTATAAATTCATCTAATTTTACAAAATCACTTTTTATTACTTTAAAGTATTCTATTTTTTTTGATTGTTCTCTTATTTTTTTTACATCCATCAATTCAATTGCATTATATAATTCATCTAACTTATCTGTAGATAAAATTAGCTTTTTTAATACTTCAATATAAGCTTTAAGTTCATTATATTCATCCATTTTTTTAATAGCTTGTACGCATTCTATTAAATAACCGTAGCTTTTTGAGGTATGCCAATTTATATCTTCTGGTACTGAAATTCTCCCCAATAAAGATATTATTTTGCTCTTGCATTTTACATCCCAATCAATTATAGAATTTAACTTTTTAATATTTTGTTCCACATTTATTACTTCTAGTTCCTCCTTACACCCTTGCGATGAATCTCCATATTCCTTTGCTATGTCATTCCACAATATCTTTAAATCTTTAGTTACTTTTTGCTGATGAATATATACTTTTAATACAGATGCCTGATCTAAATTCTCTATTTCAATAGAATTTACCTTACACTGTGTAAAAATATAATTATACTCAGAATGAATAATCCTAAAAATTTTTTTAATCTTGCCTTTAGAATTAAAATTATTATATACAACATCAAAATCTTTGCTTAACTTATCTATGTCTACATCGCTTGGTATTTCTATATTATAATTTTTTAACTTATTTTTGTCCTTACTAAGCATCAAAAGGTAATTATTACCTCTAAAAACTACATCCATAAATTGATCATGAGCTATTTTACTACTATAATAAAGCTCTAACATGTTTTTAAATCCGCCATTTTCTATATCTGCCATTTCATCTTTACACTGCTTAAGCATACTTAAAAGAGCTCCATAATCGCATCTATTATTATCTGGTATTCTCCAGTTATTTAATAATTTCATATTTTCTTTATAATTTTTATTAAGTGCATTAAATCTTGATACTTTATCATAAATTTCAGTTCCTGTAGGTATCTTATCTAATAAACCTTTTATGCTATCAAAATAAAACTTTTCTTCTTTATCTATAGATTTTAAAAGTTCCTTTAACTTTAAAAATTCTTCTTTACTTAAAGGCATAGCTTGCTGATACTTAACATCATCTTCTATCCATGAATATTGTTTTCTATTTTCTCTTACCCACTTTGCAATATCTATCATTTTATAATACTGACCTTTATATTTTATGCTTTCACTTTCAGTATTCTTAATTTCTGTTAACCTGTTGTATAAATGATTTTGTTTTTTTCTGCACTCCTCTAATTCTTTTTTTGATGTTTCTATTTCTTTACTTAATACATTAGTATCCACAGACAAATTATCTGTTATTTTTCTTACAGCTTCATTAAGTTCCTTTAAAGAATTTGAATCATTTCCGAGCACACTCATACATAAAGGCTTAATATGTTCAGGTATCATGTCAACTAGCACTCTTAAAGCTTTGTCTGTTTGACTTGTTACAAGTACACTTTTGCCATGTGCAAGAAGATGACATATTAAATTAACTATAGTATGACTCTTTCCCGTTCCCGGTGGCCCTTGTACTACAACTCCATAATTTTCACATAACTTTTTAACAACTTGTTTCTGCTCAAAATTTGTATCAAGTGGAAACAGTATGTCTTCTCCAACACTATCCCACTCTTTAGCATCAGCATCACTTTGTTCTATTCTTTTATCACATACTAATGCCTTTACTGTTTCCGGTATAACATATCCGTTGTCTATTTTATTATTAATATTAATAATTTCCTTTTGCCATAACCTTACATTATTTTTTCTCACTAAAATCACAGGACTGTCACAGATAAGAGGATTTTTACCTGGTTTTAGCTTGTCCATAGTTATCCCACAGCTCTTTATTTCTCCACTAGGACTTAAGTAAGATATTATATCCTCCAATATATTTTTAATATTATTCATACTTCTAGGATCTACATTAGTGCTACTTATCTCATTTTCCATCTGCATTATACTATGTAAATTCGATACATTTATTCCCTCAAATATTCCCGTTTCTAAGCAGGTTGGACTTATTGGTGTTAAATGAAATATACTTTCTTTAACATCAAAACTTAGCTTCATTCTAGTTGTAACCACTGGATGTACTATCTTTTCATTATCAACTCTCCAAACAAGAAGAGCATGTCCCCATACTATTTCTATACCTTCTGCTTTTTTTTGAACTTCTAAATATAGTTTAAATAATTGATCATATACAGACTTACATTTCTTTGTTACTTCTAGCCACCACTCTACCTTTGATATCTTATTTACACTGCAGCCATCAACAGCTATCAAATCATTTTCCCAATATAGCTTTTCGTATTCTGAGACATTCCTTACTATTTTTTCATTTAAATTTTTTACACTTAGTAGATATGAAAATATTTCTTTAACTTTTTTTTATAATCCATTTTTTCACCCCACACCGTACTTATAGATATATTTACTTTTATGTTAAATTATACCATTTTATTTTCTATTGTCCAAATCTTTCGTTAAACATATTTCATATTAAAATGACACCGTTTTTAGACTTATTTAAGTTATAAAAATAAAGCTTTAAGTATAAAAAACTAATACAATTTATTTTCACTTTTAAATTAAAAAGCCATAAAATATAGAGTTTATCTCCATATTTTATAGCTTCTATTTTCATATACTACTTATTTTAATAAAGAATAAATCATGTATTTGTATAACTCCGGTGTCACATTTAAGGTATAAGGAACATTCAATCTTTCACTATACTTGTGGAAATCCTTTCCCTCACCACCAAATACTATTGCTGGAATATTAAGCTTGCTTAAACTTTCTAGTGGCAAATTGTAACTTGTACCATATCCAACAATATTTGAAGATAAATTAGATAAATTCTGATTTTTCTCTATACCAGTATAACTTAAATCAGATATTCCCATAAAAAAATCTTCTTTAATAATTTTTTCGTCAAATTCTTTATAAGCATATTCTATAGTTTTATCTATAGCACCTATAAAATTTTTACTTTTTTCATCTTTTCCTTCTAAATACTTATGAGGATAATAAGGAGGAATAAATGAAACTATTATCATAGGTTTTTTATCTTCATACTTTTCACAAGTCTCTTTAACTATGTTTATAGCTATAGTTTGATTATCCTTATTTTGCTTTTTCCAAAGTTCAACTTTTTCTTTTATATAATCTCCAAAATTTTTATCCTTGCTTTTAACCTCAAAAAGTAATTCCTCATAAGTCATAACACAAGGTTCAATTTCTATACATTGAAATTCCTTCCCACTCTTTTTTACGAAACGCTCTCTTTTATTTTTAATATCATATAACACATTATTAAAAGCTTCTAAAGCTAAATTCTTTAATTTATTCATAAGTTCTTCTTCTGACATACTAAGTGTAAATAAATTATAATATGCTGCTGCATATAAAGGACTTTGTACAGAATATAATTCTTTTAAATCCATTTGCTTCAAGCACATAGGAAGTGGCGTTGTAATGTTATTAACTTGATCAGAAAAATCAGGGTTATTTTCCAAAATTCTATTTACTTCTGAAACTAATATATTAGGATTTAATCCTTTAAGAGGTTCTCCAACATGAGTTTCTTTACCTACACATAAAAATAACGGCATTATTTTGCCTACACTGCCCATATATAATCTCTTAAATTCTTCATTCTTATTTTGCGGTATACTACATTCTGATATTATGGCACCACAATAATCATAGTTCATTTTCTCCTGAAGTTTCAATAAAAATGGTACTGCAGCTACCATACCCTCAGAATTACTTTCTTCTCCTGGTACTGCTAAAAATAACAAATTGCCCTTAAAATCTTGGTCTTCACTAAATTTTCTAATTAACTCTATATTTATTGCAATACCGCATTTCATATCTGCAGTTCCTCTTCCAAAAATCCATTTACCCGATTTAAGATCTTCTAAAGCATCTTTGTCCAAATTTAATTGAGAAATTCTCTTTGTACATTCTTCCATATCAAAGGCAACAGATTTTAAATGACCAAATTCCTCTATACCAACCACATCAAAATGCCCTGTTAAAATTAGCGTATTTTTTGATTTTTGTTTTCCATTTACTATAGCCCATACAAATTTTCTTTTTAAGTAATCTCCTTCAACTTCTTCTATACCAAAATTGCCCTTATTCTCTTTAAAATAAGCCATATTTGACAACATATCATATATTTTTTCAGATGCCAAGTTTTCCTTCTCTGTACCTGACACACTTGGAACAGCAACTAATTCTTTTAATGTTTCATAAATTTTATCGCTGAATTTCATTTTTATTTTCCTCTTTTCTTATATAATTTCATTTTAAATATCTTCTATAATTGTTTATACTTTCTATATACATTATAGTTAATGAATAATTTCTAAATCAAGTGCTTTATTTAATTTAGTCAGTAAATACTATTTGCAAATTTGTTATCTATTAGAATACAATAACTAAAAAATAGCAGGATCAATTATTTCTGATCCTGCTATTTTATAATTATTTAATTTTATTCTGACTAATTAAATCCTCATATCTAATAGAATTTTGGCTATTTATTTCTGGGAATTTTATTTCCACATTCTTATTTATATTAAAGATACTTGTATTAAAATCAATACCTAATTTGTATATGCCAGTAAGTTTATTTGCTGCATTATTATTTTTTGTATTACTTAAATCCTGAACTACTGACATAAATTTTGGTGAATCAAATACTAAATCTATATTACCTTTTTCTCCAACAATGTATCCATTACTATCAACTGCATAGTCAATTACAATTCCTTTGTCTCCAACAAGAGTTACTCCATCAAAAGCATTTAATACTTTATTCATGTTAGTTGTAAACTGTGGTAATCCTTTTTCAAAATCTGAAAATGACTTATCTATTTCTGCTTGAGTAGTTGCTGCTTGCCCCTTATCAGCAGAAACCTTCGTAACTGTAGTTAAATAATCTTTTAAGAAATCTTTAGTCTCCTTACTATTTACTATACTGTTTGAAGTATATTTTATTAAATCTTTAAAATTTTTATCATTTAATTTAATTTCATAAACATGAACATTTCTTGCTCCGTCTGCAAGATTCCAGTATTGAGTTCCTTCATCTGTAATAAGCTTAAATTTAGGATCAAAGCTTGCCATACTCTTTATTGTAAGCTCTGAAAGCTTCTTTTGCATATCCTGACTAGTTTTTGCAAGATCAGCCCCAACTGCACCATTTTCATTTATATTTGAACTATCTAAAACAATGTACTGTTTTCCATTCATTTTTGATGATTGCGCATCTGGCATTTTTAATATTTCTTTAAAATCAACTTTATCATTTGCTGTATTTGTATCTATCCAAAGTCCCATGTTTATTGGCATATTTCCTACCTGTACTGCCATATCTGCCTGCATCTTTCCACTCTTCCCATTATTGCTTTGATTCATTTTACCATTCATAGTTAACTTTGAAGCATTTATCATAGGAATAGCTTTTCCAATTTCCTGTTGTTCCTCTGCCGAAAGATTTTCTGCATTAAATCGTAATCCAATTTGTGTTTTAAATTCGGAGCTAGTGGCTTTTTGTGTTTTTGTAAAAGCATCAGAAAGTGATTTTCCCTCATAACTACATCCTGTAAAAATAGAAGAAACCATTGTCATAGAAATTGCTAATGTAACTAACTTTTTTAAACTTTTCATTATTAAGTCCCCCCATCCAAATTATGTACTCATTATATCATCGTGAATAATACCAGTCAATAAGTTTTTTAATACCTTTTAAGGGAGTTTTTTTAAACCAAATCTTTTTACTATAACTTGCCTTCATTTTGCTATTGTTTTCTCGCTTTTTCTATATTTATCTAAACTCAGGTTTATTTTGCAAACTTTTAAGCAAAAAAACTTACCTAAAAAGCAAAAGTGTTCTTTATATAAAACATTTTACTTTTAGGTAAGTTACTTACTAATTTTCTGTATTTACATTTCTGCGTTTCATTATTAATTTGTACATTATAAACCCAATTATACACACTACTAAGGCTATATCAGCTATATGGAACCAGGAACGAATCATAATCCAGTTTTGACCCATTTTATATCCAGCATAGCCTAACACTACACTCCATATTAATGATCCTAAAAAAGTATATATAGTAAATTTTTTAAAGTCCATTTTACTTATACCTGCTGGAAGTGATATAAATGTTCTTATTATAGGCAAAAGCCTTGAATAAAAGACTATTTTTTCTCCATATTTATTAAAATATTCATCACTTTTTTCTATCTTACTTTTAGATATTCTCAGTTTGTCCGCATACTTTTCTACCAAAGGCCTTCCACCAAGCTTACCTAAATAATATGCTGCTATTGAACCTACAGTTCCACCAATAGTTCCAACTAGTATTGCAGCTATTAAATTTAATCTTCCTGTAAAACTTAAGTAACCTCCAAAAGGCAGTATTGCCTCACTTGGAATTGGTATACATGCACTTTCTAGTGCCATTCCTACGAAAATTCCTATGTACCCAAGTTTATCTAAAACCAAAATAACTGCAGTTATTAAACTTTCTACCATACGTTTTCCTTTCTTTATTAAAAGTATTTATCAATGTTACTCATAAATTTTTACACTTACAGTACAATTATAAAGCATTTAAAGAGACTTTTCTGTTAAGTTTATATTAAATAAATGTTGATAAATTGTATATACTTTAATAAAGATTACTTTTTACAGGAATTTCTCTCTATTAACTCATAATCAAGGACATAATTTTCATTTTCCACTTCTTTTTTATTTATGACTTTTATAAGCATTCTCATTCCAACAGAACCCATATCATACATAGGTAGTCCTATGGTAGTAAGCTTTGGATAAAATACTGATGCAGAATATATATTATCAAATCCTATTACATCCACCTGTTCAGGAACTTTTATATTCTTATCTCTTAATGCATTTATAGCTCCCATAGCAATTTCATCACTAGAGCAAAATACTGCATCAATGTTTTCATTTTTTAAAATATCATTTATTCCCTCATCACCATCTGATACTTTTAATCCTCCAAAATGTACAAGTTTTTCATTTAAACTTATATTATTTTGTGATAATGCACTTTTGTAGCCTGCATATCTTAATGCACTAGCATTAACTGCATCTTCATGCGTTCCTATGTAAGCTATTTTTTTATTGCCCTTTTTTATTAAATAATTTACAGCATCCAATGCTGCCTTTTCATTATCTATAGTTACACTAGGTATATTACCTTCCTTACTAGTAGTCTCTACAAGTACCATAGGAATTTGCAAATTTTTTATAAGATCCACTATATTATCTTCCAGTGAATTACTCATATAAAGAACTCCATCTACCATTTTTTCCTTTAATACTTTTAAGTATTCCATTTCTTTTTCAGGATCCAAATCTGTATTACATAGCATTATATTGTAATTATATATGTTAGCTACATCTTCAGCTCCTCTTACTATCTCTGGATAGAATTGGCTGGATATATCTGGTATTATTATTCCTATTGTGCTTGTTTTTTGCGTTTTTAAACTTCTTGCCACTATATTAGGTCTATATCCTAACTTATTTATAGCTTCTAAAACTTTCTTTTTAGTTTCTTCATTTACAACGTCTACATCATTTAAAACCCTAGAAACTGTAGCTATAGAAACTCCTGCTTCTTTTGCTACATCCTTTATTGATGCTGCCATTTTATCAACTCCTGTTATATTTTCTTTTATTTATTATACTTATAAACCCTTATCATTACAAGTTACTTTATAATATTTCTTCAATATTATACCATTCATAAAAAATGTGTATAAGATTTTTATTATATCTTATACACATTTCAATTCTAATTATTAAAATACTTATTTAACAACTTCTACAAACATATCAAGATCTTCACCATTTATTTTGCACTTATTATATTCTTTATTTTCACCGTATATAACTTCAACTGTTAATGTTTCTTTCTTTATTTCCTCTTCAAATTTCTTAATTATACCTTCAAGCATTGGATTTGATGATACATATAGTTTTATCTTATCAGCTACTTCAAATCCACTTTCTTTTCTCATATTTTGTACTTTACTTAGAATTTCTCTAACATTTCCAGCTTCTCTTAGCTCTTCAGTAATATTTGTATCTAGTACTACTCCTATAGTTCCTTCTCCAGCAAATGCAAAACCTTCAAGTCCCTGCATTGTAACTAATAGATTTTCTTCATTTAATTCTATTTCGTTATCATCTACATAAACTATTACTGTCTTTCCTTCTCTTACTTTCTGTGCAAGTTCCATTTGGTTAATTGCTGAAATTTCTTTTCTTATCTGTGGTATTAATTTACCATATTTTTTACCAATTACAGGTAAGTTTGGTTTAATATCAAAATTAACGTATTTAGATAAATCAGCTCCAAATTCTACTTCTTTTATATTTAATTCATCTTTTATAATATCTCCATAGTATTCTGGAAGAGATTTTGAACTTACAAGCATTTCTGAAAGAGGCTGCCTATTCTTAATGTTAGCTGAATTTCTAGCACTTCTTCCTAATCTAACCACCTTGTAAGCTTCTGCCATATCTTCTTCTAGCTTTTTATCTACAAAGTTTTCATTATATTCAGGCCATTTACATAAATGTAAACTTTCAGGTGCATCTTTATCAATATTAACTACAAGATTTTGATATATTTCTTCTGTCATAAATGGTACAAATGGACCTGCTATCTTTGTTAATGTAGTGATAACCCTATATAAAGTTATATATGCTCCTATTTTATCATCTGTTAAACTTTCACTCCAGAATCTTGCTCTGTTTCTTCTAACATACCAGTTAGAAAGTTCATCTACAAATTCTCCAATATTAGTGGCTGCTTGAGTAATTCTATAATTATCTAAATGGTCTTCTGTTTCTTTAATTAATGAATTTAATCTTGACATAACCCATTTATCCATTACATTATCACTTACAAAATCTTTATACTCTAAAGGATTGAATTTGTCTATATCCGCATATAGTACATAGAATGAATATACATTCCACAAAGTTCCTAGGAATTTTCTTTGACTTTCCTGTACAGCTTCTTCATAAAATCTTGATGGAAGCCATGGAGCACTTGCAGTATAAAAATACCATCTAGTTGCATCAGCACCTTCGTTTTCAATCACTGTAGTAGGACTTAATACATTCCCCTTATGTTTTGACATTTTTAAACCATGTTTATCAAGTACATGACCTAATACTACACAATTTTCAAATGGGCTCTTATCAAATATTACTGTAGATATAGCCATTAATGTATAAAACCATCCTCTTGTTTGATCTACAGCTTCTGAAATAAATTGTGCTGGGAAATTTTGCTCAAACAGTTCTTTATTTTCAAATGGGTAATGATGCTGAGCAAAAGGCATTGATCCTGAATCAAACCAGCAATCAATTACTTCTGTAACTCTTGTCATTTCTTTTCCACAGTGTGGACATTTCAATTTTACATTATCTATATATGGCTTATGAAGTTCTATACCTTCTGGTACATTTATTCCTTTTTGCTTAAGTTCTTCTATACTTCCTATACATTCCTTATGACCACAGTCACATTCCCATATTGGAAGTGGAGTACCCCAATATCTTTCTCTACTTAAACCCCAATCTATAACATTTTCAACAAAGTTTCCAAATCTTCCTGTTCTAATATTATCAGGATACCAATTTGTATTATTTGTATTCTTAACTAACTTATCTCTTAAAGATGACATTTTTATAAACCAAGTTTGTCTTGGATAATATAATAATGGTGTATCACATCTCCAGCAGAATGGGTATGAGTGAGTAAATTTTTCTGCTTTATATAATATATTTTTTTCCTTTAAGTATTCTATAATTTTAGGATCTGCATCTTTTACAAACATACCTTTCCATGGTGTAACTTCATCTGTAAATTTTCCTTCTGTATCTACAGGATTAATAAATGGTATATTATTTTGTTTGCATACCATGTTATCATCTTCACCAAATGCAGGTGCAGTATGGACTACTCCTGTACCATCTGTTAATGTTACATAATCTCCATGAGCTATATAATGTGCTTTTCCTTCAAATGGTACAAAATTAAACATAGGTTCGTATTCTACACCTAATAATTCTTCACCACTGAACTTTCTTAAAACTTCATATTCGCCTTCAAGTTTTCCTAAAAGTGCTTCTGCTAAAATTAAATGCTCATCATTATTTATAACTTCCACATATTCATACTTTTTATTTATTACTAATGCCATATTACTTGGAAGTGTCCAAGGTGTAGTTGTCCAAGCTAAAATATATTTATCTTCATTTTTAACTTTAAACTTAACATAAACTGATGTTTCTTTTACATCTTTATATCCTTGTGAAACTTCATGTGAAGAAAGAGCTGTTCCACATCTTGGGCAATATGGTACTATTTTATGGCCCTTATATAAAAGATCTTTATCCCATATGCTCTTTAATGCCCACCAAACTGATTCTATATAATTATTATCATAAGTTATATACGGTTTTTCCATGTCAACCCAGTAACCCACACTTTTAGTCATTTCTTCCCATTGACTCACATATGTAAAAACGCTGCCTTTACATTTTTTTATGAAGTCTTCTACTCCATATTCTTCAATCTGAGGTTTTCCTGAAATACCAAGAGTTTTTTCAACTTCAAGTTCTACTGGAAGTCCATGAGTATCCCAACCAGCTTTTCTTAATACTTTGTAACCTTTCATAACCTTATATCTAGGAATTAAATCCTTCATTACTCTTGTTAGTACATGCCCTACATGAGGTTTTCCATTAGCTGTTGGTGGTCCATCATAAAAAGTAAAATATTCTCCGTCCTCGTTTAAATCAAAGTTTTTCTTAATTATATCTTTAGCATCCCAGAATTTCATTATATCTTTTTCCATATCCACGAAACTTCTAGAGTTATCAATTTTTTTGTACATGCTTTTAGCCCCTTTCTATTTATTAGGTAATTTTTTGCTATTTTATTTTTTTTATACTATTTTATAAAATTTTACAATATAAAAAAACTTCATCCAAAATAGGACGAAGTTATATTCGTTATACCACCTATGGGTAAAAAATTTTAAGTACAATCATACTCTATCCTTTAACGCAGGATAACGAAAAAACTTACTAAAGCACTAAAACTTATTCTGCCTTTTAACTCCCAGGTGATTTTCTTTAAACTTTCCTGTGAATTTTCACCACTCTTCACTCTCTGTAAGTAACTTAGTTTAAATACTTTTCCTGTTCAACATCTTTAATTTAATATATTCTAAATTTTAATTATAATTTTCTCTTATTATATTATAAGGTTTTTTAGTTGTCAATTATTTAATAATAATTTTTCTATTTTCCAACACACTGTAATATTCCATCCGCAATAGCTTGTGCAAATTTTTGTCTATATTCATCACTGCTTAATTTTTGAGCATCTGAAGGATTTGTCAAAAATCCTAATTCTGTTAATACCGCTGATGCCCTAGTATTTTTTACAACATAGAGCCAATTTCCATCCTTTAACCCCCTATTGTACGTACCTACTTCATTTACAATACTACTTTGTATAGCTTGTGCCAGTTTAGCTGCCTCTGGATTATCCTGATTTACCAAAGTTTCTGTACCTAATGCTGATTCTGAATCAAAAGAATTGCAATGAATGCACACAAAATACTTAGCATTTGCATTATTTGATACGTCACAACGCTTTTGCAAACTAGTTGTAACATCCATAGGTATTGATCTTTCATCTGTTGTTCTTGTATATACTACTTTTATTCCGTGATTTTCAAGTATTTTTCCTACTTTTAAGCCTACTGATAAAGTAACATCATCTTCTTGAAGACCATTTATTCCAGTAGCTCCTGTATCTTTTCCTCTACCATGTCCTGGATCAATACATACTATTGTACCTGAATCTGTACTTGGTGATGGTACTGGAACAGGTTTTCCTGCTACTGTTAACATTAGCTTTATAACTTTACTATATCCTGGTACTGTACCTTCATAAGTATAAGTTCCTGCACTAGAAGTATTTGCTTTTTTGCTATTCCAACTTATTGGAACCTTTTTAGTACTTCCATCACTCATAGCTGCACTTACACTAATAGGAAGATCATATGCTCCACCTTGGTCTACTGAAGCACTTATATTTGAAACAGAACTTATATTAACATTTTTATTTACTAAACTTAATGATTTTAATATTCCACCCGCTATGCCATTAGCACTTTTATTTTGAAAATCATTTGTTGATAAAAGTGAGCTTTCTTCCACATTACTCATAAATCCAAGCTCAACCATTATGGCATTTCCTTTGGTGCCTCTTAATATTTCATGTTGAGATAAACCTGACTTTACTCCCCTATCTGTAGAACCAGTTTTACTAATAAATTCACCTTGAACTGCTTGAGCTAATTTTTGTGCTATATCATCTGAATCCCTATAATAGGTTTCTGTACCTTTTGCGGTAGGTTTCTCTGGATAAGTATTACAGCGTATACTTATAAAATAATCAGCGTTAGCTTTATTTGCTATGTCGAAACGAGTCTTTAAATCATTATCCTTATTCCAGGATACACTATCACTAGTCCTTGTATAAACTACTTTTACCCCATTATTCTCTAATACTTTTCCCACTTTCAAAGCAACTGCTAAATCTATATCCTTTTCTTTTAATCCAGATGCCGAAATATTTCCTGGGTCATACCCTCCATGTGCTGCATCAATACAAACAGTATATGCACTATTTTTGCTACTGCTCTTAGTTAAAAATTCCATTTTCTCGGAATTTGCTAATTGCTTGCCTGTCACTGACTTTACATTATTTATAGTAAGACTATATCCCTTTCCACATCCATATTGTGTCTTAGGAGAAACTATTACTGATTTATTATCACTACCTATAGTTAAACTTATAGGAACTGTTTGTCCACTTTCATCCTTTACCACAAAATTAGATTCATTTACTGTGCTTTTATTCAATTCCTTGTTAAATTTTATTGTCCATGACTTATTTGTATCCACATCAGACTTTATGCCATTACCAATTATCTCATCTGCCTGGACATGTGTAGCCGCAACAAATGAGCTTAAAAATAGTAAAAAACTAAAAACTATAAATATGCTTGACCATTTAAGTTTCAAACAACCACCTCCAAATTTATATTAACACCATTTATACATACTTTATAAATCAAAATGGTTTCCCATACTTTGAACAATGTTCTAATACTTTACTTACTACATATGTTATATGTAATATTTACAGTATTATTATTGTCGCATTATGAATAATATGGGTTTAAAATGATATATTATCTATTATTATAATATAAAAAAGTTAGTTTTACACTTAAAAACTTTTTTGTAGTTACTTTTTGCATATAAATATAATAGATAAAAAAGAGCTATAATAATATAATATAGCTGATACATGGACTTTCACAAAACATTTATAAATTAGAAAGTTCATACTAATAATTTTTAAAAGAGGTGCTGTTTTTATGATAATAACTTGGCTTGGACATTCATCATTCTTAATAGAGGATTCTCACGGAAGAAAGATTCTAACAGATCCTTTTGATGAGAGTGTTGGATATAAAGTATTTGAAGGCAATGTAGATCTAGTTACAATAAGCCACCATCATTTTGATCATGATTATACACAAAAGGTGAATTTTAATAACTTAATAGATAAATCAGGATTTTTCAATTTATGTGATATTCCAGTAAAAGGAATTCCTTCTTATCATGATAAAGTTAAAGGTGCAAAAAGAGGTGAAAATGTAATTTTTGTTTTAGACGTAGATGGTTATAAAGTTTGTCATTTGGGTGATTTAGGATACGTTTTATCTCAAGATGAAATTGAAAATTTAGGACATATAGATATACTGCTTATTCCGATAGGCGGTAATTACACCATAAATGGTAAGGAAGCTTCTAAAGTAGCTAAAGCTATAAATAGTTCTATTATTATTCCTATGCACTATAAAACTCCCCTACTTTCATTTGAACTAGAAGGTTTAGAAAACTTTCTAACTTGTATGAAAAATGGTGAAAAGGTTGGCAGCAATAAATTAATTATAGAAGGACCACTTGAGAGTGAAAATACTGTTAAGATTTTAAATTTTAATTAGAGATATGCTGTATCTCTAATTAAAATTCTAAAACTATCACCTGTTTTGTGCTTAGGCTCTTTTTTACATCTATAATCCTCTGATTACTAGATCCCCTATATTTAAGATTATGACCTTTTTTATCCTCTTCAAATTTTCCATCAACTAGTACATCTATATTATTTAACAACTCTTCCCATCCCCTATGTTCATCTTTGTGCTGCAATATGTATTCAAAGGTATACCCTGTATAACACCATATATTTAAGTTCATTTCTCTTATTTTCTCAGCCATATAAGAAAATTCGCCCGCTTGTTCAAAAGGATCTCCCCCAGAAAATGTTACGCCTTTTAATATTGGATTTTTTCTTACATCTTCCAATAACTCATCCATATTTCTAAACTCGCCACCATCTGAGCAGTGAGTAGTTGGATTAAAACAACCTTTACAATTATGCTTACAACCCTGTGAAAAAACACTCGTCTCAATCCAGGTCCATTTACTAAGCTTTCATAAGCTATTCCTGCTAACTTTATCTTTTTATCTAAACTCATCTTAACTCCTCCAAATTTAATTTTTACTTTAAAAGACAGAGATATAAGTTCTCTGCCTTTTAAATATATCAATATATAATTTAATAAACGTGTTTATTACTTCCCTGAGATAACCTATCTGACCTTTCTGCTACTTTACCTGCTCCAAATCTTTCATCTAAAGAAAGATATCCTGTTACCCTTGATATTCCTTGTATATTATCACTTCCACATTTAGGACAGTTTTCTTCATCATGAAGATATGTTCCACAGTTTCTACAATACCTTATATGGAAGTTAATACCCATATAGCTTATATTTGTATTATCATAAGCATAATTTAATATATCCATTATTGTTTCCGCTGAAGGGTAATCATCCAATTCTATATAACTTATATGTCCAGCATTACATAACTTATGATAAGGTGCTTCTATATCAATCTTATCCTTTATAGATATAGGATATCCTACTGGTATATGATAAGAATTAGTATAATAATCTTTATCTGTTACACCCTTTATAATTCCAAATATCTTTTTATCTTGAGCTATAAACTTACCACTTAATCCTTCTGCTGGAGTAGCATAACAGCTCCAATTTAAATGAGTTTCTTCTATTAATTTATCTGTATAATTTCTTATATGAGTAATTACTTTTACTCCAAGTTCTCTAGATTCTTCATCTTCTCCATGATGTTTACTTGTTAGAGCTATTAAAGTTTCAGCAAGTCCTATAAATCCTATGGACCATGTTCCCTGCTTTAATATTGGTTCTATAGAATCATCAGGCTTCAAGTTTTCTGATCCTTTCATAAGTCCTTGTCCAGCTACAAATGGCAAATCCTTAACTCGTAATCTCTTAAGTACACCATATCTATGCATTAGGGATTCTTTTGCAAGTTCTAATTTACTATCTAAAAGTTTAAAGAATTTGTTTATGTCCTTTTTAGCTACAATTCCAAGTCTAGGCAAATTTATAGTTGTTGGTGCTATATTTCCCCTGCCTTCTGTTCCTGGTTTTCCATTTACATTAGCACATACATAAGTTCTACATCCCATAGTAGCAGGAATTACTCCTTGATCATAGTAAAACTTATTAAAATCTGCATCTAAATTCATAAAAGTAGGATTCATTCTTTTAGCAGCCACTCTACAAGCTAACTTAAATAAGTAGTAATAAGGATCTCCTGGTTCTTTATTTACACCTTTTTTTACTCTAAATATTATGTTAGGGAAAATAGGCTGTTCGCCCATTCCAAGACCCTTTTCATATTCTGTTAAAAATACTTCACAAACTAATGCTGAATTATCGGAATCAGGTATTCCTATATTTATAGAACTAAAAGGTACTTGTGAACCAGCTCTCGAATGCATGGTATTTAAATTGTACACGATCCCCTGCATTGATTGTTCTACAGCTCTCCTAAGTTTCTTTTCTATAATATTACTTAATTTTTTATCATCCATACCTAAATCTATAAGTTCTTTCTTTATTTCCTGTCTTGTTGGTTCTATAAACACTCCCATATCATTGTCAAAATTGGGATGAGATTGTCCTCCAAACATATCATTTTGAGTTGATTGTAGAAGTATACATGATAGTTCTGCTGCTGATTCTATTCTTCTAGGAGGTCTTATATTTCCATACCCTGTATTAAAGCCTCTTGTTAGTATTTCCTTTGTAGGTATATGTAAACAATTTGTGGTTAAATTATAACTATCTAAATCATGATAATATATGTCGCCGTTTTCATGAGCCTTAGCTAAATATTTAGGCATAATAGATAAGTTATGCCACTTATTTGATTCGCTTGCTATTCTAAGTAGCTTTGAACTAAAATTATTACCCACATTTGCATTATCCCTATCAGTCTCTACACCTATTTTTTCAATAGCTTTCATTAAATCTGATTTTATTTCTCTAATCTTATTTCTTTCTTTTCTGTAATTACAATATGCTGTCCCAATTTCTCTGTAATTATTTTTCAAAAGTGTTTTTTCAACAAAATTCTGTATTTGTTCTACATTTATTTCATCAGCATTAAGTTCTTCTAACTGCTTTATAACCTTTTGCGTTAACTCTATAAATTCACTTTCTTTTAAATCATAACCTATTTCTTCTGAAGAGCCTTTTATGGCATTAGTTATTTTTATGGAATCAAACTCTACTTTCCTGCCATCCCTCTTCACAACATGTAGCATACACCATTCCTCCAAACTACAATATATTGTGTTAAGCACTTTGATATTATACTATGGGAAAACTTTTTAAGCAATTTTTAAATTAGGGTTAATGGTATCTTACCACAATTTAGTTTTATCTATCTTTAAATTCTTTTGTTTTTTATTATACATTACGATTTGATATTTATTTTTTATGAGATATTTTTTACTTTTTGAATAATTAATGAATAAATACTAAAAATATCATTGAGGTGATATTTTATGATTGGCAAAATTATAGATATGAGTTTTACAGATGCATTTATAAGTTTTGAAGACGGGACCACATTAGACATAGGAATTTCTAGTTTGCCACCTAACTGCAAAATAGGTGATACTATAAATTTTAATCCTAAAAATATTGAACTAAAAAACGATAAACTTATAAACCTATTTTAAAACATTGAGATTGTTGAAATATTTGGTAACCCATGTTATAATTATCATGTTAATATAGTGCTAGGGGTGTCTCATCGAGGCTGAGAGATAAAATGTTTTATTAACCCTTATACCTGACCTGGATAATACCAGCGTAGGAAAGCGATATACATAAAACTATGCAAAAATTATATACTATATTTGTATACGTTTTTTATTTCCCTATTCAGGTACCTCATAGCACCAAGGAGGTATTTTCATGTCACTTAATAAAAATTTTCTAGAAATTATTTCACACCCAACATCTTTATTCGCTCTTTTAGCTTTAATACTAATTATACTTTTTATAGCAAAAGTAAAGAACGTAAAATTTAATACTCATCTTATTACTCAAATAGGAATTGCCTTAGCCCTAGCAACCATACTTAAAATATTTAGAATATATCATCTTCCTCAAGGCGGTAGTATAACTTTAGGTAGTATGATTCCTATAATTTTAATGGCCTTGCTTTACGGACCTGAAGTGGGCTTTATTACTGGTTTTCTATATGGTATTATAACCCTTATTCTAGATCCTTATATTCTTCATCCAGTTCAAGTTTTATTTGATTATCCTTTACCATTTATAGCTTTAGGCTTAGCAGGATACTTTAGAAAAAATAAAGTTTTAGCCACAATTGTGGCAGCATTTGCTCGTTTCTTGTGTCATTTTATATCAGGAGTGATATTCTTCGGAAGCTTTGCTCCAAAAGGTACATCACCTATCGTGTATTCACTTGTATCACAAGGCATTTTTATAGGTATAGAAGGTGCTATTTGTGTAGTAATTATTGCTGCATTACCTGTAAAACAATTGTCTACCATGATGACTAAAAAAATCCCGCAAAATTAAAATAAATACAGTATATAAATTAAAGCTATGAAATTAAAGCATTAACTTAATTTCATAGCTTTTTAATTTAAAATATAATTTTAAAACGGTTCTCTCCTACATTATCCTATCTTTAAAATTATGTATTAATTCTTCATATTCATTTGATTCTTCTAGAAATTTTTCCACTGTTCCATTTTCCATACTTTCAACTAAGTTTAAGTTAATAGGCATTTCTGCAAGAAGAGGTATTCCTAAATGTTCAGCATGCTCCTTAGCAGACTTCTTGCTAAATACATTTATCTTTTCTCCACATTTGCCACATTTAATATAAGCCATATTTTCTACTGCACCAATTACATTTATACCCATTTTTTCAGCCATAATAATTACCTTTTTAACTATCATTGAAACCATATCTTGAGGTGTTGAAACTACAACTAAACCTTCTAATGGCAGCTCCTGCATTATAGTCAGTGCAACATCTCCAGTTCCTGGAGGCATATCTATAAGAAGGTAATCTAACTCTTCCCATTCAGTATCAGAATACATTTGTTTTAAAACTCCTGTTATAACTGGTCCTCTCCATATAACTGGTTGTTCTTCTTGTTCTGTTAAAAGATTTAAGGATATAACCTTAATCCCTCTTGAAGTTTTTACAGGCCTAAATTTTATTTCCTCAGTATCCCCCACCTGGATCATCTCTGCTCTCTTATTATTTATGCCAAAGAATCTAGGCATTGAAGGTCCTGTTATATCTCCATCTAATACTCCAACACTATGACCAGCTTTACTTAACTCTGTTGCTAGTATTCCTGTAACAGTTGACTTACCCACTCCTCCTTTTCCGCTTATAATACCTATTATATGCTTTATTTTGCCATACTTTGGCTCTAACTTTCCACCACATCCTGTTCCTTCACTATTACAATTCCCCTTACTGGAACAACTATCGCAATTACTCATAAAAAATTTCCTCCCCTATAATATAAAAATATTTTTTTAATATATATATTTAAATAAATTAAAACTTATCAGGCTTGGTATTTGTAATATTTAAATCCCAACTTCCAGTTTTATAATTATCATCTATATAATATTTTTTTTCAGTTTTTGCTTCTTTATCCCACAACGTTACAGTGGCTTTGTACATTGTAGACTTATATCCTTCAGTCTTTATAGTCAACCAGATATCATAATTATCTTTATCTTTATCTGCTACTTTTACAGTTTTAAACTTACTGCTTAAATTACTATTAAAATCCTGCAAATCCGTAGATAGTATAAATTTAGCACAATCTACATCACTTTTTAAGTTTACCCCTATACTTTTATTTTTATTTGAATCTTTTAAATATTGATCTAAAACACCTATTATTGATTTATAATACACTTCTTTAAAATTCTTTGGTTTTCTTATATTCCAATACGTATTTATTATGTCACTATCTATTCTTTTAGATACAATATATGTTTTATTATCACTATAGAAGTTACCAGCATCTTTCTTATCCAAACCTGTAATGTAACTAAATTTATGAATCTTATTGTTACTTTCCTTCATTTCAAATGTATAATCAGGCTCCAATGAAGATTTTTTACTGGATACCTTTGCTTTAGACAGTACATCGTATATCTCATTAATAACATTTTTATCTGTAACTGTAAATCTAAATCCTTGATCCCTTGTATTTTGTATTACTATTGTTTCTATTTTACCCTGTTTTATATATTCAAAATCATTATTTTTAAGTCCAGCTTTGACTTTGAGTTCATCAATTTTGCTACATCCTGATGTAACAAAACAAAACATTAAAACCATAGCTAGAATCATGATTTTATTGTTCCTCATTTTTCCTATTTTCATTTTCAAATAAATTACCTCCCGAACTTTAAAAATTCTAAATGCTTTTACTCTTAAATTTACTTATATTATAAAGAATTACTCCAAATATTAAAGCAAATATACTTATAAATTGTGATGTAGAAAATATACCCACATTGCCCCTTGGATCATCTCTTAAAAATTCTATAAAGAACCTTCCTATACTATACAATATAACATATAAAGAAAATACTTTTCCATCACTTCTTTCTTTCCTATCATAATACAATAAGAAAAACGCAACCATAAAATCAAAAAAAGAGGAATACAGTTGGGTAGGATGTCTCATTATACCTGATGGTGCAAAAAGTGAATTTCCAAAATCAACACCTATCGGTAATGCAGTTTCTTTTCCATAACAACATCCTGCTAAAAAACAACCGATTCTCCCAAAGCCTTGTGCTAAAATCACAGTTGGTGCTACTAAATCAAAAACTTTCAGTAAGTTCCACCTTTTCTTTTTACTATAAAATACTATGCCTAAAGCTCCTCCTAATATAGCTCCATATATTACAAAACCACTGCCTATATCCTTCAATATGTTTATATTACTAACTATATTTTTTATTTCTGTTAATATATATAAAAGCTTGCCTCCTAATATACCAGTAATTATAGATATAATTGACATGTTCAATATGCTGTCTTCATCATATCCTCTTTTTTTAGCTCTATACCTTAAGAGAACAAGTGCAAAACATATTCCGATAGCAATCATCATACCATACCCATAGACATTAGTCCCAAGAATTTTAAAAAGTACTGGTCTCATAACTGTATGTTAACCTCCCATGAATGCTAATGCATTAATTTAATTGAAAATCTTAACAATATTATAGCATAAAAAAAAACTGCAATGCAGTTTTTTAATCATAGTTTACTTATCATTCTCCTTTATAGTTAAATGTCTTTACTATAGTTTTAAATATAGTTGGCATACTTTCCTTAAAATTATCTTCCCTTACAAAAAAAGAAAACCTAAAAAACTTACTTTTATTTTTTATAAAATATTCATATCCTTTATAGTATTTATTATTGGATGTTATTATAGTATAGTTAACTAAATAACCATCTTTATTATTTATTTGAACTGGTTTTATATCATAATTTTTATATAAATTCTGCTCACTGGATATCTTTTTACTTTCTTCAAGAAAATTTTTTAAATCAGTATTTAGATTCCACACTTCTACAAATCCATGAATTTTTAAATCTTTGCTATTAAAATCATTATGATATACGATTTCATTACCCGAAAACTTTTGTTCTTTAGTAATCCATTCTGATGGTAACTTATAAGTAAATTTTTTATCTAGAGCCTCATATTGTGTTAACGAATTTATGTTATTTTGTATTAATGCAGTAAACTTAAGTCTATCATCGAAATTTTTTTCCAAACCAAATAAAATAAGCATTAGTCCAATTATAATTATAGTTACTCCCAGCCTCTTCCTATTTATTATTATTACTTTCATCTTAATACCACCTTATATTTTAAATAAGAGTTTTTATTTAATTATATGAAAATAGCACCAAAAATATTAAATATTTCTGGCGCTAAATTTTTTTCCATACTACTTTTTTACTGGTATTATGATAGTAGAAGTTCTAAAGTCATAGAACATAAGCCAATAGCCTATTGTATCTTCTCTATTATCCTCACCATTTAAAGGCATCCATGTAACAAATCCAGACCTACCTCCATATGGTTGATCCATCTTAGATTTAGTTCCAGCTATAGCATATACTAAATACTTCATTTCTTCATTTTTATCAAGTTTATATCCTATCAAATAATGCTGATGCTTTTTTATATACTGATAGTAATTTATCATAGGATAATATATCATTGAATATCTACTATAATCGGACATATCGTACATAGATCTTTGAGAATCTACAGGCACCTTATACCACTTACATCGTTTTATTTCAGAACATACTTCTCCTTCGCACTCAAACCCTTGTACTAAATTTCTAAAAAATGTTTTTTCATCCATACCAGGATAGTTCTCAATTCTTTCCTGACTTATGTTAATATCCTTCTTAGGTTTTTCCTTAGATTTATGCTGTCTTATTGAATTATTATCCTCTTTCAAATTATATTGTTTATTTATATTATCTTCTTTGCTTAAGTTACTTTTTTCTTCTTGACTATGTTGATTATTTGACTTGCTTCTTTCTATATTGTTTTCAATATTTAGGTTTTCAGATTTTTTCATGTTATCTTGTTTTTTTATAACCACTTCTTCTTTTATATTGTCTTTATTATTTACTTTAACTTCTTCTTTTACATTATCATTTTTCTTTATACTAGCTTCTTGTTTTACGTTATTCTTTTTCTCTATATTAACTTCTTCTTTTACATTATCTTTTTTCTTTACATCTACTTTTTCTTTTATGTCTTCTTTCTTAATTGCCTTGTTTTCTTTTTTCATATTATTTTCTTTAGGTAAATTTTCAACATTTTTTATTTCCTTAGGCTTATTCTCTTGTTTTAGATTTTCTATGTTTTCTTCATATTTGTCAAATATACTATTAGGAGCTTCTATAGGTTTTTGTTCTTTCTCTTCCTTAACTTTCAGATCAACTACACTAAATGTTTTCCACTCAGGTATTTCAGTGCTTGCAAATCCACTCATAACAGGTATTATATTTGAATCTAAAAATTTAACTATAGCCGCACCAGAAATCTTATCCATAGATATACCAGTGCCAGCTATATTATCTGCCAAATATTCATGACAAATATCTGCTCTGCCATAATCATCTATGTTTATTTGTGCTATTTTTATAACTTTCCTTATATCCTTCTTGTTACAAATTAAAAGCATATAATAAGGAGCACTCTCTTTTTTTAGATTTTGTACATAATACGATATTTTACATTTATCGTTTTTTAGCTCCAATTTTGTGTACCCAGAAGCTACTTTATCGGAAGATATTGAATATCCTTTTTCATCTTCTTGTAGTATTATAAAATACCTACTATAACTCTTTTTTTGAGCCAACTTCCTATACCTCCATATATCTTATTCATTATAATATATGAAGTAAAATTCAAAAAGTGAACAACTAGTTATAATATTGTAAAAAGTTTATTGTAAATCATATATTGAATCTGATAATTTTCCAAACTCATCTAGTGATAATGTCTCTCCTCGTCTTTTAGAATCAATACCTGCATTAGTAAATGCCATCTCTAACTGTTCCTTATTTAACCCTATACTCTTAAGACCATTCCAAAGAGTTTTTCTTCTCATATTAAAAGAACTTCTTACTATTTTAAAAAACAATTCTTCATTTTTAACTTTTACTTTAGGTTCTGAAAGTTTATTTAATTTTATAACTATGGAATCAACTTTAGGTCTAGGTATAAAGGAATCTGAACTTACTTTTCTTACTATCTCCACATCACAATAATACTGCACAAGTATAGAAAGAGCTCCATATTCCTTTGTACTAGGCTTTGCCGCAATCCTTTCTCCAACTTCTTTTTGAATCATTATAGTTAATGATTCAAATTTATAATTTTCCTTTAACAATTTTGATATTATAGGTGTAGTAACATAATAAGGTAAGTTTGCTACTACCTTAGTACTGTTTTCTGTTCCTATAAGCTCGTTAAAATCTGTTTTCAATGCATCTTTATGTATTAATTCAAAATTATCAAATTCCTTAAGCTCTTCATTTAAAATAGGTATTAAATCAGAATCTAATTCAATAGCATAAACTTTCTTTGCTTTTTTTAAAAGTTCCTTTGTTAAAGTTCCAACTCCAGGACCTATTTCTATTACCAAATCATCTTTATTAACATTAGCATTATCAACTATATCCTGCAAAACAGAATCATCTATTAAAAAATTCTGTCCAAGACTTTTTGAAAACTTAAATCCATATTTTTTTACTATATCTTTAGTAGACAAATTTTCCATATTATTTCTCCTTATTTATCTTATTTATTGCATGTATAAATTCTTCTCGAGTAATACCATAATTATTAAGTCTAGTTAAAAATTGAGCCGAATTACAATACCCTATTCCAAGCTCCTTACCAAGAAATTCTCTTCTTTCTTTTGATTTATTGTTTCCAGTGAGTTCAAAAAAAATCATATCATTTATGTCGAAATTTTCTACTTTTTCTTTTACCTCGCACTTAGCGTTTTCTAAAGCTCTTATTATTACATCTGGCTCAGCATTTTCAACACCTATATCACCATTTTTCGTTCCATCCTCTTGAGCTATATACGCATGTTTTATTCCCTTTACTCTTTTAGATATAATTCTTCTTATTTTTTCTCCTGCAAAATCAGGATCAGTAAAAACTATTACACCTTGTCTTTTTTGTGCTTCCTTTATTCTTTCTATAACTTTAGCATTAATACCAAAGCCACCAACTGCTATAATTTCTGCATCTACTGCTCTTTTTACTGCAGTAATATCATCTCTTCCCTCAACAACAATAACTTCTTTAATCATAAGTTTTTATTGACTTAAAAATTAAAAAATAATAAGTCAACATCCTCCTTCTTTACTATATTAATTCTTACTACATAGAAAAAAATAGGAGCCTTCGCTCCTATTTAACTAAGTACACATTAACCCACTTTACGCCCCAATTTTCTGCTTCTGAATTAGAATCGAAGAATAAATCTATTCTATTGCCTTTTATAGCTCCACCTGTATCTTCAGCAACAG
The DNA here is from genome assembly GCF_012926525.1 of Clostridium muellerianum. Classification (GTDB taxonomy): domain Bacteria; phylum Bacillota; class Clostridia; order Clostridiales; family Clostridiaceae; genus Clostridium_AM; species Clostridium_AM muellerianum. The sequence continues at coordinate 137,714 of NZ_JABBNI010000006.1, forward strand.
CATACCCATATCCTTCAATGTAGAGTTTAGTGCCCAGGGGAATAACTCTTGGATCAACTGCTACAGAACTGTAACTACCTACATTTCTTTTTGCTACAGTACCTGAAGTCGTAATTCCAAAATCAGGATCACCAGGACCTTTTCCTGTACTCTCATAGTCTGAAGTATAACCAGTAGCTCTCATTTTAATAACTGTAGTATATGGAATTCTAACTCCACGAGAAGGAGTATAAACACTTAATGCTCCCATAGCTACAACCTTTTGCACTGGCTGTTTTTTTATCGTCTCACATATTACTTTTCTTGAAATTTCTTTGCCATCTTCATAGACAATTCTAGTCATTGTTTCTTTTTCCCCAGACTGTCCTTCTTGTATTATTTTATTAGTTCCTTGTTCTGCTTCTTCATCTTTTTTTACTACTGTTGTATAATCTAATGTTTTAATTTCCTTAACATCTTTTGTCTGAACTCTTGTTACTACTACTTTTAGTCCTTCCTTAATAGTTGAATTTTTACTTGGATATACTTTATCAGATTTATGAATCCCCATTTTTTCTGCCTGCAACATTTTTTCAACATTATCTTCCGCAGACTTTATATCCAATTTTTTTCCATCTACAGCGACTTGAATACTCACTGCTCTTTTTATGGATACTTTTGAGCCATTTTCAACTTTACTATTAAGGCTAATTGTAGTTTTGTCCTTTGGTCCTACAGTTATTCCATTATTACCTAATGCACTTTTATAAGTACCACTTAAAGTGGTAATTTTCCTATCTTTACCATCTACAGAAACTGTTATTGTCTTTCTTGCGCTGCTAATTAATACTACTGAAACTATTAAAACTATTAAAGTCAAGTACGTATACATAGCTTTAGGACCATTGGAAAAATAACTTTTTAAATAATTTTTTAATTTTTCCACCACAAAAATACCTCCTCCTGGTAAGAACGACATTCCTATTATAAGTGCAGTGACGAATTCTGTCAAATATCGCCTTAACATTTTAGACCGTCTAATGCAAATTTTTGCATAAAACTTAATTATAAAATATAATATGATAGCAATTTTTATTAACAGTCTAAAAAATACTTTTGGTGGAATTTTTATGAAACTCATTATAATTATATGATACAAATCAACATATAATTACCTAAATATGGAATTAATAAAAAATTTAAAAAATGCAATTTAATTTTACACTACTAAACTATATTTAGCAACCTTTGGATATTAGAAATAGTTTTAGAACTCACCTCCTCACTACTTATACCTTTGATTTCCGCTATTTTTTCTATTATACAAGCTATATATTCGGATCTATTTCTTTTTCCTCTAAAAGGAACCGGTGCCATATAGGGACAATCAGTCTCTACTAATATCCTATCTAACGGAATTTCCTTTACTACATCTATAACTTTTTTTGCATTTTTAAATGTTACTACCCCAGTAAAGCCTATATAATATCCTAGCTTTAAACACTCTCTTGCAAATTCTACACTACCGGAGAAACAATGTATTTCTCCTTTAACTTCAGGGAAACTTTTTATAATATCTAATGTATCTTTATGCGCATCTCTATCATGTATAATTACAGGCAGTTTAAGTTCCCTTGCAAGTTCTATCTGCTTTATAAATGCATTTCTTTGAATTTCTCTATCAGGGTTTTCTTCATAATAATAATCAAGACCTATTTCTCCTATAGCCTTAACTTTAATATTTTTAGCTAATTGTTTTAATTCAAATATAGTTTTCTCTGTTAATTTATCAGCATACTCAGGATGAATGCCTACCGCTGCATAAAAAGATTCATACTTATCTGCTAGCACAACAGAAGCTCTACTTCCCTCTATAGATGCTCCACAATTTAGAACTCCTACTATTTCATTTTGTCTCAATTCTTTTATTATGGATTGTCTATCCTCATCAAATTGTTCATCATCATAATGTGCATGAGCATCAAATATTCTTATTTTCTTATTAGTTAATTCTACACTGTTATCCATTGTATCTCTCCATTTATAATACTTAAGTATAATTTTTATCCTATATATCTAAGTAAATCAACCTTATTTTTCATTAAGCAAAGTATTATATTAGCTAAATTACTAGATAAATTTAACTGAACCAGACCTCACTCAATTTGTTTTAATATTGAATATTGATGATTAAAAATTTGCAATTGCATATTTCCATTTTATTACATTTAATTTTATAGTCAACCCTTTGCTATTATAATATAGTCCATTTTTCTGAGAAAACCTAAGTTTTACTCAATCATATTAATTTTTATGACATTAATAATAAATAAGTATAAAAAAATTTAAAAATGACTATTTATTTCAAATTTTGCTAAAATAAATAGTCATTTTCAATACTCAATTTAAATTCTTATCTGATCGCTACCATTGCTAAAACCCCTACCTTCTATCAAAGTGGGAGATAAGCACTTTACGCGCCTAGATAAGTTCTTCTAAGGTTCAGGTTACGATTGTATTTCTCATAAGCAAACTCCACCTGAGCCTAAGAATCACTTGATATCATGCTCCCTTTAAAATTATCTTACAATACTACCTGTAGGAAGTTCTGATTCAATAGTAGCTGTAAACAGTTTACTGTCATCATCTGTAGCTGCTGATAATATCATTCCCTGAGAAAGTTCTCCTCTTAGTTTTACAGGTTTTAAATTTGCTACAAGTATTACATTTTTACCTACTAATTCTTCTGGTTTATAGAATTTTGCTATTCCTGAAACTACCTGTCTCTCTTCTCCACCTAAATCTACTTTCAATTTAAGAAGTTTTTTAGCTCCCTTTACTGGTTCGCAAGCTAATACTTTAACTATTCTTAAATCTAATTTTTCAAAATCATCAATTGTTATTTCTTCTTTCACTGGCTGCATTTTTGGTCCTTTAGCTGCAGCTTGCTGTTCCTTAAGTTTATTTAATTCCTCAATTTTTTCATCTACATCTATTCTTGGAAATAAAAGCTCTCCTTTGCTTACTTTTTTTCCTGCTTTAGTTCCATTGAAAGATGTTATACTATCCCAAGTTACAACTTGAGTATTTAATTGTTTATTTACCTTCTCACTAGTTTCAGGCAAAAATGCTGATAAGCATACTGAAACTATTCTCAATGATTCTAATAAGTTATAAAGTACAGTTCCTAACCTTTCCTTTTTACTTTCATCTTTTGCAAGTATCCAAGGAGTAGTTTCATCTATATATTTATTTGCTCTTCCAATAAGCTCCCATATACTATCTAGTGCTTCTGGAATTCTCAAATTATCTATACACTGTTCCACAGCTTTAGGAGTATTTAGTGCAATTTGTATAAGATCATCATCTAATGCTTCCTTAGCTGTTGAAGCTGGAATTATTCCATCAAAATACTTTTCTACCATAGCACAAGTTCTTGATAAAAGATTTCCTAAGTCATTTGCTAAATCTGAATTTATCTTTTTTATAAATATTTCATTATTAAATAACCCATCTGCTCCAAATGGTATTTCTCTTAATAGATAATATCTTACAGGATCTGTGCCAAAATGATTTACCAAAAGTACAGGATCTACCACATTTCCTTTAGATTTTGACATTTTTCCCCCATCTACTAAAAGTCATCCATGGCCAAATACCTGCTTTGGTAGTGGAAGACCTAATGCCATAAGCATAATTGGCCAATAAATTGTATGGAATCTTAATATATCTTTACCTACTAAATGAACATCTGCTGGCCAATACTTATTATATAAATCTGAATTACTGCTTCCATATCCAAGAGCTGTTATATAGTTTGCTAAAGCATCTACCCATACGTATACAACATGCTTCTCATCAAAAGTTACTGGTATTCCCCAGTCAAAAGAAGTTCTTGAAACACAAAGATCCTGCAATCCTGGTTTTAAGAAATTATTTATCATTTCATTCTTTCTTGATTCTGGTTGAATAAATTCTGGATGATTTTCTATATACTCTATAAGCTTAGGCGCATATTTTGACATTTTAAAGAAGTATGCTTCTTCTTTAGCTTTTTCAACAGGTCTTCCACAGTCAGGACACTTTCCATCTACAGCCTGAGTTTCTGTCCAAAAAGATTCACAAGGTGTACAATACCAGCCTTCATAAGAATCCTTATATATATCTCCTTGATCATATAACTTTTTAAATATATCTTGAACTGCTTTTATATGATAATCATCTGTGGTTCTTATAAACTTATCATAGCTTATATTCATCATTTTCCAAAGATCTTTTATACCTGCAACTATTTCGTCAACATAAGCTTTAGGCGTTACACCTTTTGCTTCTGCTAATCTTTGAATTTTTTGTCCATGCTCATCTGAACCTGTTAAAAACATTACATCGTGTCCTGTAAGTCTTTTAAATCTTGCTAATGCATCAGCAGCAACTGTAGTGTATGTGTTTCCTATATGAAGCTTAGCTGATGGATAATAAATTGGTGTTGTAATATAATACGGTTTTTTACACATTTCCTATTCCTCCTCAAAAATTTACAAATTTCCAAATATAAAACTTATTTTTATTATTTCTAAATAAGAAATATAAAAAACCTCTATATGAAGTAATTCTTCATATAGAGGTGTATGTAACACTTTACCACTCTATTTTATCTTTATTTCACAATAAAGACCTCAATAAGTAACTCAAACTACTATAAGAGTCTTTTATTACTTTGCACTATAACGGTTGCTTCCGTGTTAATTTACTATAATTTCAATCAACATGCTCTGGAGCCATGTTCATAAACTATTTTATCATCGGCTTTCACCCAATCCGACTCTCTTTAGATATTTTCATTTACTACTCTTTCCTTCTCAGCATTTCAATTTTTATAATATTCCATGTGTTTAATAATGTCAATAGTATTTTAATATATTTTACCCTTTTTCAATTTCATCATACTTTTTTTTCACAGATTTTAAATCTTGCCAGAACAACACTTTTTTACTCTCATCTCTAAATAAAGCTGCTGGGTGAAAAGTAGCCAAAATATAGCATCCTTTTTTCTCTATCCATTTGCCTCTATCTCTTGTTATTCTAAAATCATTTCCTAAAATATGTTTCATAGCAGTTGATCCTAAGCATACTATAATTTTAGGTTTAACCAAAGCTACCTGATTCCTTAGATATGGTAAACATGCTTCAACTTCATCTTCATAAGGCACTCTATTATTATCTGGCCTACACTTGCATATATTACATATATAATAATCATCTTCTCTTACTAAATTTAACGCTGTAAGTCCTTTTGTTAAAAGCTGTCCTGCTCTACCTACAAAAGGCAATCCAATTCTATCTTCATCCGCTCCTGGAGCCTCTCCCACAAAAATTATTTTTGACCTTGGATTTCCATCCCCAAATACCACATTATTTCTTTTATCTCCTAAATTGCATTTGTGACACTGTATACATTCGTCATACAACTCTCTCCACTTTAGCAAATTGTCCACCTCTCATCCATAGTTATTATCTAAAATTACTTTTTAAATATAGATATACAACATCAAAATTAAATCTTGCATTACTTCGATAAATGCTAAAATTTAATTTTGATTCTATAACAAGATTAAAATTTTCAAGTTGGATATCTATATTGTATTTAAATTTTATATTTAAAACAAACTTTAAATTATAATGTTGTTTTATTTTATGAAATAAAGTACCATTTATATTATACTACAGTAATTTAACAAACTTTGGCCCTAAAAATAAGTTATTCCTCACAAGCAAACTCCACCTCAGTTTAAAAATCACTTGATAAATGACTACTTAAATTTCATATAATAATATTATTATAAAACTTTATTTAACTGGAATAATAATTTAATTATTTATAAAAATGTCTTATGGAGGTAACAAATGTTTGACCGCAGTACTATAAAAGATGTATTAGACCTTGCATTTCCTGCAGTAGGTGAAATGATTCTATATATGATGATATGGGTATTTGATACTATGATGGTAGGACAATATGGAGGCAATGTAGCTGTAAGTTCTGTAGGACTAGGTTCGGAAATACTCTATACATTTTCCAATATTTTTATAGCTATGGGTTTATCCGTAGGTATTACTTCCTTAGTCGCTAGACAAATAGGCGCTAAAAACCTTGATTTAGCAGAAGAATATTTATCCATAGGCTTTCTACTCGCCTTAATAATATCTGTTGTTATATTTTTATTAACATTTTTCTTTTGTGATAACATACTAAAAGTAGCAGGTGCTACAGGTGAGGTAATATATACAGGAAAAGTATTTATGAAAATAGCTTCCTTTGGAATTCTATTTTATATGCTTATGAATGTATTAAATGCAACTTTGAGAGGATGTAAAAACACCAGGACTCCTTTAATTGCTTCTATATTAGTTAATATAGTAAATCTAAGCTTGGACTGGCTATTAATTTTCGGTCACTATGGCTTCCCAGCGTTAGGTGTTAAAGGAGCAGCAATAGCTACTTGTTCTGCCCAAATTTCAGGATTTTTATTTATATTGTTCTATACAATAAAAAAATCTAAAATTAAGCCTAAACTTAAATATATAACCAATCTTAATTTAAAAAGGTTAAAAGAGTTATTAAAACTTAGTATTCCCGCTTCCTTTCAAGAAGCAGCTTTTTCTACAAGTAGATTACTATGTGTATTTATGATTATGCACCTTGGAAATATAGCTTTTGCAGCTAATCAAATTGTAACTACTATAGAATCAGTTTCTTATATGCCTGGATGGGGTTTTGCTGTAGCTGGTACTACCTTAGCAGGTCATAAATTTGGAGAAAAAAACTTTAAAAGGGCTAAAGAATATGCTTACACTTGTATGATACTTGGCACTATCTTAATGGCTTTTTGCGCTATTTTATATATAATTTTTCCTGGTTTTTTTATAAATCTTTTTATAAATTCAAAAGAAAAAGATGTTATAAGATTAGGTACTTTATGCCTTATGGTAGCTGCTGCAGAACAAATTCCTATGGCAATTTCCATGATACTTGGGGGTGCTCTTAAAGGTATAGGTGACACAAAAACGCCTTTTCTTATTTCATTAGTTTCTAGCTGGGTACTAAGACTACCTTTAATGTTTTATTTCGTTTATATACTAAAAGTTTCTGTAGTATATGTGTGGTGGATTACTACTATTCAATGGGCATTTGAAGGTATAGTAATGGCTATTCTATTCAAACGAAAATTTAGATCACTTTCAAAACAAGTACAATACGACAAAACATTTTAGAGGACATAGGACAATTGACATAGGACAGTGAAGGATGATTTTTCTCCGCTACACTACAAAAAATCTTTAATTAAATTTTTGAATGCTCGTTTTGATAAAGCAAAACATTGCTGATTTATATAAATTTAAAGCTTCTTTTGCATTAGCAAAAGAGGCTTTAAAATAAATTAGTTTTCTGACGTAAGGAAGAAAACTTACCTTCATTGTCCTCTGTCCTCTGTCAATTGTCCTCTTAAAAATAATATGTCACATTATTTTTAATTTGTAATTCTAAAACATAATCCTTGCTAAAGTTACTGCCATGACAATTGAAACACAATCTGCCATAACTGCTGCCCAAAGAGTATGTCTTATCTTTTTTATTCCTACAGCACCAAAATACACTGTAAGTGTATAAAATATTGTTTCTGTAGATCCCATAATTATAGAAGCAACTCTCCCTATGTAACTATCTACTCCAAATTTATTTAGAGTTTCCGCAAAAATACCTAAAGCACCGCTGCCAGATAAAGGTTTTATTAATACTAATGGTACAACTTCCGGTGGAAGCCCTATAATCTTGACAAAAGGTTTTATAATAAGTATAAAGCAATCTAAAGCTTTAGACTCTCTGAAAACGCCCACTGCTACTAGCATAGCTAATAAGTATGGAAAGATTCTAACACATATAGCAAGTCCTTCTTTTGCACCTTCTACAAAACATTCATATACCTTAACCCCTTTAAATATTCCATACGCAGTTATAGATATAATAATTATAGGAACTATTGACTTTATTATGTAATCCAAAATTACACCTCCATTTAATTTTATATGTGCTAAACACTACTTAATTTAAAAATATCGTTGCAATATTTTGCAAAATATTATTCCAAGTAGTGCTGCAGTACCAGTAGCTATTATCCCGGGCAATATAGTTTCTCCTGGATTTTGGGATCCTACTGCTGCACGCATTGATATAACAGTGGTAGGTATAAATTGTATACACGCTGCATTTATTACTAAAAACAATGCCATATCATTACTAGCTGAAGTATTTTTCTTATTTAATCTATCTAATTCCTCCATAGCTTTAATTCCAAAAGGAGTAGCCGCATTAGAAAGTCCCATCATATTTGCAGTTAAGTTCATTACTATAGCTCCCATTGCTTTTTCATCTTTAGACGCTTCTTTAAAAATCAACTTTAATATTGGTTTTAAAACCTTTGCTAGTTTATCCGTAAGTCCGCTTTTTTCAGCAATCTTCATTACTCCACACCATAAACACATTATGCCTAATAAACTTATAGTTAGTTTTACTGTAGATTCTGTAGAAGACACTATTGCCCTGGATATATTTGCCCCTCGCCCATTGAAAATACCTAACATTATTCCAAATCCTAAAATAAAAAACCATATATAATTTATCATCTACTTATCTCCTTTTCATATCTAGTGTAAATACTTGTACACTAATTGATTTTATTTAGCTCATTAATATATATGTTTAATTTGCATTGAAATTGCTTAATTATTTTTTTATCTACAACTTTTACTATAATAAAAATTTAACTTTACAGTTACGATGCTATAAGTTATTATTACTATTGAAATTAAAATTTAATAGTGCTACCATTTATATTATGTGTAACTTTTTAAGAATCGGAGGTTTGAAATGACCATTAAGGAAATAATGCAGTATATAGAAAGTGAGTATTCTGTTATAAATGATACTCCTTGTGAAATATGTGGTGGTGAATATTTAGCAGAAGACTTAAAAATTAATATAATAGATGATATTCCATATGACATATGCTCTTGTATATGTTCTAATTGTGGACATGAAAAGAGTTTTGAATTTTGTGCTCCATTTATAGATGATGATAGTTTAAAAAAAGCTAAAAATATATTGAACTAAAGGAGAATCATAAATGAAAGAAGGAAATTTAGAATTAGCTCAAAAGGACATCGATGAGGCTTTAAACACCATTCAATACATGGAAGAAAACTTATGTAAAGAAAACCTTCCTAAAGAAGTAATATTAGAAAAATTCAAGATTCTTACAGAAAAAGTAAGCAAATTAGAAATAATATTAAAAGAAGAAGGATTACTTGAGTAATAAAACCCTCTTTTAAAATTATTTTTCGTAAAAAATTAATATTTAACTTTTACAAAAAATCACTATTGAATTTTATAAATTCAATAGTGACTTTTTTATTATAATTAGTTACAATATGAGCTTTTATTTAAATTTGGGTATTTCAAAATTTAATTTTATATTTTTTACATTATTTATAATGTCTTTTATTCCATTTATCATATTAGGAATTTGTTTATAAGCCCAAGCTACATCTGTAGCATATTGGTGCTCACCTGGTTTAGAAGGATTCCACCTCATTTTATATAAAGTATCTTGTTTTCCACTAGGATTATTTATATACTTTGAAGCAATCCACTGCGTACCACCACTAATAGCATCTTCTGGTGTAAGCCATTTATTATCATAAGCTGTCTTAGTTCCATAATAATTAGGATCTTTATCATATGCACCTATTCCAAAAAAGTTATATACAGGCTGACCAAAAATATATTTACCGCTGCTATCCTTTTGTCCACCATTGGCTAATAATGATGTTCCATTTCCCGTCTCTAATAAAGAATGAGAAATTAAGTAGACTATACTTATATTATTGTTTTTAGCTGCATCTAAGAATGCTTGTCCTTTTCCTTCCAAGATTCCCTTACCTTTTAAGATATTGTTAACATCATCCACACTCATTCCATCTGTATAACTCAATTTTAAAAATTGATATTTTCCATAGGAATCCATAAAATTATTAGGATCTAAATAATATTTAATTTGATTTTTGCTTGCTTCGTTATTAAAATCATTAGTTTCGACAAATACAGATTTATCATTTAACTTTGTTTGAGTGTCCACCATCTGATCAAGGGACACATTATAACTCTCATCTTCATTATTATTTGTATCCACAGCATTTACACACCTAAAGTAATCAACATAATAATTATCATAATCTGTGTTAATATCTTTATGTGCTCCTAAATTTCCTGATCTTTTAACATATATTAAAACTTTATATTTTTGACCACTTGATCCTGCGTCTAAAGTTTTAACTGCTGTTATTTTTCCATCTGAAGATTTAGTATAACCGTTGGTGATTTCTGTATAACTATCTTTATCCGTAGAATAGCTATGTACAAAAATTCTATACTCAACATCTTGTCCATTTTTCGTATTTAAAATAAAACCTTGATTTTGAGTAGGTAAAAGTGGAGAATACTGAAATTTACAAGAAGTTATTTGTGGTAAGCTTTCATAGTTACTACCGTCTTCATATTTGTTGTCGATAGAAAATTGCATTTGAAACGAATTTTTAAGCTTCTTACCTGATTCTGATTGTACATCTGATCCTACTGTCAAACTATATTTTTTATTTGGGTCATAACCTGAAGCTTGTGGACTTATTATTACAGTATCAGAATTTTTTCCTAAGCTTATACTTACAGGTATAACTTTATTATTTTCATCTTTTACAGTTATATTTTTGTTATTTACAGTATCAGCTTTTAAAGGGGCATTAAACTTTACAGTCCATTCCTTACTTGTAACAATGTTAACTTTTGGACTTCCTATTGATAAATCTTCTGCTGAAACTTTAGTAGTAACAATAGCTAAAGAACACACCATAGTAAGGATAAACATTTTTATATTTTTATTCATAACCCTTCCTCCATTTTTTTCCATATAATAATATATTATAAACTTTCATACTTATTTATGCAACTTTTATCTGCCCACATTATGAATATTCGTCTAATTTGCATAAAACTTGCTAATTAACTTAAAAATTTGATATTATTTATAAATAAAAGTTTAAAATTTGCACATAATTAAATCACTATGAAAAGAAAGAAGGTTTTGTTCAGTTGCACAAGAATATAATAAATCATAAAGAGAATTTAGATTCTATGAGAATAAACAAATTTATAAGTGAAAAAGGTATATGTTCTAGAAGAGAAGCTGATAAATTAATCCAAGAAAAAAGAGTTACTATAAATGGTACTGTTGCAGAATTAGGTTCTAGAGTTACCCATGTGGATGAAGTAAGAGTAAATGGTAAACTTCTTACTAAAAAAGATGACAAAGTTTATATTGCACTAAACAAACCAGCAGGAATAATATGTACTACCGAAAAAAAAATTAAAAATAACATAGTTGATTTTGTAAATTATCCTAAAAGAATATTCCATATAGGAAGACTGGATAAAGATTCGGAAGGATTAATATTTTTAACTAATGATGGTGATATTGTAAATAAAATTTTAAGAGCTGGCAACAATCATGAGAAAGAATACATTGTTACTTTGGATAAATGTATTACAAATTCATTTTTAAAGGAAATGGCATCTGGAGTTAGTATATTGAATACAGTAACTAAACCTTGTAAAGTGTATAAGGAAGGTTCCCATGTATTTAGAATAATATTAACACAAGGTTTAAATAGACAAATTAGAAGAATGTGTGAAACACTGGGCTATAATGTATTAAATCTAAAAAGAATTAGAATAATGAATGTAACATTAAAAGATATTCCTATAGGCAAATGGAGATACCTAACTTCAGATGAACTTAAAACTATAAATAAGTTAATTTCTAATTCTATAAAAACTGAAGAAGCTTCTTCATCCGATAATTAATTTTTCGGATAAAGAAGCCCCTATTTACTGAACTTTAACTTTTTTTTCATTGCTAGAAACACTAATATTATAGTTAGAATCACTTATCCTTCTTTCAAATTCTTTAATACTATGATTTGCCGAAATATATACCCTATTTAATGTATATATCCCCTGATTCTTATTAGACCAGCCACTTTCAGTAGTAAAGGCCATATTGTATCCCGTATCTTTAGCTGCTTTTACAGTTTCACTATTACTCTTTCCATAAGGATACCCTATATACTTTACCTTTCTATTAAGAAGCTTTTCTAATACGTCCTTAGAACCTTTTAATGTTTCTACCTGCTTATCATATGGTAATTCACTTAATTTATCATGGCCTAAAGTATGACTTTCTATGTCTACACCATTTTTATCCATTTCCTTTAATTGAGCTGATGTTAGAAAACCTTTATCTTTATCTATACAGTTAGTAATAATAAATACAGTAGCCTTAAATGCGAATTCTTTTAATACAGGATAAGCATTCTCATAATTATCTTTGTATCCATCATCAAAAGTTAAAACTACAGATTTCTCAGGAATAGGTTTATTATTGTACATAAAATTGTACAATTCTTCTAGAGTTAAAGTTGTATATCCATTATCTTTTAAATATTTCATTTGCTCTCTAAATTTTTCTTTAGGCACTCTAAGCTCATTTCCTTCTTCATAATCAATAGAATGATACATTATCACAGGTACAGATTTATTATTATATTTAAGTGGTACATTTTTAAATTCTCTATTTTTTTCATTATTAGCTACAGTTTGAACCTTATTTTTGGAGCTATCATTTTCTTTAGTGCTATTAATCTGCTGCTTTGTTGTTTTTTGATCTTGGGATTTTGCCTTTTTTTCATTAACAAAATTATATCCAATTAAGCCCATCATAAGAACAATAACAATTAATAATGTTGCCTTTTTATACTTTTTATTCATACTTTCACTTCTTTCCTAATTTTACTTTTATCTTACAAAGTGCTGTCGTATTCTATAGATAAATCTTATTATAATATAAATCATCCTTTATTTGTACTATAAACATGTAAACTTTAGTTATTGGTTTGTCCACATTGTCTTCATTTTATATGTTGATAACTTGTTAGTATTAGTTACTCTTATTTTTCATTTATATTACTAAATAATACATTATACTCTGTTACTACTTTTCCTTAATCCACAATTTATAACAAATTATCTACTATTTTTGAACATATAATAGTTTTATTATCAATTTTTCTTTTTCCCCATGTTTTTTAACTTATGCACATTATCCACAGATGGCTTGTTCATAACTTGTGAAATTCACAAGATTTTGTTAAATATTTATACACTAATTAATAAATCCAATAAATTTTTCATAAAAGCCACTGAATCTTATACACATTATCCACAATTATGTGGACAACTTGTGGATAACTTTAAATATAAGAAAATTAATTTTTTAAGTTTATTTTAACACATATAATATTCAAATCATATAATGTATTATGCAAAGCCTATTTACTGAATTACTTGATCTTTTTTTCTTAATGCTAAGTGCCATTAAAACTTTACTATTTAAATTCTATAACTGCCAGTTATATGACACTTAGCATATATTTATAATATCTTTTTACACTTTTAATGCATACTTTAGGTGATTAAGCTTATGCTATATTATGAGATATAACTTTTAAAGCATTTTTAATATTATTATTTTGAATTTTCTTAACTTTTCCATTTTTTTATGCTATTATTTTAGTATAGTATGTATTTTTATGAAGGGTGGGAATATTATGAGAGATAAAGTTATTTTTGTAGATTTCACTAAAACTAAAACAAAAAGAAAAAAACATTCTCTATTATCTATATTGAAAAATTTTTTTATAAAGATATTTAGCTCTACAAATAATCCATCTGACCCAAATGATACAAAAAAAATAATTCGCTATAACAGAGATATATCTTAAGGTGCAATATTTTGGCACCTTTTTTATTTATATGATAAAATATAATTAAAAAATTTTGGAGGTTTTATTATGAGAATAGGAATAGGTTATGATGTACATAAACTTGTCGAAGATAGACCTCTTATTCTTGGTGGAGTAACTATCCCTCATATTAAAGGTCTATTAGGCCATTCTGATGCAGATGTACTTTTGCATGCAATAATGGACAGTCTACTAGGTTCATTAGCATTAGGAGACATAGGAAAGCATTTTCCTGATACAGATCCTTCTTATAAAAATATTTCCAGCTTAACCCTACTAAAAAAAGTAAACGAGCTTATAGCGTTGAAGGGATTTACAGTTGAAAACATAGATTCTACTATAATTGCTCAATCTCCTAAACTATCACCATTTATTGATAGTATGAGAAAAAACATATCAGACGCCTTAAAAATAGATCTTGATAGAATAAGTGTAAAAGCAACTACAGAAGAAGAATTAGGTTTTACAGGTAGGAGAGAAGGCATATCTGCACAAAGTGTTTGTTTACTTAAAGAAATTTAATAAAAAATGAGAAATGCAGCAATACATTGTACCTACTGCACTTCTCATTTTTCATTAAGATTTATACCAAGCATATGCAAAATAAACATGAATAAAGGTATTCCCATTAATAGTCCCCACATACCCATAAAGCGCTGAGATATTATTAAAAATAGGAAAATAAAAAATACAGGTATTTGTGTTTTTGAAGACATAAATTTAGGAGCTAGTACATAACTTTCAACTACATATAAAAGCGCCACTATTAAGAATACATATATAGCTTTAACTACTCCTCCTATATTGAAAGCAATAATACAAAGAGGAATTAACGACATAATAATTCCTACAATAGGAATTAAACTAAACATAGATATCATAAAGGCTAGTGCAATTGGTTCAGGAAAGTTCATAAAACTTAATGTTATTAATGAAATAATTGTATTAGTAACAGCAACTAATATCTGTACCTGTATAACCTTACCAAAGGAATTTAAAAAATCTTTTCCGAATAACACTATATATCCATACATCATTGAAATTTTGCTAGCTTTAAACTTGTATAAAAACTTTTTAATTGTCTTTCGTCCAATTATAAAAAACAAACTTAATATTAAAGCTAAAATTATATTTATACCCCATTTGCCCAAACTCCTAACAACTTGAAATATACTATTCACTTCACCTTTAACATAACTCCCTATATCAACCTTCCCTACTAAAGGATATAAATACTGCTCTATTTTGCTTGTTACAGATTGAGATTTTCCTCCAACTATTTCATTTATTATTGTTATTCCTTGATCTACTATCAACGGCAAATACTTGTACATAAAATATGTTAAAAATATAAAAATAACAGAATATAGAGCTATAATTATAAATACTTCTTTTATCTTTATGTATTTTCCTAACTCCATTATAATAACCTTTTCTAAACTATATATTAAGTATGTAAATAAAAATGTTAATAAAAACAGGTCTATTATATTTCTTAAAAGATAAAAAAGTATTAACAAAAACATAAAGACTGATATTTCCTTGATTATCTCCTTTTTTAACATTTCCCTAAGAAAATCCATATGTTATCATCTCCAAATATACACCACATCACAATATCTTTTTATTTAATTTTACTTTTAATGATACTATACGTCAATATCGCCCACTACCTTCGAAAAAAATATCACAAATTTATTTATTATATAAAAAACACCCGATAAATTTACCAGGTGTTTTTAAATATATACATTTGCATTATAAATTTTAAATCATATAAAATTCGTGTTACCCTTCCCCATTATCATAATTATCTACTATATCCTGTACTAATTTTTTTATAGCACTAGCCTGACAAATTAGAGTCATCACTACAAAGAAAACTTTTATTCTTTCTTGTTCTTCATTTTTTAAGTTCATACCTTTTACTATGTTTTGAATTTTATCTTCATTAAAATGTTGTTTGGCTATAAATTCTTCAAAACTATCCTTCTGTATATCCGAAAAATTTTTGTAAGCTTTTTCCCAGGATATAATATCATCATCCCTATCATTTATTTCATTAAAAGCTAATCTAAATACCTTTTTTATCTCTTCAGTAGTAAGTATAGGCCTCATATAGCTAAGAAGTACCAATTGAGCTAAATGGACTTTAGTATACCCCCTCTTTTTACCATCTTCTGGTTTTGATATAACTTCATTTTTAATATAGTTTTGAACTATATTATTAGTATATTTTTCATCTAAAAATTTGTCATTAAGATAATCTATAACCTGTGATAAGAATAGATCATACCTTGGCAAATCCTCATAAGATACTATAGTGTTTTTAGATATTTTCTTGGCAACTTCGTTTATATATTCTATACCAAAATCATTCTTTTCCATCCTTACAGTTTGATTCTTAATTCATGTTCATTCATAAATTAGGAACCAAATCTTCACCACCTTTCTTTTATAATTTATTGATTAGTATTATTATTAACATATTTTACAATACTTTATAGTCTATATATAATTGTTTACACTTATATTATAAGGTTAATATAAACCTTTTACAACTTAAATATTATACGATACTACTTCATATTGCATTGAAATACGAAGATATATGGAGATACACGCACCTCTACTTTTAATAACTTATAAAAATAGTTTAAAAGCTGTTAAAACAGGTTAATTTAAATATTGTTAAGAAGTATTCAATACTGTATAATGCTCTTATAGTTAATTCTAAGAAATTTATTATTATTTCTATCCAATAATGAGTTATAATATGCTAACATATAATAAAAAGTAATACTATTTTCTTGGGGGGTGAACAAAATAAATAAAAAAAGATTGTTTATTTGCGTACTACTTGCTTTCTTATTTATGTCTGTAGATATTTTTAGTCCTGAACTAACAAGTACTTTAGGCATGAACAACAATAACTACATTGTAGCTTATGCTAAAGGGGGAGGACACTCCAAGAGTTCTGGTGGAAGTTTTAAGTCTGGAAGCTTCTCTGCACCTAAATCTTCTTCTAGTAGTTCCGGCAGTAGTTCTGGTAGTTTTTCTTCACCTAATTCTTCTTCTGGAAGCTCTAAATCTTCAACTGGAGATTTTAAATCTGGAAGTTTTTCAAATTCGCCTAAATCTTCTTCGGGAGATTATAAATCACAAACATCAAATAGTAATACAAGCAATAGTACATCCGGTAATTACAACAGCAGTAGTAAACGGTCATTTTTCCCTATTCCAATACCTATACCTATACCTTGGGGACATGGATCTAGTTATGGCTATGGTCATGGGACAGGCAGCTTGTTAGGAAGCATATTTAAGTTTATAATTTTTATAATAATAATCTTATTTATTATTAAATTAATAAAAAATAAAAGAAGGTAATTTTAAGGAGGATTTTATATTATGGGAATGTTTTCAAGAATATCTAATATGTTTAAGGCTAAGGTTAATAATGCTTTGGATGAAGTTGAAAATCCAATAGAGCTTTTAGATCAAAAGATTAGAGATATGGAAGAAAGTTTGAATAAAGCAAAATTATCTTCCGCTCAAATTTTAGGTAATGTACATGAAATCGAGAAAAAAATGGCTAATGCTAAAAGAGACTCAGATGAATTTGATGAAAAAGTTAAATTTGCTATGAGTAAGGGTAATGAAGATTTAGCTAAAAAGGCTCTCGCAAAAAAACTAGAGTGTGATAAAACTTACGATTCATTAAAAACTAGTTACGAAGAAGCTAGTAAAAAAGCCGAAGCGTTAAAAGCAAAACTTAGAGAATTAGAAAATGAAATAGAAAAAACTAGAACTTATAGAGATGAAGCTTCAGCAAGATTTAATAATGCAGAAGCCAGTAAAAAGGTTAATGAAATTTTATCAAATGTAGATGCTGGAAGCAACAAAATAAACTTAGATGATATAGAAAGAAAGATTCAGAAAAAGGAATCATTAGCAGAAGGCCTAGGAGACCTAAGAGAAGATAACTCTTTAGAGAAAGAATTTGAAAAATTAAAAGAAACTGATCTTGATGAAGAGTTAAAAAAATACAAACAGAATTAAGGTGGGTTTATTATGAATAAAGCTGAAGAATTTCTCAAAATAGAAAAAGATAAATATGGCAATGTATATATAGCTATAACTTATGCTATTAATAATATCTCACCATTTCTAGATGAAAACACATTAAAATCTAGAAAATATGTATCTAAGGTTCATATTTTAAAAAAATATATGGAACTTATTGATGCTGCATTATCTGAATTAAATAAAAGTGGATTCCTAGGTATGTTTAAAAATGACAAATATACTGATTTAATTAAAGAATATAAGAATGAAAATTTAGATACTTTAATTCAGTTAGAAAAGTGTAGTAAATGTCAATGTTTAAATTGTACTGCAAATTGCAAATTTGATAGCTGTTTAGGCTGTAAAGATAACTCACGTATTGTTTCTTGTGATCATAAAAAAATAAATGTTACAAAACATGATAGCTTTACTTTAAGCTTAACTAATAATCGAACAGGTGAAGATGATAACTATGTAGTTTTATCAACTCTTCAAGATGTAGAACTAGATAATAAGTATATTATAATTCAGAACATAATGAATAAAGAAAAATTCATACTTCATTATTATCCTGGAATATCTGAAGATACTTATGGTGAAATTACTGATCCAGAAGAATTTGATTTTATTGTATCAACTTTTCAGAGTATAGATGAAACTTAATCCAGCTAATTTGTATATTAATACTATAAGCTTATTCACATGAAATATAACTTATCCACAGTTTTTGCGAATTTATGCACAGATTTTGTGGATAAGTTATATGCTTTGATATAGTTGATTTTCGCCTAAAATCATGCTTTTTTATTCACAATGTGGATAACTTTGTTTGTTGATAACTTTGTTTTTTTGTCTAATATCACTTAATAAATGTCGCATATTACTAGATTATAATTTTTATTAGTACAGACATAGCAAACTTATTTGAAATATCAAATATGTGAAACTTCATGTAAAATAAGTTTCATATTATAAAATAAGAGCTGTGAAGTTTAAGATGATATCCTAAACTTCGCAGCTCTTATTTTATAATATGGTAAAACCTACTTAACTATATAGTTGTATAAAATTATTTTTATTTTTGTGACTTATTATAGTCTGCTAAAAACTTTTCTATACCTGCATCTGTTAATGGATGTTTAAGCATTTGCATCAATACTTTATATGGTATTGTTGATATATCTGCTCCTGCTTTTGCACAATCTAAAACATGCATTGGTGTTCTTATACTTGCTGCTATTATTTCTGTTTCTATTCCATAGAAATCAAATATTTCAGCTATATCCTGTATAACTGTAATTCCCGCATTTCCTATGTCGTCTAATCTACCCATAAATGGACTTACAAAACTTGCTCCTGCTTTAGCTGCTAATAAAGCTTGTTGTGCTGAAAATATTAAAGTAACATTAGTTCTTATACCTTCCTTGGATAAGACTGATGCTGCTTTAAGACCTTCTTCACACATAGGTATTTTTATTACTATATTTTTATGTAATTTTGAAAGTTCTCTACCTTCTTGTACCATCTTATCTGCTTCTAAGCTTATAACTTCTGCACTGATAGGACCATCTACTATAGAACAAATCTCTTCAATAACTTCTTTTAAATCTCTGCCTTCCTTAGCAATTAATGAAGGATTAGTAGTTACCCCATCAAGTATTCCCCACTTTGCTACCCTTTTTATTTCTTCTACGTTAGCAGTATCAATAAATATTTTCATAACTAAGTATTCCTCCTATATATAATTATATTTTTAATTATACCATATTTTTTAGCCAGTTAAGCCTATATTTTTACTATTCTGCAATTCACACAAATGTAATTCCTATTTATTCCTTAACTTTAAATTTATAAATTCCATACTCTCTAATCATATCTTCAATAAAGTTTTTATAATTTTGCTTTGAATCTCCACTTAAATAATCATAGGTTGCATAGTTATCACAAAAAGAAAGAATTAATATGAAGTAAACATACTCATTGTATTTATCAAAGAATTTATATGCAGCTTCTTTTCTTTTACTTTCATCCATTTTAAAGATTCCCAGTGGACACATATGCGCTTCCACTAACTTTACCATAAGTTCTATTGATATTTTAGGAAACTTCATATCTAAACATATATCATTAACTATTTTAGATCCTTCCTTTTCATGATCTAAAAAACTTACACTATCTTCTTCCTCTTTGTAACATTTAAACTTGCCTATATCATGTAAAAAACATGCAACACTTACATAATCTTTGATTTTAAAGTTAGATATGTAATTTTCTAAACATCCTAAGTCAAAACCTTTAATTTGTATTTTTCCATTAATAATATCTTTAAATATTTCATAAGTTAAGTTCATATGAGTAAATGCATCTTCTGCATGATGCTTACACTTTCCAATAGTTTTTAACTCTTCTACATAGGGAAAAATATACTTTAAAATGTTATAATTATCCAAAAATTCAAGAGCCTTTCCATTACTATCTATTTGTACTAAATTCATAAATTCATTAAATACGCTTCGCTTATCACAATCCTTTAATTTAGAAGCCATTTCTACTACTTTTTTTTCAGTCTCCAAATTAAAATGCATTCCATATTTTATACAAAATCTAATACCTCTTAAAATTCTGACTGGATCTTGCTCGATGCTAGTATCATTTATATGTTTAATTATCCTGCATTCTATAGCCCTTCTCCCGTTAAACGGATCAATTATTTTGTTTCCTAAAATTTTAACACAGATTGAATTTATAGAAAAATCCCTTTTTCCCAAATACTCCTCGATACCTTTTTCCTTTAACCTTTCTATATTAAAATTAATATTTCCATCATCATATATATAAACTTCGTCATTATCTTGTATGGGCAAAAATTTGTATTTTACATCTTCTAAGGATATCAATAATTTATTTATGTCCCCATCATATAAAATATTTAAATTTCCGGGCTGATTTTTAAAATTTATAAGTTTTTCTCTTACAAACTCTCCTACTATGTATGCTTCACCTCCTACTTCATTCAAACTATTTCTTAATACTTTTAAAAATTCATTTACACTATTCACTTATTATCACCTACTCCTCATTATTTTATCATACACACACAATTATATGGAAATTAAAATTTTACTTGTTTTTTCATAATACAAAGAAACATATCATAAAAATTCATCCCATGATTACAAATAAATTATCTACATATTCTAGTTTTTAAATTATGTATTTTATCACTTACTTTCTCAATGTAAATATACTCTTAATTAGAACTATTAACTAGTCATTTCCTGTTGTTTTAAATAGCTTTCGACATTTAGCTTTTTATTATCCATATAATTACTATTTTATTTTTTCTTAATATTACTTCCTTTTTTTCCATAATTAGTTATAACATTTTATTGTGTTTTTTCTATATCCATTGATTTATCAGCATTCTATCGTACAGTAAAAAAATGTATTTTGTAATAAAAACATATTGACATTTGTATATTTTGGTAGTATATTAACTATAGATGGAAGTGAATAAGAAATTTGTAAATTTATTTCTTAAATTATATTGACTTTTAATGTCATATTTGCTATTATTTAATTAAACATATGTCGAATTATGGAGTTAGAGGAGGATTTATAAATGAAATCAACTGGAGTAGTAAGAAGAGTAGATGAATTAGGAAGAATAGTTATTCCTATAGAACTAAGAAGAACCTTAGATATTGCAGAAAAGGATGCTTTAGAAATATATGTTGATGGTGAGCAAATCATATTAAAGAAATATGAGCCTGCATGTATATTCTGTGGTGATGCAATAGATGTTGTAAACTATAAAGGAAAGAACATTTGCAAAAACTGTTTAAAAGAATTAAAAGAAAGTAAATAATTTTTTAGCTCACATGAAAACTCATGTGAGCTTTTTTACTTACCAATTAAATTTAACCTTCCATGAAAAAAGCCTTACAAATTAATAATTTGTAAGGCTTTTATACATACTACAAGTACTATTAATAATCATATTCTATTTTACTCTTCTTCCACCACTGAAATCAGAATGTAATTCAGAAATCTTAACTACATCTCCAGTATGTGGCGCATGAATCATACATCCATTACCTACATATATTCCAACATGATGTGCTGGTGATCCAAAGAAAACTAAGTCTCCTGGTTGAAGTTGGTCTCTTGATACGTACTGTCCAACACCCTGCTGTTCTGATGCTATTCTTGGTAAACTTATTCCAAAATGTGCAAAAACATAGCAAGTAAAACCAGAACAATCGAAAGAACTTGGACCATTTCCTCCCCAAGCATAAGGTACACCTTGGAAATTTGATGCATATGCAACTATTGCACTAGCTGATGATGATGCTCCTCTTGATAATGCAGGTGAAGCTGCACTATACCTTTCAACTTGACTTTGAGCTGAAGCAACTAAACTATTTGCTTGTACATCTGCAGCTTTAAGTGCTTTTTCTTTAGCATCTAAGCTTGCAATTAAGTTTTTTTGCTCACTTCTAGTATTATTAAAACTTGCTAATTTCTTTTCATTATCTGCTTTTAGTGCTAAAAGCTTATTATTCTCATTGTTTAGAGCTTCTTTTTTCTTTGATATTGTATCCTTTTTTTGTTTTAAGTCATTTATTACCTTTTCATCAAAACCTACTATTTTTTTTACAGTATCTACTCTTGATATAAAATCACTTAAATTGTCAGATTCTAATATGACACCTAAATAGCTATCTGCCCCATTTATGTACATAGCTCTAACTCTTTTATTAAATACATCCTGCTGTCCTTTTATGCTGTTTTCTGCATTAGTTAATTCTAGCTGAGTTGCTTTTATATCTGCTGTAGTTTTTTCAATGCTTTTCTTATTACCATCTATTTGCTTCATTATTTCTGTTATTTGGTTGTCCAATTTTTCTACTTTTGTTTCTAAATCTTGTTTCTGCTGTTGAACTTGAGCTATTTGTGGATTAGTACTTGTTGGTGCAGCAAAAACAGGTCCACTCAATGTTACTGCTAATGTTAAAGCAACAGCAACAGATAAAGTCCTTTTATTCAATACGTTAACCTCCTTAGTTAAAAATATTTTTTATTGTTCTTTGTTTTAGTTTCAAGTATATATGAATATTCGCTAAAATACCCCTTAATATATATACTTAAAACATCTGTGTTTATAAAAAAACATTTATTATCCTTAAGATATCGTTGTCAAATAATTAAATTATTTTTTTAATAAACTTTCATCCAAAAGCTGCATATTTATATTATATCATTAATTTATGTCAAATCTCAATGTTACGATGGTATTTTTTTAAAATCGTTAATATTATACTATGAAAATCTTTAATTTATTAAAAAATTAAAGGCCTTCATTTTAATATGAATATATATATATAGAATTTTTTTATTTATTGAACTTTCTATAAGTCAATTGAATACTTATATATTTCAGATTTAGGCAATTTTCTATCTTTAGCTACTTTTTTTATAGCCTCTTTTTTACTTATACCATCTTTAATATACATTTTTATATGTTCATCAATTCCCAAGCCTTCCCATTCAGCCCTTTCTTCATCTAATATTTCTTTTTCATCCTTTCCCTGAACTACAAGTACTAATTCACCTTTTACATCCCTATCCTCATAATAAGTTATAGCTTCGCTTAAATTTAATCTAAGTATTTCTTCATGTAATTTTGTAAGTTCTCTGCATATGGCTATTCTTCTATTACCCAAATTACTTTTTAAAAACTCTAAAGTACTTTTAAGCCTATGAGGTGCTTCATAAAATATTAAAGTTTCCTTTCTACTTTTTAAGTCCTCTATTACAAGTTTTCTTTCTTTGTTATCTCTAGATAAGAATCCCTTAAATATAAATTTAGTTGTATCCAAACCTGAATATACCAGTGCAGTAGTTACTGCTGTTGCTCCAGTTAAAACTTCAAAATCTATATTCTCTTCTATACATTTAGAAACTATTACTGCTCCAGGATCTGATATACCTGGAGTTCCAGCATCGCTTACTAAAGCTATATCTTTTCCATCCTTAAGTTTATCTATAAGATTTTCACTTTTACCTTGTTCATTATGCTGATGATAACTTATTAATGGCTTTTTTATATTAAAATGATTTAAAAGTTTTAAACTTTGTCTCGTATCTTCCGCTGCTATTAAATCTACCTGATTTAATACTTCTAATGCCCTAAGTGTTATATCTTTTAAATTGCCTATTGGTGTAGGCACTAAATATAGTTTCCCAATACTCATATATGCTCCTCCAACTTAAATCTTAATTTTATCTGATGGATATCTACTGTAACACTCTTACTAAGTAAGCTTCATTGACATCTATCTTCCATACATTTTATTAATTTCTTCTGTATAACTACCATCTAAATTATGGACACAAAGTGGCTCATCCCATTTCAAAAAAGCTCCACCATTATTTTGACCATCAATTAATATCATATTAGGAGCTTTTTTAAAATTAGGTTGAATCATTTTTATTAGCTTTGGTTCAATTTTATATTTCCTCATAAGACATATAATGTCCGCAAGTCTATCCGGCCTATGTATCATATACATTCTACCATTATCCTTTAAAACGCTCTTACATGACTTTATAACATCTTCTAAAGTACAACATATTTCATGCCTTGCAATAGCATTTTTATCATTAGGATTTATAATACCTGAATTTTTTAACTTGTATGGTGGATTTACTGTAACTACATCCACTTTGGGCAAACTTTTTATAAACTCTAAATCCTTTAAATCCTTATTAACAAATTTTATTTTATCCTGAAGATTATTAAGTTTACAAGTCCTGTTGGCCATTTCAGTCATCTCTTCTTGTATTTCTATTCCAATTATTTGAGAAGCTGTTGTTTTGCCTGCTAATATAAATGGAATTATTCCAGTACCGCTGCACAAATCTATAACCGTTGCATTTCTCTTGATATTAGCAAAGTTAGCAAGTAATACTGCATCTACGCCAAATCTAAATGCATCCTTTTTTTGTATTACACAAATACCCTTAAGCTGTAAATCATCCAGCGTCTCATCTTCTTTCAAAAAATTTTCATCCATAAATTTTTTTCCTCACTTCTATAGTTAAATAATTGCCTTACACATTATAATTTTTTAATAATATAATTAATAATTGTGTTATCCATGTTTATCACCAATTATCATTTATATAAATTAAATTGTCAAATTTTTTTACTTTAAACTTAAGTTTTATATAAAATTAGGCCTTAAGATTGAATATATCTTAAGGCCTTTATTTAGTACTTATATTTGGAACATTGGCAGGATTATCACCTATAGGTTTATCACCTATGGGTTTATCTCCTATATTTACATTACCTATAGGATTGCTGCTAATTCCATTGTTTTCTATTTTATTATATTTACTACTTACTATAATTATATCAACTCTTCTATTCCTTGCTCTTCCTTCTTCTGTGGAATTATCCAATATAGGTCTATATTCTCCGTATCCCACTGCTGAAAGCTTATGTGCATCTACATTACTACTAGATATAAGTAATTCAGTAACATTAGCTGCTCTAGACACAGATAACTGCCAGTTAGAATTAAATTGCTCATTATGTATAGGAACATTATCTGTATGCCCTTCTATTCTCATAGAATTGCCTAGTTGATTTAATATTTTTCCTAACTCTATAAGTTTTGCTTGTGAATCTGCTTTTACCTCTGCTCTTCCAGTGTCAAAAAACAAAGTATCCTTTAAACTTACTACAAGGCCTCTTTCATCTATTTCTGTGTTAGCACTATCCTTCATTCCATTTTTTTGTAAATAACTATCAACTTTTTGTTTTAAATCTTCCATTTTAGATGATTCTGTTGCAGCTTGTGATGCACTGCTTTCTGGACTTGAAGTTGGTGTTATATTAACCGCATTTTCGCCACCCTGCAAAATCTTTCCATTACCCATTGCTATGCTCATAGATTGGGAAAGCTGGCTAAATTTTGACTTGTCCACATTGCTCATAGCATACAGCACAACAAAAAGTATCATAAGTAAAGTCATAAAATCTGAGTAACTAAGAAGCCATCTCTCACTATTTTCATGTTCTTCTTCTTTTTTCTTCTTCATTCTGCTGACTTACCATCCATTCCTTCAAATTTTGCAAGTTCTTCCTTGCTTAAGAATCCTTTCAATTTTTCTGCTATAGTATTAGGATTTATTCCTTCCTGTATATATAATATTCCTTCAATTATAAGAGACTTTTCTCCAAACTCTTTTTCGTCTAACGCTTTCAATCTAGTAGCTAATGGTAAAAATAATAAGTTTGCAGATGAAAGACCATATAACGTAGCCAAAAATCCTGATGCTATTTTAGGACCTAATGTATTTGGGTCTGATAAATCAGCTAAAATATGAACTAAACCCATTACCGTACCTATAATACCAAGTGTAGGTGCAAATCCACCTGCCTGCGCAAAAATAGCGGCTCCCTTTTTATGTCTTTCAGATGTAGATTCCAATTCCAACTCTAAAATACTTCTAACTGCTTGTGGATCAACACCATCTACTACTAATTGAAGTCCCTTCTTAATAAAAGGATCTAAATTAGGGTCACTAGATATTTCTCCTTCAAGACTTAATAAACCATTTTTTCTAGTCTTATATGATACATCTTTAAAATATACTACAAGTGATGATAAATCTATTTTTTTAGGACTTATAGCTACTTTTAATATCTTAGGCAATCTCTTTAAAATTTCTCCTGGAAATGTAAGTCCAACTGCTCCTGCTGTTCCACCAAATACTATTACAGCTGGCGCAAGTAAGAAAAGAGAACTTATTACTCCTTTCTCTATTACAAATCCTGCTACGATGGATCCAAATCCAACCAAAATGAAAACAATAACAGATATGTCCATTTTTATCCTCCATTCAACAATTTTGCTTTATATAATAAATAATCGAACAAAAAAAACCAATCTTTATACAAATTATACATTTATATTAATCTTAAAAACTGAAATCAAGCAAAATAATCTATTTCATGCTTCTAAGCATGTCCAAAACAAAAAGACTGCTAATAAGCAGTCTTTTTAATAAAAATATTATTCTTGAACTGGTGCTCCTACTGGACAAACGTTAGCACAATTTCCACAATCAATGCAAGTATTTTCATCTATAACAAATAGAGAATCTCCTTGGCTTATAGCGTTAACTGGGCATTCTGAAGCACATGATCCACAACTTACGCATGAATCTGTAATTTTGTAAGCCATTATGTAACACCTCCTTTTTTATTTCGATGTTTCACATCTATTTTTTATTTTACCACGTTTACACAGATTTTTAAAGATAATTTTAAAATACTATATACCCCCAAATCCTCTATAGATTGAACTAATCTATCATTAGTCACAAAGTAATCATCGTATACAATATTTATCTCACCTTTGTCTTTATTTATTTGGCAAGCTACTACACCTTCATTACTTGAAACTGCCGCTCTTATCATATTAACATCTTCAGCTGTATTCATATTGTGAACCTTCAATACAGACTTCATAGTTTTCCTCCTTAATTGTCTTTAAATAATTCTTTGATTATTTCTACATCCTCAACTTGGTCTACATCTATTTTAATTTCATCCTCACTTATACTTCCTTCAAATCCTCCAGATACTAATTCTATATCATTTATTGGAACTTCCACCAATATTTCTTCTCCATCTTCAGATTTTACTTTAACTTTTACCTCTTCCTTTACTACAGAATTTGAAATTACTTCTCCTTTTCCATAAGGAGTATTCACAATAGAATTCGTCTTAGGCAGCTTTTTTCTAATCTGTTCATATGTTTCCTGTTCATAATTTAAACAGCACATAAGTCTACCACATATTCCTGATATCTTTGTAGGATTTAAGGATAGATTTTGTTCCTTTGCCATTTTTATTGACACTGGTGCAAAATCACCTAAAAACGTTGAACAACACATAGTTCTTCCGCAGGGTCCAAGTCCTCCTATCATTTTTGCTTCATCCCTTACACCTATTTGTCTTAACTCTATTCTAGTTCTAAAAATAGCTGCTAAATCTTTTACAAGTTCTCTAAAATCCACTCTTCCATCCGCAGTAAAATAAAATATAACTTTATTATTGTCAAAAGTATATTCTACATCTATAAGCTTCATTTTTAATTGATGTTTTTCAATTTTTTCTAAACATACCTGAAAAGCTTCTGTCTCTTTTTCCTTATTAACATTATGTCTTTTTATATCTTCTTCATTAGCTATTCTTATAACACTTTTAAGCGGTGGAACTATTTCAGATTCCTCCACTTCTTTACACCCTATAACACATTCTCCGAATTCTATTCCCCTTGCTGTTTCTACTATAACTTTATTATCTTTTTCTATATTCAAATCATCTGGTGAAAAATAATATATCTTACCTGCTTTTTTAAAACGCACTCCTACAACTTTTACCATACTATACCTCCTGCATTTTGAACAACATAGAGTCAAAAACCAATATTGAGTTAACGTTCTTCTCCATCTTTATTCTAGTATCTTTTATAGTATTAATAATACCATTTAACTTATTAAATGAAAACATTTCAGTCATATCTTTTATATCTTCAATTTTATCTATATTTATTATTAAATCCCTATTTGATGTTTCTTTATACACAAGTACATCTCTTATATAGGCTAACATACAAGTTAAAACTTCCTGCCATTCATTTTTATACTTTACGAAAAAATCCTCATTGTGCAGAATTTCCTCTAAATTACTTTTACTTAATGCTTTTAATACATTTATAGTAGTATCTCTAATTTCTTTTAAAGAATTATCATTAACAAACTTTTCAGCTCTTCCTGGTATACCATCGCTAAATGCAATAATAGATTTTAATTCTTCCTCGGGTAAATTAGTAAACTTGCTTTCTATAAACTGTATAATTTCTTTTTCACTCAATCTATTGAGTTTATAAGTTTGACATCTTGACTTTATAGTATCTAATATTAATTCCAACTTCTCACATAGTAATATTATAAAAATTCCTTTTGGTGGTTCTTCTATGGTCTTTAAAAACGCATTCTGAGCAGTCTCCGTGATTTTATCTGCATTATACACTATAATTACCTTTTTGTTTCCCTCATAAGGCTTTTTATTAGTTTCTTCTATTATACTTTTAATTTCATCTATTCCTATTGATTTCTTACCTTTTGCTAATTTAAATTCTACTATATCAGCATACTGTTTATCCTCACATTTACCTAAAATTTCAACAGCAGTTTCCCTGGCAATAAAACTTTTCCCTATACCATCTTCACCTACAATAATATGTGCATGAGAAAACCTTTGTTGTTTTATTGAATTATTAATTTGGAATTTTACATTTTCATGCCCTATTATCATATCAAAGCTCAACACAATCCCTCCAGTTTAAATTTTTATAAATTTATCTACATCCACAACAAATATAGTTGCTCCTCCAACTTCAACTTCCACAGGATATGGAACATAAACCCCTGTTGAACCTGCTACAGGCGAAGGTGTTGCTACAACTTGCTGCCTAGTTTTACATATTTCCTCTATTTGAGATATAACTTTATTTACTCTTTCTTCTTCTACTCCAATCATAAGAGTAGTGTTTCCCGCTTTCAAAAAGCCCCCTGTTGTAGCAAGCCTTGTTACTCTAAATCCTGATTCCATTAATACTTCAACTAAATCTCCAGAATCATCATCTTGAACAATTGCTATTACTAATTTCATATAACTCATCTCCCATTATTATATTTTCTTAATTATACAAATATTAGATTAACTTATACCCTCTTAAATCAATTTTAACATAATTTTATAAACTACTTACTAACTTCCCCTTTTATTATATCAAATACTTCTTTACTAATTGATTGAATACTTTTTATATTTCCATTTTCTACACACTTTACTCTATTCCATTTATACTTTTCTGCTATTTTGCAAGAATTATCATAAGAATGTATCAAATATTCATAATCCTTTTCATGTATATCTTTGTGAGCATCTCCTGTAATCTTATTAGCTCTCTCTTTCATAAGACTCCTACTATATTCTGGAGGCATATCAAGAAATATAACACAATCTGGTATAGGTAGTGCAAAAATTCTAAACTCAAAGTCCCAAAGCCAATCCAAAAACTTATCTTTTTCTTCCTTGTTTCTAATTTTTGATGCCTGATGCACCATATTAGCAGTAGTATATCTATCTGCTAATATTATACCCCCTTTTTCATAAAACTCTTTCCATTCAGTCTTATAGGAAGCAAATCTATCACAAGCGTAAAAAGTAGATGACACATATGGATTAACATCTTCTGGATTGCTACCAAATTCACCATTTAAATACATCTTTACCAAGGCTGAAGAATCACTTTTATAATTTGGATATTCCACCTTTTTAACTTTATAATTTTCCTTTAAAAGCTTTTCATATAATCTTTGTGTTTGTGTAGCCTTTCCACTACCATCACAACCCTCTATTACTATTACAATTCCTCTATTCATTTCTTCCTCCACCAAATTCATCAATTACTTCTATTTTATTTTCTTCCAATCCTAGAATATCTACTCCTCTATCCTTGTAATAACAAATAGCATTTAAAATTCTATCACTTATTACTTCCCCCATATTTATTATAGGCACTCCTGGTGGATATGGTACCACATTTACAGCACTAATTCTCCCTAATGAATTCTTTATATTTACATACTCCTTTTTTTTATCCATAACTTCAAAAGGCATATAAGCCATTAAAGGTATGTCATAATTTAGTAAATTAAACTCTTCTATTTTCAATTTATTCAAATCACATTCTCTAAGTACATTATATAATTTTTTAATTTCCCATTCTTCATTAAATGGTGAGAAAATCAAAACTACATTAGAATGGTCACTCATTTCCACATCAATATTATTTTCTCTTAAATAATCACCTAATAAATATCCGCTGTATCCTTTTTCTAAGTTTATTACATATCTAGTATTGTCAATATCGTAAATACTGCTTTGTTTAACATCATCTTTACTAATTACATTTATACCTTCTATTAAATTTATCTTATTCCTATAGAAATTTAGCATACTTAATAACTTTTCATATTCTTTTTCTCCACAAGTTTCTAAATAATATCTTGCATAATCCATGGACCCTAAAAATAAATAAGAAGGGCTTGTACTAGAAAATGCACTTACATAAAAATCTGCTTTTTCTATATCTTCCTTATTATTTACATGAAGATATGATGTTTGAGTTAAACTAGAAAGTGTCTTATGTGTACTAGTAACTACCATATCTGCATTTAGTTTTACTGCGCTTTTAGGTAAATCTTTATGTATTCCAAAATGTGCTCCATGAGCTGCATCTACAAGTACTTTTATATCATACTTTCTTGCTTGTTCTATTACATATTTCAAATTACAACACATACCATAATAATTAGGGTATGTAACAACTATACCTTTAGCATCCTTATTTTCATCTAAAACTTTTAAAAAATGCTCCAAATCTATACAAACTGGAGCATTGAGCTTATCACTTACCTTATTATTTACATACACAGGCTTAAGTTTCCTCATTATTATGGCATTAAAAA
This sequence comes from Clostridium muellerianum, assembly GCF_012926525.1. Taxonomy (GTDB): domain Bacteria; phylum Bacillota; class Clostridia; order Clostridiales; family Clostridiaceae; genus Clostridium_AM; species Clostridium_AM muellerianum. The sequence continues at coordinate 169,355 of NZ_JABBNI010000006.1, forward strand.
TAGATCTGTGACAATTTCTTTCTATTAATACCTTATCCCCTTCTTTAAAACTGCTAAACATCATAATTAAATTTCCTGATGTACTTCCGTTAACTAAAAAATAAGATTTTTTACTTCCATAAAATTTTGTTAAAAGCTCTAAAGATTTTTTTATTATACCCTGAGGGTTGTGAAGGTTATCTGTACCCTCTACTTCAGTGATATCACATGCTAAAAAATGTTCCATAAACTCCTTGCCAATAGGAGTATTTAAAAAACCTCTTCCACCCTTATGTCCAGGTGTACAAAATCGTATGTTATCTTTTTCTACATATTTTAAAATGCCTTCTAAAATCGGTAACTCTGACAATTTATCTCCTCTTCCCTTATAACTAACTCAGCTATATTTTTTCTTATACATTCTTTATAATATTCATAGAAATCAGTGTCTCTATCCATATTTATTAACCTTTTCTCACAGCATGGGCAAATCCCCTTACCATATATCATTATACCATTATTTAAAGTCTTTCCACATATAATACAAACCTGCTTCCCCATTTAATACCTCCTAGTCCATTTTTTATATCTAAAATTCTTACCTCTTTTATATATAATATTCATGTTCACTGCAAAATTTATTTTGTCCACATAAATAAACTCAATATAATTTATTTCAATTGTATTGAGTTTATTTCTATATTAAATATTTACAAATTTTAGTCCTTTATTGTTACTAAAGTTCTATATGGAACATTATCTTGAATCCACTTAGCATCTTCTATTTTAAGTCTTATACATCCGTGTGAAGCTTTAGAACCTAACTTATTATATTCAGATTGTACTGCATATCCACTTAAGGTATATATAGCACTGTGGAATAAATAATTATTATCTAGTCTTGTCCAATAATAACATTCAGTAGTATCAGATGCTGCAAAACTAGGTCCTTTAGCTCCAACTAAAAATCTACCTGATGGTGTTGGAGTTTCGTCTTTTCCTGTTGAACATATAAATTCTTTAACCACAGTTTCTCCATTAAATACATATACTCTTTGTCTTGACTTATCTACAAGTATATTATAAGGTCCTGAAGGTGTTACTGTATTAACCATACTCATAGATACATAACCCTTTATGTAATTTAAAGTGTCATAATCCAATACTTCTACATAATAATATCCACCGCTACTACCCAAAATTTTAACCTCTGGAAGACTTCCATAAGTTGAACCTATATTTGATGCTGAAGAACTTGGACTACTTTTTATATAAACCCTTTCACTTTCTCCTGCATTCATAATATTAAAAGAACTTGTCCACGCAGGTGGCTGAACTCCTTGTTGTGCTGGTTTTGGTGGTTCTTTTTCTAATCCTATTAAATATAATGCCTTTAATGAAACTGCTCCTTCTAATCCAAATAGAGAAACATTTTTAGTTGATGCTATTATCTGTTTAATATCATTCTTTTCATTTTCATTTATGTCTTCGCTTACTAGTATTAAAGGTGATTTAGTCTTTTGTGCTAGAGCTGATCCTGAAAGTGAATCTGGAAAATTTGATCCTGAAGCCAAATATACAGTACTTAAATCTAAAGTATCTCTAAATCTACTAATTACAGCCAAATTAGTACTATATCTATCCGTACCACTTATTCTTTCTGCGTTTTTAAATTCATCTTTTGTACTATTACTAATAGCTCCTTCTGAACCTATAACATAAGTATTGTTAACTTGTTTGTCTTTTAATGAGTTTTTTACTACATCTGGTACTGAATTTTTTTCTACAAGTATTATAGGTACATCAATACTTGCAGCAATTGGTGCAATTGACAATGCATCTGGATAATTATCTCCTGATACTACTACAATTCTATCTTTTACACCTACATAGTTTGCAACCATCATAGCTGTCTCATATCGATCTTTACCACCTATTCTTTCGCAAGTTATTCCCATAGTATTAATGCTAGTTTCTACGTCTTTTGATATAGAATTACCTATTATAAAAACATTTTTTATTCCACTTCTTTTAAGTTCTTCTGCCGCTTTGCTGTCCAGCTTGTTTTCTGTAGTAAGTATTATTGGGGCATCATACTTTTTAGAAAGGGGACATGCACAAAGAGCATCTGGAAAATTTTCTCCTGAGGCAATTATTGCATAACCTGACTTTGTATCAAACTTTTGCGAAATTTTCATAGAAGTTTCATACCTATCAGTTCCACCATATCTTTGATAGTTTCCTTGAGCATAAACTTTTGATGTTGTGTTAATACTAATTAAAGTTACAATCATAACTTTGCAGAAATTTTTTAACATTAACTTGCAGTTTACCAAAACCATTCCCCCTTAAATTTGTTTTACACACTAGTTTTTACTAAAGACATATTTACCAATTAAGACATATATCTAATTTTAAATAATTTTTAGCAGATTTACAACCACATTTTTTTATTATTGACTTACGTAAAACTTAGGAGGTACTTTTTATGAGGCAAGAAATATCAAGCTATTTAAGCACTATAAAAGATGATATTTTAAATCTATCAAAATACATTCACGAAAACCCCGAAGATAGTTTTCATGAATTCAAAGCATATAATTATATAATAAATATGTTGAAAAATAACAACTTTAACATTACAGAACATTACCTTGATATACCAACAGCTTTTTATGCACAATATGGTACAGGTCATCCTAAAATATGTTACATATGTGAATATGATGCTGTTAAAGATTTAGGCCATGTTGTTGGACATAATTTAATATCTGCTATGTCTATAGCTGCTTCCTTATCATTATCTAAGATAATACCAAAAATAGGCGGTAGTGTTGTAGTTATTGGATGTCCTGGTGAATTTTTAGGTAGTTCCAAAGTTACCATGACTAAGCAAGGAACTTTTAATGATATAGATGTTGTACTAATGGCTCATCCAGATGTAATTACTGCTGAAAGTGGTTCTTCTATGGCTATAATACCAATGAAAATAAGCTACAAAAGTAAATCTGGATTTACTTATAGAAAAACAAAGAAACATACAGCATTAGATGCCTGTTTATTTGTTTTTAACACTTTAAGCTTACTTTCTAAAGGATTTGAAGACAATTGTACTATTGATGGGATAATACTAAAGGGCGGTGATTCTCCCTACCTTTTACCTTCTGAAACAGAATCAAAATTTTACATTAGATGTCCAAAAATGTCTATGGCCTGTGAAATAGAAAAAAAAGTACAGGAGTTGGTTAAAACTACCAGTTACTTAATGAATGTAGATTGCAGTGTGTGTCTATATGAACTGCCTTATGATGAGTTAATACAGAATAAAAACTTATCTAGAATATTTAGTCATAACTTAAAGGAAAGCGGCATAATAGATATAGATCCTCCTAAAGACACTAACTCTGGATTAAGCTTAGGAACCGTAAGCCAAGTTGTACCTTGTATTCATCCATATATATCTATATGTGAAGATAAAAATATAGAATATTCTTCAAAAGAATTTTCTGAAGCTACTATCTCCTATTATGCACAGGATAAAATTATAAAAGTTGCTCAAGCACTTGCTTTAACTGGATTAGATTTAATAGAAAATGCTTCTTTACTTAATCAAGTAAAAAAAGAATTTTTTAATGTGAAAAACGGAAGAGACTAATTAATAAGTCTCTTTTGTTTTTCGGTATTTATAAGATATAATATAAATATAAATACTTAAAATTAATTTTTACTTGGGAGGAACATATGATTTCAATTTATAAAACTTTAGATGAATCAGGAAAATTAGAATCTATTGATACCATAGAATCAGGATGCTGGGTTAATATAGTAGCTCCCTCTGAAGAAGATTTACTTATTGTATCTAAAAAAGCAGGAGTATCATTAGACTTTTTAAAAGCTGCACTAGATGAAGAAGAAACCTCTCGTATTGATATAGAGGATACTAATCTTCTTGTCATAGTAGACATACCTTTCAGTGAAATGGAAGATAACTCGTTAACTTATGACTCATACCCATTAGCAATTATTCATACGGAATCTTCTATAATAACTGTATGCTTAAAAAATAGCAAAATGCTTACCGACTTTATAGATAACAAAGTTAAATCATTTTTTACTTTTAAACGTTCAAGATTTATTCTCCAAATATTATATAGGATAGCAAGCTACTATTTAACTTATTTAAGACAAATAGACAAAAAAAGTTTACTTATTGGACAAAAACTTCATAAATCAATGAAAAATAAGGAGTTAATTCAGCTATTATCTTTAGAAAAATCCTTAGTTTACTTCTCTACTTCTTTAAAATCTAATGAAATTACACTTGAAAAAATGTTGAAACTTGAACTACTTCAAAAATATCCTGAAGACCAAGATATACTTGAAGATGTTATTATAGAAAATAAGCAAGCTATAGAAATGGCCAATATTTATAGTAATATCTTAACTGGTACTATGGATGCCTTTGCATCTGTAATATCAAATAACTTAAATATAGTAATGAAGCTATTGGCTTCTATAACTATAGTCATGGCTATTCCTAATATGATTTTTAGCTCATTTGGAATGAATTTTATTGGTATACCTATGGCTTCAAATCCTCATGCATTTTGGATTGCTTATGGTGTATCTGGAGTGTTATGTTTAATTGCTATAATCATATTGAAGAAAAAAGGATTATTTTAATAATGGGGGTGTAATAATTGATAGCTGAAAGATTAAAGTTTGGTGATACTATAGGTCTTGTATCACCTGCTGGAGCTGATAATCCTGATAGTATAAAAAAAAGTATTAGCTTTTTTAAAAGTTTAGGATTTAATATAAAGGAAGGTGAACATATATATGATAAGTATGGCTACTTTGCAGGTAATGATAAAGATAGAGCAGAAGATTTTACAAACATGTTTTTAGATGAAGATATAGATATGGTTTTATGCATAAGAGGTGGGTACGGTGCTATGAGGATTCTTCCTCTTATAGATTTTAATGTTATAAGAGAAAACCCTAAAATATTTGCAGGATTTAGTGATATAACTACCTTATTAAACACCATATCTTCAAAATGCAACCTGGTAACTTTTCACTCTCCAATGTTTAACTCTAATTTTTCAGATAAAATTACACTTGAAAGCTTTTTATATAGTATTATGAATGCATACAATCCATATGACATAAAAAACCCTGAAGGTTTTAATACTGAATGTTTTTCTAATGTACCTTCTATTACAGGTGAACTTGTAGGTGGAAACTTAGCTCTAATATCTAGTACTTTAGGTACTCCTTACGAAATAGATACAAAAAACAAAATTTTATTTATAGAAGACGTATCTGAGGAACCTTATCGAATAGATAGAATGCTAACTCAATTAATTTTATCTGGAAAACTTCAGCAGTGCAGAGGATTTATTTTAGGTCAATTTACAAATTGTTCTCTTCCACACTATGAAAGAAGCCTTACCTTAAAAGAAGTAATTGAAGATAGAATTCTCTCATTAAATAAGCCTACTGTGCTTAATTTTCAATCAGGGCATTCCTACCCTAAGCTCACTCTTCCTATTGGTGCACAAATTAAATTGGATTGCAAGAGTGGTATAATACACGTACTTCACGGTGTTATAAATTAAAAAAAACCTCACAATAATTTGTGAGGTTTTTTATTGGAGGCGCCACCCAGATTTGAACTGGGGATAAAGGTTTTGCAGACCTCTGCCTTACCACTTGGCTATAGCGCCATAAATATATTTTACTTCCAACGCTTTTTATAATATCATTAATATTAATATTTGTCAATATATTTTACCATATAAAACTACCTTATTATACACTTAATTGAAATTAGCTGATATGATATAATAATAGTCAAGAGGTGATAACATGGATTATTCAGAATTAAAATCTGTAATAAACTCCAGTAACAATATTGTATTTTTTGGTGGGGCTGGTGTATCTACAGAATCAAAAATACCTGACTTTAGATCTGAAGCTGGATTATATAAAACTAAAAATAACTACTCATATCCTCCAGAAGTTATGTTAAGCCACAGCTTCTTTATGTCTCATACTGAAGACTTTTTTGATTTTTATAGATCAAAAATGATTTATAAAGATGCTAAACCTAATGCTGCCCATTATGCTTTAGCAGAACTGGAGAAGATCGGGAAACTATCTGCTGTTGTGACACAAAATATTGACGGACTACATCAAATGGCAGGTTCTAAAAATGTATTAGAACTTCACGGTTCCATTCATAGAAACTATTGTTGTAAATGCAAAAAGTTCTTTGATTTAGAATATATAATAAATAGCAAAACATCTGTACCAAAATGTGATGTTTGTGGATCAACTATAAAACCGGACGTAGTACTGTATGAGGAAAGCTTAAATACGGATGTTATTAATAACTCTATTAAACATATAAGTAATGCTGATTTACTTATCGTTGGTGGTAGTTCCCTTGTAGTATATCCTGCTGCTGGATTAATAGATTATTTTAGAGGACCTAACCTAGTTTTAATCAATAAATCATCTACACCATATGATAATAAAGCCAATATAGTCATACACGACAGCATCGGTAAAGTTTTAAACAGTGTAATTTAAAATTACTTTTTAGTTGTATAATAATTTTTTAAAAGGCATTCTTACGGATGCCTTTTTTAATAAAATTAGTTTATATATAAAAAAGTACTAAGTTTTTACTTAGTACTTTTTTTCTTACCTGGCAACTACCTACTCTTCCACAGGGCCTCCCCTGCAGTACCATCGGCACTATAAAGCTTAACCATCGTGTTCGGAATGGGAACGGGTGTTACCTTTACGTCATTATCACCAGATTCTTATTTAGTTGTTTGAAAAGCACGGGGTAATTCTTAACGTCACTACCGTGACTAAATTACCCGGCAATTGTCATTTAGACATTTGCCCTCTCAAAATTGCACAGTGAATTTATTTGGTCAAGCCCTCGACCTATTAGTATCAGTCAGCTGAACATGTTACCATGCTTACACCTCTGACCTATCAACCTTGTGTTCTTCAAGGGGTCTTACTAGCTTA
>NZ_JABBNI010000007.1 GCF_012926525.1 Clostridium muellerianum
GCATGCCTTCCAACATTAAGACATCATAGGAATTTCACCTAATAATTCAGATATGAAGTTAGACTGAACATCAGTCTTCTAGTTTTATTGCATATTTCTATGCAGATTGTCTAGAAACAATTCATACAGTGTGATTTTCCACTACCAACTTGTCCTAAAAAAGCTATACTGTTTTTTCTGGTGTTTCTTATTTCTTTAAAGCTTTTAAAGTATTTGAGGGCAGAATCCTTTGCCTTTTTTGTAGCTTCATTATAAACTCTGTAGTTTCCAAAGGTAAGTCTATTTCTTTGAGGTTCTATACCTGAAAAGCTCCATATTCTCTTGAGTTTATCCATTTCTCTGCACCTGCAGAAAGCAATGGTATCCTGGCAGTCAGGAGAATGTTTTATAATATATCCTTTTCCACCACAAATAGGGCATGTTTCTAAAGCGTCAACTTCAGATGACTCCCTCCATGTCTCCCTGATACCATTCTGTTTTTTCTTCCTCTGATTGATATTTTCTATATTCTTCTTCCTCAATCTTTGAATTATATCCCCAACTCTTTTCATAGTTTCTCCATGTTGTTCCAAAGCGTTTCCCTCCTTGCAGCTTTTTATAATCATCAAGAAAATTACTTTTAGTTTTAAAGTTATGAAAACCGTAATAACTCTTATGTTTTTTATAATTATTTAAATAATTTATAACTTCCTTTTCATCTCTTAAACCTTTATTTTTCCAGCTGTAAAGCACCTTTTCAATATATCTTAAATTTTTGGCATTGCTTTTTAGTGCCTGCTTCATTCCAAGAATAATTAAGTCCTTGGAATTAAAGTCCTCCATAAAATTTTTTAACAGGTCAATTTCATAAGGACTAGCACAACTTATGTTGTCACTGTAAAAACTTACAACATCGGTGAACTCTTCTTCTTCTTTTTTTAAGTAAGTCTCTGTAGTAATCTCTGGTATTGCTTTATTAAAATAGGCATTATCCATTTGACTTTTTGACTCAATGGAAGAAGGAGAATGGTACTTACTTTTGGACTTATTTACATAATCTAAATTTTCATAAACTCTATCATTGTTGTAATAAATATTTTGATCTATAGAAACTTCATTTGCTTGTAAGTTATCAGTAGCTTCTAATTTTTTATCATCTTCAGAAATGTCAGATGAATTTTCACCTGGCTTTCCTTTAGTGTCAATTGTTGAATTAGTACCATCTTCAAAAGAATCACACAAACTTTGAAGTTTTTCATAATCTATGGTGTACCATTTAGTTTTGTCCATTTTTGATTTATTGAAATTAGAGCTTAAAACTACTCCGGTATCTTCAAGTTTTTTTATAGCTCTTATTATGGTCCTTTTACATAAAAAGCTTATTTGATTGTGCCAGGCTTCGTAGCTGTTATAAATCCAGGGTATACCATCTATTATGTGAGTGCTTTTTAAAAGCCAGTAGTGGATTTGTTGAAGTATTATACTTTCCGTAATCCCAAAGATTTTTGCAAGTTTAGGTTGAAAAACCATAGTTATTTCATCTTCTAAAAGTACTTTTTTCATAATTAACACCAATCCTTTACTTATAAGTTTTGTATTTAAAAATAATACGAACCTTCCTTTGAGGTACTATTCAGGCTAAATTCAAATTTTTCTCCATTTCTTTTATTTAGGAAACTTCTAAGTTCATTGTTTACAGCATTTTTAATAGCTGTGGTAGCATAGGTTGTAAAAGCATTTTTATATTCACAGTTATATTTAAATACAGCCTTAATTAAAGCTATACTTTCTATTTGAAAAAGATCTTCAACTTCATATCCATTTATGTAAATGGAACTGGCAATTTTGTACATAAAGCCTTGAAAAATTTTAATTATAGCTTGCAGAGACTTTTCATCTCCATTCTGAGCTTTTTTTACTAAATCCAGAAGTTGTGATATTATAGACACCCCCCAATGATACAGGCCATGAATAAGAAGAAACTGTGTTTCAATTCTAATAGGGATTTAATCTTTTTATAATCTATTTTTTTACACATTCTGCGAGAGATGGATCTTATAGAGGAATAGTTTAGGTTATGAGTTTCAGCAAAATATTTTAGTGTTTCCTTTTTATAATAAGTACTTTTAAATAACTGAATTTCTAAAGGGTTTAGTTTACGATTTAAATAATGCATTAATTCTTTATTAAATAAAGTTTCATTTAAAACATTATTTTCTTTACAGGTAACATTTTTTTCTATATAGGCTAAATCATTTTCATCATCTAAATATTTAATTACAATTTGAGATTTAGAGTTATTTCTAAGGGTTTTTCTTACACAATTTAATATGGTTTCATAGATATAACTTTTGTAATTACGGCTATTGTTCCCATTAAAATTTAAGGTTGCTGTAAAAATTGATAAAGATACTTCACTTACATAATCATTCCAATATTTATTGCCATAAAATCTACCAATTTTTTCGTTATATTTTTTTATAATGTAGCCGTTGCAGTATTTGAATAGTTCCTTAAAGGATTCATTATCTTTGGACCTTAACTTTTTTAAAAAATTTTGAAAATCAGTTTCGTAAGTAAGCATATTACTACCTCTCTTTCTTTTTTTACTCTTCAATAGCTTATTTCCAATTTATGAATGAAATGTTGCATAAACAGTTTTACTTATTTATACAGCTTTTTTCTACAATACGTCAAAAAGTTAGTGTTATATGCTGATTGTTTAAAATTAATGAAGAAACATAACTACTTTTAGTGTTGAATTTTTTCTATATAGATAAGTTTTATGGGGAAAATAATTCGAAAAAAATTCTGATTGACTTGATATCAATCAGAATTTTTTAAAGTTGATTATTTTGTATCAGGGATCATTTGACTTTTTTTCATCCAGTAACATTTGGTTTATAGCATTGGATAAATTATTTATGCTGCAGGTTAAGTTTTCCATTTTACTTTCAATTCTCACCAATAGGTAAGCAGATACTGCAATAGGAAAACCTAAATTGCCTATTAAGTTTACAAGATTTACTTCCATGTTTTAAACCTCCAGGTTGATTTTGAAAATAATGTGACAAATGGACAATTAAATTTGATTTAGGCATATGAAAGAAAATAGCAAGTCAAAGATGTTAGTATATTTTGCCATGGACAAGGAAACAGTTTCCGCTGATAGTTGTTCTATCAAAGGGTTCTGTTGACGCAAAATATACTAACATACTGACTTGTTATTTTTTGAATATGCCTTAACTGTCCATCTGTCAATTATGAGTTTTAAAATTTTATTATTTTACTGATAGGCTGGAACTATTTCTTTCTATTATGTGAGCTGAGTCTTTTGTCTTTAAGTCTAAACCATCACATGTAAATATATTTTTAGCCAGTATTACATCCATAGCTGCTTTAACTTCAGCTTCAGTAACATCATTCTTAACGTTGTTTAAGGTTATAGAAGATTTTTTTCCGTCTTCATTTAAAAAAGTCATAGATAATGATTTTGCCATATTAATGCCTCCTTACTTTTTATTATTTGGAAATAGTTAAATGTGCAATTTTCTAAGCGTTAGTTATTCCGTTTTGGTCTTCCCTTATAAGTTCATCTAAGGTCCTTCCAAGAAGCTTTTCAAATTCCTTTGCTACATCAAAAAGATCCTGATTTTCTGCTGAAGTTTTGATTTTTGAAAAGCTTTGTTTCTTGATTACCTCCTTCCCGTTTTTATCTACTCCATCTGGGTATTTAAGAATCATTACAGTTTCAAGCTTTGTTGCTTTTGCAGCCATACTTATCATCTCCTTTCACTTAATATATAGGTACAATTTTTTAAAAGGAGACAATTAAAGATTATTGTTGCATACAAGATAGTTATTGAAAATATAGATGAAACTTCAATAAAGTATAATAATACTTATGTTAGTAGAATAAAATTTTTAGAAAGAGAAGATTTTTTGTGTAGAAAATTATTATATAGTAAAGAAATACGAAAAAATTTACTATTTATTGAAATTATTGTAAAGTATTCATTTTTTGAAAAAATATACGATATATTTCATGTAGCTGGTGTTTCTAAAATATAGTTTTTTTGTTAAAAAAGAGGAATTTGCAAGGTGTAAAAAACTATATGTACATTACTAAAAATTTTAAGGAGGTTCTTTATGAAAATAAAAAAATGTATAACAGCGTTAGTTGCAACTTTGGTGATTGCTTGTAGTACTTTTCCAACAAGTGCATATGCATCAACAACGACACAAAAAACAACATGTGACAAAACAATAATGTATACTTCAAACATGTCAAAAACAGTTAACGCTTCTAGAGCAATGTCCTTAGCACTTTATCCTGGTCAAAGTGGTTATTCTAATACAGTTTCATTTAATTTTATAGGTCTACCTGCTAATGCTATTGTAAAAAGCATTAAAGTAGATGCTGGTAGAGGTACTGTTTTAGGAGGTTTGGGTGCAATTTTACCCCAAAAGATAAAAATTACCAACCCTGCTGGTGAATCAAAAGAAGAACCATGGGGTAGAGGTAATGTAACTACTACATCAGCATTTATTGCTGATAAAGCAGCTGGTGTATGGAATGTTTGTTATTATGGAACCAATATAGCTTCTCCATCTAGTGGTTCACAATTTATAGGTGGTACAAAATATGCATCTGTTAAAATGACTATTGACTATGTACTTGAATAAGTATTATATAGAAAGTTAGTGATTTTCAATGTTAGTATCAAAATTATCATACAATAACCTGTCACCGCTTAATAAATTTTATAAGAAAGCTGAAAAAGAAAACATAGTAAAAGAATCAAAATCTACAAAATCTACTCAAAACAACAGCTTAGAAGAATCTATTATTGAAATGGCAAAAAAAGATGCATATAATGGAGAATATATGGGTAGAGAATTTATGGCACTTAGGCGAGCTTGTGTTAATAAAGTATCTCCAAATAGAAGTTTACCAATGTTTCAAGCATCTAACCTTATGAGAAATAGATACACTTTTACTAACGAACTTAGCTATTGGATTGCTAAGTTACTAGAGCTTCCATTTAAAGGTGAATCTACAGGCATCTCATTTGGACAAGATACTGCACAAATATATAGCCCTAATGGAGAAATGATTGCAGCTTATCATTGGCAAAGTGGATGGACATCTGTTCCAACATCTGCTGAAATTGCAAAGAGTGATGAACTAAAATTTGCTTATTACAAGGCTTACCATGAAGCACGAGAAGTTATGAAAACAAGAAATATTTCAAATGCAAGAGATACTCAAGGAACACTATTTAATGCTGAAGCTTAAACAATAAACAATTTTTAAAGTAACAAATTTAAATTTTAATTTGGTAGAGATAAATAATTTTTTTACCTTCTTTAATAACTCTTAAAAAACTCTATCAAATAGTATTACAGATTTTAGAGCATCAGCTATAAGCTTCATATTTATTAAGAAGCACTGTTGTAATAGCAATTTTTCAGATGTCTAATACCAAAATTTCATTTATAAATAATGAGTGGTTTTGGAGGGAATAGAGGTGTTTGTTATATATTTTAGTGTGATGGTTGCAAAATAAGTGGGCTTGAATGGTAGTGTGGATAGTTCATTTTACAATAGTTACTGTAAAGTAAAATAAGAGTAGTTTGTTTTAAAGAAACTACTCTTATTAATTTTAAAAAGTTATTAATTCACCATCCTCAGGTATAAATATATTGTTATCTATATTATTAATTTTAATATAATGCTTTAAGTCTTTTCTTGATACTCTGCAATGATTCCATGATTCCATGTGTACAGCAACAACTGTTATGCTTGGAAACCTGTAGCACAAGCTCTTAATATCTTTTGGTGTCATAGTTATTGGTTCACCATAGGAAAATTGAGCAGCGCCACAATTACAAACAACTATTTCAGGGGTGTATTTTTCAATAGATTTTTCTACTTCATTACACCAAACTGTGTCCCCAGCAATATAGACAGATGGTTCTCTATTAGATGAAATAATAAAGCCTGATACTGGTGCCATTTGTACAGCTAATTCACCATGACCATGTTCTCCATTAGTGCGATTAAAAGTTATATTATCCCATGTATAACTATTATTAATAGGATATACATTAATAAAACCGTATGATTTTATTTTAATTTCATCTTGAGGTTGACAGAATATAGGAATATTTTTAGAAAGTAATTTTGTGGCTGCATCATCAAAGTGATCTCTGTGGGTATGAGTAACAAGTACAGCATCACAATTGATAATAGTATCAATATTTACAGGTAATTTTACTAAAGGATTAAAATTTTGGTTTGGGACATTTGGAAGAGGAGCTATAGCTCCCATATGACTTAACACAGGATCTACAAGTATTTTTTTATTACCTAAATATATTTTTAATGTACTATGTCGTATTAATTGGATTTTCAACATAAAGCCCTCCTGTAATTTAATATACATTTAGTATATAATAATTGTTAATTGACTGGCCAAAGTATATTGGAAAAAAATATTTAATTGTGAAAGGATTTTAGGGGTTATGCTTGATCAAACTGATATAGAAATTTTAAATTTGCTTATAAAAAATTCACGTATGCAGTGGCAAGAAATTGGTGAAATAGTTCATCTAACTGGACAAGCGGTTAGAAATAGGATAAAGAGAATGGAAAAGTTAGGGGTTATAGAAGAATATACACTAAAAATAAATTCTTCTAAAATAGGCAAAGTTTTAATTGCTTTTATAACTATTTTTATGAAGACAAGAGACCATGGAGCATTTCAAAGTTATATACAAAATAATTCACTAATAATTGAAGCAAATAGGATAAGTGGGGAAGGATGCTATATGCTAAAAGTAGGTGCATCTACTCAAGAAGAAATTGTAGAACTTTTAGATGAAATTTTAAAATACGGTAATTATAAAATAAATTTATCAATAGAAAAAATAAAGTAAATTTCTAAATAGCAAGCTCAGGAATGCCTTAATAAATATTTTAGTGGTGTACTTTTTACATGATAGATATTATTCATTAACTAAAAAGGTAGTAATACCTTTTTTTATTTATGTATGATAGAAATATGTATTAACAATCGTATTAGGTTTATGAAGAGCTCTTCAGGAGGTATATGATGAAGATAGATGAAAGTAACTATATAAGCGAACTAAAACGAAAAAATAGCAAGGCATTGGAGTATACATACTCAAAATATGTTGGGTTGGTATATAAGGTAGTATTTGATTTATTAAAAGATACAGCATCTAGGCAGGATGTTGAGGAATGCGTAAGCGATATTTTTATATCACTTTGGAAAAATGCTGTACAATATAATGATAATATCACAACTTTTAAAAAATGGCTTGTTGCTATATCAAAATATAAAGCTATTGACTACATAAGAAAGCTAAGAAAAGCACAAGAAATAGTTGAACTTAAAGAGGATACAGCAATATCTAATGACAATATTGAGGAAAAAATCATTCAAACTGATGATGTTAATACAATTGTAGGTATTATAAAAAATATGAGTGAAATCGATAAGCGAATATTTTTTAAACGGTATATTTTAAATGAAAATATCAATAATATTGCTGAATACTTAAAGTTGCCTAGAACCGTAATTGATAATAGGTTATCTAGAGGTAGAAAACTTATAAAAAATAAATGGGAAAAGCTTATGGGGAGGTAATTATATGAGGAATGCAAATAATAATGAAGATGTTATATTCCAGTTATTAAATTATGCTGAAACAAATGATGAATTTGATGAAAGTTTAGAATTAGATGATTTAACGTCAAAAAGAATTAAAAATAGAATTAACAAAAAAATACAAAAAAGAAAAAACAAGCTAAAATATGCTGTTGCAGCGTGCACTATACTTATATGTACAGGGTTAGTTTTTGCAGTTTCATTTAACATCAGAGCATCAAAGCTTCAAAATATAGATAAAAATGTTGCTGGTTATACAACAATAAAAAATTATGATAAAGTACCATCAAAAGAGGAATTAAAAACAGATTTAGGCTTTGAAGCAAAAATGCCAGAACTTCTTCCAGAAGGATATAAGTTAGTTGAAGGTAGTATAGCTGGTTATATTGATGGAGCACAGCCAGCAGAAAAGCAATATGAAAAGAAACAAGTTGGTGCAATATATTCAAAACATATCTTTAGTCCCAAAATAGTTACATTAAGCATTTGGAAAGTTGGATCAAAACCTGATTCATCAATTTTAAAAAATGCTAAGAGCATAACTATTGGAAATACTACTGCATATTGGACAGAGTATAAAAAATGTAGAATTCCAATAAATACTTACAATAAAATGACACAACAACAGAAGGATAAACTTCATGAAGATATGAAGAATGGTAAAGCAACTCTACAACTTCATGGTGGTAGTATTTGGGGGGATAATGGAAAAGAGAAAGTTAAAATCACACATGTATTAAAATGGACAGAAAATGACGTGAATTATCAGCTTACTGATTCAGATTATGGATTAAGCTTTGAGCAAATGTCAAAAATGGCTAATAGTATAATAACTTCGAAATAAGAACTTATGTTTGCATAAAATCTGAAAATTATACCAATACTATAGTTAAGTAAAATTTGGTATAATTAAAGGAGATTTATTATGGATTATCAAAAAATTGAAGATTCAGTTTTAAAGAGTGCTATGGATTTCTTTAGACAAAGTGCAGTTAATTTCTTTGGTATAAATACTAAAATAACTGCACCAGCGGAAACAGAATTAAAAGATATAAAAATAAGTACAAATATTATGGATTATACCTTTTATACAGAGGATGGCAATTATCTTCATTTTGAATTTCAAACTACAAATAAGGAAGAAGACATAAGAAGATTTTTATTTTATGATGCATCGTTACATTATAAAAGCAATAGAAAAATAAAAACTATAGTTGTATATTCATCAGATATAGAAAATGTTAAAACTTATATAGATGCAGGTAATATAAAGTATAGTATAGATGCATTTTATATGAATAGTATAAATGGAGATGAAAAATATGATATTTTAAAAGATAAAATTGAAAACAATGAAGAGCTTACTGATGAGGAAATATTAAGTCTTACATTTATACCTTTAATGAAGGGGAAATTAACTAGAACGGAGAGAACTTTAAAGAGCATAGAATTAGCAGATAAGATAGAATCAGGTGAAAAGAAGATAAAGTGCCTTGCAATGTTGTATGCACTTTTAGAAAAGTTTGGGGATGAAGAAAGTAAAAAAAGGTTTAAGGAGGTTTTCAATATGACTGAGATAGGGAAAATGATATTAGAAGATGGAATGGCAAAGGGTATGGAAAAAGGTATGGAAAAAGGGAGAGCTGAAGGGAAAATTCAAGGGAAAATTGAAGGTAAAGCTGAACTTTTACTTAAATTATTAACTAAGAAATTTAAAAAAATGCCAGAAGAATATAAAAAAAAGATAAAAGAATTGTCAGATGAAACACTGGAAATAATAGGACTAGAAATATTTGATATGAAAGATATTAAAGAGCTTGAGAAATATTTCTAAAAATATAAGAGAAGATATAAAAATTAAGACATATTTAAAAGAGATTTGATGTGGGAATGCAAGTAGGTAAGAATAAAGTAATGCAGTTAATGTTAAAGAATCCTAATATCAATAATTATCCTTGACAATTTAAATTATTAATTTTATACTATAATCGGAAATTAAATAACAAAAATTTTTAGTATGTGGATTTTTCTAGAGAAATTCTATTTTCGCCACGCAATTATTAATATGATAATTGTGTGGCTTTTTATGTTAAAAGAAAGGGGTAAGATTTTTGAAAAATTGGTATTATGCATTAGCTGTTTTTTTAGGCGGATGCTGTTATGGAGTATTATCAACATTTGTTAAACTTGCTTATTCAGCAGGCTTTTCATCACCAGAAGTAACAGGAGGTGAATATTTTTTTGGAACAGTGCTTATTTGTACTGTGGTGATGTTCACAAAAAAGGAAAAGTTAACTTTCAATCAAATTTTTAAACTAATATTATCTGGAATTCCATTTGGTTTAACAGGTTTATTTTATTATCAATCACTAAAGACACTTAATGCCTCATTAGCAATAATCTTTTTATTTCAATTTGTCTGGATTGGTACACTTTTTGATTGGATATTTAATAAGAAAAAGCCTACAAAAGAAAAGCTTATTTCTATATTCATTCTAGTAGTTGGTTCAGTTTTTGCTGCAAACATTATTACACAACAAAGTGGGGTTATTTCTTTGCAGGGGATAATATGGGGACTACTTGCTGCTTTAACGTATACAACTTCTATTTTTCTTAGTAGTTCAGTTGAGAAAGATACTTCTCCAGTGTTAAAAAGTGCTCTTTTTTCCATTGGCGCTTTAATAGTTGTTTTTGCATTGTTTCCGCCAACATTTTTATTGAATTTATCTACCTTAAAGAGATTGACTCCATATGGATTGATTCTTGGTATATTTGGAGTGGTTCTTCCACCACTTTTATTTTCAATTGGAATGCCACACATTGGACCAGGGCTTGGCACTATACTATCTGCTTCTGAACTTCCAGTAGCTGTTACTATGTCCTTGCTATTTTTATCTGAACATGTGAACTGGACTCAATGGATGGGGGTGTCACTTATATTAGTAGGAATTATAGGTAGTAATATAAAGCTAAAAAAAGATAAGATAGATGATACTATTAATCTGAAAAAAGTTGCCTAATGCAATGAATTCATTTTACTGAGCAAGTATTAAAAGTTAAAAATAAAGGAGAAATTGCTATCAAATAAAACAGTGTATATTCATTAATAGGTAAATGATTGAATGCTAAATAACCGTACACTTTTATATAATTTGAGTGTACGGCTAAAAAGCGAGGTATAGGCCACAAGCTATTATACCTGAAAAAATGGTAACTTGTGAGACTTATTTAAAAAATATATTGTTTTCAAAATTTCCTATAGAAATCTCAGAATTTGAGTGGAGATATATGCCGCTGCCATCTCTTATATCATCCTTCCAGTCACCTAGATACTTATCGCCATCTGACCAGGTATGAGTACCTTTGCCATGACGCATATCATTCTTCCAATAGCCTATATAAGTTTCACCATCTGACCATGTGAATATACCAAACCCAGTTTTTTCACCCATTTCCCATTGACCTTCATACTTGTCGCCATCTGGCCAAGTGTAAATACCATAACCATGTTGCATATCATTTTTCCATTGGCCTATGTATTTTTCACCACAAGCCCAGGTAAAAGTACCTTGACCATTCATTTCATCATTTTCCCAGTCGCCTGTATACTTACTACCATCATTATAGAAATAGATGCCTTTACCATGCATTTTACCATCTTTATGTTCACCTGCATAATGCCCACCATGGACATGCACACTAGTGTCTTGTTTAATATTTAGTTTTATGCTATTTAAAGCTAACTCAGATATTTGAACCTTTTTCATTTGTGATTCTCCTTGTATATAATATATAATTATTTTTTTAGGTAAGTTTTAATAAAAGAAAATGAAAATCATTATCGAATAAAAACTAAGTTGATTATATCATATAAAACCTATAGTGTATATTATTTATTAAATTCTTTAATATTTTTTGCATAATCTATAATGAAAGAATTGTCAGATGATTTTTTTCATTTGCAGCTTGTTATTACCAAATTTCATTTATTATGTTCCTTTGAAGCCAGTAGTAGAGGAAGGTAGTGATTACACGGCAAATGGATATGTATTTTCGGCAATAAGCATGCAAAGAATTGTGGGTATTAAAGATGGTGAATTATATACATTAGGAAACTTAATATTTGAAACATCTTTAAGGGAACATGTAGGAGAAGTATATAACTTACTAATAGATGAGTTTAAAGATCTAAATAATATACCTTATGAAATATAATGTAGACAGTATTTACTCATTTTAACAATAGGTAATTATAATCCAATCAACAAATACAAGTAAATAACCAAGCTGTATGAAAATAGACTGCTATACCTAGTGTACCAGTCTATTTTTTATAAATAAATTGCCCTTTATTTTGTAACTCCATTTAGTATAAAAGTTTTCTAAGTTTTTGGCCGAACTGTAACATATCTCTCTATTTATCATATGAATTGTATCAGAGGTTTCAAAGAAAAGAATATCCTTATACCGTTAATATTAGAATTTAAGTCTGCGTCTAAAAAGTATAAAGATAAAAGTACATAATAGAAGAGAAACCTAGTGCAGCCTTTGAAAATTTCGGATATAATATAAGTAAT
Organism: Clostridium muellerianum; assembly: GCF_012926525.1. Lineage (GTDB taxonomy): Bacteria > Bacillota > Clostridia > Clostridiales > Clostridiaceae > Clostridium_AM > Clostridium_AM muellerianum. The sequence continues at coordinate 12,254 of NZ_JABBNI010000007.1, forward strand.
AGTTATTACATTATAAAAATGATAGGTGAATAAAAAATGCGAATAAAGAAAGAAATGCATCACATACATGATAAGAGCTATAAGGACTTATTTTCAAATAAAGAGCTATTAGTAGATATGATACAAAACTTTGTTAAAAGTTCATGGATAAAAGAAATAACAAAGGATAATATTGAACTAGTAAACAAGTCATATATACTTTCAGATTATGAAGAATTAGAATCAGATATAGTATATAAAGCAACAATAGATGATAGAGAAGTTATATTCTATATATTGCTAGAATTTCAGTCATATGTTGATTATAGTATGCCTATAAGACTATTTTTGTATATGTCAGAAATATGGAGAGAAGTTCTAAAAAATACAAAACAAGCAGAAGTAAAAAGTAAGGATTTTAGATTACCAGCAATAGTACCCTTGGTTTTATATAATGGAGAATATAAGTGGACTGTAGAGAAAAAATTCAAAAACATTATAAATAAAAGTGAGTTATTTGGAAATAACATAATCGATTTTGAATATATACTTATAGACATAAATAAATATGAAAAAGAAGAGCTGATGGAACTGAAAAACTTAGTATCGGCAGTATTTTTATTAGATCAAAAGGTTGATATTGAAGAGTTTATAAGTAGAGTAAAGGATATAGCCATAGGTTTCAACAACTTAACAGAAGAACAAAAAATGATGTTAAGACATTGGTTAAGAGTAACTTTAAGTGATGAACTGAAAGGTAAATTAGGAGAAAAAATAGAGGATATTTTGATAGCAAAAAAAGAGGAGGTTAATCGTATGACTTCTAATATTTCAAAAACGATAAAGGAAACTTTTGAAAAAACTAGAGAAGAAGGAATGGAAAAAGGAATAGAAAAAGCTAGGCAAAAAGATGTAGAAATAGTCTTAAAGCTGCTTACAAAAAAATTCGGAAATTTAGATGATGTACTTAAGAAAAAAATAGAAAAATTAGATAGTGATAAATTAAGTTGCATTATTGAAAATATTCTAGATATAGAAAGTTTACAAGAAGTTATTAAAAGCATATAACACTAATCGATGTTGATATTTTAGCAAACTCAGGTAAGTTTTGTAAAACACTTCATGGGGTTAAACTTTGCAAGTTGAGCAATATTTGTAACTGCTTTTATTTACATCATTCCTGTTTTTTATACTGTATATAAAAATAATTAAAAATGTGGTTAATTTGACCACATTTTTAATTATCATATTAATTCAGTACTAACCTGATTTGTTAGTGTGCCAATATTATCTATTTCCAATTTTATAACATCACCCAAATTGAGTAAATGACCATTTTCCATTCCACAACAATTAGGAATTGTTCCAGATGCCATAAACTCACCTGCATAAACCTGCTCTCCTTTGGAAGCATAAGCAATAGCTTTTCCAATGGAATGGTAAAATTCATTTAGCTGTCCTTCAGCTGCTAATTTTTCATTAATAAATACTCGTGTTTTTAAAGTATTGAGCACTGGCAATATTTCATCCGCTGTTACAACTATATTAGATATGGAGCTTGCAAAATCCTTTGCTTTACATGGTCCAAAGCCTGTCTTTCTCATCTCATCAAGCTGAACATTTCGGGCGCTGAAGTCATTAAATACACAAAAAGCACCTACAGCAGCAAGACCTTCTTCTTCCGTTGCATTAAGAAGATCCTTGGTAATGATCATGCCAAGCTCTAACTCATAGTCTTTAAGTGTTGCATAATGTGGATAGCTTACTATGTCACCATCTCCAATAAATGATAGGGCATTTCCCTTATAATATACAGGATTATCATACCACGCCTTTTTAGGTTTAAAAGCTGGAAATGGATATCTGAATATAGATTCATAGGCTTTTACTATGGGGTATACCTTAGGCATAGTATATTTTGTAAAAAGTCGGCCACTGTTAATTACATGTCTTTCACACAGCATAAAATCACGGTAAAGCAGGGGACGAAAAGGTATAATTTCTTTCATGTTCTCAGTTTCACAGGCAGCTTTCAAATCAGCTTTTTGTAAAAGTGAATTTAAATACTCTTTATTTTTAGGAAGTGTTTGTAAAAACAAAATAAGGTCTTTAGAAACAGAATTTATTTTTGAATATTCTTTGCTGTTATCTGCCTGAAATTGTTCCAGCAGCTTAGATAGAACAATCCATTGGTCTTTATATAAAATAGCAAGTGAAACCTCATTCTCGTTGGAATTTATTTGTAACTTCTTAATTTTCAATTTAATCTCTCCCTATATATTAATTTTCTTTAAAAAAATTGATGAAGGTTAATGCTATTTGAACATGTTCAAATAAAAGTAATCTAACACCCGAAATGAATGCTGTAATGACAGCCATATCGGGTTATTATTTATTGCTATTAGTCTTCTTTTATTGACAATGCAAATTCTTTCATTTGATTTTTTAATTGGACTATATGTTTTTTTACTTGATGGATTTCAGGTTGTGATACATTGTAAGTTTGCAGGCTAAAATCTAAGATCATATCGATTCTTTTTTCAAGAGAAATCTTTTGGGTTAAATACTTATTAGCAATAAAACTGCGCATAGCGCCTTTGATTGCCAAAGTTCTTATGTAATAATCCTCAAACTCAAAATCAGGATTATAATTTTTAAAAAGAATTTGTGATCTTCTAGCAGCAGCATCTACAAGTCCATCAAAAACACTTTTTAAACTGTAAGCTTCATAATATATTTCACAGATGCATTCATCTTCTTCTACTGCTGTAAGTTCAATAGCACAGGATAGTCCATATCGGAGAACTGGATTTAAATCTTCTCCAAAATAATTGCAAATGACCTCGTCACTTTTCTTAAATGTTTCAAGAATAAGACTTTTGAAGATTTCTTCTTTATTTTTGTATAGGTAATATATACTGCCAATTAACACACCAGATCTTTCAACAATTTGACGAATTGTGGTCTTTTTGTAGCCCTGCAGTATAAAGAGCTCTTTTGCACTCTGAAGTATTTTGCTTCTAGTGTCTTCCATCATAGTCACCTCAAAAATAATCTTTCTTTAACATGTTCAACAACTAAATAATACTACCTTGGATATAAAGTGTCAATAATGATTTTAACATGTTTAAGTAGTATATTTTTTAAAAGGGCTTGATTACAATAAATACTATACTTGATTCTATGACAAATAAATGCTTCTAACTTATTATCTTTTGAAGAAAGGAAAATGAAAGAAGGAGAGGCTATAGGAAGGAGCAAGAATTACACAAAATTATATGAAAATAAAATTTTAGAGATGCAATATTTGAAGTAAGTTTGGGGGTATAATTAATGATATATAAATGGAAAGTTAGAAAAATATGCTTTTGAAGAATTAGAAGTAATTCATCTTATTAATCTATTTATTTCATAAGAGATAAGGAGAAATGTATATATGATACTTAGTGCTAGTAGGCGTACAGATATACCAGCTTTTTATAGTGAGTGGTTTTTTAATAGAATAAGGGAAGGATTTGTATTAGTGAGAAATCCATTTAATACAAAGCAAATTAGTAAAATAAGTTTAAGTCCAGAAGTAGTAGATTGCATAGTATTTTGGACTAAAAATCCCAAAAGGATGATAAAGAAATTGGAAGAAGTTAAAAAATATAATTATTATTTTCAATTTACTTTAAATTCATATGATAAAACTTTAGAAAAAAATGTTCCTGAAAAGAAGTATTTAATTAATACATTTATAAAGTTATCACAAAAAATTGGTAAGGATAAAGTAATATGGAGATATGATCCCATAATATTAACGGACAAATTTACAAAAGAATATCATTACAGGTGGTTTGAGTATCTAGTAAAAAGATTAAGTCCATATACAAATAAATGTGTTATTAGTTTTTTAGATTTATACAAAAAAACTGAACGTAATTTAAAGAGTATAAATATTTTACCATTAAATAAAGATGATATGTTTGATTTTGCCAGGAAATTTTCAAAAATAGCTTCTGAATATAATTTGATTATTGAAACTTGTTCGGAAGAAGTAGAATTATCTAAATTTAATATTAATCATGGAAGATGTATAGATGATAAGTTAGTTTCTGATATTATTGATGAAAAATTATTTATAGATAAAGATTCAACTCAAAGGGAAGTATGTGGATGTGTAAAAAGTATTGATATAGGAGCTTATAATACATGTAATCATAATTGTTTGTACTGTTATGCTAATTTTAGTAGAGAGTGTGTGGAAAAGAATTTATTAAAACATAATAAAAAATCACCATTATTATTTGGTGACTTAAATGGAGATGAAAAGATTACAGATAGGAAAATGAAAACGTATAGGAGAGGTCAAATTTCTTTTTTATAGTAGCAGCAAAAACTATTCTAGTGTTTGCAAAAATTAGAAATTTGAGGCAAACGTTTTTAATACTCCACAGGTGTAAATTTCTAAAAATTATACCAATACTATAGTTAGGTAAAATTTGGTATAATTAGAGGAGAGTGATTATGGATTATCAAAAAGCTGAGGATTCTGTTTTAAAAAGTGCTATGGATTTTTTTGGACAAAGTGTAGTTAGTTTCTTTGGAATTTTTGATTTCCAATATGAAAAAAGGATATCAAGGAGTTTTTCGGTTAAATAAAGAATAATAAAGAGTTTAGCTATCAAATAAACAAAAAATATAGTTAGGGGGAGGAAAGAAATGTTTAATTACAGCACTTTGGAAAGTATAGGTATGGAGAAATTATATAAAACTTTTTTAGAAGCATTTTCTGATTATCAAGTAAAAATTGATTTACCGATTTTAAAGTTTCAACAAATGCTTCAAAGACGAGGGTATATTTCAAAAGTTTCAATAGGGGCATTTGAAAATAATACATTAGTTGGATTTCTTTTAAATGGAATTAGATACTGGGATGGGAAATTAACTGCATATGACACAGGAACAGGTGTTATAAAAACTTATAGAGAGCACGGAATAACAAGTAATATGATTTTTAATACAAAACAATTACTTGGAGAAATGGGAGTGGAACAATATTTACTTGAAGTAATTCAATCAAATATTTCTGCAGTTCGTCTATATAAAAAACAAGGCTTTGAAATATTAAGAGAGTTTGAATGCTTCAATTTAGATAAAAATAAATATACTCCTACAGCAGCATATGAGACTCAACATATAAATAGTATTACTAAAAGTAATTGGAAAGAATTTGCAAAGTTTTGGGATTTTAAACCATCATGGCAAAATTCTATTGATTCAGTTAATGATGCATCAGGTACATTTGTATATTCTATTATAATTATAGATAATACCATAGTTGGTTATGGAATTATTGATAAATATACAGGAGATATCCCACAGATAGCAGTAGATAAAAATTATAGAGGTAGAGGGATTGGGAGAAGTATATTTGCAGATTTATTGAAGAATACGGAAGCGTATAATGTTAAGGTTTTAAATGTAGATAATCACTGTGATTCTGTGAAAGATTTTTTATTTAATTTAAAATTTCAACAAAATGTTAGCCAATATGAAATGGTTTTAAAATTATAAACATAGAAAATATGTAAAAATTGATAATATACAATTGTTTTAATCCAATAAAAATGGGAATATCTTCAACTAAAATGTTTTATAATAAGGTACTTTGGTATGCAAAAGCAAAACAAGTAAATTTAAAATTGACATAAATTACTGAAATGGTGTAATGTAGAATAAAAAAAGGAGATGAAATTATCATGAGTTTAACTATAGTAGTTAGCTCCATGCAAAGATTGTAAGATATGAAAAACTTTTGCTTGGAGCCAATATATTAAGTTTTTCATATTTTAATTAATCTTTGCATCTTCATTTATATATTAAATGTAGGATTGGAGCAAAGAATTTATGAAATATGAAAAAGCACAAAATATATTACCAGACACTATAATTGAGATAATTCAAAATTATATGGACGGTGGATATATATATATACCTAGAAAAGATGAAAACAAAAAATCCTGGGGGGAAAATACTGAAACTAAAAAATATCTTAAAGAACGGGATAAAGAAATATTTGATAGATATTCTTCAGGCGTGCCTGTTAAAGCTTTATCACAAGAGTATTTTTTAACAGAAAGCAGTATTAGAAGAATAATCAGAAAGAAAAAAAATTATGATTAATATAAAAGGCATATTTTTCACAGTTATTGCTATGAAAATATGCCTTTAATTTTAAGATATAAGTATTTTTAAAGGGACTGTGGTATTAAGAATAAATACTACAATAATATTATGTTGATTTTAAATTTGCAAATCAATATGTTGTATGTAATTCCTTAGTGAGGCATCAACATATGATTATAAACATTACAGAATCATTTATGAACTTGGTCTTTGCATCTTATGATGATATTATTCATTATGAGATGTAAGGAGGAGATAATTGTGAGTATTTTGAAAATCCAAAATATGAGTCATTCATTTGGTGACAGAATATTATTTAATAATGTATCTTTTAGATTATTAAAAGGAGAACATATTGGACTTATTGGTGCTAATGGTGAAGGTAAATCAACCTTTATGAAAATTATAAATAATGAAATTTTACCTGATTGTGGTACTATTGAATGGAATAGCAAATTCAATATTGGATATATGGATCAGTTGGTTGATTTAAAAGAAGGAATTACTGCAATGAATTTTTTAAAAAAAGCATTTATAAATTTATTTAATATAGAAAATAGAATTAATGATCTATATATTAAACTTGGTAATATGGATATAGAGGAAATGAATAAGAGCTTAAATAAAATTTCTACTTTGCAGGAAATCTTAGACAAGAGTGATTTTTATAGTATTAATTCAAAAATACAGGGAGTGGCAGCTGGTCTTGGAATTAATGAGTTTTTATATAAAGATGTTTCAGATCTAAGTGGAGGGCAGAGAACTAAAGTTTTACTTGCCAAGCTGCTTTTAGAAAAACCAGATATTTTATTGTTAGACGAACCAACTAATCATTTGGATGAAAAACATATAGAATGGCTTAGAAATTATTTATCAAACTATGAAAGTGCATTTATATTAATATGCCATGACAATAGTTTTTTAAATGGTGTAGTAAATATAGTTTATCACCTTGAACACAAAGTATTAACAAGATATGAAGGAAACTATGATTATTTTGTTAAGCTTTATGAAATACGAAAACAGCAGAGGATAATTGAATATAAAGAGCAGCAAAATAAAATTACAAAGCTTGAAGAATATATAAGAAAGAATAAAGTTAAAACATCAACTGCAAAACAAGCTAAAGCAAGAGAAAAGCAACTTAATAAAATTGAAAAAATAGAAATTAAAAAAGAAATCATAAAACCTCATTTTAATTTTAAAAGTATAAAAATGCCAGAAAACATAATTTTTAAAACTAGTAATTTAATTATTGGATATGACAAACCCTTAAGCAAGCCTTTAAATTTAAGTATGAAAAGAGGACAAAAAATTGTAATAACAGGAGCTAATGGATTAGGAAAAACAACTCTTTTAAAAAGTTTACTTGGATTATTAAGACCTATAAATGGTAAAGTAATCTTAAGTGATTACAAAAAGATTGGATATTTTGAGCAGGAAATTATGGGAGATAATACTAATTCAGTTTTATATGAAGTTTGGAACACTTTTCCAAATTTTACTCAAACAGAAGTAAGAAGCAGCCTTGCTAAATGTGGATTAACAAGACGACATATAGATAGCTCCATTAACTTATTAAGTGGAGGAGAACAAGCTAGAGTTAGATTATGCAAGCTAATTAATAAACCTACAAACGTATTAGTTTTAGATGAACCTACAAATCATTTGGATATATATGCTAAAGATGAACTTAAACGTGCCTTAAAAGAATACGATGGAAGTATAATTTTAGTATGTCACGAACCAGAGTTCTATAGAGATATTGCAACAGATGTATGGAGTTGTGAAGATTGGAGATACTCTAATAAAGGTTTCTCCACTTTTTAAACAAAAAAATCTCCTGCAGCTAATTTATCTTAAGCAGGAGATTTAATTATTTTGGTTATGAAGTTATATATTCCAGGTAAAATTATCTATAAGTCTTGTCTTTCCTATAAATACTGCAATAGCTATAAGTACGTTATTTTCTATTTTTTTTACAGGTTTTAAGGAAATGCTGTCTACTATTTCTACATAATCTATTTTTGCTAAAGGCTCATCTCTTAAACTATTTGTAATTACTGATTTTAAATCATTGCTATCTTTCAACCCACTTTTTAGAAGTTTTTTAGCTTTGCCTAAGCTGCAATTTAAAATAAGTGCTGCTTTTTTTTCTTCTTTTGAAAGATAAGTATTTCTAGAGCTTTTTGCAAGTCCATTGTATTCTCTTATAATAGGGCACCCTACTATAGTAACATCAAAATTTAAATCTTCAACCATATGCTTTATAACAGCCAATTGTTGGGCATCCTTTTCGCCAAAATAAGCTTTATTTGGAGTTATTAGATTAAAAAGCTTGGACACAACAGTACATACTCCTCTAAAATGCCCAGGACGTCTGCTTCCGCACAAGCCATCAGTAAGATTTTCTACATTTATATAGGTAGAAAAGTTTTTGCTGTACATTTCATCAGGTGAAGGAGCAAAAATTAAACTAGCACCACTTTCCTCACATAATTTAGAATCTCTTTTAATATCTCTTGGATATTTGTCTAAATCTTCATTAGCACCAAATTGAGTTGGGTTTACAAAAACAGAAACCACTACTTTATCATTTTCTCTGCAAGCTCTATCTATTAAACTTTTGTGACCTTCATGCAAATAGCCCATAGTTGGAACAAGCCCTATGCTGCAATTAGAATCCTTCCAAAGTTTTATACAACTTTTTAAATCTTTTATGTTATTTACTATTTTCAATTTTAAATTCATCTCCTAATATAGTTTCTTTAGTATTTCTTCTTTCATTGTAAAGCAGTGTTCCTTTGCTGGAAAATCACCTTTATTAACTTCTTCTATATATTTATTTATGCCTTCCTTCATAATATCTCCTGTATTGGCAAACTTCTTAACAAACTTTGGAGTAAAATCAGAAAACATGCCAAGCATGTCTTGATAAACTAGTATTTGACCATCACAATACTTTCCAGCACCAATGCCTATAGTAGGTATTGAAATAGTTTCTGTGATTATTTTTCCAAGATCAGATGGAATTCCTTCAAGAACTATAGAAAAAGCACCTGCATCTTCTAATCTTTTGGCATCCTCTATAATTTTTTTAGCATCGTCTAAAGCCTTTCCTTGAATTTTAAAGCCGCCAAACATATTTACAGATTGAGGAGTAAGGCCTAAATGACCCATTACTGGAATTTGAGCTTTAACTATAGCCTTTATTTGTTCAGAAACGTCTGCACCGCCTTCTAATTTTATGGCATCAGCATGAGCTTCTTTTATAAATCTTCCTGCATTTTTAACTGCATCATATACAGAAGCTTGATATGACATAAAAGGCATATCTCCAACAACTAAAGCATTTTTTACGCCTCTTTTAACAGCAGCAGTGTGATGAAGCATATCTTCCATAGTAACACTTAAAGTATCTTCATAGCCAAGACATACCATACCCAAAGAATCGCCTACCAGAATACCATTGATACCTGTACTATCCATAAGTTTAGCAGTTGAATAATCATAAGCCGTAAGCATAGTCAAATTTTCTTTATTAATTTTTGCTTGTTTAAAGCTTTTAATTGTATTTTTCATTATTCTATACCTCCTAAAAATTTTTCACTTTCTATATAGTCTCTTTCTGGATGCTTTTGTTTTGATAAATTTAAAAGATTTAAGGATAAATTTTTATAAATCTCTTTATCTTCAATAGGTACAGCATTTATATGCTTTTTTATTGTACCTAAATCATTTCTTTCAATAGGGCCAGTTAAAGCAGCTGTGAATCCCTTTTCTTTTAAATTTAGCAAGCTATTTTCTATTAAGGGCATTAGTGAATTTAAAGCAATTTTTTCATTAACTCCACAGCTAATAAGGTAACTGCATCCCTTGTTTAAAAGAGAAAGTACAAGGTTTGATACAGTTACATTAGCTAAGTGATAAAGATCTTTTTTATCCTTATCAATAGAGAGTATAGAATTGCCAAGAGAAGCAATAAAAGCTTTCATTTTACATAAGTATTTTGCATCACCTTCAATAGAAAAATAACAATCTTTTAAATGTTTATAGGTAGTAAACTTGCTAGAGAAAGCAAACATAGGATGAATAGAATATGCAAAAGCACCTAAATTGTTTATATCTGAAAAGATTTTAGAAGATAAAGAACCACTAGTATGACATATAATTTTATTTCTAATATCAGAATGTTTTATAGTCTGCCATATTTTAAAAACAATGTCATCTGGAGTTGTTATGAAAACAATATCGCTGTCATCAATTAACTCATTAATGCTTTCATAAAATTTTGAACCTGTAAATTCAGCAGCTTCTTTTGAAGAAGAACTGCTCTTACTATAATAGCCTGTTAAGGTTATATTATTAATGGAAAAATACTTTCCTAAGGAAAATCCTACTTTTCCAGCACCAATAAAACCAATTTTCAATAAAAATCACCACCTGGAAGTTTATTCTCCAAGTTGAAATTGTCTCATTCTATAAGATATGAGCAGAATACTAGAAACATTAAACAATTAAGGTGCAGTTCCTAAAAAAGGATACTACCCTAAGAAAAGTTTAACATAAATGAAAGTATTAGACAATATACATAAATCCAAGTAAATGTAATTTAATTACAGTAAAGGTGTATATATATTCAAACAAATCTGAATTTACAATATAGTGAACTTTGATTAATTCAAGCTAGTATATTAATATTAGTATTAATGTAATATTTATTTTACAATAAATTACTTATTTTCAAAAAACAATATAAGGGGGAATTTTAATGAAGAGAGGTAATGCGTTACCAAAAGTGTTCACAACTGTTGTTATGTCTTCCGTATTACTTACAAGTACTGCTTTATCATCAAATGTATTTGCAAAGGGTGATGCAAATAAAATCTATATGGGACAAATTAATCCGGAGTTCAAAAATGCAACCGCTAAAAGTAATTCAAATGGCAAATCTGGATATGGATTTATTCCTAATCCAGTTAAAATTACTAAAAGTACATCAAACAAAAATCTTTTAAAGAATGCAAACTTACCTGCCAAATTTGATTTAAGGGATCAAAACAAAGTTACTTCAGTAAGAAATCAAGGTAAGATTGGAAGCTGTTGGGCTTGTGCTACTTACTCGTCATTAGAATCTTGGATGCTGATGTCACAAAATACTGATGTGAATTATTCAGAGAATAATCTTATAACTCATAGTGGTTTTGATTTTGGACCTGATGATGGCGGAAATTCTTTTATGTCAACTGCTTATCTTTCCAGATGGAATGGACCTGTTTTAGAAAAAGATGATCCTTATGCTTCTCCTGCTACACCAAGTAACATAGTAGTAAGAGATGGTAAAAAAGCAGTTAATCATGTACAGGATGTATTATTTATTCCTGAAAGAACTGGTTCTGCAGATAATGATGAAATAAAAGCTTCAGTAATGAAATATGGTGCATTAGATATTAGTATGGCATATGATAAAAAGTATTATAATCCTAGTACAAGCTCCTATTATGCTTATGAAGATTCCAATACAAATCATGATGTTGCAATTGTAGGATGGGATGATAATTATTCTAAAGATAACTTTAAACAAGCTCCTGCTGGAAATGGTGCCTTTATTGTTAGAAATAGTTGGGGACCAAATTGGGGAGACAAAGGATATTTTTATATTTCTTATTATGATAAATGTGTAGCAAAATATAATGCAGCATTCATAAATGCACAACCTACTAACAACTATGATAAGGTATATGAATATGATCCTCTTGGAATGGTAAATGTTGCTGGATTTAATAGTGAAACAGCCTCTTTTGCTAATGTTTTTAAATCAAGCTTAAATAATGAAAAGTTATCTGCTGTTAGTTTCTATACTACAAAAGAAAATGCAAAGTACGAAATATATGTTGAACCAAATTATGAAACAAATGAATTTACAAAATTAACTAAGATTAAGTCAGGAACAATTGATATGCCTGGATATCACACTATTAATTTGGACAACAGCATTTCTTTGACTAATGGAAAGAAATATGCTGTAGCTGTAAAATTAGTAGAAGATGAAGAAAAAAGCCCAATTGCAATTGAAGGAGTTGAGTCTGATTATTCGAGCAAAGCATCTGCAAATGTTGGCGAAAGTTTTATAAGTTCTGACAATAAAAACTGGACTGATTTAAAAGAATCAAATCCAGAACTAAATGCAAATGTATGTTTAAAAGCGTTCACAAAAGGTGATGTTAATACAGATAAAACTGTAGAAGTTGTTTCAACAACTCCATCAAATGGAGCAATTGATGTGGATTTAAATAGTAAAATTTCAGTTAAATTTAATGAAGCGGTTCAAAAGGGGACAGGCTTTGAAAACATTACTTTAAATGATGGACAAAATAAGGTTTCAGCAGCTTGTACTATAAATGGTGATTCTATTTCTATATCAGCAGCTTTAAAGGAAAATACAAAGTATACTTTAACTATTCCTGCAGAAGCTGTAGTTGGAAATTCTGGTAATAAGTTTTCCAATCCTTATACAATGAGTTTTACAACTAAAAAGGATACAAATGTAGATCCATACGAACCAAATGATTCAAAAAATACAGCATACCCAATTAAATTAGGCGAAACTTATAATGGATATATTTCTTCACCAAATGATATAGATTACTATAAAATAAAGGTAACAAAAATGGGCATTTTAAAAGTGAATTTAACAAACTTACCAGCAGATTATGATTTACATTTGTATGATTCATTAGGACTGCCATTAGGTCATTCTAAACTTTATGAAATAAAAAGTAAAAGTATAAAGTTTCTTGTATTTCCTAGAACCTATTATATAAAGGTTAATGGAAATAATAATAACTACAATAATAAGCTGCCATATACTTTACAGGTAAATCAATAAACCTATAAGAGTTGTAAAAAATACTGTAGTAACAGCTTTAATACTTTTAGTAATCAAGAAAAATATTCAATAGATTTACTGCATTATCATATATAAATAGATTAGCTACTAATTTTTAAGAGCTGTCTTACAATAGAAAGTAATTTCAAAAGTAAGGTAGTTCTATTTTTATGGTGGTTTGTTTAAGTAGGAATCATATTTACATTCCTACTTAAACAATTATATTTTATAGAACTAAATTTGATAATTTTCTTTCAATAATGGAGTGCAATTGCCTGAATAATATATGCGTAAAATGTGAAGAGCTCTGGTGCAGGCAGTATATAAAAGAAGCCTTTCCTCCTCGCAGCAATAATTTTCATCTCCTGCATTATATATAAGAACTACATCAAATTCTAATCCTTTAGCAAGATATGCTGGGATTACCAATGCATCACTTACATATTCATCATCATCCTTCAATATGGCTTTAACATCAATACTTTCTTTTAAAAAATTGTATACTTCATTTCCTTCTTTTATAGTCCTTGTTATAATACCAATGGATTTATAACCTTTTTCCTTATATGCTTTTATATCCCCAAGAAGTTTTTCTTTTATAGCTTTTTCATTTGAAAACCCAAGGACTAAAGGTTCAGCTCCACTTCTTTCTACACATCCATCGGTAATATCCTTGCCAAGTAGCCTTCTTGAAAACTTAGTAATTTCCATTGTTGATCTGTAACTTTTGGTTAAATTTATTATGCATGTATTATCTTTAGGAAATATATGAGATATGTTGTTATAATCTCCTACATTCATAAATGGATTGATGGATTGATTAAGGTCACCCAGTATGGTTATATTAGCATGATTAAAAAGCTGATAAAAGATTTCATACTGCAATGGTGTATAATCTTGTGCTTCATCAATAATAACATATTTGATTTCTGAGGTTTTAGGAATTCCTTCTAGTGCTCCTTTGAGATATAGAAGAGGAGGTTGATCCTCATAATTAAGCTTTCCAGCCTTCAAATTTCCCAAAGTATAGCTTTTTATTTCATCAAGTTCATTCTCACTGTATCCAGTATTACAATTTGCAGAAAAACATTCTAATTTTATAAAAAGCTTTTTATAAATATCCATTAAATCAAACTCTGTCATTTTATTGATTTCAGAATATATATCTTTCATTTCATTTTTTACAATACTTATGCTGCGATTCCTAACTTCTGCTTTATCTATATAAGAATCTGACTCCCTAAGTTCGCTGGCAGCTTCTTCAATCCAATCTTTTTCATAAGGTTCCATAAGAAATAATATTCTTTCTTTTATCTTTTGAAGTCTCCTTTTTAGTGGGAGTTGTATATAATCTTTAGAAAACAGTTTCTTCAAATCCTTAGAGGAGATTATTAGCTTGTCTCTCACAATGACATCTTTAAAGTTTCTGTCTTCTTTTTCAGTATAGCCTATATATTTTTTTAATATATCTATAAATTGTATGGAAGATTTATATTTTATACTCGTTATTCTTTTTTGATACATTGGTTCTTTCTTAGATGCAAGAATATTTTCCATCATTTCACTGTAATCTTCCTTTTTAAAACCAGATTCTAAGGCTCTTTGCATATATTCTTTAAATGTAGTTTGACACATATTCTCTTCTCCAAGTTGAGGTAATACATTAGAAATGTACTCATTAAAAATCTCATTTGGAGAAAATATTATTATATTTTTTGATAATATTTTATCTCTATGCTTGTATAAGATGTATGCAATCCTATGAAGGGCAATGGAAGTTTTCCCACTTCCAGCAGGGCCTTGAACAATCAAATTTTTATACTCCTCATTACGAATTACTCTATTTTGTTCTCTTTGAATAGTTGTCACTATATTATTCATTTTACTATCAGTACTTTTACTCAAGATACCCTGAAGTATTTCGTCGTCAATATTTAGATTGCTGTCAAACATATACTCAATTTCACCATTATTGATTTTGTACTGTCTTTTTAAATTAATTTCACCATAAATTCTTCCTTCAGGGCATGTATAATTAGCTTTCCCAATTTCGTAATCATAGTACATGCTGGAAATGGGTGCTCTCCAATCATATATTAGAAAATCAAAATTATCATTGATAAGATTGAAACTTCCAATATAACATTTTTGAGTTTTTTCATCTCCTTTTTCGAGAAAATCCATCCTGCCGAAGTAGGGAGATAAAAGCATTTTTCTATATTTTTCTTCAAGTTTTCTGACAAATTCATGTCTTCTTTTCTGTGCTTTCATAGTTGTGATGAATTCCATAAAGTCTACAACCTGATCCAACCCATTAGTTATGGACAAAGAACCTATATCCTGCCAGAGCTGCTTTTGCGTTTCAATAGAATCCTTTTTAAATTTTTCTTTAAAATCATGTTTCTCATTAAGTTGTTTTTGAGCTTCTTTGAGCACTTCCTGTAGCCATTGATTTTCCTGCTTCCATTCAAAGTTGTTCAATTAACCCCATCCCTTCCTTATAGTGAATAATTCAGTAATATTACCATAAAAAAACATTGACATTACTTTATAAGAATAGTATAATATAATTGAGAAAATGTGTTGATTTATACACATATAATATAAGTAAATTTATAATATCATTTTTGTTTTGGTATGTCAATGGTTATATGTTTTTTTGTTAACTTTAATTATTAAAAAATCTTGCTCATCATAATGTGAGCTTCCATCCATTCACACTCGTGAGTTTTATTTTCAATACAATAGATACAATGTAATTTATTAGGTGTTTTTTTCTATTATACATAAAAATAATTAAAGGGGCTGTGGCACTAAGAATAAACATTACAACATATTGTGCTTGTGATTTATTTACAGGCCAATATATTGTATATAGGTTTCTTAATGCGACAGCTCCTTGTTGTTTATGTTAAAATTAGTATTAGAATAATTTGCAAAGATTGATTTTTTAAGGAGAAAAGGCTATGAAAGTTATATTTGAATTTAAGGATACAAGTGGAAAAGTACTTACAGATAATATTATAGAAAAGGAATTAACCAATGATGAAATACTTGTAATATTGAATAGTAAGGAAGTAGATTATCCAGTTAATAATGGATTTTTGTTTACTGTTAAACATTGTATAGTTGAAAATTCTACGTATGATATGTTTACAGAACCATATAAGCTAAAAATAACTCTTATAGAAAAGTCAGAATAGTTATAGCAAGAAAAATAAGGGAGGTAGCTACTCTTCTTACATGTTTTTTTTACTCAGGGAACATAAACAAATTCATTTATTTTTCAAGGAAATCGTCATATATCCATAGGTGAGTATAGAAACTATGCTGGAAATTAATTTGAATAGAAATACAATTAAGCAATATAGCATTATACATAATTACAATTGCTATAAGGGAATGTGAAATTTATTAAAATTGAATAATTAGATTATAGAAAATAACTCATGTTATATAAAATTATAATATGAGTTATTTTTTATAAGGACAGATTTTGTAAAAGTTCAATTCAAAGGAATAAAGGAAGGAGAAAATAAAAAAGCAATAGAAATAGCTAAAAATCTTATTAATTTAAATATTGATATTGAAACTATAATTAAAGTATCTGGATTATCAAAAAATGATATTGAAGAATTAAGCAAGATTAATAAGTAATAACAGCTTTTGAGATACAAAGTTATAAAGTTATTTGGAAACTACTAATGAAGTATATTACATTAGTAGTTTTTTATTTATTTCTGTGTAAAAGAGAGTATAAATAAGAATGAAATTAGACAATATATTGACAAAATTACAGAATGTTATTAAACTATAAATAGACAATATATTGACTAAAGGAGAAAAACTTTATGGATACATATAGAGAGATATTTTTAATGCAGCAAACTTATGCAACATTATTTTCAGTGGCAAATAAGCTTCAGGTAAGGGGAGATGGATATCTGGGGGATTTGACTTCAAGGCAATATATGACTATGGTTGCAATTGCTCATTTACCTGAAGGAAAAGCTACCTTTAATAATATTGCAAGAAAGCTTGGAACAACTAAACAGAATGTAAAACAAATTGTTACTGCTATGGAAAAGAAAGGACATGTTGATGTTATACCTAATCCTGAAGACAGGCGTGCAGTTAATGTAATAATTACGGAAGCTGGAAAGCAGGTAGTGTATCAAGTTTCAGAAAAGGGAATATTCTTTATGGCAGAGCTTTTTAAGGATTTTTCAACTGAAGAGCTGGAAACTATTTGGAAAATGCTCAAAAAGCTTTATAGATTTGATGGAGAAGAACAGGATGGCTTTGAAGAAGATAGTAACTTAAAAGTAGGTGAAAGTCAGAAGGAAGATGTAACAAGAATATTAAATGAGTTTGAAAGGATAAGAAAAAATCAGAAAATGGAGAGAGAAAATTATGAAGAATAAAAATAACAGACCAATATGTACTTCTGAATATGTAAGCATTAATGAAATAGATCAATTTCTATTTCATCTAGGAACAAGCTTTGATAATCCTGTAATGCTGTTTTTGCACGGAGGACCAGGTTCAGCAGAATCCTTATTTACAGGATTATTTCAAGATAGATGGGAAGAAATATATACTGTGGTTCATTGGGATCAGCGAGGTGCTGGAAAGACACTCACTAAGAATCCAGATAAGCTTCCAACAATAGAGTTAATGCTCCAGGACCTGTTTGAAATTATCCAGTATCTTAAGAAAAAATATAACAAGAAAAAGATTGTTATATTTGGACATTCCTGGGGAAGTGTTTTGGGGTCGGTATTTATTAGAAAGCATCCAGAAGAGGTAGAGTACTATATTGGTGCTGGACAGGTTGTTGGTATGATGGAAAATGAGCAGGTAGCCTATAACAAACTTAAAGAAATTATTGAGAAGTCAGGTGATAAAAAATCATTGAAGAAGCTTGAGAGTGTAGGTGAATATCCTGGCAGCAAAATTGTTTTTGACAAAGGTTTTTTGAGAAAATGTAATATAGTTCATAAGCTTCTTGGTAAATATAAATTAGGTATGGAAATAGGCATTGATATATGGATAGCTATGTTTAAAAGTCCTATTTTTAAGTTTTCTGATATTATAGCATTTATGAAAATCTTTAAGGCAAATTCAAAAGTTCATAGTTTTCTTGGAGACTTCAATCTCCGTACAGAATCCAAAGAATATAAGGTGCCAGTATATTATATTTTAGGAGAAAGGGACTGGCAAGCTCCTTGTGTTGTAGCTGAAGATTATTTTAAAGATATAAAGGCACCCAATAAAGAAATATTTATAATCCCAGATGCAGGGCACTTTTTAATGATGGATCAGCCTGACCTTGTTTTTGATACATTGTCAGCAATAAATAAAAATGAAACAAGCTATAAGCAGGTATCGGCTATATAGAGAAGGAATTCAAACAATCTATGAAGATATATTTTGTTATGTACTTACTCACTTTCATATAATCCAATCAATTTTATAGATTAATTTAGAAAATATGATATAATTAACTAAATAAAGTATGGTAATAGAAAAATATAATTTTAGTTATGATTATATTTAAGATAGTAAAAAATATTTCTAAAGTATAAAACTTTTCATTGAGGAGGTAAGGTTAATGATAATTGTTACTACTGAAAATGTTCCAGGTTATAAAGTAAAAGAGGTAAAGGGAGAAGTTTTTGGATTGATTGTAAGAAGTAGAGGTTTGGGTGGCAATATAATGGCTGGCCTAAAAAGTTTGGTTGGAGGAGAAATTCATCAATATACATCTTTGCTTGAAGACACACGTAAACAGGCAGTTGAACGTTTAACTGCAAATGCTACTGATATGGGTGCCAATGCAATTGTAATGATGAGATTTGATTCAAGCGAGGTTGGGGAGACAATGAGTGAAGTGGTGGCTTATGGCACTGCCGTAGTAATTGAAAAGGAATAAATAGTATATTAATACAATACTTAAAAATTTAATATTTAATGAAATGTGATAAACTATTTATGTCTTTTATTAGACAATACTCCTATGTTTTTATATTTGCAGTTGGCTAGACTTGCATTTATTTTAACATAGGAGTTTTTATGTTTTATACAAAACGTATAAGAGGCAGTAAAAGGTAAAATTCAAACTTCTAATGCACTTTTGTTTCACATTATGCTTATATTAACTTAAAATAAATTATTATTTATTCTTTTTGTAATGATTCATGCTTAAAAAAATATAAGACACTCCTAAAAGTCCAAAAATAATTCCTGTATAATATTTCTTGCTGATAAAATCCATTATTGCTACAAATAAAAAACAAATACTTGAAAATAGCCATAATTTCCATGATTTTATGTTCAAAATTGCATCCTCCTCTAAAGCTTAAGTATTTGATTATTTATTATAGCATGACTTAACATAAATGCATATACTACTACTGGAAATGCTAGGTTTTTATGTCCAAAAGAAACACGCTTAGGTGAGCTTATACAAATATCTCCGGAGACGCAAACATTTATAAAGAAAAATTATAAACTTTACCAACTTTAACCACCATTTTCGATATTTAAGACAAAAAATTAATTATTAAAAATTTTTTGATAATTATTACTGATTGAATTGCATTTCTCGTTTAGGAAAATTTCATTTCATTTGTTTTTTATTTAAATTTTTCAATAAATAATATATAAATTTATTGGGATTTTGAATTTGGCTTTAAACATTCGTAATTATTTAAGTATTTATGAAGGCTTAAGACTAAATATAATATCACTAATCAAAATATATAAAATTTCAATAAAATTACAACTATTGTAATTTTATTGAATTGTTTTTTCGTTTGAAATACAATATATATATGATTAACTAATATATAACACGAAAGAGGGTAATTATATGGAATCTAATGAAAAGGATTACAAAAAATCTAGCAAGAAAAAAATGGGACTGGTTGGAATAATCTTTATGATATTCGTTGCAGTTTTTGGATTTGGTAATGTTCCTCTATCTTTCTATAAGATGGGTTATGCTGCTATTCCTTGGTACGTAATAAGTGCAGTATTGTTTTTTGTACCGTATGCATTAATGTTTTCTGAATTTGGATCTGCATTTAAAAATGAACGAGGTGGAATTTATTCATGGATGGAAAAGTCTGTGGGACCTAAATTCGCATTCGTAGGAACATTTATGTGGTATGCCTCAAATATTATATGGATGGTATTGGTTTCGTCAACAATATGGATACCAGTATCAAATTTTATATATGGTAGTGATACAACTCAATCCTGGGCATTATTTGGTATTAAATCATTATCTGGACCAAAAACAGTTGGAATAATTGGAATACTATGGATTATATTTGTTAGTTATGTATCAAGCAAAGGATTGGACAAAATAAAGAAATTTACTGACGTTGGAGGTGTAGCAGTTGTTATAGTAAATATTGTTGTAGTAGTTGGTGCTTTAGCAGTATTCTTTGCCCATGGTTGTCATTTTGCAGAACCTATAGAAGGTCTTAAAACATTTACTCAGTCACCAAATCATGCATATGCAGGGAATCCTTTATTAACACTTGCATTTGTTGTTTATGCATTATTTGCTTATGGTGGAGTAGAAGCTATTGCTGGTGTTGTTGATGAAACAGAAAATCCAGAAAAGAACTTTCCTAAAGGAGTTATGATTTCTGCGCTTGTTATAACAATAGGATATTCATTATGTGTATTCTTAGTAGGCATGTTTACTAACTGGAATACAGTTATGACTGCTAAAACAGCTAACCAGGGAAATGTAACTTATGTTGTTATGGCAAATCTAGGTTATGTATTAGCACAAACTTTTGGTGCAAGTCAGGCAGCTTCAATAGTTGCAGGACAATGGATGTCCAGAGTTGTTGCTGTATTAATGTTCTTACCGTTAGCTGGTGCATTCTTTACACTTACATACTCTCCACTAAAACAGCTTATAGAGGGAACACCTAAGGGACTATGGCCAGGAAGAATAGGAGAAGTTACAGATGGAGTTCCTAAATTTGCTATGGCTATTCAGGCAATAGTTGTATGTGTAATTATAGCACTTACTTCATTCGGTGGAGATTCAATGGCAAAATTATTTGATATACTTGTTGCAATGTCAAATGTAGCAACTACACTTCCTTGTGTATTTATAGCTTTTGCCTTTGGCCCATTTAAGAGGAATACTGATATTGTAAAGCCATTCTCAGCATTTAAGTCTGTTAAAAGTGGTGTGGCTTGGTCATTAATAGTTACAATAACAGTTGCATTAGCTAACTTCTTCTGTATAATACAGCCAGCAATGGAAGGAGATATACCTACTTCAATATGGAGTGCTATAGGTCCTGTAATATTCACTATAGTACCACTATTAATGTTCAGAAGATATGAAAATAAAAACAAAACTAATAACAACCAAAGAGCAATTTAATTTTTAAGGACAAGCTTCCATTCATAGATAAAATAAAGAAAAAATTGAAGCTACAACTTAGAAATATATAAAATACATTGCTCACTTAAAGTCTGTAAAATAAAAAGGATGAACTTCTTATTAACAGGTTTATTTTAGAAGTGAAAAATTAAAAGTTACAACATTTTTTACTATGATTTTTATAATAAAAAACCTATGCTTTAACAGGAGTTTTGGCATAGGTTTTTACACCTATTTGGAATGCATTTACAAAATTTGAATAAAAAAGATTTTGATATTTTTGGAAGAGAAAAAGATTTTTAGAATAATATTTCATTAAGCTTTTCAGCTCAGGTTTGTAAGTCTATTTAAGGCTTCGTGATCCACAATTCTATATTTGCCACAGTTAATCTTTTCAAGGATTCCACCTTTCACAAAATCCGCTAGTACATATAGAAGATGACGATAAGTAACAGCTAGATATTCTGCAGCTTCAGTATGTTTTTCAGAATAAATATCATTTTGGGCTGTTAGCTGAATAAATCTAGCAAGTCGGTTTTCAAGAGGATAGGACATGTTATGTGTGTAGGTTCGTGAATTAGTAGTAGCTTTTTTGCTTAGATATATGCAGAGTTCCCTAAGAAATATGGGATCATTCAATAAGGTTTCGCGGAATTGATGCATGGGTATAGCAATACAGGTTACTGTAACCATAGCTTGCACACCAATAGCATCCCTTTGAGCATTAAGAAGTTCCATTTCACCTATAAAGCATGGAGCATGCAGGAAATTTACTAACGAAATCTTACCATTGTTATGTGTAATATAAACTTTTACCCGTCCTTCTATTACGAAATATAAATAGTCAGGAATCTGACCTTCACATAATATAAATTCATTGGATTCAAAACGATGCAGCTGTACAGAAGAGAGAAAATCTACATCTGTAGAAAAATAATGAAAAAAGTTAGAATGTTCTGCAGCATATTTGATTTGTTTTGGCGATGAGATCTGTTTCATGATTACCTCCGATAATATGAGATTTCTCATATTATTATATAATATGCTTTGTTATAATACAATAAATATATACAAACGGAGGAAAAGGTATGGAAAACAGGAAGTCAGTTAAAAATGCAACACTTCCTTATGCTATTTTACAGTCAATGGTATGGGGGAATTTCGGTGTACTAATCTGCTATGCAGGCAAATATTGTCTTGCCCAGGGGTTTAGCAACACACAATATGGAGTTATATTTGGACTGGTTTCAGGAAGTGCATTTATACTTCAGGTTCTTCTGGCACAAATTATAGGTAAAAGTTCAAAAAAAGATGCTCTTAGCCTAGCTATACTTGTGCAGACAGGTCTTACTGTTATCTGTGGAGTTATTTTATGTGTTTCTGGGATTCATAGATATTTAGCTGTAGCTCTTTTAGCTATTATGTGTATTCTACTGCAAGTATTTCCGGCTATGGTGGATTCTTTGGGAATACAGAAAATACAGTCAGGTATGAATATAAATCTTGGTATGGCCAGAGGATGGGGGTCACTTGCTTATAGTCTACTTACCTGCATATGTGGTTGGTGTATTGCATTATTTGGAATAAATACAGTTCCTCTTATGGGGGGGTTTTTGGCTTTTATATTATTTATAGGTGTAAAAACATTTCCTGATAATAAAATCGCTGTAGATCAGGAAGGTAGTAAAAATTCAGGTAAGGGGAAATTATGGAATAAGTCATTTGCATTAACTTTGACAGGATTTTTTCTTTTGTATGCTAGTCATAATTTTTTATGTAATTACATGTATCAGATTGTGGTAGCACGTGGTGGCAATGAATCTACCCAGGGAATGGCTACTGCTTTTGGAGCAATACTAGAACTTCCAGCTATGTTTCTGATAGTTAAGCTTATGAAAGTGAAACGCTGTGATTTTTGGTTGAAAGCTTCAGGGATTTTTATAACAATGAAAGCAGTACTTTATTTTATATCTGGTACAATGGTTGGATTATATTCAGCACAGTTAATGCAGCTAGGTGGTTTTTCATTATTTTCAATTAGTGCTGTTTATTACATAGGTTCTACTGTATCAAAAGAAAATTCTGTGATTGGACAGACCTATCGTGCTGCAACCTGTACATTCAGCAATCTGCTGGCATATTTTCTTGGTGGCGTGGTTTGTGACTATTCTGGTTCACAGGCTGTTATTTTGTATTCAATAGGATGTGGACTTGTAGGTACTATAATACTATTTATGTCCTGTTGTAAAATTGAAAAAGTAGTGGGAGAAGATTGAATAAAGGTTTACTTTTATCATGTCAAAGAAAATTATAAAGTGAAAGGATACAACAATACATATTTTAGATGGAGCTAAGCCTGGAGAAATTTTTAAAGATTTGTATATGACATCTATATAATTAGTTGAGAGATGATTAATAAGAAAATTAGAAGTCAGAAATATAGTACTTAAAATTTTCATCATATCAAGTTAATATTGAGATAACAATTTTTTATGTGTTATAATCTTTTATATTAGCTCATT
Organism: Clostridium muellerianum; assembly: GCF_012926525.1. Lineage (GTDB taxonomy): Bacteria > Bacillota > Clostridia > Clostridiales > Clostridiaceae > Clostridium_AM > Clostridium_AM muellerianum. Next base: position 36,234 of record NZ_JABBNI010000007.1, read on the forward strand.
TGACAAAATGTAAATGGGATATTAAGTGTATGCTTAGAATACTTAAGACAAGCCATTTATAACAAAATAATATGAATTATATTTATACGAACATAAAAAATTTTTATAACTTAGGTGATTTTAAAATGAACGAAGAATTAAATATTTTAATATGTGATGATAATATAGCTGTTCATGAAAGTTTATCTGCTTATCTTAAAGCAGAAAACATGAAATGTGTATCGGTATATGATGGTGAAGCAGTATTTGAAAAGTTGAAATCGGAGCATTTTGACTTGATTGTGTTAGATATTATGATGCCCAAAATATTTGGCACAGATGTGTGTCGAGAAATACGAAAGACAAGTGAAATTCCAATTATTATGCTTAGTGCCAGAGGTGAAGAATTCGATCGTATTATGGGACTTGAAATTGGTGCAGATGATTATATTACAAAACCATTTTCGCCCAGGGAAGTTACTATTCGTATTAAGAAAATATTAAAACGGATGTTACCTAAAGCAGAAAAAAGTAATATCCTTCAGATTGGAAAGTTGAATATTGATGCGGATGGGTATACAGTATTTGTTTTTAGAAAAAAGATTGAATTGACTCCAAAAGAGATTGAAACACTTGTTTACCTTTTCAAAAATAAAAACAAAGTTATGTCCCGTGATCAGATACTCAACGGGGTATGGGGATATGATTATTCTGGGGACTCGAGAGCTGTAGATACCATCATAAAAAGACTTAGAGCTAAACTTCCTGTAGGAGATCTAGGCTTTGAGATCAAGGCAGTGTATGGTGTAGGTTACAAGCTGGAGGTATCCATATGAAAAAGTTGTTCTCAAAAGGAAGGACAGTTTTTATTGCCATTGCATTTTTGTTTATTATTGGTCAAATTTTAGGTTTTTATGCTATTCGATATCTTTTTTTTCAGTATAAAACCAGTGAACTTGAACCACTGGCAAAACAGCTTTCATCTCAATATGCTAATAATTCAACCTTAAATCAAATGCCTAGTAATGTGATTATTAAAATTTTTGATGTATATGGTAATGATAAAGAAAAACAAAGTTCAATTAATATGAAAGATGTGGCAAAAAAGTTCATTCCACAAATTATTGAAGGCAAGACAATATCCTCTATGGAGAATATTAGTAGTTTACCCCACACTTCTGTTGTTATTGGTGTTCCTATAGAAAAAGATAATCTTGTAATAGGTGCATTATTTGTGCTTGTTCCAGCAGATGACATTAATGCAGCACTTAAGGGGTTTATGCTTGTTTTTACAGTTACACTGCTTATTGGCACAGGTATTATTGGTGTACTTTTGAAGTTTTATATAAGAGAAAGTAGAGAACTTGATTATATACAGAAAGAGTATGTGGCAAATGTCAGCCATGAATTAAAATCTCCTGTTTCCTCAATCAAAGCTTTGACAGAAACGTTAGCAGATAATGTAATAACAGATGAGGATACACGTCAGAAATACTATGGTATTATTCTCAAGGAAAGTGCAAGACTACAAAGCCTTATTTCTGATATACTTGAATTGTCACGATTGCAAAGCGGTAAAATAGTAATAGAAAAACAAACAATTAATACAAAAGAATTGCTTGAAGAAGTTTTTGATAAGTATTCCATTATTATGAATGACTTGGGAATAGCTTTTGAAGTAACAAATGCAGCTTGGAGCACTCCAGATGTTTTATCATCAAAGGATAGGGTATTGCAAATTTTCTGTATTCTTATTGATAACGCAATTAAATTTGTAGATGAAAATGGTAAAATTATAATTAATGCTAGAACAAATCATTCAGATGTAATATTTGAAATAGTTGACAATGGAATTGGTATTAAGCCAGAGATACTTCCACATATATTTGATAGATTTTATAAGGAAGATACATCTCATAATACAAAAGGAAGTGGGCTTGGCCTTTCTATTGCAAAAGAAATAGTATCCGTATTACATGAAGATATTTCAGTGAAAAGTGAATATGAAAAAGGCACAACCTTTTTCTTTACAATAAAGCGTGCATAAATCAAATGGCATAAAAGGGTATGAATAATATCTCTTTTATGCCATTTTTATGCCACAATTTTATGATAAACTAATGTACAAAAATAAACACTAGATATTTAAAGGAGGTAGAAAATGAGATTATTTAAAAAAGTATTACCTATCATGATAACTTCAACACTTATTGTATCCCTTTGTGCCTGTTCAAATTCTTCTAGTAGTTCTTCTAATGAAAAGTCTTCTGATATATCCAGTAACTACACTGAAGACACGAAAAGTTTAACTTTTAGTAACAGTAAATGGAACTATGATAAAGATAATAATGTTTATTGGCAAATCAAAGTTGGATATTGTTCTAAACCAGAAACCACTGATTATGAAACCATGGGCATCTATGTTCCAGGTACATATATGACTGGTACTGCTAATGGTGATGGGACTTACACTTGTAAAATCAATACAAGCAGTAAAGTAAATGGTTACACTGCTAAAACTGCACCTATTGTCTTTCCTGTAAATACTGCAGGTTATTCAGCACAGGCAGCTCCAACTTCTTACAGCTATAATGGTATTTCCAGCTATATTAAAGCAGGTTTTGTTTATGTATATGCTGGTATGCGCGGCAGAACTAATGGTTATGACAGCAGTGGTAATTTGACTTATAGTGGTGGAGCACCTTGGGGAGTTACTGACTTAAAGGCTGCGATCCGTTATTATCGCTTTAATAAAAGTGTTCTTCCTGGTAATACAGATAGCATTTTTACTTTCGGTCACAGCGGTGGTGGTGCTCAAAGTGCTCTAGCAGGTGCAACTGGTGACAGTAAACTTTATTACACTTACTTGGAATCTATCGGTGCTGCTATGTACGATAATAACAAAAAGTACATCAGTGATTCTATTTCTGGAGCAATGAGCTGGTGTCCAATTACAAGTTTAGATTATGCAGATGAAGCTTATGAATGGAATATGGGACAGTATTCTTCTACAGGTACCCGTGCAGGTACAACTTGGACTTCTTTAATGTCTAAGGATTTGGCTGAAGCTTTTGCAACTTATATTAACAAGCTTGATCTTAAAGATAAGAATGGTACAGTGCTTAATCTTAAGGAATCCAGTAAGGGTATATACACATCAGGAACTTACTATGATTATCTTCTTTCAGAAGTTGAACGTTCTTTAAACAACTTTTTAAGTGATACCAAATTCCCATATACGGAGTCTTCTGGTATGGCTATGGGTGATGGAGGATTTGGAGGCGGAGGAGCTCCAAGTGGACAGATGCCTAGTGGTGGTGCCCCTAGCGGTTCAATGCCTGATGGTGCTGCTCCAAATGGTGGTTCAAATCAGTCTACAAAATCATCCAAGACATATGCAACTGCTCAGGATTACATTGATTCATTAAATTCTGACGAAAAGTGGATAACATATGATGCAAAAACTAATACTGCAAAAATATCAAGTATAGAAGCCTTTGTGAAACATTGCAAGACTCCTACTAAGAGTGTAGGTGCATTTGATAGTACAAATCGCAAACAGGCTGAGAACATGCTCTTTGGAAATGGTAAAAGCAAGAGTGATGCACTGCATTTCGACACCGTTATGGCAAATCTCTTACAAAAAAATGAAAAGAAATATTCTGCATATAGTGATTGGGATTCTTCTCTTGTGAAAGCATATCAGGATGATATTAAATCTGCTGATAAGCTTAATAATAGCTCTGAATACCGCCAGAATATGTATAATCCAATGTATTTCTTATTAAATTATTATAAAGGCTACAAAACTTCTAAAGTAGCACCTCATTGGAGAATCCATACTGGAATCAATCAGGGAGATACAGCTTTAACAGTTGAATCAAACTTGGCGTTGGCATTGAAAAACTATGCTGGTGTAAAAGATGTTGATTTTGAAACTGTTTGGGGTCAAGGACATACAACAGCTGAACGTACAGGCAGCAGTACAGACAACTTTATTAAGTGGGTTAATCAGTGCGTAAGTAAGTAAATGAATTAATGAAATTTAAAATAAAGGACAAGGCCAATTTATTCATAGGCCTTGTCTTATCTTTTATGCAATAAAGTAAGTGATTTTTTATTGATTTTACTAGATTTAATAGGTCTTTTATTTTAACAATACTGTTGTATTTTCAAATTAGCATAGGTTAATTTTTGGATTTTTATAAATTTATTATATTGAATTTACTTTGCTCAAGTATTCTAAAATTTTAAGTGATATTTCAAACAAAAATAAAACATCATTATCCTCAAAGGAAATATTAAGCAAGTCTTCAATCTTCTTTATTCTATAAAATAGTGTAGTACGATGGAGATTTAATGCACTAGATGTCTTACCAGCATTTCTATTGTTTTCAAGATATACTTTTATGGTTTTTATATAATCAGTATTGTATTTATTATCATAATCTAAAAGATATTTAATATGGTAATGGATTAGATTTTGAAGGTCAGTTTTTTCATAACTATCAAATAGATGAAACAACAAGTAGTCAGAAGAAAAATAATATAATTTATTTGGATTAAGGGTAAGACCAATCTTCATAGTTTTTGCTGATTGTTTGTAATATAAAGGTGCATCTAAAATATTCATAAATGGTTGACTAATACTAGCCTTTAAGTTATATGTACCTAAAAAATCAATTAATTGATGCATGTATTCATCAGAAAATTTAATCTCACTGTTTTCCATTACTAAAAGTACAATGATATCATTGTAAATTACGGACATGGAATTTGGAAAAATTTTTCTAGAATATTCAATTAAATTTTTATTAAAGAAACTATTATTAGATGCTTCTTTGTATGAAATACAAGCTATAAATAAATATTTATAAAGCTTACAATCAAGGGCTTTTAACCTTGCTTCAATTACACTAGAATTCTCAAATTTAAACTGTTCATCAAGTAGACTAGTTAAAAAATATTCATATTTAAGGCCAGTTTTAGATGTATAGGGATTGTGTTTTTGCATTTCAACTGAAATAACCTGAGCAAGAATATTTGACATCTCAATATCAGTTTCAGTTGGAATTTCATGAAGAAAAAAGATTGCAATAAAACCTAGTAAGGAAGAATGAATCTTTATTGGAGAAAAGAGCCAACGCACATCATGACAATCGTCATGGATTGGAAAAGCACCATTACTTTCATACATTTTTTCTAGTATCTTATTATTTTTCATACGTTCTATTTCAGCACTTCTAATATAAGTTATATTTTTATTAGATTCTAGACCATGATGAATATCATTAACTTTACTGGATGAAGCTATGATTTGAAAGCTTGTATCATAGAGTATAAATGGCATTTTAAAATATTTCTCAGCTTCAAAAATTATATCTTTCATGTTGCCATTGTATAAAACTTTGTAAAGAGAAAGACTATTTTTTTCAATGATATTCATATATGTACATCTCCTTATGTTTCAATATTTGTTGAATAATTAGCTTCAAAGTGAATTAAGTTTCATACAAATAGACGATGATAACTCAATTAATTGTTTATATAATATGTATATAAGTTTAGCACAGGTTAGCAAGCAATATCAATAAATCCGATATAGTGTAAATATTACAAGTATGAAAGGCAAATACAAAAAAGATAGGAGAGAAAAATATGAAGAATATTAAAGCAGATGTGGCTGTAATAGCACTTGGAGCTGCAGGACTTGCAGCATGTGCACAAGCAGCAGAATTAGGAGTTAAAGTAGTTGCTTTTGAGAAAGCAGCAGTACCAGGTGGCGCAGCTAATATGGGAACAGGTCCACTTGCAATAGAAAGTAAATTTCAGAAAGATCATAATGTAGATTTAACAAAAGAGAAGGCCTTTAATATGTTTATGGATTATACTCATTGGGAAGCTGATGCAAGATTAGTTAGAGATTATTTTTGGAAATCAGCAGATACTCTGCAGTGGTTAATAGATATGGGGGTTGAATTTGATAAACCTGCAAAGTTTTGTTTAGATTCTGAAAGCACATGGATAAAGGTGAAACGTCCTGATGGAAAACCATCTGGTGCAGGAGGAGCTTCTTTTATGAATAAAAGAATATTTGAAAGAGCTAAAGAATTAGGAGCTGAAGTATACTTAAATACTCCTGTAATAAAAATTACTAGAGATGATGAAAAAGTAACTGGATTAATTGCAAAAGGTAAAGATGGGGAAGAAATATACGTAGAAGCAAAAGCGGTAATTGTTGCAACTGGTGGATTTGGAAATAATCCTGATATGATAAAAGAATATACTGGTTACACATATGGAGTAGATATGTTTAATTTTAGACTTCCAGCCATAACTGGTGATGGATTAAAAATGGCCTGGAAAGTTGGAGCAGGAAAATCAAAAATGACTATGGAAAAGAATGTAGCACCAACTACACCAATGTCATGTTCTTCAATAATGATAAGTTTTATGCAGCCACATTTAATTGTAAATTTACAAGGAGAAAGGTTCTTTAATGAAGAGTGTATGCAAAATGGAGCTGTTGCATCGAATGCGTTCGATAGACAAGAAAATAAATGTGGATTTTCCATTTGTACTCAGGAAACTATAGAATATTATAAAGAAAATGGAGTAGATTTCACAACAGAAGTATTTTCAGTGGATATAAGTGCTTCTTTTGATGAACAGGTTAAAAAAGCTGTTGAGAGTTCGCTTGAATCAATATGTGTTGCAAGTTCAATTGAAGAAATAGCTAAACACTTTTACATGGATGCAGATAATTTTAAGAAGACAATTGAAGAATACAATTTTTATTGTGATCAAAATCATGATCAATTATTTAATAAGAATGCTAAATTTTTACGTCCAATAAGAGGAAATAAATTATATGCTGTAAGAATTGCTCCTTCTGCCTATGGTTCACTAGGAGGAATTAAAATAAATTACAAAACTGAAGTTATAACTGAAGATTTTAAAGTCATTCCAGGATTATATGGAGCAGGAAATGATGTTTGTGATATTTATGGAAGCACATATCTTTATAAAATACCAGGTAATTCAATGGGATTTGCACTCAATACTGGACGTATTGCGGCAGAAAATGCAGTGAAATACATTAAAAGCAGCGAAGGAGTTGAGTATAGTGGAAAGTAAGAAAAAAAGTTTGGTTGAAGGTATTATATTTAGAAAATCTACTCCTATAAATGATCCAGAAAGCAGATATAGAGGATTTAAACAGGAAACAATAGTTTTACCTAAAGGGTATGTTATGAAAGAAGGTTATATGCCATTACCTTGTGAAATTATTTTTGAAAGAGATGTACCTGTAAAACTTAGAGATAAAGTTACAATTTATACAGATATTTTTAGACCAGCAGATAAGGATAATGTTCCAGCTATTGTAGCTTGGAGTCCTTATGGTAAAAACGGAAGTGGAAATCAAAATTTAGATACTTTTCCAGGAATGTTAGGAATAGATCAAAAAAAATTATCAGGCTTGATGAAATTTGAGGGTCCTGATCCAGGATATTGGTGTAATGAGGGCTATGCAGTATGTAATCCAGATGCAAGAGGAGCTTTCATGTCTGAAGGTAACATATATTTTTGGGGAAGTCAAGATGGAAGAGATGGTTATGATTATATTGAGTGGTTAGCAGAACAAGAATGGTGCAATGGAAAAATAGGCTTGTCAGGTAATTCTTGGCTGGCTGTTTCACAATGGTTTATAGCAGCAGAACAACCACCACATTTAGCAGCTATAGCACCTTGGGAAGGGCATTCTGACCTTTATGGCGATGATGTATGTAGAGGTGGAATTCCTAATCAACATTTTAATGAGGACATACTAACACATCTTTATGGCAATAACTATACAGAAGATATAAAGGAAATGCTAAAAAAATATCCACTGATGAATTCTTATTGGGAGGACAAGATACCAAAGTTTGAAAATATACATGTGCCAGCATATATTGTAGCAAGTTATACAAATAGCGCACATACTAATGGAACCTTCAGAGCATTTAGAAACATAAAATCAGAAAATAAATGGCTTAGAGTTCACAATTCAATGGAATGGATAGATTATTATGAAGAAAAGAACAAAGAGGAGTTAAGAAAATTCTTTGACTATTATTTAAAAGGGATTGAAAATGATTGGATTAAAACACAAAGGGTACGGCTTTCAGTATTAGACCTTGGTGGAGAAGATATAGTTAACAGAGTTGAAAATGAATTTCCTTTAGCCAGAACTAATTATAAAAAATTGTATTTAGATGCTAAAACTAAAACTTTAAACAATAACCCAATTAGTGAAAAAGGTTTAGTTAGCTACAATACAGATAATGGAAAGGGAGAAGCAGCATTTACAATTGCTTTTCATGAAGAAACTGAAATTACAGGATATTCTAATGTTAAGCTCTGGGTAGAAGCAAATGCGTCTAATGATATGGATTTATTTGTTTTTATTCAAAAGCTTGATAAGAATGATAATGTGTTAGTTCATAGGCTTATAAAACCTAAAAAGGTTCCACAAATGAATATTTCTCAAGATATAGAGATGAAGGGACCTGTATATTTCGGGCCAAATGGAAGACTTAGGGTTTCACTAAGAAATATTGATGAAAAAAAATCTAAAGAAGAAGAACCTTACTTAACATACGATAAAAAAGAATTATTAAAAGAAGGAGAAATTGTAAGTGTTGAAATACCATTATGGCCAACTGCATTGATTTTTCATAAAGATGAAAAGTTGAGACTAGTAATTTCAGCCTACAACATAATAGGAGCTCCATTACCTAATATAAAAGATGTTGAACCAAATAATAAAGGAAATCATATTATCCATACTGGCGGAAAATATGAGTCATATCTACAGATTCCTAATATTTCAGAAGATGCAAAAAATAAATAGCTTCATATATCATTAATTATTAAATGGAACTGCAAAAAGGGAGTGAGTATTAAACTTAACTTAATTGGAGTTCCATTTCAATTTATATATAAAGAAAGGATTAAAGCTAATGGAAAATAAAAAAGTTAATAAAATTACAATAATGGTTGGATTATTACTGAGTGGATTTGCGATTATGTTTAGTGAGACTGCACTTAATATTGCACTTGTACCACTTATGAAAAGTTTTCAAGTTAACGAAACCACTATACAATGGGTATCTACTGGATATATGATGGTGGCAGGGATTGTATTACCTATTTCTAGTATGCTAATCAAGAATTTTACTACAAGACAAATAGTTATTTTTGCACAGGTGGACTTTATATTAGGAACTGTAATTGCAGCTCTATCTAGTTCATTTTACATGCTATTATTTGGACGTTTAATACAAGGTATTGCAGGTGGCTTAATCTTACCAGTTGTATTTAATACAATTATGGCATTATACCCTCCAGAAAAAAGAGGAGGAGTTATGGGGATGACAGGTTTGGTTGTGATGTTTGCACCAGTAATTTCTCCAACAGTAGCAGGTATTATTTTGAATTCTCTTTCATGGCAGTGGATTTTCTGGGCTGTTCTATTGTTAATGACTTCAGCTTTAATAGTAACACTCTTTAACCTTCGCAATGTTACAGAAGTTATGAAGACTAAATTAGATATTTATTCAGTAATTTTTTCTACATTAGGGTTTGGTGGTGTTGTTTTTGGTACAAGTATGGGTAGTGACAAAGGATGGACGTCTGCTTCTTGTATATTAGGATTTATAATCGGATTAATAAGCTTGATAGTATTCTGTTATCGTCAATTGAAAATTGATAATCCAATTTGGCAGCTTAAAGCTTTTTACTATAAAGAATTTACACTAGGAACAATTTTAGTTGTAGTCATTTTTGGAGTAACTATGTGTGCTAACATATTATTACCAATGTACTATCAGAATGGAAAACAAATTAGTGTGGCAACAGCAGGATTGTTAATATTGCCTTCAGGTGTTATTAATGGAATTATGTCAGCAGTTTCGGGAAAATTATTTGACTCCTATGGAGCCAAAAATATTGTACGTATCGGATCTTTCATTACATTAATATCAACTGGACTGTTATGCATGATTAATGCCAGTACAGCAACAATATTAGTTGTAATTTTTAGTAGTATACTGATGTTTGGTTGTCCATTAGCATTATCTCCAGCACAAACTTATGGGCTAAATAGTTTGCCATCAGAGTTATCGGCTGATGGAAGCAGTATAATGAATACTTTACAGCAGATAGTGGCAGCACTTTGTACAGCACTTGCAACTAACTTTCTAAAAATAGGGCAAAATTCATACTATTTATTAGGTGGCAATAATAGTTCTGAAGCAGTTTCCAAAGGAATTCGGTATGGATTCATATATGCATTATTTCTTTGTGTAGTTATGGTAATTACTTCCATGCAAGTTAAATCTGATAATAAAATAATAGACAATGTATGACTATGGTTGCAATTGCTCATTTACCTGAAGGTAAAGCTAATTTCAATAATATTGCAAGAAAGCTTGGGACAACTAAACAAAATGTAAAACAAATTGTTACCGCTATGGAAAGAAAAGGATATATCGATGTTATACCTAATTCTGAAGACAGGCGTGCAGTTAATGTAATAATTACGGAAGCTGAAAAGCAGGTAGTGTATCAAGTTTCAAAAAAAGGAATGTTTTTCATGGCAGAACTTTTTAAGGATTTTTCAACTGAAGAGTTGGAAACTATTTGGAAAATGCTGAAGAAGCTTTATGGATTTGATGGTGAAGAACAGAATGGCTTTGAAGAAGATAGTAACTTAAAAGTAGATGAAAGTAAGAAGGAGGATGTTAAAAGAGTTTGAAAGAATAAGAAAATGGAGAGAGAAAATTATGAAGAATAAAAATAAAAGACCAATATGTACTTCTGAATATGTAGGGACTAATAGAATAGATCAATTTTTGTTTCATCTAGGAACAAAAATTGATAATCCTGTAATGCTGTTTTGGCATGGAGGACCAGGGTCATCAGAATCATTGTTAAGGAAGCAATGCCCTTCTAACCTCCTCCTCCATCATCAATTAACCAGAGTGAGTTTTTATCTTTCCTAATGAGAGTATAAGGTTTTTTATATTTTCCGCTGACTTCTGGTTCTATGTTATCATTTTTGTATGCAACTTTATATTGGACCATAAGTGTTGATTGACCCAAAAATGTAAATAAAAATATATAAAAAAAGAGGTCATTCTATAATAATATTAAAGTGTGAACAAAAACAATACTAAGGAGAATGCCCTCATGAAAAATACTACTACTATAATTTGATATATTTCACTTACTTTTTTAACAGCTGAAGAAGTTAAAAAAGTAAGTGAAAGCTTAGGATATATAGATACTGGAAGGAAATTTACTGTAAATTTATCAAACAAAATTTGAATGTAAAAAGATTATTTGAAACGAGTGAAAATTCTGCCTATAATTAACTTTTTATATCATTAATAACTTATGTTTTGCTTCAATTTAACTACGTTGAAACGACTAAAAATTTAAAATACGTAAAACTATCACTGATTCAATTTATACGAAAATTACTTCAAAAAAGTCTTAAGCCTGAAGTCTATGTATCTATCAACTTAGTTAAAGTAAAAAATTGGCTAGCATATGGATTTGTTATTTTTTTTGAAGATGCCTTAGTTTGATTAGTTCTATTTTATTACTTTTATTTATAACGTATAGTTTTATAAATTTTTCTTAAATGCAATTAGAAGTGGTTATCGTTTGTATTTTGTTATCAATTGATAATGACGTTCGACTATGATTTTATTGGATTATTTGTTGACAAACAAGGTATTATATCATATTATTGAAATACAAATTATATTCGTAGTTGATAATTGAAGTGATGTGTATTAATAAAAAATTAATTAAAAAAGGGGTGTATTAAATGAGTTTCTTTTCAAGATCATCAGGAAGAAGACATCATGGTGATAATCACAGAGGTAGTAATTATTATAAGCGAGAAGGACTTTTGGGTCGTATACTGAAGATGTTTGGTTCTTTTTCTAGATCAGGTAGGAGACATAGTAAACACTATTCACATGATTCACATCACAATCATCATTCAAATCAAGGATATGGTAAAAGAAGGTATAAAAGTTCATGGTCATGATACCTTTTTGGAGAAGAAAGACATATCCACCAGGTTTTTTGCTTGGTGGATATAAGGTCATAAGGTTAATAGGTGAAGGTCGATTTGGGGTATGTTATTTGGTGGATTTAGATGGTAAAGAATATATCTTAAAAGAGATTAAGCCTAAAGCACTTAAGAAAAGTGGTAATAAAGTCATCTTTGAGGAAAAAATGCTTTCCAATATTGATCATCCATCAATCCCTAAAATAATTGATACAATAAAAAATAATAATATATATGCTTACATTTTGGAATACAAAAATGGAAAGACAATAGAGAATTTGATTTTTGGAGATAATCATGTATTTACTTCTGATGAAATTTATAAAGTAGGAATTAAGCTTATAAATATAATAAAGTATTTACACAAAAGAAACATTGTGCATAGGGATATAAGGGTACCAAATGTGATTATTAATGAAGAAGAAGTTTATCTTATTGATTTTGGGCTTGCTCGATTAATAAATAATGAGAGATATGTTCCTTCTGTAGACTTTTCATATCTCGGTCACTTGCTTCTTCATTTATATTATTCTTCTTTCAAAAAAAACAATAGAAAATCTAAGCCCTGGTATAATGAACTTGAATTATCCTCAAGTGAATTAAACTTTTTGAAAAGATTGCTGGGGGTGGATGAGGAGTATAAAAATATTTATGATGTTGAAAAGGACTTTTTGGCATTAGATAATTTTAACACCCGTTTTAACTTTTAAGTCTATTATAACTGCTAAGAAATAAAATGTTTTTTAATAAAGACTTCTTAAATAAAAATGTGGAAGTCTTTATTTTATTTTGCTAAAAGAAAATATTTTTAATGGTTACTTTTATCATGTACAATGCAATGACTGTTATCATAAAGGTTACATTCTATACATGTTTTTGTACAGGATTCAAGATGTATTAAGATTTCAGTATTTTTCAGAAGCGTTTCTATATCATTTTCAATTACATCACATAAGGTATGAGCAACTTTAACAGTCATGTTTTCAGGAAATACTAGGTGTAAATCAACATATTTTGTTTTCCCAGATTTTCTTGTTCTAAGATTATGATAGTCACAATAAATAGCTTTATGTTTATTAATCTGTTCAGTAATAATTTTAATTTCTCCTTCAGATAATTTAACATCTAAGAGAGGGCTGAAGGCAGATATTAATAAATGATAAGCTTCTTTAAGTATAAATATGGCTACAAGAATAGCAACTACAGGATCAAGAAAATTAAGTTTTGTAGCCCAAATTAGTAAAAGTCCTCCCCCAACTCCTAAAGAGGTGAAGACGTCTGCTTTAAGGTGAAGAGCATCTGCTTCAAGGGCAATAGAATCTTCTTGTTTAGCTACCGTGTATAGCTTTTTAGATACTAAATGATTTACAAAGGCTGATACAAACATGACAATAAAACCAATTCCTATGGATTCTACAGGTTCGGGATGAAGTAACTTTTTTATACTTTCGACTATTATCCATATAGCAGCTATAAAAATAAGTAAAGCTTCTGTTACACCGGATACATTCTCATATTTACCATGACCATAGGGATGATCTTCATCTGCTGGTTTATCTGATGCTCTCACTGAAAAAAATGCTATAATAGCAGCCAATAAATCCATTGTTGAATGAATTGCTTCAGAAATAATACTAACAGAACCACTTATAAGCCCTACTATCAATTTTAGTACTATTAAGGTTGTATTGGAATAGATAGATAATCGTGCAACTTTAATTTTATTATTCATAAAAACCTCCGTTAGTAGTCATCTTAATAATTTTATAATATAAAATTATTATTTAGTATAACCTAAAATGCACTAATCATGATGAGAAATGGGTTAAAGAATAAATTAATGCAAAGGTTGTTGTATATGAAGGGAAGGTAAGATTGTAATTCTTGGTGTAAGTAGAAAAAAGATATTAATATGAAAAACAAGTGAAATCCTAATTATTATGCTTAGTGCCAGGGGTGAAGAATTTGATTGTATTATGAAATTTGAAATTGGTGTAGATGGATTATATTACAAAACCATTTTCGCCCAGGGAAGCACCTTCTAACCTTCTCCTCCATCATCAATTAACCAAGGTGAGTTTTTATCTTTCTTACAATATTTTTATCATTACGATATTTAAAGAAGAAAAAGACAGGTTTGGAATACTTTCAAACACTGTTATGTTATACGAGAACTGGGGCTATTTTAAAATAGCCTCAGTTGGTTTAGCTGTTATGAGGTAAGCTTTCTTGCTAGCATTATGTATTTTATTTAGAACAGTAAGAATCTTTAATTATTGTAGATTCTTCTATATATTTGTTTTTAAACAATGGTTTTCCAAGAGGAAGAAAAACTCCTCCAAAAGAACAAATTGTTGCTATAGATATATATAGCCCCCCGACAGCAACAATAAAGCAAAGAATTGTGATTAATGGATTAATAGTTGTAGGAAATACACTTAAACCTACTAGACCAGATAATATCAGTAGCAATGAACCACAAGTAAACACAACAAAAGTAAGGGCATCTGCATATCTAATACATATAAGAATAGGAATTACAATAATACCAGACCATAGAATAGGAATAGAAAGCATAGTTGTATCTACTGGCCAGCCTAAAAAGCTTGCTATACCAATTCCTGTATTTCCAAATCCACTGAGTCCACCAAATATGGTAGCAAAAATTAGATACGTATTGCCACTAATAGAGTCACCTTTTTTCAAAAAAGTAATGCCACCAATGAGATAAGCTGGGAAACAACCTAATTGAAATAATCCTAGAAGTAACTGTGCCTCTGGTTTAACAATACCCATGTACTGTGCCCAAAACATCATAGTAATCATGGTGAAAATGAATAACATTGTGGGTGCTGGATTACCCAACTCTAATTTCTCTTTTTCCATATACAACATCTCCTTTTTATTGATAATATATTTGCAAAAGATAGTCCATATCAAGCATATAGATGAACTGCCTATACAACAACATGATAGCTGTTATTTTTTTGACATCTTTTACTTACAAAGTGGCTTAATTCATGTATCAATTCTGCATGTTAATGTTTACAATTCAAATATACAGTATAGAGTAACTCAAGAGTCAATATAGAAACATTTAAAACTTTAAACATCTGTAGGTTGTTTTTCTATTATCCTATGATGGAGAAGAAAAAATGGTTGTTTTCTGGGAGAGAATCAATTATACTCTCTTATTTGTAGAGAGCAAGATTTTATATTGTGGCTTTACATATGAATAAGGTATAGAATAACTGCACAGAGTTGGTAAAGTAATCAATTATCAAAATAATAATGATTATATGTTGACTATGGAGTTAGTCCATAGTATATAATATAACGGATATTGTTAAACTTATAGCAAATTAAATTTCATAATTTTAAAATTAGTGTGGTATGTTTTTTATTTTTAGGAGGGATTTTAATGTCGGATTATTTTAAGATAAGTGACATAGCTAAACTTATGAGAATTACTCCAGATGCAATACGGTTTTATGAAAAAAACAATATAATCAAACCAGAAAGATGCAATGATAATAGATATCGTAAATTTACAGTGGATGATATTCGAAGGTTATACGATTGCAAGTTATTGCAAAATTTACAATTTTCAATATCTGATATTGCTAGCATGATCCAAAACACCAAGATTAATGAACTGGATGATATGATTGAACAAAGAGAACAAGAAATTAAGAAAACAATAGAACTTCAGCAGATGGCATTAAATAAGATAAAGAGAATCAAAAGAGCAACTGAAATGATTTTAAAATATAAAAATAAGTTCTTAATACAAGAAAGACCTCATTTATTAATCTATAGTTATGCAAATAACAACAAACTGGATGTAGAAAGTGTAAACCATCCCTATTATGAAGCTGTTATGAATTATCACAATCTGTTTGACTGTACGGTAGAGATTCCATTAGAAAATGCTATGGATTTTGAATTGGAGAATAAATCTAAGTTTGGATTTTCTATTGATATTGAAACTGCAAGTAAAATTGAAATTCCCAATAAACCTCCAGTAAAAGAATTGCTTCCTTGTAAATGTGCATATACAGTAATAGAAGCAACGACAATTATTAACTATTCGTCATTAAAGACTGTATACAGGTGGTTAGAAAAACACAACTTTAAATTAAACGGAGATATATTATGCCGAGTAATGAAAACGGGCTTTCATGAAGGAAAATCTTATCGCTTTTATGAGATATGGTGTCCTATAGAATAGAAGAGTTCAAATTTTTGTAACAACATAATAGAAAATTAGAATATAAATGTTTAAACTTTTATATTGACTCTTGAGTTACTCTATACTGTATATTTGAATCATAGATATTGTTAATTTTTTAATATTTAAGGAGGCAAATATATGAGTTTTACAAATTTACTTAAACCAGGGAAGATAAGCAATTTGAAATTAAAAAATCGTATGGTAATGCCTGCATTAGAAATTCTTGCAGCAGGATTTAATGGAGAAATGTCTGATGATCTTATTTCTTATTATGAGGAAAGAGCAAAAGCTGGCTGTGGACTAATAATTACAGCATATGCAAGTGTAGATGATGAATTCTCTCAATCTTTTGCTGGAGCACAACTTAAGTTAACTGATCCTCGTCACACTGCAGGATTTACTAAACTATCACGTGCTTTACATAAATATGACACAAAGGTTATGGTGCAAATTTATCAAGCAGGACGTCAGGCAGTTCCATCAAAAATCACAGGAAAACGTATTATTGCGCCAAGTGCAGTAGGGTTTTCTCTTTATGATCAAATTCCTGAAGAAATGACATTGGATGAAATTAAACGCTCAGTTCAAAAGTTTGCGTGTTCTGCAAAAATTCTAAAAGATGCAGAAATTGATGGTGTAGAAATTCTTGCAGCTGGTGGTTATTTGATAAATCAATTTATAAGTCCATATAGCAACAAGCGTACAGATGAATATGGTGGTTCTTTTGAAAACCGTATGAGGTTTTTAACAGAAGTTATTCAGGCAATTCACAATGAATGTGGAAAAGATTTTGTAATAAGTGTTCGCTTCAGCGCAGATGAGTTTACTGAAGGTGGATACAATCTTGAAGAGGGTGTAAAAATAGCGAAATATTTAGAAAACATTGGTGTTGATGTGTTAAACGTCAATAATGCGAACCAAGAATGCCGTTACTATATTATTGAACCTATTACATTTAAGAGTGGTTGGAAATCATATATAACAAAGGCAATCAAAGATGCAGTAAGTATACCTGTGATATCAACTAATGTAATCAAGAAGCCTGAACAAGCTGAGAAGTTATTAACAGAAGGTATTATGGATTATGCTGCAATTGGACGCGGTATGATGGCAGACGCAGATTGGGCACGTAAGGCTTATGAAGATAGATCAGAGGATATTAAGCCATGTATAGGATGTTTGTATTGTTTGGATCAAACTGCAAAATTCCGTCGTAGTATATGCGCTGTTAATCCAGGATTGGCAAGAGATAGAGAGTTTCCACCATTACAAAAAGACCTTGTAGGAAAATCAGTTGTTATTGTTGGAGCAGGTCCTTCGGGAATGGAAGCAGCAATAGTTTTAGCAAAACGTGGTTGCAATGTAACTATCTTTGAAAAGAATAATTACATTGGTGGTGCAGCAGAGCTTGCTACGCGTACACCAGATAAAGAGGTATTGTCTTGGCTTATTGATTACTATAGAACACAGCTTCATAAACTTGGTGTAATTGTTAAGCTAAATACATTTGCAACAGCTGAAATGATTAGGAAAATGAATCCATATGCTGTATTTGTGGCAACTGGTTCAAAACCTATTATCCCTAATATAGAAGGTGTTTCAGGGGAAAATATTTATACTGTTGAACAAGCATTAGATAAAAACTTTGATGTTAAAAGTGAAAAGGTAGTTGTAATAGGTGGTGGTATGACAGGCTGTGAAGTTGCTGAAGATCTAGCACTTAAGGGTAATGATGTAACTTTAATTGAAATGCAAGATAAGCTTGCACCAGAGGTTTCACCAGATAACTTAGTCACTGTATTAAAAAATCTAAATAGTAAAAATGCAAAGATACTTCTGTCTCATAAGATGGTTAAGGTTGGAGAAAAAGGAATTATTGCTCAAAATATTACAAACTCTGAGATGGTATCAATTCCAGCTGATCGTATTATACTTTCTCTTGGAGGACGTTCCAATGATGAGCTTTATAATGAATTAGTAGGTCAGCTCCCAAAGGTGTATCCATTAGGCGACAGCATAAAAGTTGGTAGAATAGCACAGGCAGTTCAGACAGGATTTGAGCGTGCATATGTAATGGAATAGAGATTAGTTAACCCATATGTTAAAAAAACATATGGGTTTGTAAGCAAGTTATAGTTATTTTTATATTTAAGTATTTTTTATGGAAAACAATTATATATTTTGGAGGAGTTAACATGAAAAACATATTAGTTATTATTGGCAGTGGTCGCAAAAAGGGAAATACCGATTTGCTTGCTGACGCTTTTATCAAAGGTGCAACTGAAGCAGGACACGAGGTTACAAAAGTTTTTCTCGGCGATAAACTAATCAACGGATGTCTTGGATGTAATGCTTGTAGATATGGGAAGCCTTGCATTCAAAAGGATGGAATGACCGACATATATCCGCTTATTGACAAGTGCGAAGCAATCATTCTTGCTTCACCGCTTTATTTTTGGACAATTTCAGCAAGAATAAAAGCATTTTTGGAAAGGCTGTATGCCATTGCTGCAGAAGACAAAAATCCACCTAAAGGCAGATATGAAAAGTTCCCTCACAAAGACTGTGGTTTGCTTATGACTGCTGCCGACAATTTATTTTGGACTTTTGAACAAGCAGAATCCTATTATCGTTTTAACGTCATTAATTACCTAGGATGGACGGATAAGGGTATGGTTTTAGCAGGTGGTTGCGGTGGCGTAGAGGATAGGCGTCACATTGAAGATACTGGCAATTTAGAAATCGCTTATGAATTCGGAAAAAGCATTTACAGTAAACCATCGGAACAAAAATTGAATTCATAATGAACTTTGGTTATGTTTTATCATTAATCTTATGCATTTTTAACATAACCATTCTTGCTATTGGTGGTGCAATGAACGCCTCTACTATAAAGGAAATTACGATATTGCGTGGCCATTTATAAAAGAACATTTGAATTGGCTCCATGCTCACTTGCCTGTTTCCTATCCATGAACCAATCACAGTCAAAAATAATGCAAACTCCTTCTTGTTTCTTGGTAACTTCATGTAAAATTCTATACTATATGTCCCTCTTTTCTTAGTTAATTAAAGCATTTTATGTAAAAAATAAAGCGTGAAACCAATTACTTGATTTCACGCTGAACAATTATACGCGCAAATGCTTTCGCGCTATTTATTATAAAAGCATTTTCTATTTTTTTCAAGAGAAATTAAAAAAAATTTTACTTACATCGATTAATTTTTATGTAATAAAAGCAGCATTAATTTGATAGAGGAAAAATCTATATCATCTGCTCTTTTGTCATATAAAAAAACAAAATTATAGGCTTTTATTTTTTATAAAAAATATTGACACATAATACAAAAAGAAATATAATGAATCTGAATTCGAATTCAAATTCAATTTTAATTATATAGGAGAAAAAAGTGTAATGAACAATACTATTTCAAACAAATCAGTAAGCAAAAGTGCTTTAAAAAGAAGGACTATCCTTGAAGCAGCTGCAAGGGTCTTTTCAGAGAAAGGATATATTGAAACTTCCATAAAAAACATAACTGATGAAGCATCTGTAGCTGTAGGCACTTTTTATACCTACTTTAATAACAAAGAAGAAGTCTTAGAGCAGATTTATGAGGAAATTTCTAATATGAGTTTACAAGCTGCATCTACCGCTTCTATTGACGAAAAAGACAGTGATATTAAAAAATTTACATTAGGAATGGCTTGTGCAATTTCTACATATGCAAAGAATAAGGGTTTATCAAAAATACTGTTTGTGAAGTCTATGGGAATAAATGAATCATTTGAGAAGAAACGCTGGGAGATATTAGACAGGACCAATACTTATTTAAGGAGTATATTAGAGCATTTAAAAAAAGATTACCCATCAAATATCTATGATATAAATGTAACTTCGGTCTTGGTTACTCAAAGTATATTTGGCGTTATATCTTATTGGCTTGATGAAAAAATTACAAGTGATTTAAAAGACATAATCTTTTCTTTGTGTACGTACCATCTAAAAGCATTGAATATTGACTTCACACATGAAGAAGTAAATAAATATATTACCCAAGTAATTACATCAGATTATGAAAAATTTTCTAAATGAGAGGAAGAAGCAGAATGTAACTGATATTTAAAACAGTTAATATTTAAGGGGAGGTTACTATGGAAAAATATCGTTTAAAAGAAATTTATGGTGATTTTTATGAAAATGAGGGTAAGCCACTAGTTGTTCTTATAGGAGGCAGCAGACCAGGACTTCCAGCGCCTTTAAGTGAAGATTTATTGAATTATTTAAAATTAAATTATAATGTTTTACTACTAGCGTATTTTGGTGTTAGGGATCTCAATGAATCTTTAGAAATGGTTCCAATAGAATACTTTATTAATGCTATTGAATTTATTAAAGAAAAGTATAAAATAGCTGATAATCAAGTTATTGTTATTGGTCAATCTAAAGGAGGAGAAGTTGCGTTATTATTAACTAATTATATGGATTCAGCGATTACTATTGC
The DNA here is from genome assembly GCF_012926525.1 of Clostridium muellerianum. GTDB lineage: Bacteria > Bacillota > Clostridia > Clostridiales > Clostridiaceae > Clostridium_AM > Clostridium_AM muellerianum. The sequence continues at coordinate 57,083 of NZ_JABBNI010000007.1, forward strand.
CCTGGTAGCTGGTTGTTATGTATTTCAAGGTTTACCAAGGGATATTTTTAGTATGAGTATGGCACAATCTAAATCTTCTTGGACCTTCAACAATAAGGAATTACCATATATTAAATTTGATTTTAACAAAGATGATATAGAAGATGCAAAGAACAAATATTTTTGTAAAATCCATGAAAAGTCTATAGAGAAAAACTTTAATAGAGATGCAGTAATAAATATTGATAACTATAAAGGAAAGGTATTTTTCCTTTCTGCCGAAAATGATAGTTACTGGCCAAGTAAAAAAATGAGTAATACTCTAATTGAAAATAGTAAAAATAAAAATAACCTAAGTCATATTACCTTAGATGTAAAGGGACATTACTTATTGAGTTATAAGGAATCAGTTAATGAAATAATTAACTATTTAGAGAAAAATGGTTTAAGATTTGCTTAATATTTGAGTTAAAAGCTTCATCTCAAATAGCCAATTTATATGAGCAGCTTCAATAGCAGCTCTTTTTTTTCTTGTCTTTGTATTTATTTTCGCATATTCATCAGCTATTTGTTATAATTTCTTAATCTTTTTATAGCTAAGTTTTTTATTTTCAATCAACTATTGCTAGCGTAACAATGTTATGTTATACTGTTTACATAAAGCAGACTAAAGAGGGGAATGAACATATGGAAGAAGAAAATCTAATTTCTAAAAAAGAATTGCTTAAAATAACGGATATATCCTATGGGCAATTATACAGATGGAAGAGAAAGAACCTTATACCTGAAGAGTGGTTTATAAAAAAGTCCAGCTTTACAGGACAGGAAACCTTTTTCCCAAGAAATGAAATATTAGACAGAATAGAAAAAATTAAAAATTTTAAAGAAGATATATCCTTAGATGAGCTAGCAAGAATATTTTCTCCAAATCTTTCAACAGTATTTTTGGAAGAAAATGATGTATTGAAACAAAACATTGTTTCACAGACTGCGATAAATCTATATAAGGATGCTCATAGAGAAAGTACTGGGTTTTATTTTAATGAGTTATTATTTATGAGTATTGTAGATAGGTTTATCAAATCTGGTAAGGCAAGTTTAGAAGAAGGAAAACTGGTTCTGGATACTTTAGAAAGAAACTACAAAAACTTTGATGGTAGATATTGCGATGTAGTACTTATAAGAAAATTTGGGGTAGGAATATGTTTTTTAATGCTAATACCCAATGAAATATATATTGAAAGTGAAGCTGTACTTGTATTAAAGATAAATGCTGGAGAATGTGTAGAAGAGTTAAAATCAAAAATAAATTTGTAAATGAAGGGAAGCTTTAAAATGGAAGAAAAATTAGTTGATATGAAAATTTCTGGATCAGGAAAAATTAGTGGTGGAAAATATAATGAAGTGAAAATCAGTGGTTCAGCTAAAGTTGAAGGAGATATAGAATGTTGCACTTATAAGTGCTCAGGATCATCTTCTGCGAATGGAAATGTAAAGGCTGAAACAGTTGGAATTAGCGGCAGTACTAAAATAATGGGAGAACTTGATACTAATGAAATAACTGTAAGTGGATCTTCTAATATACTAGGTAATGTTAATGCAAAAAAAGTGAAAATAAGTGGATCTTCCGAAATAGGAGGCAGTTTGCATACAGAAAATATACAAATATCAGGGTCGGTTTCCATAGATGGTGACTGTGAGGCAGAAAGTTTTAATGCAAGAGGTGGATTTAAAATAGGTGGACTTTTAAATGCAGGGAATATTGATATAGAGATGTATGGAAGCTGTAGAGTAAAAGATATAGGAGGAGAAATCATAAAAGTAAGATTGGGAAGAGGGCACTTTTTTGTTAAAATGCTAAATCTTTTTATGAATACTAAGGGACTTGAAGCAAGTACAATTGAAGGTGATGATATTTTTCTTGAAAATACTACAGCGAAGATAGTAAGAGGGAACAATGTTACAATAGGAAATAATTGTAATATTGAAACTGTTGAGTATAGAAATGAAATAAGTATTGATAGTATGTCTAAGACAGTTTGTAAAAAAATAGATTAAATTTATGAAATGGTGAAAATATAAATAAGCTTTAACTTTAAGGAATAAAAGTAGAAAACAAATTAATTCATGTTGTATTTAGCATGAATTAATTTGTTTTTTGTAAAAGATCGGCCCCCTTATAAAGATATTAAGCAAAAAAGTAATAGTTGTTTACTTATAACACTAACTTTAACATTAGTAAGGAAATTTTTATATATTAATACTATTTAAGTATATCCTTAAGTTCCATCAAATTAGAAATTTCATAAGTAGGTTTAAATTTTGTTGTATTTGCAATTTTGTTTGAGTTAAGCCAGCAGGTGTCAATACCTGAATTTATACCGCCCTGTATATCAGAGGTTAAGCTATCACCTACTATTAATACCTTGCTTTTATCAGTATGCTTTAGATTATTTAAAGCAAGTTCAAATATTTTAGAATCTGGCTTGGACACTCCTGCTTCTTCAGATATAACAATATCTTGAAAATATTTTGCTATAGTGGATTTTCTTATTCTTTTATTTTGCACATCTGTAAGACCATTAGTTACTATACTAAGCTTATAGCTTTTATGCAAATTTTCCACAAGAGATATGCTGTCATCATATAAAAAGGATGCATTAGCTAAATGCTTCATATATGATTTGGCAAATTTAACTTCATCAAATTCAAGGTTTAATTTATCAGATAATCTTTTAAATCTTTCTACCTTTAATTTTTCCTGAGTAATTAGTCTTTTCTCAAATTCTTTCCAAATGGCTTTATTTATATCACTGTATATTTTTAAGTGATAATTTTCATCATATTCAATATTAAATTCAAGCATAGCGTTTTTAAAAGCATGTCTTTCAGATTTTTTAAAATCAAATAAAGTTTCATCTGCATCAAATATTATTATTTTGTATTTCATAATAATCCTCCAATTAATTAGTTTTTATAATTGTAACATAATAGATTTATCCTTTGCTTTACAGTACTTTAAGGATAAGTTACCATATTGATATAAATTATTATATGACATCTATATAATTAAAGGAAGTTAATAGGAGCTTTTATTTTTAATTACTATAAAGTTTAAGGCAGCACTAGTATAAATAATAAATTTTTTTATAAGGCTATATTCACTTTTAGAAAAGCTTGAATTTGTGTTATAATCTATTAAATATAAAATTAAAAGTTTTTTATACACTAATTTTTTGAGCATCATTTTTAAAATACAAATATGAAAAACTTGTGAAAATATAAGGAGGAATAGTTGTGGAAATTTTTAGATCAGTTTGTCCCTATGACTGCCCTGATACCTGTGGTCTTATTGTTCATGTTGAAGATGGAAAAGCTGTAAAGGTACAGGGAGATCCTGAACATCCTTTTACAAGGGGAACACTTTGTCCAAAGATGGCACATTATGAAAAAACAGTTCATTCTGAAGGACGTATTTTAACACCACTTTTGAGAAAGGGTGCTAAGGGCAGTGGTGATTTTACGCCTATATCCTGGGATGAGGCTATTGAACATATTAAAACAAATTGGAAAGAAATTATTGATAAGTACGGGTCAGAGGCAATACTTCCATATTCATATGCAGGAACTATGGGATTAGTTCAGCGCAATTCAGGTCATCCATTTTTTTATAGTTTAGGTGCTTCAAGACTTGATAGAACTATTTGTGCACCAGCTAAACAATGTGGATGGAATGCGGTTATGGGAGAAACTATGGGGCCTCATACGAGTGAGATACAGGAAAGTGATTTGATTATTTTATGGGGCATCCATGCAATAGCAACGGATATTCATATTATTCATGATATAGGTATGGCTAAGAAAAAGGGAGCAAAAGTATGGTTAATTGATACATATGAAACTGGTACAGCTAAAATTGCTGACAGGGTTATTATAGTTAAACCTGGTACTGATGGTGCTCTAGCACTTGGAATGATGCATGTAATGGCGGAAAAAAATTTAATTGATAAAGATTTTATAAATAAGTATGTGCAGGGATATGAAGAACTTAAAGATACTGTTTTACCAGATTACTCATTAGATAAAGTAAGTGAAATAACTGGAATTGATGCTTCAGTAATTGAAGATATGGCAGTACAGTATGGGAAGGCTAGAGCACCATTTATTAGACTGGGTAGTGGTTTGTCACGTTATGGTAATGGAGCAATGACTGTAAGGACAATTACCTGTCTGCCAGCACTTGTTGGTGCATGGGGAAAAGCTGGAGGCGGTTTACTTACATCTGTATCTGCATCTGATGCTTTTGATAAAAAACTTGTAACTCATGAAGAATTTCAAGAAAAAACAACAAGAATTATAAATATGGTTGAATTGGGTAATGCTCTAAATGAATTGAATGATCCACCTATAATGAGTTTATATGTATATCATTCCAATCCAGCAGCAGTAGCTCCTGATCAAAACAAGGTACTGCAAGGGTTAGCTAGGGAAGACTTATTTACAGTAGTTCATGAGCGTTTTATGACTGATACAGCAAAATATGCTGATATTATTTTGCCAGCAACAACTTCTCTTGAACACAGTGATTTATATAGTGCTTATGGTTACTACGCTGTACAGAGAGCTTATCCAGTAGTATCTCCAGTAGGTGAAGCAAAATCCAATTTTGAAGTATTTAGCTTGCTAGCAGATGCAATGGGAATAAACAAACCTTTCTTTAAGCAGTCAGCTGAGGATTTAATAAATACTATCCTTAAAAAGCCAACTTCATGGCTTGCAGGTACTAAAATTGAAACATTAATTGAAGGAAAGCCAGTAGAGCTGCCACTGCCTGAGGGATATAAGACTCAATTTAAAACCTCTTCAGGAAAAATTGAAATCTTGAATACAAATGAGGATGAACCTTTACCAAGATATTTTAAACCTCATGGAGATGATGCAGAATTTTGGTTAATAAATGCTCCAGATCCACGACTATTAAACTCATCCTTTAATGAAAGAGAAGAGCTTTTAAAAACAAATAAAATGATTTTACAGGTAAATCCAGAGGATGCTTCTAAAATAGGATTAGAAGATGGTGAACTTGTTACTGCCTATAACGAAAGAGGAGAAGCTGACTTTAAGCTAAGTATAACAACTAAAGTCCCAAAAGGAGTTGTTGTTACTGAGGGAGTTTGGTGGCTTAAGAATACACCAGGAAATCGTTCAGTTAATACACTTACTTCTCAAAGGCTTACTGATCAGGGAAAAGGAAGTACTTTTTATGATGTTAAGGTAAATATTAAAGTACATAAATGATGTGATATAATAAGGTAAGGTGTTGATAAACTTTGAAAAAGAGGTGAAAACAATGTGTAGATTAAATCCAAAAGTAGATTTTGCATTTAAAAAGTTATTTGCCAGTGAAGAGAATAAGGATATATTAATGGCATTTATCAATTCTCTTCTTAGAGAAGAGGAGCAAATTAAAGATATAGAATTAAAAAATCCATATAACATAGCAAACTACAGAAAAGGGAAAATGACTATATTAGATATAAAAGCTGTAGATGAAAAAGGAACCTGGTATGATATAGAAATGCAGCTAGCAGAGCAAGGATTCTATGACAAAAGAGCTTTTTATTATTGGGCTAAAGTATATTCAGATCAAATAGAAAGCGGAAATGACTTTGAACTTTTAAGAAAAACTATAGCTATAAATATATTAGATTTTAATTATTTAGATGAAGAAAATTTTCACAATGTATACAAAGTTTACAACGAAAAAACAAAGAAAGAGTTTTCAAATATATTTGAAATGCACTTCATAGAGTTAAACAAATTCAAAAAAGACTTTAAAGATTTAAAAACAGCTTTAGATAGATGGGTAGCTTTTTTAAATAGAGCTTATGAAATTGATAAAGATAAGATACCAGAAGAACTAGCAGCAGATGAAAATGTAAAAAAAGCCATAGAAAAATTAGATATAATGTATCTAGATAAAGAAGAAAGAGAAATATATGAAACTGATTTAAAAGCTTTAATGGTTCACAAAGCAGAATTAAAAACTGCAGAGAAGAAGGGAAGAGAAGAAGGAATAAAAGAAGGAATAAAGGAAGGAGAAAATAAAAAAGCAATAGAAATAGCTAAAAATCTTATTAACTTAAATATTGATATTGAAACTATAATTAAAGTATCTGGATTATCAAAAGATGACATTGAAGAACTAAGCAAGAGTAGCAAGTGAGACCAGCTGCTATTATGTATAATTAAATATTCAAGCCTTTAAGGCTCTTGAGAATAAAGTAGATACCATAAAGGCTGAACAAGAAAATATGAAACATGAATTGGCTCATATATCTGGAGATACAAAGTCAATTAAAAGTAATATAGAAATTATGTCTAAAGATTTAAATTTTATTGAAGCTGCAACTGGGAAAAATATAACAGATATCGCTCATTTGAAATCTGTAAAATAAAAAAATATGCATTAACGAGAATTATTAATACCTATTTCATAGAATATGGAAAAAATAAGTAAAGGGGCTGTCACACTAAGAATATGCCTAAATACTACAGTATATTATGTTTGCTATTAATCTTAAAAACAATATATTGCATGTAAATTTCTTAATGCGACAGTCCCTTAATTATAGTTATTGAGGATAGCTTGCTAGTAATTTTTCTAATAACTTTTGTTTCATAATATAAGAATGTTGTGTATTAAGGTTATCTTAGATTATTCTTATAACCTACGGCTGTTAATTTTTTTCTAGCACATAAATGATATTCATTCCACAATCAAGTGTTCCTTGCATTTTAGTAAAAGCAATTTCTTTTTCTATAATGAGTTTCCAAAATTCTTTATCCTGTCTAGCATTTTCTAGCGCAGAATCGCCAGCTTGTGTAAATAATCCAGCAGAACTTCTCTCTTTTATAGTGATTGGGTAATTGGCAAATAGTGCATCCATTTCTGAACTTCTCATCATATGGACATAGTGCTTACTTGGGACAGGGTAGTGCTCTTCATCTTGAATACCTGTATTAAATACCCACCTTGTAGCTTCAAGGCCAAATTGCTCTTTTTCATATCTAATGCCATCTAAATAATATAGTGATGCACCGATAAAACTCATAGCACCTACAATTAATGTTCCGCCGGGCTTTAGAACTCTTAACATTTCATTTATGCCATCTTTTTCTTTATCTAAAAGATAGTTTATTACTCCACCAATACAAACAATACAATCAAAGGAGGAATCTTCAAAAATCCCCATATTTAGCACATCTAATACACAAAACTTCTTAATTTTCTGAAACAATGAAAGTTCTTTCATTTTAGATTTATTAAATTCTATCTGATGTGCTGATATATCTCCTACAGTTAGTTCTTTGCACATTTTTACAATATCTTTTGTGTATCGTCCGGAACCAGCACCTATTTCTAAAACCTTGTCATTTTGATTGATATAACGCTTTAATATATCAAAATGCACATGATAAAGAAGTTCTCCGTGTCCATCTTTTTCAAGACGAGTCCATTCACGATCTTCATAATTATCATATCTGTTTTTCGGGATTTCGGGGTTGTAACTCATAAAAGCATCTCCTTATCATTTTTAGATTTATAATCGGTATAATGTCACTAATATCGCTTTCACTCATATAACCACCACCCTCAAAATATAAATAATAGTTAGTTGACAATAATTTACAACTGCGAAGTAACTGAGTATATAATAAATTATACCACTATTTCCATGCATTTACATGTTTTTATAAATATTAGCATAACTAATTTTAACATGTTTTCTTAATTGCTTGGAAAATGATTTATCAATATGTTTAAAAATATCATTATGTGCTAGAATGTTTAATGAGAATAGAAGGCATCTTGAAAAAAACAGTAAGTTCATCTCGCATTTGGACCTATTATTTTCTTTCAGATGCCTAAACAGGAGTGAATAAATTTGTTTGAAATAAATGAAGAAGAGAGAAGATCAGTAATAAAGAAAAATAGTAAATTAATTCAAAAATTAAAGGAAAGTCTAATATCCTCTAAGGAAAACATAGAAACTAAGACTTTAAACCTACAGTATAAGCTACAATTTAATATTAGCCGCAGAGTAAGTGAAGCTTTTTTAGAATTAAAGGTGGGAGAGGAAAAGCTTTATGTAGTAAAGAATATGAAGAGTTTTTTAGAAGCAGTTATAGAAAAGAATGATCTGGAGTTTGGTAAAAATTTTACATATAGCTCATATTTACACAGGTTTAAGGATGAAGACAAATTTATTCTGAGTATGCTTAAAGATCTATATGAAATAGATAGAGCTACAGAGAGCATGGTAATGTATGGTTATCATTATAGCAAAACACCGAGATTTTTAAGCGGAAAAAAGGCAAGGCTTACGGAAAATAACTTAAAAAAATTTTTTGATAATATAGGAGAAATAGCTATAGATTTGGTCATAAATGATGATAACTACAGTGAAGTTAAAGTAGTAAGAGAAAATTTTCCTTTAGAATTTAAATTAGATAGCAAGGGAAATAATATAATTTTATCTCAAACTTCAAAGCTGCCTAAAGCTTTAGTGAAAAGTGGAAATTATTTTTATTATAATGACAAAATATATATGCCAACAAATGAACAGGTAAGGGTGTATAAAGCACTTTACAATACTTTTACTGAACAAAGAAGTTCTAAAATTACTTTTCATCAAAGTGAAAGTGAGGAAATAGCTTCTTATATAATTCCAGCCTTAAAAAAGATAGGTACAAAGGTAATAGTCAATAACAGTATTAAAGAGAAATTTTATGAAGAACCTTTAAAGCCTTGTCTTTATTTTGATAAGGATAGAGATGCTGTAGTTTGTGATGTAATATTTAAATATGGGAATATAGATATAAATCCCTTAAGAGATAATGAGGCAAGGGAAGATGGGAAGGTATTGGTCAGAGATATTGAGGAAGAAGCAGCCATAGTAGATACCTTGACTGCCTTTCAATTTGAAAAAAGGGAATTTAATTTTGTTTTAGAAGATGAGGAGAAAATTTTAGATTTTGTAGGAGAAGGCTTGGAAAAGCTTCAGGAATCTGCAGAAGTTTACTATTCAGGTGCTTTTAAAGATATAAGAATTTATACCTCCAAAAGCTATAAATCCAACATAAGATTAAATGATGAGGATCTTTTGGAATTTACCTTTAATATTGATGGGGTAAATAGAGAAGAATTAAAGCATATATTTGAAGCATTAAAACAAAAGAAAAAATATTACAGACTTAAAAATGGAGGCTTTATTCCGTTACAGACAAGTGAACTTCAAAATATATCAGATATGATAGAGTATTTAAATATAAAGACTTCAGACCTTACAAAGGATCAAATAATTCTTTCTAAATATAATTCTGTTTACATAGATACAAGCCTTAAGGAAAATAACATAACTTTTGTGCAAAGGAATAAGAAGTTTAGAGAATTGATAAATAATATAAAGGATATTAGTGACATTGATTATACAATTCCAGAAAAACTTGATAATACTATGAGAGGCTATCAAAAATTTGGATTTAAGTGGTTTAAAACTCTTTCAAGCTGCGGCTTTGGAGGTATTTTAGCAGATGAAATGGGTCTTGGAAAAACCCTTCAGACTATAGCTTTTATAAAATCGGAGGTAGATGAAAATGAGGAAAAGCAGCCTTCTTTAGTGGTGTGCCCTACATCCTTAGTATACAATTGGGAAAGTGAAATAAATAAATTTCAGCCAAATTTAAAATGTTTAATTGTATCAGGCAGCAGGGATGTAAGAGAAAGTCAATTAAAGGACATGGAGGAGGCGGACATAGTTATAACCTCCTATGCACTTATTAAAAGAGATATAGAAGAATATAAAGCTATAAAATTCAGACACTGCTTTTTAGATGAAGCTCAAAATATAAAAAATCCTAAATCCTTAAATGCTCAAAGTGTAAAATCAATTAAAGCCGGCAGCTATTTTGCATTAACAGGAACCCCTGTTGAAAATTCTATTACAGAATTATGGTCAATTTTTGATTTTATAATGCCAGGATATTTGTTAGGTCATGGAAAGTTTAGTCAAAAATATGAAACACCTATTGTAAAAAATGGTGACAAAAAAGCTTTAGGGGAATTAAATAAACATACAAAACCTTTTATTCTTAGAAGACTTAAGAAAGATGTTATAAGAGAACTTCCACCTAAAATTGAACATAATATGGTGGTGGATATGACAGAGGATCAAAAGAAGGTATATGCAGCTTACCTTCAGCAAGCTAAAGAGGAGGTAAATAATGAAATAAGAGATAAAGGTATCAATAAAAGCAAAATAAAGATACTTTCTATAATTACAAGACTTAGGCAAATATGCTGTGATCCCTCTACCTTTATAGAAAACTATGAAGGTGATAATGGAAAAATGGAAGCTCTTAAGGATATAGTACAGAATAATGTAAATGATGGACATAAAATATTGTTGTTTTCTCAATTTACCTCTGTGCTTAAAAATATTGGAGAGATGTTTAAAAGTGAAAACATAAAGTATATGTACCTTGATGGCAGTGTAAAAGCAGAAGATAGAGGGGAAATAGTTAAACAGTTTAATGAAGGGGAAATTCCTATATTTTTAATATCTCTTAAAGCTGGCGGAACAGGACTAAATCTAACTTCTGCAGATATAGTGATTCATTATGACCCCTGGTGGAATCCAGCAGTAGAGAGTCAGGCTTCGGACAGAGCTCATAGAATTGGACAGAAGAAAACAGTAGAGGTTATTAGACTTATAGCTAAAGGAACCATAGAAGAGAAAATACACAAAATACAGGAGAAAAAGAAAGAAATAATAAACAATGTTATAGAAGAAAATACTGGAGAGGAAATTTTGCTTTCTAGTATGGAAGAAAAGGATATCGAGGAACTTTTTGGTTAAATAAATAATAATAAAAAACTATGTGAAATAAGTAAAAATGGGGATGTCGTATTAAGTAAGTACTACAATATATTGTATACAAATTACTTAGTGCAACAGCCCCATCGTTATTTCAATTACTATAAAATCTTAAAGAGTAGTTCTATCAAGTTTACCACCTCTCCACTATTTAATCTATTAACTTTTATTTTTAAATTTCCCATAATGAAAATTTGATGCGGCAATTAATAAAAATTTAATAGTGAGATACATGTATGTTATAATTTAACAGTGAGTAAATTGAGTTTTGCCAGGATTTATTTACAGATTCAATGAAAGCAATCCTTGTAGCCTAGGCTACACGAGATATTTAAGAAAGAAGGACAAGTTAAATGGACAATTGGTTTACAATAGATCATATTGATAAGGATACACATATCATCAGTGAATATCGACATTGGGAGGAAACACATGCTTATCTTTTAAATGGTACTGAAAGAAGCATATTGATTGATACTGGTCTTGGCATTTGTAATATTTACGATGAAGTTATAAAGCTGACTGACAAACCAGTAACTGCTGTGGCAACTCATATCCATTGGGATCATATTGGTGGGCATAAATTTTTTCCTAACTTTTATGCTTATGAGGATGAATTAAACTGGCTGAATGGAGAATTTCCACTAACTTTAGAACAAATCAAGGACATGGTAGTAGATCGCTGCGACTTGCCCGAAGGTTATAATGTGAACAATTATGAATTTTTTCAAGGTATGCCTACAAAGGTTCTAAAAGATAATGACATTATTGATATAGGAGGACGTTCTATTCAAGTTCTACATACGCCAGGTCATTCACCAGGACATATATGTTTTTTTGAAAAGGAATGTGGTTATCTTTTCACAGGTGATTTAGTTTATAAAGATACTTTATTTGCTTATTATCCGTCTACTGATCCGAAAGCTTATTTGAAATCAATTGAGAGAGTTGCAGCACTTCCAGTAAAAAAGGTTTTTCCAGCACATCATAGTTTGGATATACATCCAGAAATACTAATTAGAATGCGGGATGCTTTTAGACAGCTGGAATGGGAAGGTAAATTGCATCACGGCAGTGGTACTTTTAAATACAAAGATTTTGCCATATGGATATAGAATACCATTTGCCATGAGGGTATGGAAAAAATTAAATTGTTTGGCATAAATTGCATAAAGATAGCAAACTATAGAATTCAACAGTATTTGGAAAATTATGCCTTGACAAATTATATAAGTTGTTCTAAGATTATTACATGATATAGATATTACGAAGTAAGGAAGAAAAGTTATATGATAAACGATGAAGATATTAAAATTGTTGATAAAGCTATACATGAACTTGTATATAAAATGATAAATAGTAAGTTTATGAATGAGTATTCTGATAAAGCTAAAAAAATGTCTATGCTTGATTTTAGAGCACTTAGGTTAGTGTCAGAAAATCCAGGAAAACAGATAAAAGATTTGCTTAGTATCTTGCAAATTCCTAATAGTACACTAACAAGCGTCATAAATCGTCTTGAAAAGCGTGGAATCCTAAGGAGAGTTATAAGTCCAGAAGATAGACGCTCCTTCAATCTTGAAATTACAGAGGAAGGTGAAATTATTCAAGAAGAACATATGAAGTTTGATTATGAGGTTGCTAAAAAGTACTTAGAGGCAACGGAAAATGATCAGGAAAAAGAATTCCTTATTAAATTTCTAAGAAGACTAGCAGAGTCATTATAATATTTTACAAAAAAGCTTGGTATAAATTTAAGTGTTTAGTTTTAAAGCATTTAAATTTGGACCAAATTTTTTTAATAAATTATTACGAATCATAAAATATTCGTAAATAAAAAAATTCATTAATCGGAGGTTTGGAAATGAAAGTAAAAGTATATCGATTTGATCCAACATTAGAAGAGGGAGAACACTATGATTATTTTGATGTTCCAGTAATTTTTGAAGAAAAATGGACTGTAATGAATGTTCTTGATTATATTCAAGAACATTGTGACAGCAGCCTCAGCTATTACAAGCACAGTGCTTGTGGACATGGAATTTGCGGAAGGTGCACACTTATGGTTAATGGTACTCCTAATCTAGCATGTACTCATATAGTAGAGAATGCTGATGAGATTGTTCTTGAACCTTTAAAAGGAAGAAAATTTATAAAAGATCTAGTTACTATATAAAATTTTAAGGGAGGTAATAAAATGAGTAATTTAAGAAGCAATGAAGAACCAGCAGTGAGGTTTGCAAAGCTTATGTCGGAGCTATACTACTTTATGGCACAGGAAATGGTTGAAAGAATGGGCAAGGAAAATGGAATGGAGGCAGTTTCATCAGCAGTAAATAAATTTGGTAAGGCAAGAATAAAGGCGATGAAAGAGGAAGCAAAGGAGAGGGGATTAGATGCAGATGATGCAAGAACTTATGCCGCAGTTAGAGATATGCCTTCAACTGGGTGGAAATGCTCAGCGGATAATCCTTTAGAAACTACTTATTGTCCTATGGCGGATATATGGCAGCAGTATGGAAAAGGTGGTATGGAGCTTGGTCATTTATATTGTGAAATAGATCATATTTTATTTGAAGCTTTTGGCATGAAGTTAGAAAGGCCTTATTGTATTGCAAAAGGTGATAAAGTTTGTAAGTTTAATTTAAAAAGGTTATAGGAAATAAGGAGGTTATTAAGATGAAAATAGACAAGATACTTGATACGGATATATTAGTTGTTGGCGGTTCTGGAGCAGGATCAATGGCCGCTATAACAGCAGCAAGGAAAGGCTCAAGAGTAATACTTTCAGTAAAAGGAAAGCTTGGAAAAAGTGGAAATGCCATTATGGCAGGAGCAGGATTTTCTATGGATGGAGAAACTGCATATTATAAATATGGCTTAAAGGAGGCAGACCCTAAAAGCACAAAGAAAGACTTATTTGAACAAATCGTAAAACAGTCTTTTTATTTAAGTGATCAAAATATGGTTGAGCAGTTTGTTAATGATTGTGGTGAATGCTGCTGGGAGCTTAAACAGTGGATTGAAAAAGCAGGACACAAGGTTGCATTCTTTGGACAAGAAGGATATATAACCTCAGGTAAAGCTGTAGGTGATGGATGCCGATTGGGAGTTTCAGAAGCAGGTGGTATTGATGTTATAGAAGATTTTATAGTAGCAGATATTTTAATGGAAGATAACAAAGCTGTAGGTGCAGTGGGAATAGATATATATTCAGGAGAAATTATTGAAATTAGATCAAAGTCAGTTATTTTAGCTACTGGTGGATATCAACCTTATTCCTTTAAATGTACTGTTTCTGATATGACTGGTGATGGAATGGCTATGGCGTATCGTGCAGGAGCAAAGCTTGCAGATATGGAGTTTTTATTGTATATACCATCAGTTGCACTTTCTCCAGCTGTTTATAAAGGTTCAATTTATCCTTTTTTACACTCAAGTATGCTTATGCCTATTGTTAAAAATGGTAAGGGTGAATGTATTTTAGATAATATACCAGAAAACTTGATTAAAATGGGCAAAGAAAGTGAGATGGGGAAACTTATATTTACCTACTATTATGGAGAACAAATTGTAAAAGGAAAAGGAAGTCCAAATGGAGGAGTATATTTTGATTATTCCAATGTACCTTTTGAGGTTTATGAAGAGTTTCGAAAAAAAGTTGAACCAATAATGAATAATTGGTATGGAAAAGGGTTCTATCAAGGAAATAATTTAGATACTTTTGTTCAGAATATTAAAAAGGGAATTCCATGGGAAGTGGGTATTGGCGCAGAATACAGTATGGGTGGTATTGAAGTAGATGAAAATATGTATACTGGAGTACCGGGACTTTATGCAGCTGGTGAAACTACAAGTGGTGTGTTTGGAGCTATGAGAGTTGCAGATGGACTTATTGAAATGCTTGTACAAGGATATAGAGCAGGGTTATCGGCTTCACAATATATACAAGGTGTAAATGAACCAATTATGAAAAACACTAATGTTGACTCTATAATTGAAGATATTCTCTTGCCTATTGAAAGAAAAGGTGGAGTAAGTCCTATAAAAATACACAAAAATATAGAAAAAACAGCTGATGACGGCTTTAATTTTAGAAGAAATGAGGCAGGACTATCAAAGGCTTTAGATGAAATTTTGAAAATACACAATTACGATATAAAGGAAATGAGCACTAAAAGCAAAAACAGAGTTTACAATTATGAATGGATAGAATCCATACAGGTTAGAAATCTGTTAACATGTACTGAAGCAGGTATAAGAGCTGCTCTTATGAGAAAGGAAAGCAGAGGTACACATATCCGTGAAGATTACAAATTTGTAGATAATGATAACTGGCTTGTAAGAATTATGAGTTCAAAGGGTGAAGATGGGCTCATGAATTTATCAATGAGAAAGCCAAAGGTAACACAGATGGAGCTTCCAACTGGGAAGAATAAAGATATTCCGGATTATATACTTTCTGTTTTATAAGTGAAATCCCTCTCTTTTCAATATTCTATAACGTTCTTTTCAAACAGGAACAACATCTTTAATATAACAGTTAAAAATGTGGTGAAATATCAAATAAAAAAGTAGGGGTGAGACATCCTATAAATTGAATAATATGGTGTTTATGATAAAATAAAGGAATTGGGTATTAAAAGAGAGGTGAATGTTATGAAAGTAGCTTATGCAAAAAATTGTGATTTTAAAAATTGGATAGATTTGCTGGAGCTAGTTAAAGAAAATTTTCCTGGACTTGATTTAAAGCAATATGAAAATATATTGCAACAGAGCATTTTGAGACAGGAAGCATTAATTGCAAAGGATGATAAAGGTGAATTAGTTGGGGAGTTAATATTTTCAATGGAGAATTGTGAGCTTGAATTTCTTGCAATTCATCCAAGCCATCGAAAAAAAGGGATTGCCACCAATTTAATACGTCATATGTTTGATTTGTTTCCTAAAGGTACGAATTTAAAAGTAATAACCTATCGTGAAGGAGATGTAAAAGGTATAGCTGCACGAAAATTATATGAGAGCATAGGTTTTACTGAAGGAAAACTTATTACAGTTTTTAATTATCCATGTCAGGAATTAAATTACATTGTTTAATTAATGTTGAAAATATTAAGATTATCATATAGTTATTTTGTAAAGTATTTAGTTTACAATTATAATTTATGGTGATTTATTTATATTAATCAATATTGATTATTTTATTGTTTAATTGTAGTATTAAATTATATAAAGTATAGTCCACAATTATATTTTTTAAATGAATAATATTCACTTATGATGAGAAATGCATATGTCATTATTTTCATACCAAATTTTTGATGCTGTGGCAAAGCAACAAAGCTTTTTACGGGCAGCTGAAGTTATGAATTTAACTCCATCAGCTGTCAGTCATTCTATATCTTCGCTGGAAAGCAAGTTGGGTTTTCCATTATTCTTACGAAGTAGAACTGGTGTAAAACTTACAGGTGAAGGAGAACTTATGCTTATGCATGTACGTGAAATTCTAAACTGTGAAGAACAGCTGCAGCAAAAAGCAGCTGAAATTAATGGATTAGAAAAGGGCACTGTGATAATTGGTACCTTTAGCAGTGTTTGCGCCAATTGGATTCCGGATATTGTAAAATCTTTTCGCAATCTTTATCCAAATATTGATATCAATATTATGCAAGGGGATTATGAAGATGTTCTTTTTTGGACAAAAACTGGGGTTGTAGATATTGGCTTTGCTACTTTACCTGTAAAGGAAGACCTTGTAGAAACGCCTCTGTATATGGATAGACTTTTGTGTATTACACCGAAAAATTTTAAACCTGTTCATTCTAAATATGTCACCATAGATGATATAAGAGATCAGCCTTTTATTTTGCAGCGAGAAGGTTATAATTCAGATACAATTTCTTTTATTAAAAAATACAATTTATCCATCCGTCCTCAATTTTTCATAGATGATGACCAATCCATCATCGCAATTGTTGAGAGTGGACTTGGTATAAGCATTGTTCCGGAATTGATTCTAAATAAAGTGCGATGCAATGTAAATGTCTATCCAATAGTGCCAAATGAGTTTCGTACTATTGGGCTAGTAACACATAAAAAACAATTACTTTCTCCAGCAACTTTAAAAATGTTTGATCACATTGTTTCGTATGCTAAAGAGTAAGCGTCAAAAAATCTTTGACGCTTACTCTTTAGCAATCTTGAATAACTTATTACGCTTACCGCATATATGGATTTTTGTATATACTTTTTGTATATAAATTTTAACTACAACTCACACTTAAATCTGTTTTTAAATTCTTCTATTAGACCTTCTCTAAAATCTGGGTGTGCAATATTTATTAAAGCTCTTGCTCTATCTTTCAAGGTTTTACCTTTAAGTTTAGCAATTCCGTACTCTGTAACTATATAATCTACGTCATTTCTTGAAGTTGTAACCGCTGCTCCATTATTTAACAGTGGAACTATTCTTGAAACCCTTCCTTTTGAAGCTGTTGATGGTATTGCAATTATTGATATGCCATCTTCACTCATATTTGCTCCTCTTACGAAATCAACTTGTCCTCCTACGCCACTAATTTGTTTTGATCCTATACTTTCCGAACACACCTGTCCCATCAGATCAACCTGTACACAAGAATTTATAGAAACCATCTTATAATTTTTCATTATTACAGTAGGATTATTTACGTAATTTACAGGATACATTTCTACCATAGGATTATCATTAACAAAATCATAAAGTCTTTTAGTTCCCATAAGGAAAGCCACAACAATTTTTCCAGGATGAAGAGTTTTCTTTTTATTAGTTATGACACCTGCTTCTACTAATTCTACTACACCATCTGATATCATTTCTGAATGTATTCCTAGGTCTTTTTTATCCTTTAAAAATAAAAGCACTGCATCTGGAACAGCACCTATACCAAGCTGTAAAGTAGATCCATCTTCTATTAAAGATGCACAATTCTCCCCAATTGATTTTTCAACTTCTCCAATTTTGGGTGGCTGAAGTTCAGTTATAGGATGAGAAGTTTCAACTATATAATCTATTTTTGATAAATGAATAAATGAATCTCCCATAGTTCTTGGCATTTTATCATTTATTTCAGCAACTACAATCTTTGCACATTCTGCAGCAGGTTTTGTGTAGTCGTTTGATACTCCAAAACTGCAATACCCATGTTCATCTGGATAACTAACTTGAATTAAAGCTACATCTACAGGCAAGTCTCCTTTTTTGAACAGCTTAGGGATTTCATGAAAGAAGCAAGGAGTAAAATCTCCTCTTCCAGATTCAATGGAATCTCTAGTGGATGCACTGGCAAAAATTGAATTGTTTTTATAATATTTTTCCATACCTTCTTTAGCATATTCACCCTGGGTAATCACTACCATATTAATTAATTCTACATCTCTATAATTTTCTTTATTAGCTATCATTGCATTAATTAATGTTGTTGGTTCTCCAGCAGCATGACCCAATACAACTCTATCTCCAGATTTTATTACCGAAACCGCTGTATTTGCTGTAACTAACTTACTTTTGTATATATCTCTCCAACTCATTTTAATCATCCTTTCTAAAAGTATTAGTGATTTTTATATTTTATAAAACAGACTGCTTTCAGTATTGTGAAAGCAGTCTGTTGAGAAATAATCGAAGGAATTTTTCTATGGACTTATGAACTTAATAAAATATTTTTGTTAAATTTCTTTTAAATGATTTATTCTACTTTTTCTCCACATCTAATTAATAATTCATTCCACTTTTTATCAACATTTACCTGTATTTCAGCAATCATATGCTCATTGCCTTTTTTGAACAAATGTTTAAATCTTCCCTGTGGTTTTAAGAATTCTTCAATCGGAAGCTTCTTCTTTGGCTTATAGGAAAGTTTCCATTCTCCATCAACAACCTCAAATAAAGGCCAGTAACAGGTTTCAACAGCTAATCTGCAGATTTCCATAATTTCTTCTGTTTTATACCTCCATCCACGAGGACATGGAGCCATTACATTAAGAAATGCTGGACCTTTTGTATAAATAGCCTTCTCTGCTTTTTCATGAAGATCTTTAAAATTACCTATAAAAGTGGTTTGAGCCACATAAGGAATTTCATGAGCTGCTATAACTTGTGTTAAATCTTTTCTAAACTGCTTCTTTCCTGAACTTTCTTTACCTACTGGTGTTGTTGTAGTATCTGCATATTTTGGTGTAGCAGAAGATCTCTGAATACCTGTATTCATATATGCTCCATTGTCATAACAAACATAAACCATGTCATGACCTCTTTCCATAGCTCCAGAAAGGGATTGGAATCCTATATCGTAAGTGCCTCCATCTCCACCAAAAGCGATAAATTTATAATTTTCATTAAGTTTTCCTTTTCTTCTTAGTGCATTATATGCTGCCTCTACACCACCTATAGTAGCGCCTGCGTTTTCAAAGGCACTATGTATAAAGGAATCCTTCCACGCTGTGTAAGGATATAAGTTAGTTGAAACTTCAAGACAACCTGTTGCACTTCCAATAATTGCATGATCTTCTGGTTTAAGTGCTCTAAGTACACCTCTTACAGCAATAGGAGCACCGCACCCAGCACACATTCTATGACCACCAGTTAATCTATCTGTCTTATTCATTTCTTCTTTAAAATTATAACTCATTTTCTTCTACACCTCCTATTCTCTAACCCCTAGATATCTATATACTTCGCCAACTTGTCCATCTTTAGATATCTGGAATAAATCGTTATAAACACTTGCAATATCATTTGTTCTTATATCTCTTCCACCAAGACCATAGATGTAGTTTACCATCATAGGTCTTTTCTTAACATCATAAAGGGCAGATCTTATTTCTGCAAATAGCGGTCCACCTGCTGCTGAAAAGCCTTCTGCTTTATCCATTACAGCAATTGTTTTAACATTCTTTAATGCATCTGCAATTTCTTCCATTGGGAATGGTCTGAAGACTCTTATTTTTAACATGCCTACTTTTTTACCTTCAGCCCTCATTTCATCTATAGTTGCTCTTGCAGTACCAGCAGTAGAATTTATAACTACAATTGCGTACTCTGCATCTTCTAATTTATATGTGTCAAATAAACCATATTTTCTACCTGTCAACTTTTCAAATTCCTCTGCTACCTGAAGAATTACCTTTTTAGCATTCTTCATACCTTCTGCTTGATGCCTTTTATGCTCTATATAATAAGAAACTGTATCATATGGTCCAACAGAAATAGGTCTTTTAGTGTTTAGCATATAATCTTCTGGCTGATACTCACCTACAAAAGCTTTAACTTTATCATCTTCAATAAGTTCTATATTCTCCACAGCATGACTTGTTATAAATCCATCTTGACATACCATTACTGGTAGTAAAACATCTTTATGTTCACCAACTCTGACAGCTTGTATAAAGTTATCATAAGCCTCCTGATTAGTTTCGCTGTAAATTTGGATCCAACCAGTATCTCTAGCTCCCATGGAATCACTATGATCATTATTTATATTAATAGGTCCTGTAAGGGCACGATTAACACAGGCCAAAGTAATTGGTAATCTAGATGATGCTGCAACATATAACATTTCCCACATTAATGCAAGTCCACAAGAAGATGTTGCAGTCA
This sequence comes from Clostridium muellerianum, assembly GCF_012926525.1. Taxonomy (GTDB): domain Bacteria; phylum Bacillota; class Clostridia; order Clostridiales; family Clostridiaceae; genus Clostridium_AM; species Clostridium_AM muellerianum. The sequence goes on from NZ_JABBNI010000007.1 coordinate 77,639, forward strand.
TTGTTCTTGCTCCTGCTGCTTGCGAACCTATACAGGCAGACATTGCACTATGCTCTGACTCAACAGGTACGAATTCAGTTTCTACCTGTCCATTTGCAACATATTGTGAAAAGTACTGTGGTACTTCTGTTGAAGGTGTTATAGGGAAAGCAGCTACAACATCTGGGTTTATTTGCTTCATAGCTATAGCAACCGCTTCATTACCGGATAATCTTTCTCGAATAGCCATTATATCACTCCTCTACTTTTCATCCTTAATAAAATCAATTGCATCAAAAGGACATACTTTTGCACAAATCCCGCAGCCTTTACAATGCTTAAAATCAAAGTCCATGCGTTCACCATCTTTAACTGGAATGGAGCAGTCAGGACATACCGGTACACAAAGCAAGCATTGTTTACATTTATCAGCTTTGAAAACAGGCTTCATTGTTCTCCAATCACCAGTATTAAAGTTTTCTGCACTTCCGTTTTCATATATTACACCACCTGGAGTTATATCCTTCCATGTAATGTTCTCATCAATTATTTTTCCTTCTTTTGTTCTCATATTCCTTTCACCTCCTCCATAGATCTTTTTAATGCCTCCATATTTCCCTTAAGAACTTCTGGTTTTGTTGCAAACTTATGAGCAAAGGATGCTTCCATATCTTTAATAAAAGCTTCTTCATCCATAATTCCACTTACCTTTACAATTGCACCTAGCATTGGTGTATTAGGAAAGTTTTTTCCTAAAGTTTCTTCAGAAATCTTTCCTGCAGCTATTGTGCAAACCTTTCCTTTATAACCTCTCAAGTGCTTCTTTATATCTTCAGGTGATTTTTTTGTGTTAATAACAATTGCACCCTCTTCTTTAAGTCCTGCTGTAACATCAATGGATTCTAACAATGATTCATCAACTACAACTACATAATCTGGTTCATAGATATTAGAATGAACTGTTAATTTTTCAGTACTTATTCTGTTATAAGCTGTAATTGGTGCACCCATTCTTTCAGGACCATATTCAGGAAATCCCTGAACGTAACAACCTGTATTAAAGGCCGCATCTGCTAACAATAATGATGCAGTTTTAGCTCCTTGGCCACCACGGCCATGCCAACGAATTTCAGTTAATTTAGACATTTTAAATCCTCCTTTATCATTTTACTAAATATTATAGCAATTACCGTGCCAAAGAATAAATTCCTTGTTTTTTCTAATATTTTATTACATTTTATACAAACTTGTTAGAAAAAATGTTATAATTAGTGTTGTAATGAGAAAAATGTTATAAAGGTGATATAATGAATTATAAAGATTTGGTAAATAATGATGTTATAAAAGATGTATTAGATAACTGTAATGATGGGATTAATATTGTAGATGTTAATGGACAACTTATTTTTGCTAATAATATATCTGCATCTTATGTTAGTACACAGCCAGAGTCCATGATTGGTAAAATGATAACTGATTTTTATCCTAAAGCTGTATTGCTTTCCGTACTAAAACATAAACATTCAATTCATGATAAAAAAATTCATCAAGTTGGTAATAAAAAATATATGGTTAACTCCTTTCCTATATTTATTAATGGTGAATTTTGTGGTGCTTATTCAATTTTTAAAAGTGTTAATGACATCGACGCTCTTAATAAAAAAATTAAATCACTGGAATTACAACTTGCATTAAGTTCTGTGGAATCCGATCCTATGTCTATTATTGGTAAAGATGGTTCTTTAGAGAAGGTATTAAAATCTGCCAAAAGAACAGTTGGTTCCCTTGCAGGTCCAAGACATTCTATTATAATTGGTGAGTCTGGAACAGGAAAAACCATGCTGGCAAAGATGATTCACAGCTATGCTGTTAAATTAGGAATTCTAGATAAAGATGCTCCATTTGTAGAGATTAACTGTGCCCAATACACCAATTCAGATATTGCAGCAGTTGAAATTTTCGGATCTGAACAAGGTGCTTATACTGGATCTAAGCAGAAAAAAGGACTTTTTGAACAAGCAAGCGGAGGCATATTATTTTTGGATGAAGCCCATGCATTAGACCACTATCAAAACCTTCTATTAAAAGCAATAGAATCTGGCAAAATAAGACGAGTTGGTGGATCAAAAGAAATCAGCGTTGATGTAATCATTATTGCTGCATCAACTAAAAATCTTAAAGATGAATTATTGCCGGAGTTATACCAAAGACTTGCACAATATGAGTTAACTTTACCTTCCCTAGTAGACCGCAGCTTAGATGAAAAGCTAGACTTACTTAACCACTTTGTAAAAAAATATGAGGATGCTGTAATGCTTCATAATAACATTAAATATAAAGTTATTTTAAGTCCATCATGCCGGGAGGTATTGCTTAAAGCACATTATCCTCGAAATATAAGGCAAATGAGAGATGTTATAAACTTAAGTATTGATGCAGCTTCTCCTCTTATTTCAGAAATTCACGATGGTGAAGAAATAGTAACGCAAGTAGAATTAGAGCATTTACCCTTTGAGCTTTTTGATGAAAACACTTTCAATAAACATAATTCTATCGAAGCTAACATAATTAATAATCATATTGCTGATATAATTGATGAACTTAGTCGTCAAGGCTTAGGGCCTAGAAAAATTTCAAAAAGGCTTAAAGAAAAAGGATATAGCATTGAATATTATAAAGTTGCTTACTATTTGAAAAAAAGGGGCTGTCCTGAAAACTTATAATAATTACTACCTCTTAAAAATCCTTTATTAGTGCTAGAAATGTTTAAACATTTTTACTATGTTAGTAGTCATTATTGCGACAATTTTTTCATCGATCGCTTCCTCTTATCTTAAGAATCAAATACAACATTGTATTTGTTTGTACAAAGTTAAAGTGAGCAAAAAAGTTAAATAGCCTGATTCCAACAGAATATGGAAATCAGGCCAAATACCATAGATAATTCTTATTTGCATACATTAAATTTTGAAGTTAATCTGGTAGCATATTTTAATTTTAAAATTTCTATTTTCTGGACCAGTTAAATTTCACATCTTGTAATAAACTTGTTACTAAAACTTTTTCATTATAGTATTTATCTTTATTTTTTATAGTTTCTTTTAAACTTTTAATTTCATCATTCAATTTAAGAATAACTTCTTTATAGTTTTTAATATCATTGTAATATTTAGTATTTTCACTCTTTAATTTCATTATATTTTCATTTTCCCTTTTGATTTCTTCTTTACTTTGATTCAACAATATTTGGATATTTAAATATTGTTCTTTATAATTTATTTCATTTTTCATAACTAGTTTTTTACCTCTCTATTCAATTAATAAGTTATTGTAAAAATTCATTTGAAGTTATACTCCAAATGAATTTTTATTATTGTATTTACTATCATTAATAAGCATTTAGTAATGCATTTGAAATTTCCTCAAATCTTTCATCAGTTATACCAAGTTTTTTCTTAAATGGTTCATCTTCTATTCTTGCAATAATTATTTTGTCAGGAGATATCTCTTTAATAACGTTTTTTAACTTCTTAATTGATTCTTCATCATCGTTATAGCCCTTAATTATAGTGATTTCAAATATAAATGTTCCTTTATATTGTTTATTAAAAGAAACCATGTTTGAAATATATTCTGCTAATGTATATCCTTCAATAGGTCTTTGGACTTTTTGAAAGCCTTCTTCTGTTATTATTTTTATTTCTCCAACAACCTCATCACATTTATTAGCAATTTTCATATATTTATCTCTACCTAGCAAATATCCATTAGAAAGTAGTCTTACAGGCAAACCTTTGGCTTTGATAAAGTCAATAATATCAACAATTTTATCATTTACTAAGGCTTCTCCTTTTGAGTTGATAAAGACTAATTCTGCTTTTGTACTTTCTATAATGTTTCCCAGTTCAATCAATGAAGTATCTATTTTGTCAAATGACCTTTGGGTATCTACTTTATTTTGCGACCTTCCAATAGGACAAAATATGCAATCAAAATTACAATACTTTTCTGGAAGTACATTGATCTCTAGAACTCTTCTTCCATCTTCCATATAAATATCTTTATAACTGAAACCACCCATTACTTTTTTCTCCTTTCACTTGAGACACAGAGTAATTAAAACCACTTACTTCGTTTGTAAATTACCTGTTAAAGGGCATTTTATGTTTTGTACTGCAAATTACAAATTTAATGCCTTTTTAACATTATTTAAAGCTTGATCTAAGTCTTTGATAATTTCATCTGCTTCTTCAATTCCTACTGATAATCTAACTTGTCCATCTGCAATTCCAACTGCTTCACGTTCTTCTTTACTCATGGAAGCATGGCTCATTGATGCTGAATGCTGAATTAGTGAATCAACATTACCTAAAGAAGTTGCTAAACTGATCATTTTTACATTATCCATTAACATTTTTCCTGCTTCGAATCCACCACGAACATTGAAGCTCATCATTCCGCCAAAGTTTTTCATTTGCTTTTTTGCAATTTCATGACCTGGATGAGATTCTAGTCCAGGATATAGCACTTTTTCAACCATGTCATGATTATCTAAAAATTTAGCTACTTTCATAGCATTTGAACAATGTATTTCCATTCTAGCACCTAAAGTTTTAACACCTTTAGAAAGTTCTGATGCATCTGCAGGTGACATAATTCCACCCATAAATTTCATAAACTCTCCATCTATTTTATGAATTAAATTTTTACTGCCTAAAATTGCTCCACCTAAAACATCTCCATGTCCATTTAAATATTTAGTTGTTGAATGCAGCACAATATCTGCACCTAATGAAAGTGGATTTTGTAGATATGGTGTTGCAAAGGTATTATCAACATATAATAATGCTCCAGCTTCATGTGCTATTTCTGCTGCTTTCTTAATATCTGTAATGCCCAAAGTTGGATTACATGGTGTTTCAATATAAACAATCTTTGTATTCGATTTCATTGATTTCCTGATGTTTTCAATGTTATCACCAGTTGTGGAAACTGTAGTTGCTTCAATACCAAAACGTGGAATAATATTTTTAATAAAAGCAAAAGTTCCTCCATAAATAGTATTACCAGCAACTAAGTGATCACCTGTATTTAAATTTGCAAGTAATGATGTAGTTATAGCACACATTCCTGATGCAGCCATTAAACATGCTTCTGCATTCTCTAAAGCTGCGATCTTACGTTGAACAGCATCTATTGTTGGATTTGCATATCTAGTATATGCATAAATTCCTTCTACATCACCATAACCTGCAATAATTGCTTTTTCAACATTTTCCATTACGAATGTTGAAGTACGACAAATAGGAGAAACATGTGCACCAGTAGTTGGATCTGGTTCACTCCCTGCATGTATTGCTCTTGCATTAAATAATAGTTTTTTTGTGTCCATTTCTAACCTCATCCTTTCTAATACTTTTTTTATTTAGCTTCTCATTATACTTTTTATCAGCATAGTACATTTCTACATTACATATTCATCTATTACTTTAAATTTCATAATTAGAATAGGTAGTGCTTTTATGTAATCGCTTTATTTATAATATAGCTCTCATTTATAAGTTAGTAAAGTTCATTATGTTCAACTTATAAATGAATATTTTTCACTTAATAAAATAATGTCTCCTATATTTAGTTATTTGATTTTTGTAAAACAAAAAAAGATCCATAACAAAATTTTAGTTTTGCTATGGATCTTTGCTTTTGCTATTAACTTATTAAGAAATGTATTATGAGGTAGGTAACTTCATACTTATAACTATGTAATCTCACAATTATTTAAATGTTATGTATTTATAATTAATATTCTTAAAAGAAATTCATGAACTGACTATAAATAAAAAAGTTATCTTTTATTTATAAAAAATAATCCACCAATGCATAATAGTATACCTAAGATTTGGCTTGGGGATATATGTTCTTTATATAATAGTATGCCAACAAATATTAATGCAATAGCAAGACAAATATTTGTTACTACTGAAAAAGTACTGATATTCCAACCTACTCTAAATGCTTGAACATACCCATATTCTAACCCAACTATTAACATTCCTGTCATAAAGCTTGCCCAATTTATATTTTTATATTGCAGGAAAATTCCTTCTGATGAACTTTTGTTCAAACATAATAAAAGAAATGTAATTATAGTTGCTGTAGCATATGTTATATTTAATGATGCAAAAGCATTTACTTTTTCTGGAACTGATTTGGCACAAATATTGTAGAAAACATTAAAAACTGTAATAAGAATAACTGGAAAAGTATAATTTAACATTTAGTAAAGACCTCCCTATATCTATTAATAATTTTGTTGTTTCTTATATGGTATTTTATCGTTTACAATCTATATTGCAAATTACAGATTTAATGCATTTTTAATATCTGTAATTCCCAAAGTTGGATCTAGTTCACTCCCTGCATGTATTGCTCTTGCATTAAATAATAGTTTTTTTGTGTCCATTTCTAATCCCATCCTTTCAAATACTTTTTATTTAAATTTTTATAATATTTTTTATTAACATATTACATTTCTGCTTTTTCAACCATTATATTTAATTTAATAATTAGAATAGGTAGTGCTTTTGTGTAATCGTTTTATTTATAATATATCTCCCGTTTTTAAGTTAGTAAAGTTCATTATATTCATCATATGGATGAATATATTTCACTTATAATTACTACAAAAAATATAAAAAGTTTATTAGTTTACAATGTTTTTATTTGACATTACAACAGTCACAAAAAAGTGCTCCCGTTTTTGTTTTTATAAAAAACGGAAATATACGTTTTGTAGTTACCTTTTATACAAATTATTGCCGTATCTTAAAGCTTCAGCAGTGAAATTTTTCGAAGAGTAAAGGGAGATATATAGTTGACTTAGCTTTAATATTATGCTAAAATCAATCCATAAATTTAAATTTTTAAGTTATAATTTAATTATATATTTGAGTTTTCTAGGGTTCCGCAGTTTGTAACTGGCTGGTCCAAGAGGAGACGCACATTTAATTGTGTACACGGAGGGATAAAAGCCTGGGAGATATTTTTGTAATATTTCCTTAGGCTTTTTGTTTTATTTTCTTTTAAATAAGCCATGAAATATTACTATGCTAATCTTAATTAATAATTTAGGGAGGTAAAGTTTATGGAATGGATTTATTTAGTTACAGCAGGTTTTTTCGAAGTAAGCTGGGCAATAGGGCTGAAGTACTCACAGGGATTTACAAAAATATTACCTAGCATCCTAACTGTTATAGGAATGATTGCAAGCTTCTATTTTTTATCATTGTCTTTAAAGAGCTTACCACTGGGCAATGCATATGCAATTTGGACAGGGATAGGAACTGTTGGCACTGTAGTTTTAGGCATTATTTTATTTAAAGAGCCAATTAATTTAATGCGTATGATTTGTATGGCATTTATAGTTCTTGGAATTGTTGGTTTAAAATTAATATCAATAGACTAATAATAATTGTATATAACTTAGAAATAAATATAATTTTAATTAAAGAAAAGTGATAAGAAGAAAATACGCAGCTATTTAGCTTAATATGAAGGAGGAATTTTAATGAAAAAGTTTGTTATTGAAGATGGTTTTTGGAGTTTATTTCCAGGTGCAAGGATAGGAATTATAGTTTGTCATGGAATAGATAACTCTATAAAAGATGAAGAGCAATATAAGAATATGATTAGTAAGTCAGAAAAAGAAGCCTTAAAATATTTGGAAAATGCAGAATTCAGCAGCAATGAAGTCATAAAAGTATGGAGAGAAGCCTTCCAAAAATTTAAAACAAAGAAAGGTGCAAGATCATCTATTGAAGCATTGTTAAAACGAGTTGATAAAGGAAATCATATAGGAACTATTAATCCGCTAGTTGATATTTACAATTCTATTTCTTTAACATATGCATTGCCTTGTGGTGGAGAAGATATAGATAAATTTGCCGGAGATATAAGATTGACTAAGGCAGTTGGAGATGAAAGCTTTATTACATTAGGAACAGATGAGAGTGCACCACCATATGAAGGTGAAATAGTATATAAAGATAACGAAGGAGCAATTTGCAGATGCTTTAATTGGCGTGAATCAGTAAGAACAATGCTCACTGAAAATACAAAGAATGCTTTTTTGTGTATTGAATTAGTTGATGAAGGAAGAGTTAAAGATTTTGAGAATGCTTTAAAAGATTTAGCAAAAAAAGTACAGGATAATTTAGGTGGAACATGCAAGATTTCAATTCTTGATATTAACAATAAAGAAGTATCAATAGATTAATTTGATGTTAAAGGTCTAAATGACCGTTAACGGGCAATCTACGAGTGGGAGCTAGTAAGATTAGATTGCACCGCGGTTATACGAAAGGAGAAAAAAGGTAATGAGTGGTTTCAGTTATAAAGATATTTATATAGAAGATGGAAGAAGAGTACTGGAGATTAACGTACTTCCAGAAAAGTATTGTAATTTTGATTGCATATTTTGTCCTATTGGAAGGTCACAAAATAAAGTAGATACAAAAATGTCATTTGATAAAATAGATAGTTCATTGATTGAACTTGGAAACAGGATAGAAAGTACAAAAGCAGAATTAGTCTTTATTAACTCAAAAGGAGAAGCTTTAGTAAATGATAAAATTGGTGATATTATTGACTTTATTATAGCCAAAGGTTTGCCTGTAAGACTACTTTCTAATGGATATTTATTAGGTAGAGATGAATATATGAAAATTGCTAATAAATGTGATGAGGTTGTTGGAGAAATAAAAATAATAACGGAAGAAGGCTTTCAAAAAGTCCAAAGACCTATTGAAGGATATACATTAGCAGAATATATTTCAAACATGGTTTCCTTTAACAAAAAATACAAAGGAAAATTTATATTTGAAATTACTATCATTAAGGGTTATAACGATGATGAAGAATCAATTGAAAAGATAAAAAATATTATTAAGGAAATATCTCCTGACAAAATAATTGTAGCAAGAATGGAAGATGAACCATTTAAGAAAAAACTTGGTATAACTGATGAAAGATTTGAGGAAATTTCAAATGCATTACTAAATATTTAGTAATGACAATAAATAATATTCTTTTAGTTTCTTAGGTAATCAGTAAAATCCTTTTATAAACTAAATGAAATAAGGTAGAGGAGCATAAATTAAAATGGAACCTATGTCAAGGACATTTTAAATAAGGCACTCTACCTTATTTTTATTAGTTTATATTTTTAAATATAGTATTTCTAGATTTTAATTATTTAAAAACTAAAATGTTAATACATATATGTCCTTAATTTGATTATACTATTTACTAATTAGTATATTATGCATTTATTTTAAAAAGTATGTGGTGAAAGAAGGTAAAATTACCAATGGATTATGGAAACACTTTTAATCACAATTCATACGATAAATCTAAAAATGAAACTACAAGTTTAAAGCAAGAGAAACAAAAGATATCTAAATCTATTGATGATATTAAAAGCGATTTACAATATATATTTTCAGACTGCAGTGATTTTGTTTATAGGGAAATAGAATTAAAAGAATCTCAGATAAAGATTATTATGGCTTATATTAATGGCCTTATAGATAACAATATAGTCAATACGGATATATTGAGGCCTCTTACTGTTGAATTAAAGCTAAGCAGTTTAAGTAGTGAACTTAGTAAAAACAATATAATAAATATGCTAAAAAAGCATTTATTAAGTATAAGTGAAATTCAGGAGACGAAAGACTTTAGAGGATCAGTTCAATATATTCTTTCAGGATATGTGGTTTTATATATAGATGGTTTGGAAACGGCACTTGTGGCAGCAGCACAAGCATGGGCATCTAGAAGTGTAGGACCACCAGAAACAGAGGTAGTGGTAAGAGGACCAAGGGAAGGTTTTGTTGAAACTTTAAGAGTAAATACTTCTCTTTTAAGAAGAAAAATTAAAAATCCTAATTTAAAATTTGAAAATATAGTGTTAGGGGAACAAACTAATACATCTGTTTCTATTTGCTATATAAAAGGAATAGCTGATGAAAGAATTGTTGACATTGTAAGAAAAAGACTAAATAATATTAAAATTGATGCTATTTTGGAATCAGGTTACATAGAGGAATTAATAGAAGATCACCCATTGTCACTATTTCCAACAGTAGGTAATACAGAAAAACCAGATATTGCTGCAGCAAAGATTTTAGAAGGAAGAGTAGCTATAATTTGTGATGGAACTCCCTTTGTACTAACTGTACCTTTTCTGTTTATAGAACCATTACAATCAAGTGAAGACTATTACTCTAGACCATATTTAGCTTCAATAATTAGAATTTTAAGGCTGTTAGCATTACTAATCTCTACTACATTACCAGCCTTTTATGTTGCCTTAGTGGCTTTTCATCCAAATGTTATTCCATTTAAATTACTTTTAACTATGGCGGCTTCAAAGGAAGGAATTCCTTTTTCTCCAATTATTGAGTCTCTTATTATGATAGTTTCTTTTGAAATTTTACGAGAAGCTGGAATTAGAATGCCAAGACCTGTGGGGCAGGCTGTAAGTATTGTTGGTGCATTAGTATTAGGAGATGCAGCTGTTAAGTCAGGACTTGTCAGTAATCCAATGGTTATAGTTACTGCATTAACAGCTATAACAAGTTTTATTGTTCCACCATTAGGAGGTACTGTTCCTATCCTTAGGGTATTTTTACTGATTGCTGCCAATATTTTAGGTTATATGGGTATTATTCTTGCATGGATTGTAATAATTATTCATCTAACTTCATTGAGATCCTTTGGAGTACCTTATTTAAGTCCTTTGGCACCTATGAATTTTTCAGATTTAAAAGATACAGTTGTGAGAGTACCAATATGGGCAATGTTTATAAGACCAAGATCTTTAATAAGATATGGTAACAATAAAAAACGGATGAAAATTGATATTAGAAAGAAAGTAAATTAATTATGAAGATAAAGAAATACATATTTTATATTCTTATTATTTGTTTTACTTTAAGCAGCACAATAACAGGTTGCTGGAATAATGTGGATTTAACGAAACGATCCATTGCTGTTGCCATAGGAATAGATAAAAATGATAATGGTAAAATTGAAGTTACAGTACAAGTGGTAAATTCTCAGCAAATGAAAGGAACTACAGAAGCAGGTTTAAGCAGTAAGGAAAACGCAGTATGGACTTTGTCCAGTACTGGCGAAACCACCTTTGATTCTATTAGAAACCTTCTAAAATCAATTAATCGAAAATTATTTATAACAGATGTCCAAATTATAGTTATTGGAGAGAAACTTGCAAGAACAGGACTAATGGAAACTTTGGATTTTTTTGAAAGAGATCAGGAATCCAATATTCAAGCATATGTGCTTATAGCAAAAAATACAACTGCAAAAAATATAATAAATGCAAAAACAAAAATATCTCAAATTCCAGCAAGTCATATTGCTGAAACATTGAAAAATAATACTGCCCTTTCCAAGACACGAGATATTAAGTTATTTGATTTGATGAAGGATTTAAGAGGTAAAGGAAAGAATGTAGTTATTGGTACAATACAGTCAGAAAATGATGAAGGAAAAGCTTTAGTAGAAAATATGAAAATAGAGGGTGCTGCTGCTTTTGAAAAAGATAAGCTAGTTGGCTGGCTTGATGCAAAGCAGATAAGAGCATTACTTTTTGCAGAGGGTAAGGTAAAAAGCACAATTATTAACTTTTCTCACCCAGATGAGGAAAAAAAGGAGTTTTCCATTGAGGTACTGCGTTCTAAGAAAAAAGAAAGTGTAACATTTGCTAATAATAAACCAAGGTTTAATATTAAAATTAAATTAGATGGTAATATTGGTGAACAGATTGATGCTGAAGATTTTACAGTTTCAGATAAACTTAAAGTGCTTGAAACTCAGTCTGAAAAAGTTGTTGAAAGAGAACTGACAGATGTTATAAATTATGCAAAAAAAGATTTAAAAAGTGACATCTTTGGATTTGGTGAAATATTGCATAAGAAATATCCTGAAGAGTGGAAAAAACTAAGTAGTGATTGGAATAAAAAAGGGTTTAGTGAAGCAGAAGTTAATATAGACATAACTACAAAAATTCGTGGCTCAGGATATATTTCAAAACCAACAAAACCTGAATAAATGGGGTACTAATTATGATAATTATAATTATGCTAATTTTTATTGCCATAGTATCTTTTGATGTACCAGAACTATTAAAAGTAAAAAAAAAGGCAAAAGTATTAGCTATATACTTTGTTTTTACAATTATCAATGTTTGGTTAAGTGTACTTATTGTTCTTGATAAAGCACCATTAAGCCCTTCTATTTTTATTGAAAAAGTAGTTAAATTTATATTTTAAGGAGATAAAATGGTTAAAGGTGTAAAAATTTCAAAAATCCAATTATTTTTATTGATTATCGGTTTTTTATATTCTAATACAGTTATTATAAATCCCGTAAAAGGAGCACTTCAGGATATTTGGATTGCATATATACTAGCATTGGCTGGAGGATTTGCTTTATTGAGTGTTTATTTAGGTATAGCCAAATTAAATCCTTATAAAACACTTATACAGATTTTAATAGACACCTTTGGAAAAATAGCAGGTATAATAATATCAATTGCATATATATGGTATTTTATTCATATTTCTGCACTTGTTTTAAGAGATTTTGGAGAGTATATGATTACTACTACTTTTCCAGAGACACCTATTGCATTTGTTATGGGTGCTCTTTCACTAATAATTGCCATTGCACTTAAGAAGGGGTTTGAAGTTGTAGCAAGAACTAATGAGTTAATGATGTTAGTACTACCTTTATTTGTACTGTTTCTTATTGTTGCAAGTGCAGAGCGTTATGATTTCAAAAATCTTTTGCCAGTTTTGGAAAATGGCTTTGTATTTGTTTTAAAACCGGCTTTTTGCAATCTGACATTTCCTTTTGGTGAACTTGTTGTGTTTTTAATGATATTTCCTTACTTAAATAAGCAAGAAAAACTTCTAAAAACTTCTTATTTTGCTCTTGGAGTTGGTGGATTTCTTATTTTTATGTCTATTATAAAAGATTTTTTAGTTCTTGGCTCTGATATGATTATAAGAACTCACTTTCCTTCTAATATATCAGCAGAATTAATTCCTAGTATTAATCCTGAACCACTTATCACTGCTAATATGATGATTGGTGGTGGTGTAAAGGTAGTTATCTGTATATATGCTGCTATAGCAGGTATATCTGAACTTTTTAATCTAAATAATCTTAGAATTTTAGTTATTCCAGTTAGTTCATTTGTTCTTATTCTTTCTATTTGGCTGTTTGACAATATATTTGATACACTAAGGTGGGGAGGAGAAGTTTGGCCTTATTATTCCATTCCATTCCAAATAGTGATTCCACTGCTAATATTTGCAATATCACTTGTTAAACATAGAATTGAATAAAAGTAGTAGATAAAATTGTATGTTTAAATTAATAGTAAAATGTCAGATTAAAGCACAAAAAATAGACTGTATGGATTATATGAAAATAAAAAGAAAGAGGAAATAATAAGGATAATGCGGATGATAATTACATATTTTAAATTATTAGGAGTAATTATAGTTATTGCATTATTATGTATATTAATCCATAATTTAATCACTATGTCTTAAGGGGGAACTTTATAATTATGAAAAAAACATTAATTTTAGGTCTAACAGTATTAATCGCATTAGGCAGCTCTGCATCAGCTTATGCGGATAATGGTTACAACGTTTCTAGATTGTCCGGAAGTGACAGATATAAAACCTCTGTTAATATTTCAGAAAGCTTTAACAATGGTAATATACAAACCGTAATATTAGCTAATGGTGAAAACTTTCCAGATGCATTGTCTGGCGGCTTACTATCAAAAAAATATAATGCACCTATTCTATTAGCAGGATCAACTCCTGGTACAAGTTCTGATGCCTTAGAATATATAAAAAATCATTTAAACAAAAGTGGAACTGTGTATGTTTTAGGTGGTACTTCTTCAATAAGCGATGATTCAATAAATTATATAAAGCAGCTGGGCTATAATAATGTAGTAAGATTAGGTGGTCAAAATAGGTTTGATACAAGCAAGGCCATACTAAATGATGTAAAAGTTCAAAAGGGAACTCCAGTTATACTTGCTAATGGCTTTGGTTTTGCAGATGCTTTAAGTGCATCAAGTATAGCTGCCATTAAGGGATATCCAATATTGATGACTGATTCGAAGATTTTGCCTGAAGAAACTAAAGATTTAATAAATGATATACAACCTAACCAATTGTACGTAATAGGTGGTACTGGTGTTATTTCTGACAATGTTGTAACACAGGCTAAAGCTATATCTAAATCATTATCTGATGATAAGGTATTTAGAATACCTGGTAATAATAGATACGATACTTCTATGAATATATGCAAGTATTTTAATTTGGATTCTGATACTGCAGTATTAGCTAGTGGTGAAAATTTTCCGGATGCTTTATCTGGCAGTGCTTTAGCAATAAAATCCAAGGCACCTGTAATACTTACTGATGGACAAGATATATCATCACAAAAATCTTATATAGGTACTAAAAATTTTAAAAATATAATTTTACTTGGTGGTGCTGGATCAATAGATGTAGTTGCAGAATATAAATTAAAGAGATCAAGTGACATTTCACAGCAAGAAAAAGATTTTACAAAAAATCTTTTAATTTACTGCGGTAATTTTTATAACAGTACTGAAAGTTTTGGAAATAAGTTTAGTGAATATGGAGAAAGTATTAAAAAAATTTCAGCTAACTCAAATACAAGCAGTATACAGGATACAGAAAATTCTTTAAATCAAATTTCAGGTGTTTTTAATAATATGACTTCATGTTTAAATAATTATAAACAGACTTTACTTAGTATGAAAAATGAAGTTTCAAGCATGAATGCTCCAGAAAGTTTAAACTCTTTAAAAACCGATTTAGTTAAAAACATTAATTCACAAATTGCAAATGTTGATAAATTTACTGGCCTTATCAATAATTATTCAGGTTTAGTTAACTCTCTTAATAATGCTGTAAAGGAAAGAAATTATCAGAAAATGTACAGTGCAGTTGCTAAAATAAAAGCAGCTAATACTGAGTTATCTAAATTCAGTACTCAAAATGCAATTTTAAATATGAATAAGTTAAGTGAAAAGATAATTACTATTAAAAATATTATGAACTTTTAATTTTACTAAGGCATCTGAAAGAAAATAATAAGTCCAGATGCGAAGGATATTTTGCGTCAGGCAAGGAGGCAGGTTCCGCAGATAGTTTTGAACTATCTAAGGGTTCTGCCGACGCCGCATGACACAAAATAGACTAGTAGATGGACTTATTATTTTTTTGAAGATGCATAAGTTTAAATATCAAGATAAAAGCTCAAATAAAAAGCCAATGCTTAACAACTAAGCATTGGCTTGAAATTTCTAAACAACATCCAAAATATCGGTACTCTGATTTTGACACCTATGTCTCCATAGGTGGGTATCCTCATAGATGTATCAATCGCCTTCAATGCCGTAAAAGGACTCACAAGAAAGTACATTTCTTCATCTAATTATTGGATTCCCTTAAATTAAATGTAGGTTCAAAATAAGAGCTTAACGAGTATTTCAGAACTATTATTTATGTATATCGTGCACCCACTGTCGACAAATAATCTACTAACGTTACAGATCTAGTTAGCTCAAACCAGGTTGTTCCACGGTACTCAGAAGTGATCACTTACCGCTGCTTCCTTCCGGATCTGACGGAGTTTGTGAGCTTCTGCTGCATGGGACCCAATTCTCAATACCACTTTGATCAGGCAGACTAAACAGATTAAAGCCTATAGTGGGAATTCAATCCTGCTGTAGCGGATTGCAGGTTACAGGGCACCGCTAGCTCCCCATCTAGCACGAATTTTATTTTTAAATTTGTTATTCTTTTGCTGTGAAAATATAATAACATAATTTAAATCCTTATTCAAGGGATATATGGATAGTAATTATTACCTACTTAATTTTAAACATTTAAATTATTACTTAGAATAAAATTCAACTCTTTTTTAAAAGGGTCAAATTCTATTAAAGTAGCTTCTACATCATTACTTATCCTGATTTTATAATTATTATTGTAAACATCTATTATTTCCATTTTAAATAGCAGCATTTTCATAGGAAATGTATTTCACACCTTTCAAAGCCTTATTCTAAATTGGTTCATTTCTTATTTTCATTCTAATACTTATTAGAAATTTTCTCAATTTATCTTGTGCTATTTTTATTCTAGCAGAAATATATCTTAATATAAAATATCCTTTACTATGAAAACAAATAAATGTAAAACTATATTAATATTTTCATTGGCAGCTGTGAAGTAAGCTGCGAAAGGTATACATTAATTAGGTATTTATGGATGTTTTTATCTTTAAATAGCAATACTTTCTTTGCTTTAGGATATTAAAAGTGAGTCGTCAGAAAATAACATTTCTGTTATACTGGGGTTAACAGGAACAGGAGGGAATCATATGTCAGAACAGAAGTGTCAGGAAGAGTACATACGAAGAATTCATAAAGTGCAGGATTACATCGAAAATCATTTAGAACAATATCCGTCTATTGAGGAGCTTGCTGATGCTGCAGGGTTTTCAAAATATCATTTCAGCCGGATTTTTCAGGGCATATTACATGAACCGTTAGCTCATTATGTGAATCGGATTCGCATGGAGAGGGCACTTTTTTTGCTGGCACACCGAACAGATAAAAATATGACGGACATTGCCTATGAACTGGGATATACGGATTCAGCTGTATTTTCCCGAGCATTTAAGAATTATTATGGTGTAAGTCCAAGAGAATACCGGAAGGAATATAGCAAGAATTGCAAAGATTCTTTTTTATTGTCTGAGTATAATAAGAACACAGCAAAGAAAGAATGGGCAGGCAATCTGTTTCCCGTGACTGGGCAGATTACCATAGAAAACCTGGAGGAGAAACAAGTCGCTTATGTGAGACATACAGGTACCTATGAGACATTAGCAAAAGAGTATGTTAATCTGATGCAGACGTTATTTGCTCATGCAAAGAAGCAGAACCTTCTTGTAGATGGTAAAAACTTACTACTTGCCATGTATCATGACAATCCGGAATTTGGGGAGGAGAGCCAGTTTCGTACCAGTCTGTGTCTGACGGTGCCAGAGGACATTGGGGTTCAGGAAGATGGAATCCTTGGAACGATGAAGTTAGAAGGAGGTCTGTATGCGGTGGGACATTTTCAGATTCAGCAGGAACAGTACAGTGATGCCTGGAATTACATGTACCAGGAGTGGATCACGGGCAGTGGTTATGTTCCAAGAAACTCCTATCCATTTGAAGTGTATCGCAACGATGCTCGTGTAAGTGAGAGCCATATCCATGAGGTGGATATATACATTCCCATTGAGCCTATTCTTTTCTAACATGCTGCAAATTTATTTAGAGGTGATCATATGAATCAAACAAAAAAGATGTGGTTAGAAAAGACAATAAACAGTAGCTATAACAATACTGCAGGCATAATTGTACTGAAAGACGGTAAAACACTATATGAAAACTACTTTAATGGATATACAGCTGCTAGCAACCTCCATGTTTTTTCAGTGACAAAAAGTATTATTTCCATATTGATTGGTATTGCCATAGACAAAGGTTATATAAAAAGTATCAACCAAAAAGTATTAGAGTTTTTCCCTGATTATGCAGTAAAAGGAGGAGAAAAAACAATACAGAATGTTACACTTAAAGATATGCTGACAATGACAGCTCCGTATAAATATGAGTCAGAACCCTACACAGAGTATTTTACAAGCCATAACTGGGTAAATAGTGCGCTTGATTTATTAGGAGGAAGGGGAAAGATAGGAGAATTTAGATACACTCCGCTCATAGGACCAGATATTTTTTCTGGTATTCTTGTAAAAACAACTGGACAATCTGTGCTTGATTTTGCAACAGAATACTTATTCTCACCAATTGGCATTAATGTTTGTGGCAATGTAGTTTTTCGTAATAAGGAGGAACAACTTGCCTGGTATAAAGAGAAAGATGTTAGGGGCTGGGTTGCGGACCCGCAAGGAGTAAATACAGCAGGTTGGGGTCTTACCTTGACACCTATGGATATGGCAAAAATAGGTAAGTTGTATTTAAATAAAGGAATATGGAATGGTAAACAAATTGTACCGGCATGGTGGATAGAGGAGAGTACAAAAGAACATAGTAGGTGGGGCAAGCTGTTATATGGCTATCTGTGGTGGATTATTGATGATAAAGAACATATCTATGCAGCTATGGGAGATGGAGGAAATGTGATTTATGTCAATACAAAGAATAAAATGGTAGTTTCTATTGCTTCTCTTTTTATGCCGAATGCTGAGGATAGAATAAAACTTATTAAAGAGTATATTGAACCAATGTTTGAGGATTGTGTATAGTTAAAGCATAATGCGACGTAACTAGATATTAAAGTGCAGTGGTAGTTTGAATTTTAACTTTTACTACGTGATATATAATAAGTGTTTCATCACTGCTAAATGTTTTTAATTATTCTAAGCTCAAAGTTCATGAAAACCTAAGAACTTTGCCAAACTCGGTTTCCTCAAACAAGGCTAAAGTTCTAAGGCTTTCATGAACTTCTCGCTAAGAATAATAAAAAAACAATTTAGCTAATGTGGTGAAACACTTATTATATATCCCTACATAAAAGTCAAAATTCAAACTAGTTACTTCAGTTATACAAATTTAGGTTCATTGTTATATATAATTTGGCTTAATCAAAATTGTATTTGATTAAAAGTTAATATAACTAAAAAATTGAGGGGACGTCTATTATTTAATATTTTATAGAAATATCTCGAAAGAGATTAACAAGTTAGACAGTTTTCTATTAAATGCTTTATATATCAGCCGTAATACAGCTTAACGTTTCTTCGGTTACTTGCTTCGCATTATTTTTATTTAATTCAACAATTGAAAAGTCTAAGCTTACTATTTTGTAGTTCTTCCTGGATATTTTTTTAATCCTTCTTTTAAAATGTTCATGGATTTCAACAAATCAGACTCATTAAGAATATAGGCTATTCTAACTTCATCTATTCCACGTCCTTCTGTTTCATAGAAACCATCTGCTGGTGCCATCATCAATGTTTCTCCATCTACATCAAATTCTTCTAAAAGCCAAATTACAAATTTTTCTGCATTATCTACTGGAAGTTTTACCATGTAGTAGAAGGCTCCTTCAGGTTTTCTGCATACTACACCTTCCATATTGCTAAGAGCTTCAAAAACTATATCTCTTCTCTTTTTATATTCTTCATTAACTTCTTTTAGATAATTTTGTGGAGTTTTGTATAAGGCTGCTGCTCCTATCTGTTCTAATTCAGCAACAGATAATCTTACTTCACAAAGTTTAAAGGCATTTGTAATAAACTCTCTGTTTCTGCTTACGATTAAACCTACTCTAGCACCGCAAGCACTATATCTTTTAGATATGCTGTCTATTATTATAACCTTATCTTCGATATCCTTTATAGTTCCAAAACTTGCATAATCCAAATTATCATATACAAACTCTCTGTAAACTTCGTCAGATATTATAAATATATCTTTTTCCTTAGCAACAGAAGCTAGTGTATTAATTTCTTCTCTTGTGTAAGCTGTTCCTGTTGGATTTCCAGGATTTGAGATTAGTATAGCTTTTGTTTTAGGAGTAATAATTTTTTCGATTTCAGATTTTGAAGGAAGATGGAAGCCTTCTTCAACTTTAGTGCTAATAGGAACAACATTTATCTCTAGAACTTGAAACAAGCTCTTGTAATTTGCATAAAATGGTTCAGGAATAACTATATCATCACCTTTATCAAATAATGACATAAGTGTGAATAATAAAGCTTCACTTCCACCATTAGTTACTAATATATCATCCTTTGAAAATTCCATACCATAATTTCTGTAGTAGGGAATTACAGCATCAATTAATTCGGGTATTCCGTTAGATGGTGAATAAGTTAAAATTTCACAATTAAAGTTTTTTACAGCATCAAAAAATTGTCTTGGTGTTACTATATCAGGCTGCCCAATATTTAAATGGTAAACCTTTTTACCTTTTTCTTTAGCTTTATTAGCATATGGTATTAATTTTCTTATTGGAGAGCACTCCATTGCAGTTATTCTGTTAGAAAATTTCATTATAGTCTTCCTCCTCTTTAGCTATATAGTACCTAACTTTAATTGGATGTTGTTTTATTAAGTACTTAATATGCTTTTGTCTAATGTGTTTTTATTTTTACATAGTCATTAATGTACAAGGCTATGTTCAAATTTAAACTTAGTATTTTTTAATTTAAACGAATTATGTTAACCTTTTCATAGTTTTATTATATTACTGTAAAAAGTCAAATGCAATAGCTATTTGAATATTTTCTTGCATTTACATTTGTGCTCATGAATTTTTTGTTTTATATGCTGAAATCAGTTAATGTACAAAAATCCAATGTTTAACGACTAAGTACTAGTTTAAAATTGAAAAAGTTAAATTCTATTAAAATATATTCCTATTATTAAAAGCATATATTATTTTCATTTTAATATAGTGGCATTTTTATAGAAAATTATTCATTTACTATGAACTTATTTTAAAAATAATGAAACAGGTTAGGGGACTATGATAATGCATCTTACCGTATTTTTATTATTCTATATTTATGTAAACTTAATACAGTAACCTTTGTCATGGCATATAGAGGAACAACAATAAAAGCTGCCATAGGTCCTCCATAGGAAACAGCTGTTACTACTAAAAATATATCTGTGAGAGGATGAATTTTTAATGCAGATGACATTATTAGTGGAACTACTATTCTTCCTTTTAATGTTTGAACAGTAATAAATACTATACTAAGTTTTATTATCATATATAGACCTTTACTTATAGCTACAATTGATGGAAGTATCATAGATATAAAAAATCCTATAAAAGGTATAAAACCTAAAATAAAAGTAAAAAAAGCCCATATTAATGCATTTGGCATACCTATTATTTTATAACCTATATATATCATAATAGCCAGAGAGGATGATACCATTAGCTGACCGGTAACGTAGGCATTTAATGACTTATCTACATCATAAAGTGTTTCAGATAAAAAATCTTTATATTTTTAGCTAATCCATTAAACTCTAATATGGCATATCTAATAAAGAAATATAAAATTAACAAAGTAGCAATTAGGCTAATAGTTAGTGTAAGTAAGGATGAAATACCATTACTAATGCCCTTACTGTTAAATGTATTATTCAAAGGCTTTAATATATAGTATAGGAATACTGAAATAATTATAGGAACTAAAATGCATTTATATAGAGTATCTATTATCTTAAAAATAAAATGTATTTTACTAAAAAGTATTATGGATAAAAAAAGTAGATTTACAATTATTAAGATCCTGATTACCTTATTATTTAATATAATAAATCATCCCCTTAAAATTATGAAATAGTAGTTGGTTGTAAATATATTATAGGTATAATTTATAATATTTATTTAAAGTACAATGATGAAGGGGAAATTTACGACTGAGCTGTTTAAAACAGAAATATAAAGGATGTTTTTGAAAATGAAATAATGCAATATTTAGGAAGAGAAATATTTATTTTTATAATAAGTCATTATGTAATTATATTACATAATGTGGTATAATTTCCATACCAATAGATTTGAGCTATAATTAATAGTAAATCGGGAGATGGGGTAAAATATGAATTATTTTAAAAAAATAGTAGGCAAACGGCTTTATTTATCACCTATGAATGTTGAAGATGCAGAAACTTATGTTAGGTGGCTTAATGATTTTAGTGTTACAGATGGCATAGGAACTTCCTGTAAAATTACGTCTCTGGAAAACGAAACGGAATGGATTGTACAAAATTCTGATAAATATCAGTTTGCTATAGTTTGTTTAGAAAATGATAAATTGATTGGTAATTGCGGAATTCAGGGCATTCAACAATTAAGGCGGTGTGCAGAAGTTGGATTATTTATTGGGGATGAAGAAAATCGTAATAAAGGATATGGAGAGGAAGTACTTAATTTATTGTTAGATTATGGGTTTGATTATTTAAATTTAAATAATATAATGTTGAAAGTTTTTTCATTTAATGAAAGAGCAATTAATTGTTATAAAAAAGTTGGATTTAAAGAAATAGGAAGAAGAAGACAATCCTATTATTTGAAAGGCAAATTTTATGATGAAGTATATATGGACATCTTAAAAGAAGAACGATAGGATTTGAAGTATTAAATGTACAAAACATATTATCAAAGGAAATTCTATTAATCAGTTAGCTATTATCTTACTGAAAATATCATAAGACCAATTATTAAAAAGTATATTATGATATTAGGGAAGCCATTTCAAGGTAACTTCCCTAAAAATTATATAATAATACGTATAATTTAAATAACCTATTAAGAATTTTTAGCAGTTTCCGTATCATTTTTATCTACAAATGCGTTATAAACTAATCCCAATAACACTAAAACGCCACCAACAACTTTTCCTGTTGAAAGAACATGTAATGTGAAATAGTCTACGATTATTCCAGCAAAAAGTTGTCCCACAAATAAAAGTACTGTGGCATATAAAGCAGAGATTTTTGGGGTTATGTAGCTACAAATTCCTACAACAACCACTCCTAGAGCACCACCAATATATGCATATACAGGTAAGCTTAAAAATTTATCAGGAGAATATCTTATGGTATTACTGCTAAACATAAAGAAAATTGTTGAGGTTATTAGGCCTGTTAAATAGTTATAGAATGTACCAGGTAAAATGCCTATTTTATTAGCTAAGTTTGAGTTTATAATTCTACCCAAAACGTTAGTTAGTCCACTTGCTAGAGCAAGAATTATATTTAATATCATTATAATTATCCTTTCTAATAAATTGTCATTACAACAAGGCCTAGAACCATTATTATAAATCCAATTATTTTTTTCTTATTAAATTTCACAACTTCCATGCCCAAAAGTCCATAGTGATCTATTATAATTGAAGTAATCCCTTGTCCGAAAAGACCTAATGCAACAGATAAGGATGCGCCTAAAGCTATCATTGAAGAATTACAGAATAGAACTGTGAAAACTCCTATAACACCAGCTGAATATGTAAGTAGAGATATTGATCTATCAAAAGGAATTTTTAACCTTTTAATAGCCAGCACAAGTAAAATTCCAATTAATCCAACAATATGAATTATAATAGTTGAAGTATAGTTCCCAAAATTCTTTGAAAGTATGGCATTAAAGCTTACCATTATGGTGATTAAAGCACCTGTTAAAATTGATAAAAAATTATACATTAAATTATGACCTCCTAAAATAACTAATATTAAATTAACATAATAATAAAATTCAATACTATGACATATGTCACATATGACAAAATATATGTTATATTTATAGAGGGTAATAATAGGAAGTTTTTTAATTGGGTTTATTGGTGAAAGATACTAGTATGTCAATGAAAGATAAAGGTGAGCTCTAATGATAGAAATTATTGATGATGATAAGATTGCTTATTATGTTGAAAAATATAGTCTAAATGATATATTTACAGATAATATGCAAATGTATATGAAGCTTTGGAAATTTAATAAAGGAGAACATATTTGTAGGTCAGATGAAAACATAACTAAATTATGTTTTTTAGTATCGGGAAGAGCAAAAGTTTATACTATATTAAGTAATGGTAAACAATTGCTACTTAGTTTTAATAATCCTTTAGAGGTGATTGGAGACCTTGAATGCATAAAGCTAAATAAATTTCATTGCAATATACAGGCTATCCAGGAAACTTATTGTATATCTATTGATTTGAATATTATTAGAGAGCGATTAATGAATGATGGTAAGTTTTTAAGATACATCATAAGTAGCTTAGGTAAAAAACTTGCTGAAAGTACAAATAATAATTCAATAAATCTTCTGTATCCTTTGGAAAATAGGTTAGCAAGCTATATTTTAGCCATATCTATCAATGATAAGGGTGAAGAAGCTAAGATTATACAGGATTGTAATTTAACTGAAATATCGGAGCTATTAGGAACAAGTTACAGGCATTTATTAAGAACCTTGAATAAATTTATTGAAAGAGGAGCTATTGAAAAGAAAAATGCAAACTATGAGATAGTTAGAAGGAATATTTTAGTAGGATTAGCAGGAGATTTATATGAATAAAATGAAATATATTAAATAAATCAAAATTGATTTTACTTAAAAAAACAAAAGTTATTTATAACTTAAATGCGTATTATGGATATACAGCTTGAAAATCTTAATTTTGTTATAAAATGAAGATTAAATTTTAGTATTTATTGAAGCAATGCAAAATTTAATTATGATGTTGTATATCTATATATAAATTAAGCTATTTTATTCTTGTTTTATAATATGGGGAGGTGAAAAAATGTTAATGATTCGTTTGAATCTAGCATATTTTGGAGGTAATTTTATAACAAATACAAAGCTCTATGCAGAATCAGTCTTATAGACAATGGCGATAGCTGCATAGAGATAACTTAAATCGCCATATTCATTCTAATTTTGAAGTGTTAATAAGTCTGATTTTGCAGCCTGAACTATTTTTTAATTAGTGATGAAGGAGCGAATTAGAATGAAATATATAAATGCTATGGAAGTATTACCTGAAGGTTTACTTAACGAGATTCAAAAGTACATTTCTGGTGAGATAGTATATATTCCTCAGATAGAAGGTATAAAAAATAATTGGGGAAGTAAAACTGGTGCAAAAGAGAAAATTGCCAATAGAAATAAACAAATTAGACTTGAAAAAGAAAATGGTAAAACCATTGATGAACTTATGCTTAAATACAATCTTTCCTATGACTCAATTAAAAAAATTGTATATGTAAAAAAGTAGTTATTTATACCCCTCTGTAGTTTCAGAACTATAGGGGGTTTGTGCATAGAATAACTATAGTAATTATTTATCTTTTATAGTAATAAAATATTGTTTATGATAATTATAGGATTCTTAAGGTAATTGGTTTCTTTAAGCTGCTTTATATAGATAGATAAAACTTTTTTATTTTAAATGAAAATTTCATATAAACTTAAGAGTCACTTTATAATGAAAGAGGGTTATATTTATATGGATAAAAAATATACAGATATAAATTCTAAAATTATTAGTGAATGGTCTGAAAAAGGTTGGAAATGGGGTCAACCTATTAGTCATGAAGTTTTTGAAAAAGCTAGAAATAATGATTGGTTTGTGTTGTTGACGCCTACTAAACCAGTACCAAAGGAATGGTTTGGTAAAATGGAAAATGCTGAAGTACTAGGACTAGCTTCTGGTGGTGGTCAGCAAATGCCTATATTTACTGCATTAGGTGCAAAGTGTACAGTACTAGATTATTCAGAAAAGCAGTTGTTAAGTGAAAAAGAAGTGGCTATGAGAGAAAATTATGAAATTAAAACAATTAGAGCAGATATGACAAAGCCGCTTCCTTTTGAGGATGAAGTCTTTGACTTGATATTCCATCCAGTTTCTAATTGTTATATTGAAGAAGTTATTCCTGTTTGGAAGGAGTGTTATAGAGTGCTCAAAAAAGGAGGGATTTTATTGGCAGGATTAGATAATGGTATTAATTTTATTATTGATGATAAAGAAACAGAAATAATTCAAAAGCTTCCATTTAATCCATTGAAAGATAAAGAATTGTACGAGACTTCAATGAAAAATGATTGGGGAATTCAATTTTCACATAGTATTGAAGAACAAATTGGAGGACAACTGCAGACAGGATTTACACTCACAGATATATACCAGGATACCAATGGTGAAGGCAGACTTCATGAATTGAATATTCCCTGTTTTTATGCAACAAGAGCAATTAAAAAGTAATGATTTTTTATTCAAAGTTTAGTTCTATGGAATATGATCTAAAGCATAAATTAGTAAAAACGTATGCTTCCTTATTTAGGGAGCATATTTTTACATAAATAAAGGCTAAAATCCTTTATTATTCTGCTAGAGATTTAGCTGTGTGCTATAATGAAAAATGAGAATGGCTATTTTACAGTGGTTAAACTTTAATATAGTAGGTATGCTAAAAAAACAATAGTAAGCATATAAGGAGGTATAGAATTAAAATGAAAATTGAGATTACTGATGAAATTAAAGAACAAGATAAAGATATTATTTTTCAAGGTTTATTAGAATATAATTTAGCGAGAATTGAAGATAAAAACCCAAAGGATTTAGGAGTTTATGTACAGGATGAAACAGGCAAAAAAGTTGCTGGTCTAATTGGAAATACGCATGGTAATTGGTTGTTTATAAAGTTTTTATGGGTGAATGAAAAGTTACGTCAGCATAACATCGGAAGTAATATTTTAAAGCAGGCAGAAAAAACAGCAAAAGAGCGTGGTTGCAAGTATTCATTTTTAGATACTTTTAGTTTTCAAGCACCTAAATTTTATAAAAAATATGGGTACAAAGAAGTGTTTGCGTTAGAAAACTATCCTGTCACAGGAAAACGTTATTATTTTACTAAAATTCTTTAAATATAAAGACAAATTTCAACTTTAGGTAAGAGTTATAAATAGTAAGTTTTACACGAAGATATAATAAATAGAATCATAAAATAAAGACATTACCAATTGATGCAAGCGATAAAGAAATTAAAAGTTTGGTTATTGAGTAGAATAAAACAAGGGAAATTTTGATTTTAAGTTAATTATTATAAATCTGCAAAATAAAGTACTCCTAAAGCTTTGGAATATAAGTATTAAGAGTACTTTTTTATTTACAACTGCTGCATTAGTAGATGATATCGATCTAATTTTTCATCAATTCTATTCAAGATTGTTTTTAAATCTTCAATTTGAATTTCTACTCTTTTTCTATGTTCTATAAGCATCTTTTCTCTTTCAAATATAGTTGAATTACCCGGTGACATGAGTTCTGCATAACATTGCAAATCCTTTAAAGGCATGCCTGTATTTTTTACTTTTATCAAAAAATTTATCCATTCTATGTTAAAATCAGAATAAATCCTATAACCATTTTTATCACGAGAAATATTTTTTATTAAGAGCTGTTTTTCATAAAATCGCAGTGTGTGTTCACTTAAACCTGTTAATTTAGAAACTTCCTTGATATTGAACTGATTTTTCATTTAATATAATTACCTCCTTAAAAGCTGGCTTATATAAACATTATAATTTAAAAATAAAAAGCTTGCATTAGAGTTAACTCTAAGGTATATACTTACAAAGTCTGAAGGAGGGGGTTGTATGAAGGTTATAGGAATAAGTGGTAGTGCACGGAAAAATGGGAATACAGCAATATTAATTGAAACAGTGTTTAAAGAATTAGAAAAACGAGGAATAGAGACAGAGCTAATACAGCTATTTGATAAAGAAATTCAGGGTTGTAAAGGATGTTTTGCTTGCAGTGGAAAGGAAAAATGTGTTATTGAGAAAGATACTTTTAATGAATGTTTTAAAAAAATGATTGAAGCAGATGGAATTATTTTGGGATCACCAGTTTATTCAGCTGATATATCATCTAAAATGAAAGCTTTTCTTGAACGATCAGGTGTTATTATTTCAGTTAATCCTGGACTAATTAAATATAAAGTAGGCGCTTCTGTTGCAGCAGTTCGACGTGGTGGTGGAATGACTGCTGTAGATACTTTAAACCATTTTTTATTAAATAAAGAGGTTTTACTGGTAGGTTCTACTTATTGGAATATGGTTTATGGAAAAGATATTGGTGATGTTTTAAAAGATGAGGAAGGTATGAGAAATATGAGAAATTTGGGTGAAAACATGGCATGGCTAATGAAAAGGTTAAAATCAGTTTAGCTTTATAAAGGCTTAAGTTGAACTATTTGTGTTAAAATAATTGTTTCAATATCTATACACAATTAATTGTTCAAATTTTACCAGCCAAAGCTAAAAGTAAAGTGCCTTTTAAATCTTGATATATAAGGCTTAAAGGTGCTTTTTTATTATAGTTTTAAAAATAAAAAAACGGCTGGTAAAATTTTAAGTAAATCCTTTGATTTCAATGAATTAAGGGGTATAATAAAAAAGAAGAATGGCTATTTTACAGGTTGAACTATAACATAGGATGTAGTATTGTTTGTATAAAAATTATAATTTACAAAATTTTAAAATTGAACAAATAAGATAATGATAATAAAGGAACTGCATTACTTAACTTAGAATTTTGCAGTGTTTTGTCATATTCAATAAAAATGATATTGAATAGAATAATATAAATGCTTTATAATTGTTTTAAAGAAAGATAAAACGCAAGAGGAAGTGGATAAGTTTTGGCAAAGAAGCATGATTTTGATGCAGCATGGAAATCGATTTTGGAAGCTTTTGAAGTAGAAATAGTAGAAATGCTTTTTCCAGAGATATTTAAAAATATAGCCTGGGAATATGGAGCAGATTCTTTGGACAAAGAATTGCAGGAAATACAAAGGAAAATTTTTGATAAAGACAGCAGCGAAAAGGTAATATCGGACAAAATAATAAAGGTGAAGTTAAAGAATAATAATAGTAAAATATTGTTTATACATGTGGAAGTACAGAGCTACAGTAGTGAAAATGAAGTATTTGGAGAAAGAATGTTCAGATACTTTTATAGAATTTGGGATAAGTTCAGGTATAAGTATGAGGATAAATCAGAAATAGTAGCAGCAGTTATATATACATATAAGGGAGAAAGAGGCAAAGATAAAAGTTACATATATAAATTGCCAGATATAAATGAAGAAATATTAATATATAATTTTAGGACAATAGATATAGAAAATATAAAACTAGAAAATATCAGTGAAAATAATCCACTAAAGTTAGTATTTAAAATGGCAAAGAATTTACTAGAAATAAAAGCTAATGATGAAGAAATATTTAAGGCAAAAATTAAATTAGCTGAAGAACTAAGAGGATATGAAAAAATAAAAAATAATGAACAAATAAAAGCATTAGTAGACTTTCTAGAATACTTATTTTTAATTGAAGATCCAGAGTTAGAGAAAAAATATGAAGAATATAAAAAAGAAATTGGAGGTGCATTTAAAATGAGTATAGATGAAATTAGAAGATTACATTATAAACAAGAGGGAAAAGAAGAAGGAAAAGAAGAAGGAAGAGAAGAAGAGAGAGAACAATCTAGATTAAAAGATGTTGAAAGAGTTATAAAATTACTTAATAAGAAGTTTAATAATGTAGATGAAGTAATAATTGAAAGTGTAAAAGTATTGGACAGTAATAAGTTAAACTCAATTATTGAAGATATACTAGATATAGAAAATATAGAAGATTTAGATAAGTATGGAGTTAAATCTTGTTAAAGATTAAATATGATAAAAATTTAATGAATATAATGTAAATAGATAGCAAGATTTTATAATTTTATTTTTGATATGAAAATTTACCAGCCATAGGAAAAGCTAAAGTACCTTTAAAACTTTGAAATATAAGGCTTAAGGGTGCTTTTTATATTATATTTTTAAAAATCAAAAAACGGCTGGTAAAATTTTAAGTAAATCCTTTGATTTCAATGAATTAAGGGGTATAATAAAAAAGAAGAATGGCTATTTTACAGGTTGAAATATAACATGGGATGTATTTGAGGAAGGGGCTACATTATGAAATGTAAGTTTACTTCACTGAAATTGTTTAATAATTTTTCAGACAAAATATAACACAAAAAGTCGGGAATAATCACTTGAAAAGAGATAAGATATATGTATAGATAGAGGTGATGATTATGAGATGGATTGAAGGAATAGGTGAAGTTGTCAACTATATAGAGGAGAATATCACTGAAGAAATTGTAATAAAAAATATTGCAAAAAAAGCACTTATATCTCCCTTTTATTTTCAAAAATGTTTTGCAATGCTTTGTGGTTTTACAGTGGGAGAGTATATCAGACAACGAAGGCTTGCCCTTGCTGGAAATGAGCTCGTTTTTACTGATAAGAAAATCATTGATATTGCATTGAAATACGGTTATACATCACCAGATAGCTTCACAAAAGCTTTTACTCGATTTCATGGTGTTACACCTACTGCTGTTCGAAAAGATGGAGCAATGATTAAATCGTTTGCTCCTCTGAAAATCAAATTTTCATTGGAAGGTGGTTATATTATGGATTATAAAATTGTTAAAAAGGATTCCTTTACTGTTATGGGTGTATCAAAAGTATTTAAGTACGATGATGCACTTGCAGAAATTCCACAGTTTTGGGTAGAGCATTATAAAACAGGAAAAGGTAAATTTGTATGTGGAATGTATGGAATATGTATAGATGAGAGCATGGGCTCAAATGGGTTTGAATATTTGATTGCAGATGATTATAATCCATCCATAGAAATACCTGATGGTTTTATTACAAAGGTTATTCCTAAGCATATATGGGCTGTTTTTGCTTGTAGAGGTGCGATGCCAAAAGCTATACAAGATGTGAATAAAAAAATCTTCTCAGAATGGCTGCCTAATTGCAAGGATTATGAAATTGCAGCAGGTTATAATATTGAAATGTACACTAATTTGGATGACTATCCAAAAGGTAATCAGGATGAAAACTACTACAGCGAAATATGGATTCCTGTTAAGAAAAAAATAACTGCATAGAAATAATTTAAATCATCATATTCATTCTAATCTTGAAATGCTAATAAATTTGATTTTATATTATAAAATGTAGTTTTAACTTTAATTTAACTAAGAATTTTACCAACTGAAGCTAGAAATAAAGTACCTTTAAAGCTTTGAAATATAAGGCTTAAGGGTACTTTTTATATTATATTTTTAAAAATCAAAAAACAGCTGGTAAAATTTTGAGAAAATCCTTTAATTTCAATAGATTAAGGGGTATAATAAAAAATAAGAATGGCTATTTTACAGTGGTTGAACTTTAACATAGGATGTATTTAAATACAACCATTTGCTTTATCTGTTTCATAAGCATTAACAGTTGAACTTTAACATAGGATGTATTTAAATACTGTATCTAAGCATCTAACTCGTCCACTATAACCTGTTGAACTTTAACATAGGATGTATTTAAATTTTACCATATCATATGTATATGCTGTAAGGGTATAGTTGAACTTTAACATAGGATGTATTTAAATAACATTTAGTGATGTAGATATAGAAAATATAAAAAAGTTGAACTTTAACATAGGATGTATTTAAATGGTTCATAGCCATGTTCTTTCATCCAAGCAAATAAGTTGAACTTTAACATAGGATGTATTTAAATTAAAACTTAGGATGTTCGTTAAGCCGCCCTATAAGTTGAACTTTAACATAGGATGTATTTAAATGATATATCAGCTGCCATTAAGTCGATTACTGGAGTAGTTGAACTTTAACATAGGATGTATTTAAATTTTGCGACTGCAGCAGTTACCTATGGTAAAGAAACAGTTGAACTTTAACATAGGATGTATTTAAATTTTAGGTGCATTGGTATAATTCCAAGCAAAATATCTGTTGAACTTTAACATAGGATGTATTTAAATCTGTAATACCCTTTAAAAAAAGATTTTTCTCTAAAGGTTGAACTTTAACATAGGATGTATTTAAATTCTATTTTAGTAATTGTGTCACTCTTTACTTTATGTTGAACTTTAACATAGGATGTATTTAAATTAAGGATAGCTTTGTACTTCCAGTTAAACCACAACGTTGAACTTTAACATAGGATATATTAAAACTAAATGCTATTGCTATAAATCAGCAGTAGCATTTAGTTTTATGAATGTTTAAATTGTACTGTTTGTGTTAAAATAATTGTTAAGGAAGGAAGTGGTTAAGTGAAAAAGATTCCTATAGGTATAACTGATTTTAAAGGAATTATAAATGATAATTACTATCTTGTAGATAAAAGTTTGCTTATAAAAGATATAATGGAAGATGGATCAAAAGTTTTATTATTACCTAGGCCAAGGCGTTTTGGAAAGACTATAAATATGAGTATGCTTAAGTATTTCTTTGAAAAAACTGATGAAGATAATAGCTTTCTTTTTAAAGAATTAGATATATATAAACATAAAGATGTTATGGAAAGACAGGGGAAATATCCTGTGATTTATATAACTTTTAAAGATTTAAAAGACAAAAATATTGATAAATGTTATGAAAAGATAAAAGAAATTTTAAGTGAACAATATAATAAATTCAAATTTATATTAGATAGCCTAAGTGAAGTAGATAAAATATATTATAATGATATTTTACTTAGAAAGGCATCTGAAGCACAATATGAAACCAGTCTTAAGAATTTAAGCAAATTTTTAAGCATATATTATGGCATTAATGTAGTGATTTTAATTGATGAATATGATGTACCAATACAAAGCGGATATTTGAATAATTATTATGAAGATATAGTTGAATTTATGAGAAATTTTTTAAGCGGTGGAGTTAAAGATAATGAATACCTTGAAAAGGCAGTGATGACAGGCATTCTTAGGGTAGCAAAAGAAAGTATATTCTCAGGACTTAACAATCTAAGCGTATATGATATTTTAAAGAATAAATACAGCAGCTACTTTGGATTTTTAGAAGCTGAGATAGAAGAAATTTTTAAATATTATGAAGTCGAATTTAAATTAAATGAAGTTAAAAGCTGGTACAATGGCTATGTATTTGGAGAAAATATAATATATAATCCCTGGTCCATATTGAATTACGTAAATAATTATGAAGAAGGACTTCAGCCATATTGGATAAATACTAGCAGTAACGATTTAGTAAAAAGTCTCATAACAAAAGGTGGACAGCAGCTAAAAAGTGAATTAGAAGATTTAATTCAAGATAAAAGCATAACAAAAGAAATAAATGAAAATATTGAAATGAAGGAAATAGACAAGAGTACAGAAAATGTATGGAGTTTCTTACTTCTTAGTGGATATTTGAAAACTATAAAAAAGACAAGAAATCCAGATGGAAGACTCATATGTGAACTTTCTATACCAAATTTAGAAGTAAAGTATTTATATAATGAAATAGTAATGAGCTGGCTTAAAGAAAGTATACGCAATGATGAATTTAATATTATGTTAAATTCACTTACAAATGGAGATATAGAAACCTTTGAAGATATTTTTGCAGATTATGTGACTAAGAGCTTTAGTTACTTTGATATAGGTGATGAAAGTGAAAGCTTTTATCATGCTTTTGTACTTGGAATATTAGTGGCATTAAATAATAAATATAGAGTAAAATCTAATAGGGAAAGTGGTTATGGAAGATACGATATAATGATTATTCCAAAGGATGCAGAAAAACGAGGTATAATAATTGAATTTAAAAAAGTTAATAAAAGAAGAAAAGAAACTTTAAATACAGCAGCTGAAAATGCATTAGCTCAAATAAAAACTATGAATTATAAACAAGAGCTTATTGAACTTGGAGTAAAAAATGTAATAGAGCTTGGAATTGCTTTTGAAGGTAAAGATGTTCTAGTATTAACATAAAGTGTAATACTAACTTGAATTAACTAAGAAATTTACCAGCTGAAGCTAGAAATAATGTGCCTTTAAAGTCTTGAAGTATAAGGCTTAAGGGTACTTTTTATATTATGTTTTTAAAAATCAAAAAACAGCTGGTAAAATTTTAAGGGAATCCTTTATTTTCAATGTATTAAGGGGTATAATGAAAAAGAAGAATGGCTATTTTGCAGTGGTTGAACTATAACATAGGATGTATTTAAATATCATACCTAGATTATCCTTCGCTATATAGTAAGTTGTTGAACTATAACATAGGATGTATTTAAATTATTTTAAAACCACTTTATCAATTCTGTTTAAAGTGTTGAACTATAACATAGGATGTATTTAAATTTTAAAGTTGCTTATGTAGATGAAGATAAGCTTAAAGTTGAACTATAACATAGGATGTATTTAAATCTAAAGGAATATTCAATTCTAATAAAGCATTATATGTTGAACTATAACATAGGATGTATTTAAATGAGAATGGGCAAATTATAGGAGTTGTAGGTAATGTGTTGAACTATAACATAGGATGTATTTAAATTAAACAAATCCCCCTATATATGTAAACTTTAAATGCGTTGAACTATAACATAGGATGTATTTAAATTAGATGTACACAAGTTTCCCCATTCCAAAGCAACCATGTTGAACTATAACATAGGATGTATTTAAATTTTGCCACATAAAAATAAGCTACTATAGTACGGAAGTTGAACTATAACATAGGATGTATTTAAATGTTACCTTTTGTGGGTTTCTAGCTTGTACTATAGGTTGAACTATAACATAGGATGTATTTAAATAAAATTGCTAGATTAATTGTCCTGCTGCCTATATGTTGAACTATAACATAGGATGTATTTAAATTGGTGAATATTATGGGCTAACTTCAAAGCCACTTGTTGAACTATAACATAGGATGTATTTAAATAAAGAGGAATATGGAATATATCTTATACCTAGCATTGTTGAACTATAACATAGGATGTATTTAAATTGGAGCTATAGGAGAATTACAAAACGGCGGGCTTAAGTTGAACTATAACATAGGATGTATTTAAATTCAGTACCAACATATTAAAATACATCTGCTTAAAAGTTGAACTATAACATAGGATGTATTTAAATCCAATTACTCCTGGTAAACTACCATCCTCTGCATGTTGAACTATAACATAGGATGTATTTAAATATATTACTAAGTGCATTTAATGCTCTATCTATCTGGTTGAACTATAACATAGGATGTATTTAAATGCAAATGCTGAACTTATAACTACAGTTACAAACCACGTTGAACTATAACATAGGATGTATTTAAATTAAATTTAGCATGAGAAATGATCCAAAGCCAGTGGAGTTGAACTATAACATAGGATGTATTTAAATGTATATTCACCTAATGCTAATATCACATAATTTTTAGTTGAACTATAACATAGGATGTATTTAAATAAATCACCTCTTTATGTATATTGTATACGATATATCGTTGAACTATAACATAGGATGTATTTAAATTGACGTAATTACGAATATACAACGTTCACCATCTTGTTGAACTATAACATAGGATGTATTTAAATAATATTTCCTCACTAGATTCATCATTTTCTATTTTTGTTGAACTATAACATAGGATGTATTTAAATTTTCAACCATTTATTTCACCTGCCTTATAGCACCTGTTGAACTATAACATAGGATGTATTTAAATACACTGTTTCTCCACCAGAAAACCACCTAAGAGCTTGTTGAACTATAACATAGGATGTATTTAAATTGCACAGAATCATAAGTCCATTCTGATTTCGAACATGTTGAACTATAACATAGGATGTATTTAAATAACTTTGCCAAAGTTTCCACTTCCTTTCCTATCTGTGTTGAACTTTAACATATGACATATTTAAACTAAATGCTACTGCTATAAATCAGCAGTAGCATTTTTTATGAATGTTTAAATTGCACTGTTTGTGTTAAAATAATTGTTAAGGAAGGAAGTGGTTAAGTGAAAAAGATTTCTATAGGTATAACTGATTTTAAGGAAATTGTAAATAATAATTACTATCTTGTAGATAAAAGTTTGTTTATAAAAGAGATAATGGAAGATGGATCAAAAGTTTTATTATTACCAAGGCCAAGACGTTTTGGAAAGACTATAAATATGAGCATGCTTAAGTATTTCTTTGAAAAGACTGATGAAGATAACAGCTTTCTTTTTGAAGAATTGAATATATATGAACATAAAGATATTATGGAAAGACAAGGAAAATATCCAGTTATTTATCTCACCTTTAAGGATGAAAAATATTTAAGTTGGAAAGATTGTAAAAGTGGGATGAAATTTGTAATAGGAAGTGAATTTAAAAGGCATAAATATCTTCTTGAAAGTAATATAATGGATGATGAAGAAAAAGAAATTTATAAGGATGTTATGAACTTAAAGGCAGAAGATATATATTATTATAAAAGTTTATTAAGTTTAAGCATGTATTTATCTAAGTATTATAATAAAAAAGCTGTAATAATTATAGATGAATATGA
The DNA here is from genome assembly GCF_012926525.1 of Clostridium muellerianum. Lineage (GTDB taxonomy): Bacteria > Bacillota > Clostridia > Clostridiales > Clostridiaceae > Clostridium_AM > Clostridium_AM muellerianum. Next base: position 113,770 of record NZ_JABBNI010000007.1, read on the forward strand.
TGTACCAATACAAAGTGGATATAATGGTGATTACTACGAAGATATTATAAATTTTATGAGAAATTTTTTAAGTGGAGGCTTGAAGGATAATATATATTTAGAAAAGGCAATTCTTACAGGTATACTTAGAGTAGCGAAGGAGAGTATATTTTCAGGACTTAATAATTTAAATGTATATAGTATTTTAAAAAATAAATACAGCAGCTACTTTGGATTTTCAGAGGCTGAGATAGAAAACATTTTTAGATATTACAAAGTAGAATTTAAGCTTGATGAAGTTAAAAGCTGGTACAATGGCTATGTATTTGGAGAAAACATAATATATAATCCATGGTCCATACTAAATTATGTAAATAATTATGAAGAAGGACTTCAGCCATATTGGATAAATACCAGCAGCAATGATTTAGTGAAAAAACTTATAACAAAAGGCGATCAGCAGCTAAAAAGTGAACTGGAAGATTTAATTCAAGATAAAAATATAACAAAAGCAATAAATGAAAATATTGAAATGAAGGAAATAGACAAAAGTACAGAGAATGTATGGAGTTTTTTACTTCTTAGCGGATATTTGAAAACTGTGAAAAAGACAAGAAAGCCAGATGGAAGACTTGTATGTGAACTTGCTATACCTAATATAGAAGTAAAATACTTGTATAATGAAATAATAATGAGCTGGCTTAAAGAAAGCGTAAATAATGATGAATTCAATCTTATGTTAAATTCACTTACAAATGGAGATATAGAAACCTTTGAAGATATTTTTGCAGATTATGTGACCAAGAGCTTTAGTTACTTTGATATAGGTGATGAAAGTGAGAGCTTTTATCATGCTTTTGTACTTGGAATATTAGTGGCGTTAAATGATAAATATAGAGTGAAATCTAACAGAGAAAGCGGCTATGGAAGATATGATATAATGATTATTCCAAAGGATATAGAAAAAAATGGTATAATAATTGAGTTTAAAAAAGTTAATAAAAGGAGAAAAGAAACTTTAAATACAGCAGCTGAAAATGCATTAGCTCAAATAAAAACTATGAATTATAAACAAGAGCTTATTGAACTTGGAGTAAAAAATGTAATAGAGCTTGGAATTGCTTTTGAAGGTAAAGATGTTCTAGTATTAACATAAAGTGTAATACTAACTTGAATTAACTAAGAAATTCACCAGCTGAAGCTAGAAATAAAGTGCCTTTAAAGCCTTGAAGTATAAGGCTTAAGGGTACTTTTTATATTGTGTTTTTAAAAATCAAAAAACGGCTGGTAAAATTTTAAGTAAGTCCTTTATTTTCAATGGATTAAGGGTTATAATGAAAAAGAATAATGGCTATTTTACAGTGGTTGAACTATAACATAGGATGTATTTAAATTACCAAACATATTTAACATAACCTTTTGATACTTTTGTTGAACTATAACATAGGATGTATTTAAATCCTTGTAACTTATAATAATGTTTTCCTTCAATAAAGTTGAACTATAACATAGGATGTATTTAAATGAGAATGGGCAAATTATAGGAGTTGTAGGTAATGTGTTGAACTATAACATAGGATGTATTTAAATTTGCCTGCGTTGTAAGAATGTCTCCGCCACAGCTACGTTGAACTATAACATAGGATGTATTTAAATTTGTACCACTTCTCCTTTATGATAAAATTTTATTGAGTTGAACTATAACATAGGATGTATTTAAATGCATCAGAAACCTCTTTATGTCCTAACTTATTTACAGTTGAACTATAACATAGGATGTATTTAAATTGTGCTAAGTCACCTTCATATACTCCATTTATTAAAGTTGAACTATAACATAGGATGTATTTAAATCCGCCTTGGTAAGCTCTATAGTGTCTACCAAATACAAGTTGAACTATAACATAGGATGTATTTAAATTTTATTTGTGTAAACGGAATTAAACAAGAGATTTCGGTTGAACTATAACATAGGATGTATTTAAATTAGTAGTTATTTATCCATCTGTAACGAATATTAATAGTTGAACTATAACATAGGATGTATTTAAATTTCAGCATCCCCCTATCTGTCTTCAAATTTATATATGTTGAACTATAACATAGGATGTATTTAAATGTATTGAAAAAGGAATGGTATTAGACAAATGTTTAGTTGAACTATAACATAGGATGTATTTAAATTCTTATCTATCTCCTTTTAAATTAACCTATATTTACGTTGAACTATAACATAGGATGTATTTAAATGAAAATGTTATCTATGGTGGTATGATTTTGAAATATGTTGAACTATAACATAGGATGTATTTAAATTGAAGATGTTGCAACTAAGGTTAAAGTACAAAGGGTTGAACTATAACATAGGATGTATTTAAATTATTCTGAAAAATTGATTTAACCTCTTGTAACTTTTGTTGAACTATAACATAGGATGTATTTAAATACTACAGTAATTAATAATTTCACTTATAATAGTCCGTTGAACTATAACATAGGATGTATTTAAATTTGATGGGAATAAATACTATGATGATGCAACATAATGTTGAACTATAACATAGGATGTATTTAAATTTTCTATTGCTTCTAATGCTATGTTATACCACATGCGTTGAACTATAACATAGGATGTATTTAAATCAGTAACATCCATCCAAAACGGATTAGGACAATATAGTTGAACTATAACATAGGATGTATTTAAATTGGTAACCTCCTGCACTTTTTCTTACTTTATACTAAGTTGAACTATAACATAGGATGTATTTAAATGAGTTGCATCAAAGCTTATACCGCAATCCATATCTGTTGAACTATAACATAGGATGTGATTGAAAATATTTAGAGACTAAAATAAATAAATTTTTTATAAGTGTATATTATTTAGAACTTAGGCAATAATGTCTTGTGTAATGAAAATTTAGCTTTTGATATTTTCGCCTTTGAATAAATTTATCTCAAGTATAATTTAAATTTAACTTCAGCAAAAATTGTATTTAAATATATTATTTGTTAAACATTTAATGTGAACAATAACAAGAGTTGTGTAAAGAAAGTTATATAGTTAAATAATAAATCCTTAAATTCAATATTATTTGTAAAACAATTTAATAACTTTGAAATTTAATTATTATGATAAATGGAGGTGCTAGAAAATGAAAGGCTTTATAAGTAAAACTATATTTACAGCAGCAATATTAACTGGAGTATATATTTTATCTAATTCAAAAAACTTAATAAACTTAGGGGTGAATTTTAAAGAAAGCAAATAGGTGATTTTTATTACTTAGTTGCTTTTTTATTGTAAAATTGATGTTCTATTAATGTGAATGTGAAGAGATTTTTGAAATTCTACAAAAAATTTCAAAAATTATAGAGGTATTGTAATAAAAACGTAGAATAGTAATATATATGAAATTAATTGGTGCATTTAGAAACAAATATAGATATATAATATTGTAATCAAAGCTTAGGGTATTTAATTTTTCACTCTCAATTTTTAAATGAAAGCTTTGTTTTGTAATTTGATTGTACTAAGTTAAATTTTGCATGGGTGAAAATTGGATTATATATCTATAATAAAATTTTAGTAATTTAGTGATAAAGCTTAAAAAGGAGAAATATTGTGCATATATTTGAATGTAATTTTAAAGTTTTTTTAATAAAAGATATATCAAAAGAAGATGTACAGGAGGCTATAAGTAAGTTAATAGACAAATCTTTTTATAAAAATGAAAAACTGAAGGATTTTCATGAAGAAAACAGAATAAAGGGTTATTGCTTTAATAGCTTGTATCCAATTTCAATAAATAAGAATTATAATGAAGGTGAAATATACAATTTTCAAATAAGATGTGTAGGAGAAGAACTAAAAAATCATTTTGTAAAGTTTTTAACTAATGAGTATACAACTTCTATAAAGGCACTTACCTGTGAAAGCAAAAGCATATTTAAAAAGCCAATAGATAGAATTTACAGTATAACTCCAACTGTAATTAAGATTTCAGATGTGGAAAAAACAGAATACTGGAGAAATAAGCATAATGAAGAAGACTTTTTTGAATACATAAGAGAAAATAGTATAAAAAAATATGAAGTATTAACAGGGGAAAAAGTAGATAGAAGCTTAAGGATATTTACTTATGAAAGAATAGATAACAGAACTCCAATAGCTACTAGTTTTAAAGGTAGAAGAATGCTTGGTGATAAAATTACATTGACTGTAGATATAGGTATTGAAGCTCAAAATATTGCATATATGCTTCTTGGAACTGGCATTGGGGATATGTCTCCCAGAGGCTATGGATACATGAATTATCAATACATTAAATAGAGAGAAGGGATAATTTGTGATAAGTGAAATAAGTGAAGTGTTTAAAAAGCAGTATGAGGAAAAAGGTGAAGGTTTAATTATAGATAATTATGTGCTTGCACCAGGACAATATGCTGTGTTTACCCTGAAAGATACTGCAGATACAATAGACATTTTTGACGTGAATAAGAAAACAGATAAGGAAGAAGAAAGTTATAAAAATTTTGCAAAGCTAGACTATATGAGTGGCCTTATTTCAATGAATAAACCCGTTGATCCTAATAAAATAATTCACAGTAATAATATGTATGCCTTTTATGTAAAGAAGGATAATTTAGATGCTGAAAAAGGAAAGCTTAAGGATGAAATTATTGATACATATTATAGCGTACTTAAAAATCCTAAAATTAAATATAAAAACAAACCTAAAAGTTTAGAACTTTATTTAAAAGTTGAAGAGAAGTATGGAAAATCAGATGAAGAGATTATAGATAAAATAAACTTATGGATAAAGGAAAATATATATAAAATAGCTTTAAAGCTTAAGTTAGATAAAACTTACCTTAAACTCTTCTACAAAACCAATTCAGAAAATTATGAAAAGGAAAGTAAAAAGTACATTCTTCCTAATATTTATAATAGCACTGATTACAATGTTAAAATCGAAGAAAAGGTTTATGGACTTCCTGATTTTAATATGGGACTAAATTCGAAAAAACCTTATTTAGAAAATAAAACTAGGAAAACTAAGCTGCCACTTCTTGTACCAGCTGATAAAATAGTTATTCAAAAAAAGCTTTTTAGTTATTTATTGAATTGCTCTGCACAGGGTAAAAATTATGTCTATGTTGGAAATGAAATAGAGGAAATGACACCTAAGGAAGGAAGAAATAAAAACTTCCAAGGTCATTTTTTAAGGGTAAACAAGGGAAAAGAAGTTGAAATTGTAGATTCTGATGTTGTAACTAATTATAGATATAAGTTAAAGAAATCTATGAAGCTTTCAAGAATAATTGATAAGGGCGTTGGCAAGGATTTTTTACCACTTAAAAAAAGCTTTAGCAATTTAAATGAATTAAAAGGAGCTATAGATGAAATATTTTTTAGCAATTACCTAAATAATAACTATTTTACAGAACCTAAAGATATAAGGTTGGATGATAATAAATTGAAGGAAATTCTTATTAAATATAGATATGGATTTTACACTTGGTTTTATAAAGGAGAAGATTCTCTTGTAAGTAAGTTTTGGAACAAAGTAACAAGAGAACTTTTGTGTAATTCAATGCTTCGTGGAAATGTAAATAAAGCCATTAATCAATTTAATTTAAGGCATGCTTTATTGGATTATTTTAAAAATGAAAATGGAGGGGACAATATGGCAAGTAGTGTAAAGGATATACGAAAAAGTTTAGATGAAAAGATAAATATAAAAGTAGATTCAGATTATAAGGTAGAAATAAATGATGATAAAGAATATTACTTTTGCGTAGGGCAGTTAATGCAGTATTTTTATGCACTAAACAAGTCTAGTACTAAGAATTACTCATTTATAAGACCAATACTTAGTGCTAAAAATGATGATTTTATAAAGGAACAGCTTAGAAGGTTATTCATGAAATACAGTTATGCAATAAAAGGGTCTTTAAAATTTAGCAATATGTATTATATGGTTGAAGCTTATGCTCCAGAAGGTGATGTAGACCAGGATATACTTATTGCAGGTTTTTTGTGTCCTAATTTAATATTAAAAAAATCAGATAAAAATAATGGTGAAATAGGGGAGGATATTAAGCATGAATAGAGTATATGGAGTAATTGGAATTAAAGCTGTTATGGCAAATTGGAATGCAGATTTCAGTGGATACCCTAAAACAATTAGTGATGGAACGGTTTTTGGAAGTGATAAAGCTTTAAAATATAGTATGAAAAAATATTGGGAAGCTAATTCTGAAAAGGTGCTTTATATAAAGTCCTTTAAAGTGGATAAGGATAAAAAGATGAAACCAAAATCTTTAGAAGAAAGATATAATGAAATTTTTAATACTACACTTACTAAAAAGGATGAAACTACAGTTATACTTAAAAACCTTTTTTCAGCTGTAGATGTTAAAGCTTTTGGAGCAACCTTTGCAGAAGAAGGTAACAATATTGGATTAACTGGAGCTGTACAAATTGGTCAGGGCTTTAATGTTTATGAAGCTTCAAATGCTGAAGAACAGCAAATACTTTCTCCTTTTAGAAGTGACAAAAAAGCTAAAGAGGGAGAGGAAGCAGCAGAAGCAAATCAAAGTACCCTTGGTACAAAAATTGTAAGTAATGAAGCACATTATTTATATCCATTTTACATTAATCCAATTTCTTATAAGAACTATGAAGAAATGAGTGTTACAGAAGGTTATACAGAAGAAGATTATAATAAATTTAAAGAAGCAGCTCTTGTAGGGGCTACTGCTCTTAATACAAACTCCAAAGCAGGCTGCGAAAATGAATTTGCCATGTTTATAGAAACAGAAGAAGATACATATCTTCCTAATTTAACACAGTTTATGGATTTTCAAAAAGTAAATGAACATGATGCTCTTGAACTTAATTTAGATGATTTGTTAGATGGAGTCAAAGATAAGATAAAGAGTATGGAGATTTACTATAATGATTATAAATTAAAATTAAATAATATTCCTAAAGGAGCTAAAACCTTCAATATATTTACAAGAAAAGAGGTTTAAGATATGCAGGTGGTAAGATTCAAGCTTTCAGGCAGAACTGCATTCTTTAAAAAGCCAGATGTAAACACTTATTATTATTTCACTTATGGAAACATACATAAGGTTGCTCTTCTTGGAATTATGGGAAGTATTGTGGGATTAGATGGATATAACAAACAAAGTGAAGTTTATCCTAAATTTTATGAAAAGTTAAAGGGTGCCAAGGTAGCTGTAGTTACTTGTAATAAGCAAGGATATATAACCAAGAAAATTCAAACCTTTAATAATTCTGTGGGATATGCAAGTTTGGAGCAGGGTGGAAATCTTATAGTTAAAGAACAATGGCTTCAAGATCCATGCTGGATAATATATGTTAGGATAGATGAAACTACAGAAGAATTTGCAGAATTGATTTTAAATAATAAAGCTAAGTTCATACCTTATTTAGGCAAAAATGATCATTTTGCAGATATTACAGATGTAAAAAAGGTGGATTTGAAAGAAGTAAAAGAAGTAAGTCATATACAAAGTTTGTTTAAAACTGGAGATTTTAAAATAGATGCTTATATAGATGAAGAAGAGGACGATTTTAATCCATGGAGATATAGAGAATGTTTGCCTGTAGGTTTAGATGAAGCATTAAATCAATATGAATTTGAAGATTTCACAGCAACAAATCTTTCAATTAAAAATACTAACAGAATTACTTTATATAAAGATAATGAGCTTAATAAGGTTATATACTTATTTTAGAAGGAGATTAAAAATGTATTTTGAAGATGTGAATATTTTTCAAATTGAAGATCATGTAAGCAATTTAAAAAATATGTATGCTCATAGAGATACTGAAAATAAAAAGCCTAAGGAATATTTAAGAGATCATATAGAGTGTACTATTGAGTATTTTCACTTTATTTGCAGAGAGAAAAATTTAGATAACATTTTTATAAATCTTGAAAAAAGTCTTCTTAAAGAAAAGGATAATGTTTTAGTACAGTTATGGAAGGAAATGCTGATAAATACTGTATACATGCATGATGTAGGAAAAATAAATCCAGCTTTTCAATATGATATTATGTTAAATGATTTTTATAAAGATAATGAAAGTAGGGATAGTAAACATTCCCTACTTAGTTCTTATATATATGTTAGTTATTTTGATAAAAAAATAAAGAATTTAGACATTGAAAAGCTAGATAAAAGTTTTTTAAGATATTTTATGTATTTAAATGCCTACATTATATCCAAACATCATGGCTATTTATCAGATTTTGAAGACTTCGGTACTTATTTAGCAGATGAAACTGAAGATTATTTTAAAGAAGATGATTTTCCTGATTTAAATATGAACACCCTAAAAAATAGCACAATAGTCAATTTCTTTTATGGTGACAGCTTTAAAATTATAAAAGAATATGTGAAAAATAAAGATAGTGATTTTAATATTTATATATACTCTAAAATTTTATTTTCAATACTTACAGCCTCAGATTATTATGCAACAGCAGAATATATGGATGGACACAAAGTAGTTGATATGGGCATTATAACTAAAGAGTTAAAGGAAAAGTTTTGCTCAGAATTTAACAATTATGAAATCACAAAAAACATAAGAAATTATGAAAAAAATCCAGTTATTGATGGTAATTATACAAGTATAAATGAACTTAGATCTGAAATAACTTTAGAAAGTGAAAAAAATTATTTAAAGAATAAAGACAAAAATATATATTACCTTGAAGCACCTACAGGAGCAGGTAAGACTATAACCTCTATAAATTTGGCAAATTTAATACTCAAATCAGAGAAAGCTATTAATGAACTTTTCTATGTGTTTCCATTTAACACTCTAGTTGAACAGACAGAAAAGGGATTAAAGGACATATTTAAAAGAAGCGATATAACACAAAACATATCTGTAATAAATTCTTTAACACCAATAAAAACAGTAGATAAAAATGAAGATTATAAAGACTTTAGAAGTAAAGAAAATAATAGAAAAATTGATTATAAAAAATCACTTTTAAATAGAATTTTTCTCAATTATCCTTTTATTATAACAACTCATGTTAATCTATTTAATTATCTTTTTGGCACTAGCAGAGAAGAAGGTTTTCCTCTAATTCACATTTGTAACTCAGTAATAATACTTGATGAAATTCAAAGCTATAAAAATGGAATATGGAAAGAAATAATTAATTTTTTAAGTGCTTATGCGGAAATTCTCAATGTAAAGGTTATTATAATGTCTGCTACACTTCCTAGACTTAATAAGCTTGTAGAAAGAGAGGATAATAACTTTGTTTATCTCATAAAAGACAGAAAACACTATTTTGAAAATCCACTATTTAAAAATAGAGTTGAATTTGAAATGATGGATTTAGGAGAAGATCCAGAGAGTGAGGGTTTTGAACTGCTTTTGAAGGATATATTAAAGGAAAGCAAAAACAATAATAAAATTTTGATAGAGTTTATATTTAAAAAGCATGCAGATAAGTTTTTTGATTATATGAATGAAAATTTTATTAGTGATAGTGGTCATGAAATTAAGATTATAACTTCTGATGACAATAAAATAGATAGAGAAAAGATTATAAAATTAGCAAAGGGAAAGAAAAATAAGGTGATTATTATATCAACTCAGGTTATAGAAGCAGGCGTGGATATTGATATGGATCTTGGATATAAAAATATATCTATTTTAGATGCAGAAGAACAGTTTATGGGCAGAATAAATAGATCATGTTTAAATTCTGGAAGAGTAAAATTCTTTCAAATAGATAACTGTAGACTTCTTTATAAAGATGATGTGAGAAAAGAAAAAGAACTTACCTTGATTAATACAGAAATACAAGAAATTTTGAGAAATAAAGATTTTGAAGGATATTATGACAGGGTTATAGATAAAATTGATAAGAAAAAAAGAGAAATTAATGATAAAGGTTATTTGAGTTTTATAAAACAGCTTTATAATTTAAATTTTGAAAAGATAAAGGATTATATGAAGCTTATTGATGATGAAATTAATCAAAATAAGTATACTATATTCCTTTCAAGAAAAATTGAAGTCAAGGACGAGAAAGATGGCAATGTTGATATGCTTGATGGGAGGATTTTGTGGAAAGATTATAAAAAACTATTGGTGGACAGTGAAATGGATTATTCTGAAAGAAGAGTGAAGCTTTCAGAAAAGAACGCACAGTTAAGCTATTTTATTTATAAGGTTAAAAAGCTTCCAAGCCAGTATAATGAAATACTTGGAGATATTTATTATATTGAAGATGGAGAAAAGTATGTGTTAAACGGTAGATTCAATCAGGAAATATTTATGGGAGAAACTCCAGATGAAGCTAATTTAATATTATAAACAGAGTTCCTGGCGTAGGATAAAATTTGTTTTTAATGGAGGTGTAATATGAAAATCACAGGAACAATAATAAATTACTACATCCACTGTAACCGTCAATGCTGGCTTCATGCTCACAGAATAAATTTGGAGGACAACAGTGAAGAAGTGAGAATAGGAAAAGTACTGCATGAATTGGCAGCAGAAGGCAAGAAGAACACGGAAATATCCATAGAAAATATAAAAGTAGATAAGATAACTGATGAATACTTAGTGGAAATGAAAAAATCAGATGCAGATGTGGAAGCTGTAAAATGGCAGGTTTTGCTCTATCTTAAAATATTGAAGAATAAAGGCATAGAAAGAAAAGGAAAAATTCAGTTTGAAGAAAAAAATAAACAGGATAAAAAGATAGTTTATATTGACCTTACAGAAGAAAATGAACAAGCTTTAGAAGAATTTTTAAGCAGCATAAATAATTTACTGGAACAAGAAAATCCTCCAAAAGAAGAATTGAAAAAGGGTTGTAAGAAGTGCGCTTATTATGAATACTGCTTTATTTAGAGACAATAGAGTGAAAAATAGAGCATGTTGTTAATTTTATAATTAGATTTGCTGAAAATAAGAAATTACATTTTTAATATTTATTAGATGTTTTCAAAAATATTTTATTCAATGTAATCAGTACAAATTTAAGATTTTTGAAAGTGTATATATTTATTATAGAGTGAGAAGGGGATATTATGGGAAATGGAACGAGATTTATAATGTCTCAGGGAGATATTACAAGGAAAGATAATTCTATTTGTTTTAGAAAAGGAAACAAAAATACATATATGCCAGTGGAAGCAACTAAAGAACTTTATTTATTAAATGAAGTAAATTTAAATACCAAATTCTTAGATTTCGCAGCTAAAGCTGGTATTGTGATACATTTCTTTAATTATTATGGCTATTACAGCGGTACTTTTTATCCAAAGGAATATTTAATAAGTGGAAATCTTACAATAAAACAGTCAGAGGCTTTTATTAAAAATAGAATACATATTGCAAAGGCTTTTGTAAAAGGGATAGGTATCAACATTTATGAAGTAGTTTATCATTATTATAAGCATGACAAGAAGGAAACCAAGGAATTTTTGGATTGGATCAAAAAAGACTTTATGGATGTTTTAGATAAAACAAATGATATAAAACAAATTTTGTTTATAGAAGGTCAAGTTTGGATGAAATTCTATGATAACTTTAAATATTTTTTGCCAGAGGACTTTTTAATGAATAAAAGAGTAAAAAGACCACCAGATAATCCAATGAATGCTATGATTTCCTTTGGTAATTCCATACTTTATGCTAGAACTATTTCTCAAATTTATCATACCCATTTAAATCAAAGTATAAGTTTTCTTCATGAACCTAGCGAAGGAAGATTTTCTTTAAGCCTTGATCTTTCAGAAGTATTTAAACCAGCTATTGTATATAAAACTATTTTTGAATTAGTTAATAATAAAAAGATACAGGTATCAAAGCACTTTGAGAGGAAGCTTAATTATTGTTTATTAAATGAAGCTGGAAAGAAAGTATTTATACCAGCTTTAGAGGAAAGGTTTAATAGTGTATTTGAACATGCTAAATTAAAAAGAAAGGTTAGTTATGAGGCAGCTATTAAATATGATGGATACAAGCTTATAAAGTATATATTTGAAGGAAAAGATTTTGCACCATTTAGCCTTAAGGAGATGATGTGATATGGGAAAGATAGAAAATTGTAATTATGCTTTTGTTTTTTATGATATTAATGAAAAAAGGGTTCAAAGAGTTTTTAAGATTTGTAAAAAGTATTTTAAGCATCATCAAAAATCAGTGTTTAGAGGAAATATAACTCCTTCTAATTTAATAAAGCTAAGGGCGGAACTTAAAAAGGTTATTGATGAAAGTGAGGATTTTGTATCAATAATAAAATTAATGAATGAAAAAAGCTTTAGTGAAGAAACGTTAGGAGTAAATTTAGAAAATAGTGAAGCATTAATTCTTTAAATTTTACCAGCTAAAGTTAGAAGCAAAGTGCCTTTTAAGCCTTTAAATACAAGACTTAAAGGTACTTTTTTTATTGTAGTTTTGAAAATTAAAAAACGGCTGGTAAAATTTTAAGGAAATGCTTTATTTTCAATGGGTTAAGAGGTATAATAAAAAATAAGAATGGCTATTTTACAGTGGTTGAACTTTAACATAAGATGTATTTAAATCCACCATAATAAAAAAGGTAACGCTTAAAACGCTACGTTGAACTTTAACATAAGATGTATTTAAATTTTCAGAAAGCTTTTTGTTTTGTAAGTCGATAGTATGTTGAACTTTAACATAAGATGTATTTAAATTATCCCTAGTAGTTTTTTTGAAGCTTACGTATATGTTGAACTTTAACATAAGATGTATTTAAATGGTAATATTAAGATATCTTCTATATTTATCTTTCTGTTGAACTTTAACATAAGATGTATTTAAATCCAAATTTTCTTAAATATTCATTATAGCTTTCTTCGTTGAACTTTAACATAAGATGTATTTAAATCTTTGAGTGATTTCTGAGTGAGTAACTTTTACTAGTTGAACTTTAACATAAGATGTATTTAAATTGCGCTGTATAACTACTTGTTTTATCTTTATTAAGTTGAACTTTAACATAAGATGTATTTAAATTTGTATACCTCAGATACCCATATCCTGTGAATTCATGTTGAACTTTAACATAAGATGTATTTAAATTGTTGTAAATCCTACAGATCCAGGGAGAAAAATTCCGTTGAACTTTAACATAAGATGTATTTAAATTCAGCATTCATATTTTTATATTCATAAAAATCCATGGTTGAACTTTAACATAAGATGTATTTAAATGCTATTTGCTCTTTAGACATTTTACCGATTTTCTGTTGAACTTTAACATAAGATGTATTTAAATAGTGATTCCTTTATTTTCTTAGCACTAGCCATATTTGTTGAACTTTAACATAAGATGTATTTAAATCCAGTTCTCATCCCTATAAGAACAGGTGAACTTGCTGTTGAACTTTAACATAAGATGTATTTAAATCTAACATTAGTAACGTTTAATTGAACTTTAGCACCTGTTGAACTTTAACATAAGATGTATTTAAATCTCATAATTGTACTCCTTTCTATTAATCTAAAGCTAGTTGAACTTTAACATAAGATGTATTTAAATACTATCCTTATATACTCATAATTATTAGGATTAGTAGTTGAACTTTAACATAAGATGTATTTAAATTGTATAAAGCATATGGTCTTCTTTTTTAACAAAATAGTTGAACTTTAACATAAGATGTATTTAAATGGTATTAACTGTACCTCAAAGCTCTCTATCCTTTTGTTGAACTTTAACATAAGATGTATTTAAATGGTAAAGAATTAAGTGCAGACCTAATAGAAGAAAAAGTTGAACTTTAACATAAGATGTATTTAAATATACATTTTTTAGTTAATACTCTCTAGGCTTTTGTTGAACTTTAACATAAGATGTATTTAAATTCTGATATTGGCTTGCTATATTTGTGTCTACATAATGTTGAACTTTAACATAAGATGTATTTAAATATATTAGGTAAACTAACTGCCAATATAATCATTCCTGTTGAACTTTAACATAAGATGTATTTAAATAGATTAGCCACAACCTTTACTATTCTAGGTTTTATAGTTGAACTTTAACATAAGATGTATTTAAATTATTTAAAAATTTTATTTGTTCTTCCTGAAAAACTTGTTGAACTTTAACATAAGATGTATTTAAATCAGTAACAACTTGATTTTTTAAGACCATCTATTTGTTGAACTTTAACATAAGATGTATTTAAATTAAACCAATAGATGGTCTACAACGTGCGATACTAGTTGAACTTTAACATAGGATGTATTTAAATGAGACAGACTTTTTTAGTCTGCCTGAGATATTGCGTTGAACTTTAACATAGGATGTATTTAAATGGCCATTTTAAGCTTGAAAGATAAGCAGCTCTATAAGTTGAACTTTAACATAGGATGTATTTAAATGCGTTAGTTCAAGTTGAACAATCTGCATATGGTTCGGTTGAACTTTAACATAGGATGTATTTAAATCCTCCATTCTAAAGCATGTCTATTATCTTTTGTGCTGTTGAACTTTAACATAGGATGTATTTAAATATCAATTTATCAACTCCTTATATAGTTTGTACACTCGTTGAACTTTAACATAGGATGTATTTAAATTTTCCTGGACTGTTATGGAATGTACTTACAAGTGCAGTTGAACTTTAACATAGGATGTATTTAAATTAGCCCTGCCCATAGGAGAAGATGTATCGAATTGGTTGAACTTTAACATAGGATGTATTTAAATGTGAATCCTAATTGTTTAGCACTACCTCCTGTCCAAGTTGAACTTTAACATAGGATGTATTTAAATTATATAGCTTTTACTGTACTTACCATCTGTGGTATGTTGAACTATAACATAAGATGTATTTAAATTAAATGCTATTGCTATAAATCAGCAGTAACATTTAGTTTTATGAATGTTTAAATTGCATTACTTGTATTAAAATAATTATTAACAAAGGAATTAGTTAAGTAAAAAAGCTTTCTGTAGATATAACTGATTTTAAGGAAATTGTAAATGATAATTACTATATTTGTGGTATTAAGAAACTGTTATTTTAAAAGAGGCTACTACATAACTAACTCAGTTTAATAATTTTTTACAATAGCTTCTTTACAAAGATTAGAAGTGCAACGAACAAACTTTGTGGTTGTACTTGACAGATGTGTTTAGCAGCTATATACTATCATCATGATGAATATGAAATTTAAAAATAGAAATAAAGTAAGTTATACTTTTTTGAGAATAGTATCAAAAATTTCCGAATTTGACAAGAAAACTCGATATTATGGGACGGATAAACCATTATATGAAGCTGAAATTCACATGATCAAGTCCATAAAAGAAAATGAGGGTATTCATGTGACAGGTTTGGCTGATATGCTGGGAGTTACGAAAGGAGCAGTTTCCCAGATTATTATGAAGCTTGATCGTAAAGGTATGATTATCAAAGATACTGATCCCCGCAATCAGTCAAGACTTTTGTTAAGGCTGACTTCAAAGGGGGAGACAGCATATATGAATCATGAAAAGTTACATAAAAAATATGAGGAGATTTTTGACGATTTACTTGAAAATGCAGCAGAAGAAAACAAGATGTTTTTTAGAGAATTGCTTAACTCATTAGAAAAACAAATTGATGATTTTGAAAAATAAATGCATGTTGAATTTTGATTATGAAAGGTTAATGGTAAAATGAGGGTAATTATAAATAAGGTGTTTTTTTATCAAAAGAGTATAGATACTATACACTTGTTGGATGATAACTATGCTAAACCACCTTAAACAAAATTAAATAAAGAATATATTTTTTTAAAGAAAGTGTATAGTGACTATACACATTAGAAAGGGTATGATATTTTGAATTCGAACAACGAAAAACTTAAAATGATGCGTGATGAAAAAATTCCTAAAGTATTGTTGAAAATGGGTGTGCCTATTATGATAGGCATGATGATTTCTGCACTTTACAGTGTGGTTGATGCTTACTTCGTAGGTGGTCTTGGAACTAGTCAGATGGGAGCTGTGTCCATTGCATTTCCCATTGTACAAGTTATAATCGGGCTTGGCATGACCTTTGGAAGTGGAGCAGCCTCTTACATAGCAAGACTTCTTGGAGAAGGGAAAACTGACAAAGCAAATCAGACAGCTTCAACTGCACTGTTTTCCAGTTTGGTTGTGGGCATTATTTCTATAGCTATATCTTTATACTTTCTTGATGACATATTGGTTGGTTTGGGAGCTACAAAAACAATACTGCCATATGCAAGAGAATTTGCAGTTATATATATTACGGGTTCAATTTTAAATATTTTTATTGTTACTATGAACAATATTGTAACCTCTGAAGGCATGTCAAAACTAACTATGACCTCTATGCTGCTTAGTGGTGTGCTTAATATTATATTAAATCCAATTTTAATATATCCTCTAGGTCTTGGAATTAGAGGATCAGCCATTTCAACTGTTATATCACAAGGTGCGGCCTCTCTCTTGTACATTTGGTACATGTTAAGTAAAAAAGGATGTTTGAGATTTTCTGTAGGTAACTTTAGATTTGATACTGCTATTTTTGTAGAGATTTTTAAAGTTGGAATTCCAATTTTTGTTTCTCAACTGTTGTCAAGCACTTCAATGGCACTTTCTAATACTGCAGCAAGCAGTTATGGTGATTCAGCAGTAGCAGCCATTGGAGTTGTAACTCGTATCATGGCACTTGGAAGTTATGTGGTTTTTGGATTTATGAGAGGATACCAGCCAGTTGCAGGATATAATTATGGTGCAAAAAACTATGATAGATTGAAGGAAGCAACAAAGGTATCAATTAAGTGGTCGACAATATTTTGTATTGTTACTGCATTTATTTTAATCTTAATTCCTGGACAAATTGTATACTTGTTTTCTAAAAATGATGCAATGCTCATTGATATAGGCAGCAGAGCACTTAGAGCAAATGGGATTGCATTTATGCTGTTTGGATTTGAGCAAGTATATATGTGTTTATTTCTTGCTCTAGGAATGGGAAAAGAAGGTGGACTTCTAAGCATCAGTCGTCAAGGATTATTTTTTATTCCAGCTATTTTAATCATGCCAAGGATTTTTCATATTGAAGGTGTAATTTGGGCACAGCCTGCAGCGGATTTGTTTACTGTAATTTTAACATTAATATTTGCACTGTCATTAAGTAGAAAGCTGAAGCTTTTGAAGGCAGAAGCTTTTTCTGAGAATGGAATTTAAAATAAAAAATTTACGCAGAAAAGTTTTTATTTGCTATGAAAAGCTATTAAAAAATCTCCATATTTCCTCCACATTTCTTAGTTATAATTAATTCAAATAATAAATTAGAAACAATTAAAAATTAATGTTTATAGGAGGAAATGAATATGCTTTGTGGATTTAGAGGTTCAGGATTTAGAGGATCAGATTTTGTATTTAGCCCATGGATGTCCATAATGATGGGAGTTAGAATATTATTATTTATAATTTTAGTAGTAGTTGCAGTAAAACTTATAAAAAGTTATATGGTGAATTCTAGTAGTGCCATGAGAATACTTGATGAAAAATTTGCTAGTGGAGAAATTAGTGATGAAGAATATACAAGAAGAAGAACTATTATAATGAAGAAAAGATAAAGTTTTTAACACGGAACCCTCTGGTTTTATTGACTAGAGGGTTGCTTTGTTATCTGATGGCTACTTACTATAACATTCCCTAAGTAAGATTCATTGATAAATTATTGAAATTATAAGTACAATAAAATATAATCAAGCTAAAATTAAGATGTTTTTTATAAAGAGGTGATAATAGTGAATGATATAAAGAAAATATTGGTGGTGGATGATGAACCTAATATTGTTGAAGTGGTGGAGGCTTATTTAAGAAAAGAAGGATTTCAGGTATTAACTGCTGAGAATGGTGAGAAAGCATTAACATTGTTTAAAGAAGAAGTAATTCATTTAGTTGTTTTGGATTTAATGCTTCCAAAGATATCAGGAGAGGAAATTTGTAATAAAATAAGAGCTGTATCTGATGTGCCTATAATTATGTTAACAGCTAAATCGGAAGAAGAAGATAAAATTAGTGGTTTAGCCATTGGAGCAGACGATTATTTAACTAAACCTTTTAGTGTGCGTGAATTAGTTGGAAGAGTAAAAGCTTTAATTAGAAGAACTTATAGAGATTCCACTCCACTTGCTGATTATTTGCTTTTTAATAATGGTGACTTAGAAGTACACATAAAAAAAATGAAGGTAAAAAAAGCTGGTGAATATGTAAATTTAACTACCAATGAATTCAAGGTATTATTAGCATTATTAACAAATCCAGGTCAGGTGTTTTCAAGAGAGCAATTAGTACAAAAGGCTTTTGGGGAAGATTATGAAGGCTTTGACAGAACTATTGATAGCTATATCAAAAATATAAGACAAAAAATAGAGGATAACCATAAAGAACCTAAATATATTATCACTGTCTATGGTATGGGATACAAATTTTTAGATTAGTGGTGGCGTAATAATTTGAAACATTGAAGCTTTATAATGAATGGGGTGGACTCAAATGAAAATGTCCTTGATGAAAAAATTATCTATAGGTTTTCTTCTCGCTGTAGTAGGTGCAATATTGATATCAGTTTTTATTTCAAATTATATGGTGGGAAAAAAATTCAATAATTACTTGTTGGATGAGCAGAAGGATAAAGTGAATAAAATTGTAGCTACTGCTCAGGATTTATATGATGATAAAGCTGGATTTTCCAGTTTTAATAAGGATGAATTATTAAGATATGCAGTGTTAGAGGAACTTTATATACAGGTTAAGGATACAAACGGAACTGTTGTATTTGATTCAGGTAATTCTCATCTTCAACATAAAAATATGATGGAGTCAATGATGGGAAATATGATGAAAGGTGACATGCATAAATATTCTCATATGAATTTAGGAGAATATAAAGAAGAAACCTATCCTTTAATAAAAAATAAAAAGAATATTGGTAGAATAGTTGTTGGATATTTTGGAACTTCATATTTAAATCAAGGAGCTATAACCTTTAAAATGACATTAAACCATTCCTTTATACTTTCAGGTTTTATAGCATTAATATTTGGGTTTGGAGTAAGCTTTATTTTAGCTAAACAGCTTACTAAGCCATTAGTTAGAATAACTAAAACTGCTAATGAAATGAGAAAGGGTAATTTAGCTGTTCGTTCACAGGTTAAAAGTGAAACTAGAGAAATACAGGAATTATCAGCCTCTATAAACTATTTAGCAGAAACCTTGCAAAATCAAGAAATGCTCAGAAAAAGAATGACTTCAGATATGGCACATGAAATTAGAACACCTCTTACCACACTTAAAACTCACGTAGAAGCATTATTAGATGGCATATGGGAGCCAACAGAAGAAAGATTTCAAGTTTTTTATGATGAAATAGAGAGATTGATAAACTTAGTTAATAAGCTTCAAAATTTAGCAAAATTGGAACAAGTAGATTTAAAGTTAAATAGTACAAAATTTAATTTATCAGAGGAATTGAAAAAAAGCATATCAAGTTTTGAACCCTTGTATTTAAAAAATAATTATATTATTGAAGCTAAAATTTATAAAGAAATATGGGTGTACATGGATAGAGATAAGTTAAAGCAAATAATGCATAATTTGTTGTCAAATAGCTACAAGTATTTAAAATCCAGTGGAAAAGTAGTAGTAGAGCTTAAAGAAGAGGAAGGCATTTGTATTAAGGTTAAAGACAATGGAATTGGCATACCAGAAAAGGATTTGCCTTATATCTTTGAAAGATTTTACAGAACAGATTTATCTCGAACAAAAAATACTGGAGGATCGGGAATAGGCTTGACTATAACAAAAAGTTTGGTGGAATGTCATAATGGGAAGATAAGTGTGGAAAGTAAAGAAAAAGAAGGAAGTACATTTGTAGTATGGTTTCCAAAGGAAATTATTTGTGAAGATAAGTAATATTATGTGTAGCTCCATCTGCATAGAGTGATTGTTAATATTAATGTTCAATCTGCAAAAACTATATATATCAGTCTAGATGTGACATGTGTTAAGTTAAATATAATTGACTTAATTGAATAGTAGATTTAAAATATAAGAGTAACTTTACTTTTTAAAGTTACTCTTATATATTTTTACAAGACAATTGACAGAGGACAATGAAGGTGAATTTTCTTTCTTACGTTTGTACTTGAAAAAGTTGAACGTTAAATAAAAAAGTGGGGGTTAGAAGAATGGAAAATGTAAATTTATTTTTGGTGTTTGCAGAAGGTGTATTGTCACTATTTTCACCATGTATACTTCCTGTGCTTCCAGTATATTTAAGTATATTGTCAAATAGCAGTGTGCAGAGTTTAAAGCATGGAGAAGTTAAATTTATAAATAGTTCACTACTAAAAAATACAATTTTATTTGTGCTTGGAATATCTACAACTTTTTTCATATTAGGTTCTTCAGTAAGTGTATTAAATCAATTTTTTACCTCTAATAAGAAAGTAATTATTTTAATAGGTGGAATTTTAATTATAATTATGGGAATTTTCTATATGGGGTATATAAACATACCATTTTTACAAAAAGAGAAAAAAATACATATTGAGATAAATGAAATGAAACCTATAACTGCTTATATACTTGGTTTTACCTTTAGCTTTGGATGGACACCATGTGTTGGACCTATGCTTTCTTCTGTATTAATAATGGCATCAGCTTCAAAAAGTGCGCTGATTGGAAATCTTTTAATATTAATTTATACTATTGGATTTATATTGCCATTTATAATAATTGCAATTTTTTATAACAAGTTGTTTAAATTTATTGATAAGATAAAGCTTCATATGGGAATAATACAAAAAATTGGCGGAGTTATTCTAATAGTTTCTGGATTGATTATGATAATTGGAGGAACAGGTAAAACGTTTGATTATACAAATAAGAAATCAACAAATAAAGTAGAACAAGTTCAAAATAAGGATGATAAAAATGCACAGAGTAGTAAAGATAATTCTACAAAAGTGGATAAAGTTAAAGCTCCAAATTTTAGTTTAGTTGATCAATATGGAAAAACACATAAATTAAGTGATTATAAAGGCAAAGTAGTATTTTTAAACTTTTGGGCTACCTGGTGTCCTCCATGTAAAGGTGAATTGCCTCATATAGAAGAAATTTATAAGGAGTATGAAAATAATACTAAGAATGTTATAATTTTAGGCATAACTGCACCAAATTTGGGCAGAGAGGGATCTAAGGAATATATAATGAATTTCCTTAATAAACAGGGATATACCTTTCCAGTAGCCTTTGATAGCGCTGGAGAAATCATGGAGCAATATAGTATAGAAGCTTTTCCAACTACATTTATAATTGATAAAGAAGGAAATGTAAATAAATATGTTCCGGGAGCTATGGATAAGACTGCAATGGAATCATTAATAAATAATGTTAAATAACTTAGGAGATGGTATTTTGAAGGGAACATACGACTTCCAGTGTAATTTGGCTCAAACTTTAAATATAGTAGGTGATAAATGGACTTTACTGGTTCTTCACAGGATTTTAAATAATAAAAATACATTCAAGGAACTGCAGGAAGCTTTAAAACCAATACCTACTAATATTTTATCCGATAGAATAAAGCTGCTTGAAAAGAATGGATTTATAGTTGCTCAAATATATAATGAACATCCTCCAAGATATCAATATTTATTGACAGAAAAGGGAATGGATTTTAAACACGTATTCAATTCAATAATATTATGGGCAAATAAGCATTTAGAAGCATGTAAAAAAACAGTGTGCCATGAGAAGTGTGGAAAAGAAGTGGAAATAAAATATTATTGTAAAGATTGTGATGAATATGTTGATGATTTAATAATTAAGGAATTGTATTGAAATATACATAGATAAAAGATGACAGAATAAAAGAAATTACTATTTTCAGTGGTATAGGAGCTGTGACTAATGAAGGTGAAAATGAAATTAATTAGTTAAAAAAATAGTGTAAAAATTGGAAGGAAGATTTTAATGTCTTCCTTTTAGTTTTTAGAAAATTTTTAATAATAGAATATATAGAATGAATGATTTTGATTTTTTTGAAGGATAATAGATTTTATTGTCGAATATATAAATGTTTACTTATTAAGAAATATGAAGTTTACTTAATCTTTTATTGGGAGGTTATTGAATGATCAATATTGCAGGCTATGAATTAGAGAAAAAGATTTATGAAGGAAACAAAACTATAATTTACAGTGGGATTAGATTAAATGATGGTATGCCTGTTTTATTGAAATTTCTTTGCGCAGAATATCCTAATTTATGTGATGTAATAAAGCTAAAGAACGAATATGAATTAAATGAAAAAATTCACAGTGATAATATTATAAAAATTTATAGTATGGAAAATTATGAGAAAATACCTAGTTTAGTTTTAGAAAATTTTCATGGCAGGTTTCTTAGAGAAATTCTAAATAAATTTAAAAGGTTTAATCTAATGAATTTCTTAATGATTGCAATTAAATTAGCACAGGCGCTTATTGATGCTCACAATAGTAATATTATTCATAAAGCCATTAATCCTGATAACATTATAATAAATATGAAAACTAAGACAGTAAAGCTTACTGGATTTGAAAGTGCATCATTTTTCTCACAGGAGCTAAGTGATGTGAATGCTATGAATGATTTAGAAAATACATTAGAGTATATTTCACCGGAACAAACTGGTAAGACAAAAAGTAAAATTGATTATCGTACAGACTTCTATTCTTTAGGAATAATTTTTTATGAAATGCTCACTGGATTTTTACCTTTTCAAGCAAATGACAAACTGTCCATGGTTCACTGCCACCTTGCTGTACAACCTGTGCCTCCATATGAAAATAATACTGATATTCCAAAGGTAATTTCAGATATAGTGATGAAACTCATTGAAAAAATGCCTGAAAAAAGGTATCAAAGTGCCATAGGTCTAAAGAGAGATTTACAAAAGTGTAATGAGTTATTTGAAAACACTGGTTCAGTAGCATATTTTAAAATAGGAGAAAAAGATTTTTCAGAAGCATTTAAAATTCCAGATAAACTATATGGAAGAGAAAAGGAGATCAAAATATTAAAGGCTGCTTTTCAAAGAATTAATAAAAATCCCATGGAAATTGTTATGATTACAGGCTATTCAGGTGTAGGAAAGTCTCAATTAGTAAATATGGTTCAAGGATCTGTCAAAGAACAATTTGGATACTTCATTTCAGGAAAGTTTGATCAATTTGAGCATGATATACCTTATTCAGCATTAATCCATTCTTTTAAGGATCTAGTTCAACAGATTTTAGGTGAAGATAGAGAGCAAATAGAACTTTGGAAGAATAAACTTTTAGCTTCCCTGGGATTAAATGGTCAAGTAATTATCAATGTGATACCTGAAGTAGAATTTATAATAGGAAAACAGCCAAAAGTTATTGAAGTTTCTCCAGAAGAAGCAAAAAATCGTTTTTTAAAAGTATTTAAAGATTTTGTCAGAACCTTTTGTGAAGCACAGCATCCGTTAATAATATTTTTAGATGATTTACAATGGGCAGATTTATCTTGTCTTAAGCTAATAGAACTTTTAATAGATGATTCTCAAATAAATAATTTACTTTTTATTGGTGCCTATAGAGATAATGAAGTACATGAAAATCATCCTCTAAAATTAACTTTAGACAAAATTAAAAGTAAAAATATATTAGTTAATACAATTTTTCTTAAACCGTTGGAACTTATTAATGTACAGCACTTGATTACAGAAACCTTTCACTGTGATTTAAAGGAAGCAAAATTGCTGGCAGAATTAAGTCATCAAAAAACAGAAGGGAATCCCTTTTTCTTAAGCCAATTTTTATATTCATTATATATGGAACATTTAATTGAGTTTGACAAAAAACAGTGGAAATGGCAGTGGGATTTAAAAAGTATAAAAAATTCTCAAATAACTGATAATGTTGTAGAGCTAATAGCTGATAGAATATCAAAATTTCCTAAAAATACAATTGAAACTTTAAAATTAGCAGCATGTATAGGAAATCAGTTTGATCTAGATACATTATCAATCATATGTAAAAGAGATTTGAAGGATATATATATTGATATTTGTGCTGCATCAGAGGAAGGTATGATTTTACCAATAGATAGTTCAATTTTAGAAAGCTATGCTTTTCTTCATGACCGTATTCAGCAAGCTGCATATTCACTAATTGAAGAAAAAAATAGAAAAGAGATACATCTTAAAATAGGAAGACTTATGATATCAGGCACTGATTTAGAGAAAAACAGAACAAAAGTCCTGGATATTGTTAATCAATTAAACTTAGGTATTGAATTAGTACATGATCCTTCTGAAAAAGAGCAAATAGCCAAGCTGGAATTAATTGCTGGAAAAATGGCAAAAAAATCAACTGCATATGATACTGCATATAAATATTTATCTATAGGGATAACGCTCATGGGTGAATATGGTTGGAAGAATTTTTATAAACTAACTCATTCTTTGTATATTGAAGCTGCAGAAGTAGCATGTTTAAATGGAGACTATAATGGAGTAGAACAATATACTGAAATAGCATTAAACAATAGTAAAACAATCCTGGACAAAATCAAGTTATATGAAATTAGAATTATTGCCTATACTGTACAAAATGAAAAATTAAAAGTATTGGATACTGCATTATTTGTTCTTAAACTTTTAGAAATGAATTTTCCACAAAATCCAAGCTTAACAGATGTTTTAATTTCATTAATGAAAACAAAATTTATGCTTTCAGGCAAACAGCCAGCTGATTTATTTGAATTGCCTGAGATGACAGATTTATTTCTATCTGCGGCATTAGGTATTATGGTAAAGATGGGCATGGCAACTTATATGCTAAATCCAAACCTTTTCTTGCTTATAACATTAAAAGCAGTAAGATTATATGTAAGGTATGGAAACTTAAGTAGTTCACCTATAGGTTATGCTGCATATGGAATGATTTTATGCTGTACTAATGATATTGATTCTGGCTATGAATTTGGACAACTATCTTTAAAATTGTTAGATAAGTTTGATTCAAAAGAATATAAAGCGCAAACACTTGTGTTATATAATTGCTTTATAAGTTCGTGGAAGTTAAGTGCAAAAAGTACATTAAATGAGTTTGTTAATGCTTACTCTATTGGACAGGAGACAGGAAAGCTGGATTATGCCTGTACAGCTGCCTGCGTTCACAGCATTTATGCCTATTATTCAGGACAGAACTTGATTGATTTAGAAAGAAAAATGTCTGAATATAATAGGTTTATGCATAATATGAAAAACAAGGAAACCTTAACTACTCAGTCAATATATCATCAAGCAGTATTAAATTTAATAGGTTCTTCAAATAATATATATTATTTGAAGGGTAAGGTATATGATGAAGATCAAATGATACCCATACATTTAGAAACAAAGGATAGAAATAATCTTTGTGATGTATATATAAATAAAGCTATTCTTGCATACTTGTTTGGTGAATATGAGAAAGCTTTAAAATATTCTGTAATTGCAGAAAAATATTTAGACGGAGTAAGTGGTACTTTAAGCATTCCAGTTTTCTATTTTTATAATTCATTAATTATGCTGTCGGAGTTTGAACATCAATCATTATTTAGAAAAAGACAAATTGTAAATAAGGTTTCTGCAGGTCAACGTAAAATGAAGAAATGGGCAAAACATGCAGAAAGTAATTTTTTGCATAAATTTAATTTGGTGGGGGCGGAACAGGCAAGGGTTTTGGGAAAAACTCTTAAAGCAATTAATTTTTATGAAAAGGCTATTAAATTAGCATCAGATAATGGATATATTCAAGAGGAAGCACTTGCAAATGAATTAGCAGCAAAATTCTATCTATACCTAAAAAATAAACAAATAGCAAGAGTTTATATGAAACAAGCTATATACTGCTATATTTTATGGGGAGCAACTTCTAAAGTAAATCATTTGAAAGAATTATATTCACAAATTTTGGGTTTTCATAAGAATGATGGTACATCCATTAAAGATATGGCTGTTAATTTGGAAAATGAAATAGATAAAAGTTCTATGATTTTAGATACCGCAACAATTATAAAGGCAACCCATGCAATTTCCAGTGAAATAAAATTAGAAGAGCTTTTGAAAAAGCTTGTATATATAGTTCTTGAAAATGCAGCAGCACAAAAGGTTTGCTACTTATTAAAAAAAGAAGAAAAATATGTTATACAAGCTGAAGGAAGTATGGATGGAAATAACATAGAAGTTATGAAAGAAATTGATATTGAAAACAACTTAAGTCTACCCAAGAAAATAATTTACTATGTAGGACGCTCAAGGAATAGTGTTATATTGGAGGATGCTTCTGTTTCTGAAAAATATAAAAACGATCCTTATATTGCTTTCCAAAAACCTAAATCAATCATGTGTATGCCTGTGATAAGTAAGGGAAATTTACTTGGCATACTTTATTTAGAAAATAACTTAATCCAGGGCGTATTTAATAATGAACGTATAGAAATATTGAAGATTATTTCTTCACAATTAGCAATTTCTATGGAAAATGCAGCACTCTATGCTAATTTAGAGAAGTCTGAAAAGCAGCTAAGAAAGAATCATGAAGAGCTTGAAGAATTAGTAGAAGAAAGAACAGCTAAGTTAAGAGAAGAAATTGCTGAACGTAAAAAAGCTGAAAAGTTATTAAAAGAAATGGCTAATCATGATAACCTTACTGGTCTTCCAAACAGAAAACTATTTTATAGCAAGCTGAAGAATTCACTGCAATTAGCAAAAGAAAATAATTTTTTACTGGCAGTTTTATTTATTGATTTGGATGGTTTTAAAATGATAAATGACACATTAGGACATGGAAGCGGAGATATAGTTTTAAAAATCGTTTCAGAAAGGCTGCTTAATGTTGTAAGAGAAGGCGATATGGTTTCAAGGTTTGGTGGAGATGAGTTTATAATATTTATGACAAACGTATATAATACTGATATTATTAAAAATACCTGCGAAAATATTATTAATGAGGTAGGAAAAAAAATTATTTTAGGTGAAAGCAATGGCTATGTGTCAGCTAGCATAGGTGTTTCTACTTTTCCATATCATGGAGATAGTGTGGAAGAATTGATTAAAAAAGCTGATGATGCAATGTATATAGCAAAAAAGTCCGGAAAAAATAAGGTTGTTTTTAGTTAACTTATCAGCATAAAAATAAAAAGCCAATGCTTAATATGTAAGCATTGGCTTAAAATTCCTAAACAACTTTTTAAGTAATTGAAAAGTGGTGTATTTGTATTAGGCATCTTAAAAAATAGACTAGCATATGGACTTGTTATTTTTGAAGATGCATTAGTTTAATTTGAAAGTTTTTATTGATTCATTGAGAGTAGAGGCCATCTTGTTTAAATCTTCTGCTAGTGCTGTTACTTCTTCCATAGCTGCGTTTTGTTCTTCTGTTATAGCTGAAACATGCTCAGAAGATGCTGAGAGAGTTTCTGATACTTTTGCTGCATCTTCCATAAGTATAAGCAGTTGATCTCTACTAATAAGTACATTATCAAGGCTGGATGCAGTAGTAATAATTTTGTTTACTACATCCTGAATTTTTGAGGAAATTTCATTAAAGGTTTCACCGGTATATTTAACTGCATCATTTTGGCTTTTTACTACAAGTTCTGCCTGTGATATAGCCTTATTGGCGTTGTCAATATCCTTTTGAACATTGGATATAATATCTTTAACATGGTGACTTGATGCGGCAGTATCTTCTGATAACTTTCTAACTTGATCAGCAACTACAGAAAAACCCTTTCCAGCTTCACCGGCTCTTGCAGCTTCTATAGCAGCATTTAAAGCTAAAAGATTAGTCTGTTCTGAAATTGAAGTTATAGTATCTGCTATATTTCCTATTATATTAGCTTTTTCACTTAGAGAATTTACAACTAGTGCTATATTGTTTATAGATTGATTATTTTCTTTTGCAGCGGTTTCTAAGCTGCCAATAACATTAACCCCTTTAGTGCTAACAGTATATATTTTTTCAGCAGAGCTCTTTCCTTCATTCATATAATTTGTCATGATAGAAATTTCATCTGACAATTTTGTAGTTGTATCAAGTCCAGTAATAGAGTTTGAAGTTTGTTTTTCAGCAGCAGCAGCAACATCTGAGATATTTAAGGTAACCTGTTCAATAGATTGAGAAGTTGCATCAGTGTTAATTGCTAAAGTTTTAGCTGAATTTGTTACAAGGTTTGAAGTATTGCTTATATTGTTAATAAGATCTCTAATTTGAGATATCATGCAATTAAAGTTGAAGCTTAAGTTTCCAATTTCATCTTCACTTTTATGCTTACATTCAACTGTTAAGTCTCCTTCAGATGCTCTTTTCATTAAAGATACCAGGTCAAGAATAGGTTGTGTAAATTTTTTAGCTAATAAATATATTAATATGGCAATTAGTATTAATAATCCTAATGCTATAAAGGTGTTCTTAAGTTGAGTAGATTTTATTACTGACATAGCATAGGCTTTGTTTTCAACGGTTACTACTGCCCAACTCTGTGATTGACCAGGAAGCTTTATTGCAGTATAGGCACCTAGCATTTCTTTTTTATTACTATCTGAGTATTCAACAACACCAGATTCTCCCTTTAGTGCTTTTCCAACACTTTCTTTTAGCGCTTGGGGAATAGCTATATCTTCAAGTTTAGTTTTTAGATTTCCTGATGTATCTTTTTCTACATTACCAGAAGCATCTTTAACTAATACTGTTTTTTTCAAAGTTTTATAATTATAAAGTTCTGAAACTTGAGCTTTATCAGGATGAGCAATTACAACACCTTCACTATCTAAAACAAATGAGTAGACGTTTTTACCATCTGAATACTTGTCTACAAGTTTTTGTAATTCATTTAATTTGAGATCAGCCCCAAATATTCCTAGCATATTGGAATTTTTATCAAGAATAGGGTGAAATATTGAAGTTACAGCCATATTTCCGCTTGTAGAGTAGTAGGATTTACTAACAAAAGGTTTTTTATCCTTCATAATTTGAGTAAACCACCATCTATTAGATCTATCTCCTAATTCTCCAGAGGAGCGAGCTGTTTGTTTTCCATAAGTATTTTGAATATAAAATAAGTCGAAATAAGTATTTTTGGCTAAAGTGTTTATAAGCATTTCTTTCTGATCTTCTGCATTGAAATCAACGGTTGTTTTGTTTTGGGCCATTTCTTCAGTAAGTGTGTAGGCTTTATCTATAAAATCCTTAACACCATCAGATATTGTAGACGAAAGTTTTTTATTACTATTGATTACACTAGAAGATATGTTGCTTGAAAAGTAGTAATAACATACGAAATTAGTAATTAGAACTGGTAATAATACTAATAATACTGCAAAAGTAATTAATCTGTTTTTAATAGATTTCATAGAGTATCTCCTTTAAAATTAATGTTTATAAGGGGGAATTATTTTGTATGATACTTGTCTGCTTTTATAAAATATTTTAACATAACTAAGTGAAAACTTCTAGTACCATTATGACAATATATTACAAAATAATTTAAAATTTTTCAAGAGAATTGCAGTATTTTTAAAAGCATCCCTACTTAAATTTGAAATAATCTAAAAAAATTCAAGTAAACAAAGCTTAATATAAAATTATAAAAACAAATATTTAAGAGACATTTAAAAGTTATATCGGTGCTATTATACTTTCATTAACTCTAAAAATTTCCTCAAGCGATATACATTTAACACCTGAAGTTTTTAAAGAAGTAGGGCCTTGATATATTAAACTTGAACAAAGCACTAAAACCTTAAGTAGAGAAGAAGTTCAAATGGTGAAGCTTGCAGAAGCACTTAGCAGAAAAACTAAAGAAAAAATTGTATATATATTTGATGAGTGTATAAATGGGCTGCATTTTCATTATGTATCCCAGTTGCTTGACATCTTTAATAAATTTCTTAAGATATCCTATTATTCAGAAATGAATTTTATGATATCTTTGTTTTGTAATTAATTTACAAGATACAGCTTACATCTTTAGGTTAAATTATCATGAAAATAAATTTAGTTTTAGATATTATAAAAAAGTTTAAATTTAAATGAAAATAAAATGAACCATTTAGTACATATATCCATCTAACTAGTGTAAAGCAAAAAAGTAGCGCTACAGTTTGCAAAGAAAGGTAGGAAATCAATTGAATAAGGAAACATTTATAGCTAATGTCCTTGAAGCTGAATCTACTTTATATCACGTATCTAAATCAATTTTGACTCATGATCAAGATTATGAGGATGCAGTTCAAGGGGCAATTTTAAAAGCCTATGATAAAATAGATACACTTAAAAAAGAACAATATTTTAAAACATGGCTAACTAGGATACTCATAAATGAATGCTATGATTTAAAACGCAAAGAGTATCCTGAGGTATCTTATGAAGACTACTTTGAGTCTGCTAAAGTTGATGAGAGAAAGAATTATAGAGAATTATATCTGGCAATTCGAAACTTACCAGAACGTATTCGTATTACAATTGTTCTTTATTATGTAGAGGGATATTCAGTAGAAGAAATTAAACAGATTTTAGAAATACCTTCAGGAACCGTAAAAAGTAGATTGGCAAAAGGACGAAAATTATTAAAAATAAAGTTAGAGAATATGGAGGCAATTTATGAGTAATTATGATTGGAATAGTGTCTTTCCAGATACACCTGAAAGTTTTAAAAATAAGGTAAGTGCAACGTTAAATAGTTTACCAGATAAAAAGGAGATTGATAAAATGAAAAATGTTAAAGTATTCAAAAAAGGATCAATTAGGAAAAAAATTATAGGTGCATTAGTAGCTACTATGGTAGTAGGAACAACTGTATTTGCTGCAGGAAAAGTAACTTCTATAACTTCACATTCAAGTAATATACCAACATATACTACTATACCTACAGTACAACAAGTAAAGAAGGATTTCGAATGTAATCCTAAATTAGTTAATAAATTTGACAATGGATACACTTTTGTAAATGGATATATTGGAGATAACAAAGGAACTGATGATAAGGGCAATTTTGCAGGAAAAACAAAATCACTTGA
Organism: Clostridium muellerianum; assembly: GCF_012926525.1. GTDB lineage: Bacteria > Bacillota > Clostridia > Clostridiales > Clostridiaceae > Clostridium_AM > Clostridium_AM muellerianum. The sequence continues at coordinate 144,919 of NZ_JABBNI010000007.1, forward strand.
CTTTGATTATGCAAAAGGAAATGATAAATTAAGTCTTGATATGGAAAATGGAAGGTTAGGTGAAAGATCAAAGAAGGAGACTGTTGCTGCTAATTATAAGGGTATAGATTTATATTATTATTCATATACTAATAAATTTGTGCCAGCAAATTATAAAATGACAGAACAAGATAAAAAGGATAAGGCATCTGGTAAATATGTATTTAGTTTTGGATCTGACAAGGAAAAAATGTCTCAAGTTCAAGGATTAAATTGGATGGAAGATGGAGTTTACTATTCTTTCTTAGGAATTGATTCTAATATATCAAAAGATGAATTAGTTAAAATGGCACAGCAGGTTATAAGTACCAAGTAAAACAATAGTGCATATAGATTTAAAGTTTTTTAAAATAAAATCCTTAGGAGGATGATTGTTTCTTATTATGAGAGACAATATTCATAGAAAGTCTATTTTATATTTAGATCTTCTATATAAAGCAGTAGCCATAATGAATTTTAATGTCATTATGGCTTTTTTTCAGTTCTTCAGATATGATAAATATTTTAATTAATTTTGGTGGTAGACATTGTGAAAGGAAACCACTAGAATTAATCTATAGAAATAGACGGGGGGATTTAGCATGTTCAAAATTATGATAGTAGAAGATGACTATGAGATAAGAGAAATAATTATAGAAAATATAAGTTTCATAGTATAGTAGCTCTTGCTTGCATTGGTGATGTACTGGTACCTGCTGCAATTACTATAACTCTTTATGTTTTGATTTATACTGGATATTACTTTTTGACAGTAAGATCTTATATTAAAATAATAGATTCAGTGGCATAAAATGTTTTTAAGTTATAATAAAATAGAGATAAAGTCTATCTATTGTAAATTTGGAATACATAGATAGGTTTTATTTTTATATTTGATATTCTCCATTGAACTTCCTAGATATTGTAAGAAATTATTACGATTCTACAAATATTATTGATATTAGTTCAATATTAAAAAAAGGTTTTTCAACGAAAGGTGAAAATAGGGGATATGGATTGTATAATGTTAAAAAAATAGTAAAAAACAGTGGAGGCAAACTCCAACTGTTTTTTGAAAATGATCAAATAATATTTAAAATATTATTTTAAAAGATCTTTTGGTGGTTCAGGCTCTCCCCATAAAGCAAAAGAACCAGTAAGAGTAATAGTTTTAGAAACACTAACTAACATTAAAGCTAAAGTTAAGCAAAGCTTATTTTTAGTTGATGGATGTTTCATTTTAACACCTCCCTATGTGATAATATCAACTGTATAGATTGAATTGTAATTGTGGCTAGTCCACAATTAAATAAAAATGTATCAGTAATGTAAAAAAACAAAATTCCAAGCCATATTATAGTGAAAAAAATTGATAAAATTTTTAGTCTTATTAATCTATTAAAATTTTTAATAGGTCTTTTAGGGCTTGGACAAGGTGATTTTACAGCAACTGATAAAATATCTAAAATGGCAATTCCATAATAGATTTCGCTATATGTTTTAGGCATAATTGGTGCAACTAAAGAAGTTATTATGAATATAAATGCAGAAAATAGTAAACATTGATTAAATGTTTTAAGATGTATACCTCCTGAAAAAGTTCTAATAGAAATTAATATTACTAAGGAAAAGATAAAGAATTTAACTCTATGTAGAATGTAAAATAGAAGTATTAAAATTATTATTTTAATTACTTCACCTAATATAGCTTTTAGAGCGTAAATAGCCTTTTCTTTATCTGATTGGCTAATAGAACAATTTGAGGAAATATAATCCCCTATCATATTTGATAAAATATCTATTATCATAGCTCATCACCAGGTTAATTATAAATCTGCTTTTATAGGAAGTAAACACATTTGGTATAAAAAGTGTAAAAAGCGTAATAAAAAGTAAAAGAGGATATTTGATTTATATTTTCATACCAAAATTAAGTGTTTTAAGGACAATAGTATTGAATTTTATACAAAAATAAGTATTATTATAACTAACAAGCTTGTTATATTGTGATGCATCATTATAATATTTTGTTTGATTAGTAAAAACGTGAACATTGTAATATTATTATCTAATAGGGAGGTGAGCTAAAAAAGGTAAGGAATGATTTAAAACATTGTTTTGGCAAAACAACTCCAGCTGCTTAAACAGTGTCTAAAGTTGATAATAGTAATGACATTTATTTAAATTACGCTGTATACGTATTGTATGCAGATCCCCAACCTAGTATAATTTTATATATATAATGTCAAAATTTGTGTTATCAAGTGTAGAACTTTCTAGTACGGATATTATTAGAAATGTTAACGACATTTCGATTATGTTTAATTAAAAATTATTAATGAGCATTTTTATAGTCCTATCCCAAATAATAATGCTCTTAAAATTAAAAGAATGTTTATTGCAAATATGAGCGTGTATTTAATTATTTAGAATTAAAAATAATAGCATAAAAGATAAAGTAGTATAACGTTATGGAGAAATTTTTAAAAAAATTTCTCCATATTTTTATTATCTAAAAATCTACCTACTAGTGACTTTTTTAGTATAATCAATTAAGGCATCTTCAAAAAAATAGCAAGGCCAAATGTTAGTCTATTTTTTATAATACTGCGTCGACAGAACCCTTAGATAGCTTAAGCCTTTGCGGAACCTGTCTCCTTGTCTTACAAAAAATATCCGTCACATATTGGACTTGTTATTTTCTTTCAGATGCCTAAAATGATTAGCTGTAGTTAATTAAATAGTGTATTATGTTATTACAATAAACTTTATTAGAAAGGAAAAAGATAATGAACTTATTACATGTTCATTATGTAGGTTATACTTATGTTTAAAATACTTGTGATTGAAGATGACGAAATTATAGGAGAAGAAATAATTACTGCTTTGAAAAAGCATGGATACCAGGGCAAAAAAATTGAAGATTTTAACATGGTTATAGAAGAATTTATTAAATATAAGCCGGATTTGGTACTTCTAGATATAAACTTACCAATATATGATGGATTTTATTGGTGTGGAAAAATAAGAATGCTTTCAAAGGTGCCTATAATATTTATATCTTCAAGGGCTGAGGAAATGGATATTATAGTAGCAACAAATATGGGTGGAGACGATTATGTTAGTAAGCCATTTTCAATAAATATTCTGCTTACTAAGGTAAATGCAATACTCAGAAGAACTTATGCTTATTTTAATGATTTGGAATCAGATGTAATTACTCATAAAGGATTAATACTAAATTTAAAAGATGATACAATTATGTATAATGGGAAAAATCGTCAGCTTACTAGGAATGAATTTAAAATTCTTCATATACTTATGAAAAACAAAGGTTCTATAGTAAGTCGTGATAGGATTATAAGAAATCTTTGGGAGGATGAAAGTTTTGTTGATGATAATACTTTAACTGTAAATATTACAAGGCTTAGAAAAAAACTTAAGGATGTTGGCTTAGAAAATTATATTGAAACTCAAAAAAGCATGGGGTACATAGTATGAATTTAAGAGAATATTTAAGAGATAGAAGAAATTTAATCATTTTTTTTATAATACTAATGATATTCATAGGTGGTGTGATTTTCTTTGATAGATCTACAAGGATGCTAAAATCCAATGTGGAGTACCTAGTTATAGTTTTCTTATTAATGTTTATAATATATCTAGCAATTGATTATAGTATAATTAATTGCCATATAAGTAAAGTTAAAAAACTGCCTAAGGAAGGGTTAGATTGGATTCATAGTTTACCTTTACCTTTAAGCTCAGAACAGAAAGTTTACTTAGATACAATTAATACTTTATATGAAAATGCAAATATAAAAATAGAAAAGCTTAATGATAATAATAATGAAAGTTTTGAATTTTTAACCACCTGGGTTCATGAAATAAAAACACCTATTGCAGCTTCTAAGCTTATAATTGAAAATAATTTAAATAATGACAACGAAAAAATATTATACGGCATAGAAATGGAAATAGAGAAGGTTGAAGATTATATTCAGAAAGTATTATTTTATTCAAGAATAAATGATTTTTCTAAAGATTATAGAATAGATACCATTAAAATTCAGCATGTGGTAAAAGAAAGTATAAAGAGTGAGGCTTCCTGGTTTATAAATAAGAATATAAAATTAGAAGTAGGAAATTTAGATATAGAGGTTAATTCTGATTACAAATGGCTTCAGTTTATAATAAAGCAAGTCTTGGATAATGCTATAAAATATACAGCTAAAGGCGGAATTATAAAAATATATGCTAAAGTGGAACAAAAGGAGAAAATCCTGTACATAGAAGATAACGGCATAGGTATAAAAAAAGAAGATATTGAAAGAGTTTTTGAAAAAAGTTTTACAGGCTATAATGGAAGGATAAAGCATCATTCAACTGGAATGGGGCTTTATATAAGTCAAAAGCTTGCAGGAAAGCTGGGACACTATATAACTATAGATTCTGAGTATGGCAGCGGGGTAGAAGTTCTAATTCATTTTCCTTCTATAAATTATATGTGAGTACTTTCTAGGAACACTCACTTCATTAAGAAGTTTTAATTGCTTGAGATATTGAAAAATACCTACCTCTTCAAATGCGACGTCCTGCCGCTTTCAGAGCTTTTTCCGCCTTGACAAAAATTACGGTGTTTTTAGAGTAAGGAAACTCCTCTTCATTTTGTCAGAGGAGTAAGCGGTTCGCACAAAATCATAGATTTTGGCTCTCTGCTTAACAACTTCTAAAATTTGTTCGAATGTTACTGCACAATAAATATCAGCCTTCATAAAGCTTAACGTTTCTTCTTACTTCAGTTTACATATATAATTGTTATTCCTATTATCTTAAAACAGCAGGCTTCGTCTCAATTTTTAGAATCTAAATTATAAAATTATCAACATTAATATGTACAAATGAAGTTACTAGTTTGAATTTTAACTTTTATGTAGTGATGAAACACTTACCCTATATCATGAAGTAAAAGTTAAAATTCAAACTTTCACTATACTTTAAGTTGCGCTAATTATTTTGTGATTATAATATTATTTTACGCTATTTTTGGCTTTACTTTTTCTACTAAGGATTAAAGATAATATAAAACCTATTCCAATTAGTATAGCAGCAATTGTTATAGAATGACTAAAGCCACTATATATAGCATTTACTTGACTGCTTAGATTTGCTGTATTATTTATATTTTTTAAATAGATGTTTTGATAGGCTGTCATAACACCTACAAATAAAGCTGAACCTAAAGCACCAGCTAGCTGCATAGCAGTATTTACTATAGCAACACCATCTGCTTGATTTTTACCTGATAACTGGCTTAGTGCAGTGGTTTGACTAGTTGACATGGACATAGATATTCCTACCATTATAGCACAATATATAAGAGTAATTGTCCTTATAGGCGTTGATGGTGAAATACGTGATAATACAAAAGTAAAGATACATGCTACTAAGAAACCTAATGGAATTAATATATTACCGCCTATTTTATCATAAATTTTACCAACAAATGGAGTTAATACACATCCAAGAAGAATTGGTGGTAAGATAGCCATTGCTGATGCAAAAGAAGATGTATTTAAACCATTTTGTAGCAATAAAGGTAATATTACATTTATTGAAAAATTAAACATTTGCATTAATATAATGAGTAGTGTACCTATTGTAAATATAGGATGTTTAAATGATCGTATTTCAAGTATTGGCTGTTTTAAAGACAATTGGCGTTTTCCAAAGAAAATTAATGATACTAATCCAATTGCAAAAATAGTAGCTGTAGATGATAAACTTGAAGTACCAGCTGAACTTACTGAATATATAATGCCTGCAAAGCCTATAGTTGATAGCAATATAGATAAGTAATCAATTTTAGGTTTTGTTATAGCAGAGGTATTTTCTAAATAAATATAACCTCCAATAATGCAAATTAATAAAATTGGAATTAACATTATGAATAATGAGTGCCAACTAAAATATTGTAAAAGTAAACCAGAAACTGTTGGACCAAGTGCAGGTCCTAATGTGATTACGCAAATACATAATCCCATTATCGAACCACGTTTTTCTGGTGGGGTTACTACTAAAGCTGAATTCATCATAATAGGTATTAGCATACCAGTACCTAATGCTTGAATTACTCTTGAAATTAACAGTGCTGTAAAGGTACTGGAAAATACAGCACATAGAGTTCCTATTAAAAATATTATCATTGCGCTTAAAAATAGTTGTTTTGTAGTAAAAGTGTGAATAAGAAAAGCTGTAACTGGTACAAGAATTCCAACTACCAATACGTAGCCAGTAGTAAGCCATTGTGCCGTAGTAGCTGTAATATGCATTTCTACCATTAGCTTAGGAAATGCTACATTTAATATGGTTTCGTTAAATAGTGCTATAAAGCTTCCAAGTAGTAATACAAACATAATTGCTTTTGCATTGTACTCAGGCTTTTCTTCCGTATAAATTTTTTTTGCTTCCATTAATTATAATCTCCTTAAATATTTATCTAGACCAGTTTATATATTAAGAGGACAGAGGACAGTTAAGGAAGATTTTTCTATGCTACATTACAAAAAATCTTTAATTAAATTTTTCAATGCTCGTTTCGCTAAAACGAAACATTACTTATTTATATAAATTTAAAGATTCTTTTGCGTTAGCAAAAAATCAATCTTCACTGTCCTCTCAAAAAAGTTGAGTTATTTATATATGAATTTAGTAAAATACCTATTTGTTTACTGACTGTTAAGAAAGCTCTAGAATTTTTTTCAGTAACTGATATTGTAATAGCTCCTTCAATGATAACTTGAATAAAAATGCCTAACTCTTGTGCAGTTTCTTTAGAAAGTCCACTTTCAATTAGTTTTTTAGTATATACATTTTGTATATCTATAAAAGCTGACTCACAGGCTTTTCTTAAAGATTCAATTGATAAATAAGTTTCTAAAGCTATGAGACTTAAAGAAATGTCTTTTAATTTTCCGTCATTTTTTAAATCTTCTATTATATTTTTAATTACGGATTGTATAGCTTCAACTGGATTTGAGTATTTATCTAATGTATTTTTTAACCTTTTTTGAATAGTTTCACTGGAAAGTTTTATGGCTTCTAAAGCTAATTCTTCTTTTCCACCTGGAAAATAGTAATATAAAGAACCTTTAGGTGAACCACTTTCTTTTAAAATTTCATTTAATCCTGTGGCATTATATCCATTAACTTGAAAAAGCATTGCTGCTGCTGTAAGTATTTTTTCTTTTGAATCGGTTTTGTTTTTCATTGAATTAATGTCCTTTCTAATAATATAACAACTGGTCTATATATATTATATAGATATGCTTAAAAAAATGTCAACAGTAAATTAGATTAATTTTAAAGGTAAGATAATAAATAGAGTTATTGGAATCATATGGGGTCTGTATAAGACTACTGGACAAATTACTCATTGACATTAAGTAAACATGCCAGTTAAATACCATTTAAGCATTTAACCTCCACGGACCATAATTAAGTATAGTCAGTAGAGGTTATTTTTGTTAAAGTCTATTTTTTTAAGTTTACTCTTATGGCATAACCACTTTTTATTTTATATATTCCTTTTAAGGAAACTACATTTTTATTTAAAGACTTAAATTCAGAAGTATTGTTTTGTGGGTTATATTTAATTGAAAAATCATCTTTACCATCATCATCAAAATCTATATTTTGTGAAATTATATCAGGTGTATTTTTGCTTTCATAATCAACTTCTACAAATCCTTTAGATCTATCAGAAAAAAGCCCTTGAAATACAGGTTTGTGTATTTTTATTTGTGAGTCTTTAAAAGAAAGTGTTTTATATACTTCACCACCAGTATATAAAGGGGAAACCTTTAGTGAAGTTATGTAAGCAAACTTTTTAGCTAAAAAGTCATTGCCTATAAAAGTAGCTAGCACTACAAATAAAGCTAGAACAGCAGCAACATATCCTAAAAAAGCCTTCAATTTAATCATTTCATTCACCTTCCTTTTAAAAAAAACTGCCTGTAGTTATAAGTTTTAAAATTCTATACAATCCCTTAATCATAGTTCCACCACCAATTGTAAGTGCAAAAATGTAGGTAGGGTAAAGAAAAAGGTATCTTGATAAATTAGTTTTTATTCCTATTTTTGTTCCTTTTATATGATAAGATACAGCTGAAGCAGAGCATATATCTATACATTTTCCACATTTAGTACAAGTTATTAAAGCTTTTGAATTTGAAAGACTATTTTCATCTATAGAGTAAGTTGGACATTCTCTTATACATTTTTTACAATTTAAGCATTTACTTTTATCTATTCTTATTTCAAATATATTTATTTTGTTAGTAAAGGATTGAAAAGCACCGAAGGGACAAAATAGTCCGCATTGAGTTCTTTTTCCAGTAAGTATAGGAAGTACTATAACTAGAATTAAAAATAAAGAGTAGAAAACTATAGCTTTAATTAATACTACTGTAGAGGTTATTTGTTCTGCTTCTGTAACTGCTTTAAAAGGGCAAAGCCAATCACAATAAACAGGAGAAAGAGTAGCAGCAGATAACAGAACAATGGATATTAAAATAGCAAAGGATAAATAAGTCCATTTTTTATCTATTTTTAATTTTGGCCTTTTGCATAATGAAGAACAACCTTCATCAAGACCTCCATAAAAACAGGCCCAGCTGCAGAATCCGCGCCCGAAAGCTAAAGAAGCACCAAGCCAAATTATTATCATACTTGCAATGCTGGCAAATCCGGTTAAAAGAGAACCGGGGAAAATTATAGTTTTAGTTAAAGCAGCAGGTATTATAATCATGGGAATTACCATGTGGCAAAAAGGAGTTTCACCATTAATAAAAGTAGATTCATTATAGAAAATGCTGCCTCTTACTTCTATTAAATTAGTCATAAAACTGACTGCAAAAAGTAGTGCATAGGTTACAAAAAATATTTTTCTGTATTTATAGGTTTTCTTTGTGTATACCATGAGAAAAAATAGTGCATTTATAAAGATATAGCCTATGAAAAAAGAAATTTTCATTAAAGGTTCTTTTGGGAGAGTGCTGCCACCACTTAATAAGACAATACTTAATAATAATATTGGTATGCAAGCTATTATTGATTTTATGATTTTTTTATTGTTATTTATTTTTGTTATTTGTTTTGTTTCTAAATTATTCACTTTAACATCATCTCCTTAAAAAGCATTATGATTCCTGAATACATATAAAATATTCCAATTATTAAAGAACACATTTGGCCTATGAATTTAATTTGTTTTCCTTTTAAAATACCTATAAAAGGAATGGGTATAAAGTAAATGGTGGTGCCTATAAAGAAAGCAATAAAATATAAAATGCTGCTGATAATGTTGGAAAAAAAAGCAGCATCGGAAAAAGCTAAAATAAATGGCGGACATACATTTATGCCAGTTAAAAACCCTAAAAGCAGTACTGTAGCAAAGCTATTTCTTCTATTTGAGTGGTTAAAAATTTTACTAAAATATTTAATGTTGCAAGCTCTGTGGGATTTTGAAAATGTGTAAATTATAAGTATAAATGATAAAAATATATAAGACAGAGAAAATATAATTTCTTTATAGTAGGATTGTTTTATTATAAAGTTTCCTGTAATCCATGCTAAAAGAGCAAATAATATATAACCGAGAAGTCTTCCTAACATGAATTTGGATAAACAAATAAAATTCCATTTTGTCTTTTTATTCTCGCTTAAAATATAGGGAACAAACACAGGAATGCAAGAAGCAAGGCAATAGCCGCCACTTGAAAGTCCCAAAATAAATCCTTTGAACATATAAGGTACCTCCTTTTTTCTACAATTCTATTGTAGTTAATTTTATCAACCTAAACTATAGATTGCTTTTAACATGCAATATTGAGTATGTAAGATGCATTTAGATTAAATTGAAAGAAAGTTCATTTATTAACAATTATTTAAAAGTTATAATATGCTTGAAAAAAAGGATTATAGGGTCTTGTTATAGGATCAATGAATCTTAAGGTTTTCTTAAGGTTTTCTTTAATATTTTTTGAATGTTTTTTTTTAATATATATGTACAAGGTAAATGTTTTAAGTGATAATGAAATTAAGTTAAAATATGGAGGGAAACATTATGAATATAGAATTAAAAGGAAAAGTAAATTTAATGGTGGAAAATTATAAGGAACTAAAAGGCAATTTTAAATGGGATACAAACATATTAAAACATTTTTGTGCAATGATGAATGCCACAAGGTCAGAAAAGGTGAATATAGATAAAATTAAAGAAATAAAAAAATATATAAAAGAAGAAACAGGTTTGATATCTGACTATAGAGGAAATAATTTATTGATTATGGCAAGTCTTTTATGTTTTGAAGAGGATTATAAAAGCTTTTTTAAGAACATGGTATGGGTTCATGAAAAGATGAGCCAATATGGATTTAGAAAGAGTCCGTACTTACCACTAGCTACTTATACTATAGTTAAAGATGTGCCAGAAGAGCAGTGGAATCATAAGATTCAAAGAATGGATGAATTTTATAAAAGCATGAAGAAAAATCATTTTTGGTTAACTTCTACCGATGATTATGTTTTTGCTGCAGTACTTGCTGCTACAGAATTGGACGTAAAAGAAACTATGGAAAAGATAGAAGAATGTTATAAAGTTTTAAGTGAAGAGGGTTTTTGGAAGGGAAATGATCTTCAAACTTTATCTCATATTATGGCACTTGGCGAAGAGTCTGTTTATGAAAAATGTAAAAAGGCAAATTCGCTTTATAATAAACTTAAAAGTGAGAAATGTAAACTTAAATATAGTGGACTCGCAACGCTGGGAGTGTTAACCCTTATTTGTGAGGATGAAAATGAAATAGTTAGAGAAGTAAAAGAGGTTAATGACTTTATTTATGAAAAAGATGGATATGGTATGTGGAGTTTAGATAAATCCATGAGAACTATACTTTCAGCTAATTTAGTTTCTGATTTTTATATAGATGAAATGAAAAAAGGAGTACTTAAGGTTGCACTAGCAAATAGTATTAATGCTATTATTATTGCTCAAGAACAAGCAGCAATTGCAGCTTGCATTGCAGCAAGTGCTGCTGCATCTTCTTCATCAAGTTCATCATAAGAAAATAAGTGTAATTATAAACTTAACTTCCGTAGTTTAAAAATAATGTGAAGCAAAGTGCAGTAAAAGTTTGGATTTTAACTTATCCTATATCACTACATAAAAGTTAAAATCCAAACTAGTAACTTCAAGTATACACCGTATATTCAATGTGGACTCAACCTAAAAAGTTGTGTCGCAATGTGTTCACATTAAATATAAAAGAATTTATTGATCTGTTTATAAGTGTTATAACTTATCTGATAGCTTTAAATCCAATTAGTTCAATATTATGTGTCATATGATCAAGTTTTACAGGCTGTTCGTTCATGAGATCTGTAGACAAATATTTTTTATTGTCATCAGCAAATACTGTAACAATAACTGCATCTTTGTTTTTAAGAATATCCTGAGCCTTCAAAGCACCTAGGAAGTTTGCACCAGAAGAAATACCAACGCCAATACCGAAAACTCTGGAGAGTTTTCTTGCCATATTGATGGCATCACCGTCGTCAACCATTACAATATCGTCAAGCTCATCAAGTTTAACAATTTCAGGAATAAACTCATCACCGATTCCTGCAATTCTGTGAGGACCAACTATTTTTCCTCCTGAAGACATAGTTGGAGAATTGGCTGGATCAAGAGGAAATGCTTTGCAATTTGGATATACTTCTTGAACTGCCTTCATAATACCCATAATAGTTCCACCTGTACCAACACCTGCAACAATACCATCAGGCACTTTTCTGAATTTAGCAATTTGATCTAAAATTTCTTTACCAGTTGTTTTATAGTGAGCATCCACATTTAGGGGATTGGAGAATTGGTGAGGTAAGAAAGCTCCTTTTTCCACGCCCATTTTATCTGCTAATTTAATAGAACCTGTAAAGCCACCTTCCTCTTTAGAAACAGAACGAATAGTTGCACCAAGACTCTGCATAAGATTTACACGTTCCTTACTCATCCAATCTGGCATAAAGATTGTAACAGGATTTCCAAGGTAAGCACCAACTGCACAAAAAGCAATACCTGTATTTCCACTAGTTGCTTCAGCAATAGCATTACCTTCTTTTATAATTCCTGTTTCATATGCATTTTTCATGATATGATAGGCAATTCTATCCTTTATGCTTCCAGAATAATTATAATATTCTGCTTTGGCATAGACCTTTCTATCTTCACCTTTGTATTTAAGTGATATTTCAAGCATTGGTGTGTTACCAATCATTGCATCTAGTCCTTTGAATTTTTTTAACATTTTCTTACTTATAGTCATTGTTTATTACCTCCAATTATCAATATATGCAAAAAACTTGATTATTCTCACATATATAATAAAAAATATTATGATTTTGATAAACAAGTAACTTCAGTTATTTCTTGTAATAAATTTAATTTGTCACAGATTAGAGTAGTATACGGATAAGAAAATATTCTGTTTTTTTAATTCAGCCAATTTATCCCATTGCTACCATTGCTAATACCTCCATCTGAGTCTAAGAATTACTTGATTATTAACAGATATTTGAGATAGTTTTATAATAATAAAAAACTTCAAAAACCAAAAACTTATTTTTAGTTTTTAAAAAGGGGATTAGAGAGGCAAATGTATTGAATATCAAAGTAGGTATGATAAAAACAGTATTGAAAGCAACTGGTTTAATAAATTATAAAAAATATAAGTATTCTCAGGAATATAAAGATAATCTTAAATACATGGATTGGAGAGAAAAGCTTTGGTGGGGATATAAATTTTTTATTAAGCAGCCTGACATGGGACAAAGAGGAAATAATATTGAGGAATATTTTTTACATGAAAATTTGAAGTATAACCGACCAAAGAATTTTATTAAAAAGAGCAGCTTGTTTCTAACTGCTGCAGGTGATTTAAATGCATCGGCTCATATAAGGCCAGATAATACAGAAAACATGTGGGAAGATGTAGGTGATTTCTATTTTTCTGGAGATATTGTCGTGGCGAATTTGGAAGCACCATTAGATCCTAAACATTCTTCAAAGGGCGTGCCTACAGAATTTACAGCTCCACCTGCTGAAGACTTAAAAAGACTTAAAAAACATTTATATAAATGCCTGCTCCCAAAGGAACATGGTAATTTACTTGTAAAATAAATGGGAGGAATAAGTATGGGGATTAATATTGATGATTTTAGTATAAATTTACTTCAAAAGCTTATAGGCTTTAATACTACAAACCCTCCAGGAAATGAGAGAGAATGTATATTATTTCTTGAAGGTATTTTTAAAAGTGAAGGATTTAAAACCCAAATCATAGGCAAAAATGATGAAAGACTTAATTTATATGTTCATTATGAAGGAAAAGGCGAAGCACCTCCTCTACTTATGTATGGTCGTGTTGATGTTGTCACAACAGAAGGTAAAAAGTGGAAGCATGATCCATTTGCAGGGAAAATAAGTGATGGATGTATTTGAGGAAGAGGTACTCTGGATATGAAGGGTGCGGTTGCAATGATGTGTTCAGCGCTTATAAAAATGAAAAGGGAAAGAAAAAAGCCTTCTGGAGATATTATTCTAATGATTGTATGTGACGAAGAAAATGGTGGAATACAGGGTGCAAAATATGTATGTGATGAATATGCAGAACTTTTTAAAGATGTAAAATATGCTATTGGGGAAATTGGTGGATTTACTATGTATTTTGGAGAAAGAAAAGTTTATCCTATAATGATAGGTGAAAAGCAAAAATGTGATGTGAAAATGACATTTAAGGGTGAAGGTGGCCATGGTTCTATGCCTGTTAGGGGAGGAGCAGTGGGTCAGCTTGGATACATTTTGAATGCAATGGATAAAAAGTATATGCCTTGTCATATTATACCTGAAGTGAAACTGATGTTATCTGAACTTTGAGCTGTACTACCATCTCCATATAAAATTATTTTTAAATCACTGATGAATCCTATTACATGCAATAAAACACTTAAGCTTTTAAAGGGTAAAGGTAGATTTTTTGAACCATTGCTTCACAATACAATTACTCCTACAATTGTAAAGGGAGGAAAGAAAATTAATGTTATACCACAAGAAATAACTCTTGAGTTTGATGGTAGAATACTACCTGGATATGGTCCAGATAATCTTAAGAAAGAAATAAAAGCATTATTACTTGGAAGAGAAGTTAATATAGAAATTACGAACTTTGTAAAAGGGCCAATAAGCTTAATATGGGGCTTTACAAATTTTTAGTAAGTATTTTAAAGGAAAAGGACAATGATGGTGCACCAATACCTTATTTTGCAAGCGGAGTAACAGATGCAAGACATTTTTCAAAACTTGGAATACAGACCTATGGCTTTACACCAATGTATTTTGAAAAGGGTGTGGATTATTCTAAGCTTATACATTCCGCAAATGAAAGAATACCAATAAAAGCACTTAAGTTTGGTACAGATGCTATATATAAACTTCTTACAGGGTATGATAGCAGCATAATTTTAAAAAGTTAGGATTATGATTAAAACTTATTCATGTTATAATGTCAATGTAAAATAAGGTGTCACTATAAATTGTTTATTTACGTGAAGTGATAATTTATAGTGAACAAAATCATATATTGTAATCTTGTTGAACTTATTTTCAGCATAGGGAGGGAATAGCTTGAAAGAAAGAATACTTGATGCTGTTTACAGGCTTGTTAAAGTTAAAGGTATAAATGGCTTTACTATGAATGATATTTCAAAAGAGCTTCATATAGGAAAACAGACTATATACACATATTTCAAAAGTAAAGATGAATTAATGATAGAACTTGTAAGAAGCAGCTTAGAAGATAATAAAACTCTAACTGAAGAAGCTGTTGCAGAGGCTCATGAACTTAAAGAAAAACTAAAAGCGGCACTGATTTCATACCATAAATATAAGATACCTTTAGAACTTTTAGAGGAAATTAGAAAAATATATCCAGAATTATGGGGAATGTTAGAAGAACAGAGAAACTTTAAGCTTAAAATTGTAAGGGATATATTAGATGAAGGAATAGAAGATGGTGAAGTATCAAAAAAGATAAATCCACAAATTATAAATTATTTACTTGATAAGGTTACATTAGCCCTATTAAATGACGAATTTCTTCAGAAAAATAATACGACTTTAAATCAGGCTCTTGAAGAATTAATAAATCTCATTTTTTATGGGATACTTATAAGATAAAAGATTTGTTATCTTGCTAAAAACAATAAGGAAAAAGCAAAAATTTTGTAATGCATTCAATATTACATTATATAAAAAATAAGAGCAACTGTAGTTACTCTTATTTTTTAAAGTATATCTAGGAGATATCTCACAATCGCTATTTTTAAAAACTTATTTAAATTTTAAATTTAGAAATTTGGATTTTTAATTTATCAGCACAATCTTTTGCTTTAAACACCTGTTCTAATATATAACTTGAGTTATCATTAATTCCAAGTATTTTATCTGAAATGTTTACTAGTCCATTTGTTCCTTCACTTGCAGATTGTGTTACACTATCTATGGTTTTCAGTACATCACTAATTGATGCTAAAAGTTCTTGTGATGTGGAACTAAAATCTACTACTAAACTTTCTACAAATTTAGCATCATTACTATATTCATCTGCTACTGTAATCATTGACTTATAATCATTAGTTACATCGGTTTCCATAAACTTCAAAATGTTATTGGAATTTTGTGAAAGGTTTTTTACTGCCTCGATTACTTTATTAGTTATATTTTGTATTTTAGAAGCTGCATCTTTTGATTGTTCAGCAAGTTCTTTAATTTCTTCAGCTACTACTGCAAATCCTTTTCCTGCTTCTCCTGCTCTTGCAGCTTCAATAGCTGCATTTAAAGCTAAAAGGCCTGTTTGTTCTGTTATTTCCATAATGGTGTCTGAAAGTACATTTATTTCTTCTGCAACACTTGAGTTTTTTATGGCAATTTCAAGTTCTTTTGTTGTATTTGCAAACATTTCATAACCTTTTTTTTGAGACATTTGAATATTTTTTTTAGTTTTATTTGCCCTTTCATTTATTTTTTCAGCCTGCATTGCACCTTGTTGTGATTTTTTAGCTATACTTTGAGTAGCTTGACCTATTTCTTGTGATGCAGCTGACATTTCTTCAGCAGCAGCGGTTGTTTCTTCCATACCTGCTGATAATTCTTCTGTATTTGCTGATACATCTGTTACATCTTCACTTAAATTTGACATTTTATCTTTTACAGTAGTTACTATATTTTCTATTGTATATGATTCATCTCTTACTTGTTTTATTAATTCTATAATTGAACCTTTCATTGAAATTGTAGCATTGGCAAGTTGTCCTATTTCATCTTTCCTTCCTAATAAATAATCGCAGCTATTATCAGGAGTTAAATCTAAATTAGAAGTTCTATTTACTGATTTTGTTAAAGATATTATTGGATTTGCAATTTTTCCTCCAACGTATAAAGAAAATAAAATTGAAAGTGCTAGTACTGCAATTATTACTAAAGTAAATCCTATAAGTAATGAGTGTAATGGTTTTTCTAATTCACTTTTAGGTACTGTAATACCAACAATCCAATTACAAGAACTAATTTTACTGGTGACAAAATATTTTTCTTTATTATCAAAATCTTTTAATAAAGTTATTTGATTGTTTAATATTTTAGAAAATATTCCATTCATAATTGTGTTAATGTTTTTACTTTGATTTTTAGCAGGTTGAAAATCTTTATTAGGATGCACTATAAAATTATTTTTATTATCTAATAAAAATGTATAACTATTATTTATAGTTTTTGATTTTTCTAATGTAGTTGTAATTGTATCTAATTTGATATCACAACTTACAACTCCAATTATTTCATTGTTTTTTACTATAGGTCTAGATATAGAAACTATTAATTTTTTTGTAAGTTCATCTAAATACGGTTCAGAATAAACCAATCCATTTTTTTGGACAGCATTTTTATACCAATCTCTTTGAGTACAATCAAAATCTTCGTTAGGTACCCAACCAGATCCATCTAAATATCGCTTGTCTTTAAAACCTATATATGAACCTGCAGTGTTAGGATTATCCTTTGTCTTTTCTTTTAAATATTCTAAAATCTTATTATTATCATTTAGGTCCATTTGCTCAATATTGCTACCAATTTCTTTAACTATTTTTCCTTGACCATCAATCCAACCATTAATCATTTCAGAATATTTGCCTGATTGTGCAACAATCTTACCCTTAGATTCATTCATTATTAAATTGTAAGATATAAAATAACTTACTGAAGCTAGTACTAATAAACTTAGTATGCATATAGACGAGATAATTAACGTGATATTTTGTTTAATACTTTTCATGAATTATAACTTCTCCTTTTGTAAATATTTGCATAACCAAATAGAATTTGGTTATGCAAGTGACATTATATACCTAGTTTTATTCGTTTTCAACACTAGTTTTCATATTAATTCCAATTTAGCATAAAAGTAAATATAGTTTAAAGCAATGCATAGTTTACGGTGAAGCGTTTTCAAAATTTTTGTATAGAGTTATAAAAAAAGTCAAAAATTATCAATCTGTATATTAAAAATTCATGTATTAAAAATATGTGCTGAAAAATAATTAATATTCAAAAATAATAAATTTAGGTGTAAAATGCAAACAACAATCATTATTAAATAATAAATAATTTTAATGAAGTGATGTAGACAGAGATGGGAGGAATTAATTTGCAATTAAAAGTATTAAGACAAAAATAGGAACTTTTCTAATTTATACTGACAGTTTTTGTTCAATAGCTGCTGCTATTGTTTCAAATTAAGAATAAATATTATGTTATTTACGTTCTTAATACTTTGAAACATATAATATATAATGAAATACTATAAAAGATAAGTTATAATAATTATATGTATACATTGTCAGTACAAGAAAATTTATGCAAGAATCTTTTAGAATCAATGAAAGCTCTGTTTTTAATAAGCTTAAACTTTAAAGTGAAAACATACAAAATATTATTTGAAAATTTCATTTATAATTATGGAGGAAAGTATGACAGATAAAAATAAAGGAAAAGTTGTTATCTATTTAATGAGACATGGACAAACTATTTTAAATAAAGCTGAGAGAACTCAAGGCTGGTGCGATGGTGTTCTTACAAAAGAAGGTATAGAGGTAGCTGTAAACACTGGATTGGGACTTAGTAATATAAATTTTAAAGCAGCTTACAGCAGCGATTTAGGTAGAGCAGTAAAAACTGCAAAAATTGTTATAAGTGAAAATAAGGTTAGTACAAATTTAAAATTAAAAGAACTTGAAGGCTTAAGAGAGGTGTATTTTGGAAAATATGAAGGTGAGTTTCACAATATAATGTTTAATGACATACTTAATTATCTCAATGTAAGCTCAATTAAAGAAGCAGAAGCAAAATATGACTTTCAAAAAGAATATTGTAATGCTTGTGCTGCTTTAGATGAAACAGAAGAAGCTGAAAGTTATGACATTATAATAAAAAGATTAATGAAAAGCTTAAAGGATATATGTGAGGAAAATTCAAAGGATAATGGAGGAAATGTACTTATAGTAGCTCATGGTGGAGTGATTAGGTTGATTATTGATTATTTGGACAAGAGTTTTAGTGTGCGAGCTTTGGACAATTCTAGTATATCTAAAGTTGTATATGAAAATGAAAACTTTAAAGTTGAGTCTGTAAATGATACTAGTTATAGTGAAAAAGGAAAAGCTATGAATAAAACAATATAGAAAAATGTAACTATTTTGAAGTATTATGGTTGTTGCATTAAATAATTTACATGCAATATATAATTTATAGTAGTTGTTTTTAATGCAACAGCCGTAGAATAAGTAAATAACTGAATAATAAAAAGCAATTATAAAAATTGTGTTTGAAATTTATAAATTTTAATCTAAATTTGTTATAAAATCTATAAGCATTTGCTCATACGTATAAATAGAATCTATTATTACAAATTCATTATCACCATGCCAGTTTCCACCCGTAGGACCAAATTCTACAGCAGGAATGTCATACTTTGAATAAAATCTTGTATCAGCTGAACCATGCTGACCAAATACATTAGCTTTATTATTAGATATATTACTAATTGATTTTTCTAATTTTTGTACATATAAATCATCAATTTTAGTTTTTACAGGATCTCCTGTGGAGTCAACGTTTACTTTAGTACCAGTAATTTCTTCAATTTGTTTTATTATTACTTCTGGATCTTGTTCTGGAAGAAATCTTATATCAAGATACATTTTACAATAATCAGGTACTTTATTATAAACATCTCCACCTTCAATTTTTGATAAATTAATAGAAGGGCAACTATAAAGTTCTGATTTTTCTTTAGTGAAAGGCAAATTTGTAATTTTTTTAAAAGCTTCATAGGCTTTAATTATAGCGTTATCTCCTTCCCAGGGTCTGCTGCCGTGAGCAGATTTTCCGGTAAACTCTAAATAAAGCTGTAATATACCTTTTGCTTGTATGCCTATTCCTAATTGAGTAGGTTCGCCACAGATTACAAAATCTCCTCTAAAACCGTTATCAACTAGGTGCTTTGAGCAATTGAAGCCTCCTGTTTCTTCATCTGTAACTAATTGAAGCTGTACCTCACAGTTTAAATTTTCATTTTTAAGCTTCAATATTGTAGAAATCATGGCAGCAGCTCCAGATTTCATATCAGCACTGCCTCTTCCATAAAGTTTTTCGTTTTCTACATGAGGTATAAATTGTTTATCTTTTCCAGGAACAACATCTAAATGCCCGTTTAATATTATTTTTTTATTTCCACTTCCAATAGTGCATGTTAGAGTTTTAAAGCCGTTACTTTCAATTACTTTTGTTTTTAATCCATTGCTTAGTAATAAATTTTCACAAAAGTTTATAGCTTTGTTTCCTCCCTCTAAATTTGAACTATCAATTTTAATGAGTTTTTTTGTAATTTCTATACAATCCATTTTGTAAAACCTCCCATTAGTATGCATATAATACAAGTTAAGCAAAAAACATACCAACAATATTGTAATATATTTTTATTGATAAATTATCAATTATTAGTTAAAGTTTTGTATATAGATTAATTTTAACACAAGGTTAAAGAAGAGTATGGCAGTTTTTACAAATGGTAATTATAGATTATTAAAATAAAAATCTATAAAATGGCTAAAAAACGGGTGGAATTAATGACCTAATTAGCCTATAAATACAAATTAGAAAGGTGGAATTATAATAAATAATGAAGAGAGAAAGTATTTATAAAAGATATAGCCCTAAGTTTAAGCAAACTAAAGAAAATGATAATAATACATATTGGTTTATATTCAATTCCGATAAGCTTTTAGTGAAAATGACAGATAATGTGGCTAATATACTAACATCGGAAAGTATAGAAGAACTAAAGGTTCCTTTTATAAGTACAAACTATATGGGAACTTTAAATGGACATAATTGCTTTGCCGCAATTACAAATGTTGATGAAGTTAAGCTATCAGGTATGTGTTTTAAGTCATTGAGATCATTATATGATTATTTAGCCGAAGATATATTTTTATTAGCAGGAAAAGCCTTGCAAATTGCAAAATGGGAGGAAACTCATAAATTTTGTGGAAGATGTGGAAGTGCTACAAATACAGTGGAAGGTGAATATGCTAAAGTTTGTCCTAAATGTGGATTTACAAGTTATCCTCGTATTTCACCAGCTGTGATAACAGCCGTAATAAAAGATGGACAAATATTACTGGCGCATAATAAATCCTTTCCAGGCAATGTACACAGTATTATTGCTGGATTTGTGGAACCTGGTGAAACTCTTGAAGAATGTGTTAGAAGAGAGATATTTGAGGAAGTAGGAATTAAGGTTAAAAATATAGAATACTTTTCAAGTCAGCCCTGGCCCTTTCCCAATTCTTTAATGGTAGGTTTTGTTGCTGAATATGAAAGTGGTGAAATATCTGTGGATGGTGAGGAAATAACTAAAGCAGAATGGTTTAAGGATCTTAGTACTATTGAATTACCATCTAAAATGAGTATAGCAAGGGAAATTATAGAATGGTACAGAGAGAAGTATTGTTCAAAGTAAATTTTAACTTAATATAATAAGCATATTGCGACGTAAGTAACCGAAGAAACGTTAAGCTGTATTACGTCTGATATATGTTGTGCAGGAACACTCGCTTCATTTAAGAAGTTCTAATGCCTGAGATATTAAAAAATGCCTACCTCC
>NZ_JABBNI010000008.1 GCF_012926525.1 Clostridium muellerianum
AATTTTGAGCTTAGAATAATTAAAAACATTTAGCAGTGATGAAACACTTATTATATATCACGTAGTAAAAGTTAAAATACAAACTACTACCGCACTTCAATATCTTAGTTGCGTCGCATTATTTTTATATTAAGTCAAAACTTTATATTATTTGTGTTTTCTTTCATGTTTCTTTTCATTTTTTTTGCTACATCTTTGCATATCTTTCTTTGCTTTCTTTTCCATTTCATCTAATCTAGTATAATAATCTGGTATTTCAAGTAAATGTGCAAGGGCAATTCTTCCTGATATTACTGGACTGTCACTAGTTACATTAGTTGTAGAGCCAAATCTTGATCCGTGTTCTAATTCAACATTTATTCCCATGTAAAATTGTTCAAAATCTATTCTTCTCCAATCTATCCTTAGAATTGAACCCACTTCTCTAGCAACATTTTTACTAAAATGTAATTTATCACTCATAATATGCTTCTCCTTTTATCATCTTTATATTTTAAGGTTTATACTGCTAATACATATTATTCAAATGAAGTTAAAATGCTACAATATCTTTAAGCTGAGATTTAATAACTCACAGATTAAATATTTTTATTAAATTATCATTTTAAGAGCTATTTATTTTTAAATTTGATAAAAAACCATATTGACATTTATCAATAAAGGTAATATAATCTTAAAATACAATATAAAAGTTAATAGTTTTAAAAGGCAATGGCGTCTGAAATAATGAGGATTTTCAATTCTCTTATTTGCAGGCGCTTTTTATTTTTAATCTATTTCTTTAACAAGGTTTAATTAATTTCAAAAATAAAAATTAAGGGGGCGTGAAAATGAACAATATAAACGCAGCAGATACAGGTTTTATAATTTTTGCAACCACACTAGTTATGTTAATGACTCCAGGATTAGCTTTATTTTACGGAGGAATGGTTAGAAGAAAAAATGTACTTAGCACAACAATGCAAAGTTATGGGGCAGTTGCAGTAATATCAATACAATGGGTATTAATAGGTTATACCTTGTGTTTTGGAAAAGATATTAGCGGATTTATAGGAAATTTTCAATGGTTAGGATTAAATGGGGTAGGTTTTAAACCTAATGCAGATTATGCAGCCACTATACCACATCAATTATTTATGTTGTTTCAGCTTATGTTTGCAATAATAACTCCTGCTTTAATATCAGGTGCCGTTGCTGAAAGAATGAAGTTTTCTGCATTTATAATATTTATTTTAGTTTGGTCAACACTAGTTTACGATCCAATTGCACATTGGATGTGGGGAGTTGGAGGTTGGATAAGAAACTTAGGTGCCTTAGATTTTGCAGGTGGAAATGTTGTGCATATTAGTTCAGGTATATCTGCATTAGTTGCAGCTATAATGCTTGGAAAAAGAAGAAAGTTGGAAAGTATTACACCTCACCATATACCAATGACAATTTTAGGAGCAGGTATACTTTGGTTTGGTTGGTTTGGGTTTAATGTAGGAAGTGCATTATCAATTAACGATGTAGCACTAAATGCTTTTATAACTACTAATACCTCAGCAGCAGCGTCAGCTATATGTTGGAGTTTTTGTGAATACTTATATAGAAAAAAGATAACATCACTTGGACTTGTAAGTGGAGCAATAGCAGGACTTGTAGCTATAACACCAGGAGCAGGTTTTGTAACTCCACTAGCATCTATATTAATAGGTAGTATAGGAGGCTGTATATGTTTCTGTTCTGTAACATTTATTAAACAGAAGTTTAAATATGATGATTCATTAGATGCTTTTGGATGTCATGGTGTTGGAGGAATATGGGGAGGAATAGCTACTGGAATATTTGCTTCAAAGGCTATAAATTCAGCTGGAGTAGATGGATTATTATATGGTAACCCAAAGCTTCTTGGAATACAATTAATAGCTATTGCGGTAACTATTATATATGCGGCAGTTATGACATTTGTAATATTAAAGTTAATAAACATGTTCTTAAAAATAAGAGTAAGTGAAGAAGAAGAGAAAAATGGATTGGATGTATCAATACATGAAGAAGAAGCGTATGGTTCTACAGGGACACAATTTTAATTCTATAATTTTTTAGTTTGAATATTTGGATATATGATATATAATAATAAAAAAAGAGGAGGAATATAAATGGATAAAAAGTTGACTAAAGTTGATATTATTACTTCTCCAAGCAAGTTTGAAGATTTAAAAGATGAATTAAGTAAAATTGGTATTGCAGGTATGACAGTTTCTAATGTACTGGGATGCGGAATGCAAAAAGGTCACAAGGAATTTTATAGAGGAAGAACTGTAGATATTAATTTACAACAGAAAATAAAAATAGAAATTGTAGTTTGCGAAGTTCCAGTGGAAACTGTAGTTGAAACTGCAAAAAAAGTACTTCATACAGGTAATTTTGGAGATGGAAAGATATTCATTTACGATGTAGCTAATGTTATACGCATAAGTAATGGAGCAGAGGGAAGAGATGCTCTTCAGTATGAAGATAAAAAGGCAGGGGAAAAAATTTGAAAAACCAAGGTGCTAAAGAGGAACTTTTAAGAAAGGTTAATGACCTGGATATAGAATTTATACATTTACAGTTTACAGATATAATGGGTGTTATGAAAAATGTGTCTATTACAGTGGACCAATTGGAAAAAGCATTAAATAATAAGATGATGTTTGATGGATCTTCAATAGATGGTTTTGTGAGAATTGAAGAATCAGATATGTATCTAAGTCCTGATTTATCAACTTTTACTGTTTTTCCATGGACAAATATTCATAAGGAAGCACGATTAATATGTGATGTATACAATATTGATGGTACTCCCTTTGAAGGCTGCCCGAGAAATATATTGAAAAAATTAATAAAAGAAGCTGAAGAAATTGGATATAAAATGCAGGTTGGGCCGGAGTGTGAATTTTTCCTATTTCATACAGATGAAAAGGGAAATCCATCTCTTGAAACTCATGATGACGCAGGATACTTTGATCTTGCACCTATAGATTTAGGGGGAAATGCAAGAAATGAGATGACTATGGCACTTCAGCAAATGGGATTTAAAATTGAAACATCACACCATGAAGTGGCACCAGGACAGCATGAAATAGATTTTAAGTATGAGGATGCACTTAAAACAGCAGATAATATTATGACTTTTAAAATGGTGGTTAGAATTATTGCTCAGAGACATGGACTTCATGCTACGTTTATGCCAAAACCTAAATTTGGTATTAGTGGTTCAGGTATGCATCTTAATATGTCATTGTCTACATTAGATTTAAAAAATGCTTTTTATGATGAAACAGGTGACCTTCAGCTTTCAAAAATTGCCTATTACTTTTTAGGTGGATTAATGAAACATGCTAGAGCTTTTACAGCTTTGACTAATCCTACAGTAAATTCTTATAAAAGATTAGTTCCTGGATATGAGGCACCAATATTAATTGCATGGTCTGCAAGTAATAGAAGTCCATTAATTAGAATACCAGCAGCAAGAGGTGCAAGTACAAGAATTGAACTTAGAAGCCCTGATCCTTGTGCTAATCCATATTTGGCTTTAGCTGCAACTTTAAAATCAGGTTTGGATGGAATAAAAAATAAAATAGATCCTCCAGATCAAGTTACTAGTAATGTTTATGAAATGGAAAGTGATGAAATTAAAGAAAGAGGCATAGAATTAATACCTACTAATTTACATGAGGCAATAAAAGCTTTATCAGAGAATGAAGTAGTAAAAGGGGCTTTAGGACATCATGCTTACAGAAGGTTTGTTGAGGCAGCGTTATATGAATGGAATGAGTATTCTAAGCATGTATCTCAATGGGAGATTGATAGGTATTTAAGAAAATTTTAACTCATTGCTATCAGATAGATTAGTTCGTTTCGGAGTGATATTATGAATAGTTATAAGATAGTAGTTGCTGATAGTGACAGTGCATGTAGAAAAATTGTTAGCGATCTCCTAAAAAAAAGGGGATATAGTGTTTATCAAGCAGCTGGTAGTGCTGAAGTTTTAAGAGTTAGCAGAAGTATATATCCACATTTGGTAATTATGGATATTAATTTACAGGGGATTAATGCATATGAAACAGCTAAAATAATAGAAGAAGATAGGGTGTCCAGTGTCATATTTATTACTAACAATACCAATTCTGGATTTTATGAAAAGCTAAAGGTAATGAATATATTTGCATATATAATTAAGCCCATAAATTCAGAACAGCTATATCAAACTGTGGAGTTTAGTATAAATAATATTAGTAAAGTTAATAGTCTTCAAGAAAAAATTCAGCATCTGGAAACTGAATTAATCAATAGAAAAAAGATAGATAAAGCAAAGGGAATAGTCATGGACAGACTAAGGGTTTCGGAAAATGAAGCTTATAAATATTTAAGAAAAAAAAGTATGGATATGTGTATATCTATGGACGTACTAGCAGATAAGATTATAAAAAAGTATGGATAAAAAATGCTTCTTAGGTTTTTTAAGGAGCATTTTTTAATGCAGTTATATGGAAAATTATATAAAAGCTTAATAAGAATTTATTAATAAAATTGAAATAAAAGTAACAATAAGCAATTAAAATGAAGCATTAAATTAACATTGTTTAATAAAATTATTTATAAAATATTAAATTAATATATTGACATATTAAAAAAATACTATTATAATCAAATTCATAGAATTAATACTAAATACTGTGAAGAGAAGAGTAGCTATATAAGGATTTTTAGAGAGTCAAGGATGGTGGGAACTTGATATGAGGTTTATAGTGAAGAACATCTCGGAGTTTCTAACCGAAATTTTTTAAGAGTAGGCTTAGACGGAATCAAACCGTTATGAATTGAATAGTATCGAATTTTATTCTGTACTTATTTAAGAGAGCTTTTAAGCTAATATGGGTGGTACCGCGGAAATATATGTCTTTCGTCCCTTTGTGGGATTGAAGGACTTTTTTTATTTAGTATAATCATAATAATTTAAATAACTAGATGCAGGAGGAATAAAATTATGGAACTAATGTATAGCTCATTAATAAAACCAAAGGGATATAAGTCAAAAAATAACATAATAGAAACTGAGAGGGCAATAAAAAAGGTCAAAGACTTTTTTCAAAATAGATTGTCAGAGGAACTTAATCTTACTAGAGTTTCAGCACCTATATTTGTAAAATGTGCTACAGGAATAAATGACAACTTAAATGGAGTAGAAAGGCCTGTATCCTTTGATGCAAAGGCAATAGATGATTCAAATATAGAAATTGTTCAATCACTTGCAAAGTGGAAAAGAATAGCACTTAAGAGATATGGCTTTGAAGCTGGAGAAGGACTTTATACAGATATGAATGCTATAAGAAGAGACGAAGAATTAGACAACCTTCATTCTATGTATGTTGATCAATGGGATTGGGAAAAAATTATAGATAAAAAGGATAGAACAGAAAAAACTTTAAAAGCTACAGTAGAATCTATATACAAAGTGTTTAAAGACACTGAAAACTATGTAAATAGTTTATATCCTACTGTTGAAAAAATACTTCCAGAGAAAATTACATTTATAACTACACAAGAATTAGAGGATACATATCCAGACTTAACTCCAAAACAAAGAGAAGATGCTATAGCAAAGAAATTAGGAGCTGTGTTTATATCACAAATAGGTAAAACTCTAAAATCTGGAGAAAAGCATGATGGTAGATCACCAGACTATGATGATTGGAAATTAAACGGAGATATATTATTCTGGTACCCTATTCTTGATAGAGCTGTTGAATTGTCATCTATGGGAATAAGAGTTGATGAAAAATCTCTTGAAGAACAATTAAAAATAAGCAATTGTGAAGATAGAAAAGAACTTCAATATCATAAAATGCTTCTTGATAAAAAACTTCCATATACAATTGGTGGAGGAATAGGACAATCAAGAATTTGTATGTTCTTCTTAAGAAAAGCACATGTAGGAGAAGTACAAGCAGCAATATGGCCACAGGAAATGATTGAAGAATGTGAAAGTGAAAGTATATTCTTGTTATAATATTAAATGTGAAAATCAATGAATCTTGATTGGCGAGAATTACGGTAAGTAGATATGGGATAAATATTAGTTGTTTTAATAGAAAATATATTTGCAGTTTATGTATAATAAGCTGCAAATATATTTTTTTATTATATTATGAAATTTTTGAATTTTAGTTAATAGTATAACTTGGATTTGCAAGTAATTTTTATAATTATTGATATGACCATATTCTATTGCAAGAAAAATTTTATGAAAAAATTAAGTGTCATCAATAATTTTGGGGTTTACTTGCCAATTAAATATATTTATAGAAACATAATTTTGATTATTTAATTTTAATAGTAAACTTCATATCTTCTTTAACTGTATATTTCTTTTCAAGATCGACAGCTTTTAATTTAAATTGGTCATTTTTATTCAAAACAGGTAATTCTGCTGTATATTTATGATTTAAAGGATCTACTTCTTTTACAATATCCTTAGTTAAATTATACTCTTTACCATTAGAATCTATTATATCCAATCCGTAAGGAGATATTGCAGAGAGAAGATTAGTACATTCATAGTGAAGTAATGTTTTGTCATTTAAAAATTCTACTCCAGTTACTTTATATTCACCCATTTTTCCTTCTGATAGAGTAGTACCATTTGAAATTAATGGGGTTTCTTTAGTAGCAAAATGAAATACTCCATTGTTATGATTACTTTCCAATTTTAAGAAATCCTCTGAATTGATAACATAAGGTACAAAAGTTAAAGTTTTGCTATCTTCATATACATTTCTAAAAAGAGTTTGTGAATAATAAGTATGAGTATTTGCTGAACCGCTTGTGCTGCTTCCCTTAGTTGATAAATTTCTTCCTTTATCATCAAAAACAATGTAACCGGCATTTGAATTATTATCTTCTGTTTCTGAAGTTCTTAAAGCTGTATTTATTGGGGTTACTAAAATTTCATTTACTTTCAAACCTGGTCTTAAAGAAGATAAATCTATATTGGGCTTTATGGATTTTACATTAGACTTAATTTTTTCATTGGATACTTTAAATTTGAAATCCCAATTTCCTGTAATATTATTGGAAAGCTTCTTTATATTAAAATCCATTAGAAAATTATCTGGTATAGTAACGTTTCCACCTACTATGAAATTACGATGCTCTTTTGGAAGATAGTCCTTTGCCATATCAATACTAGCTACTCCAATATAAGTTTTTTTATCTTTGAATTTACCAGTGTCTCCTCCGCCAAAACCTATGTCTTTTCCGTTAATTTTCATACTTGTTTCATGTATTATAACAGGCATATCTTTAATTTCATTTTTACTTTGAATAGTATAACCAATGTTTAAGTTTATACCATCATAAACTATGTTGTTTATTGTTACAGTAATATCCTTAGAGGTTTTACTCATATTTAGATCAGAACTGTATGTTACATAATCTTTATTAATAATATTATTTTCACTTAAAAATTGAAAAACTGAACTTTCTACAGGCAAATTTCGTGCAAGAGCAGGATTTGCTGTAGCAATACCTATTCCACACAATATCATAATTGTTGCTGTAACTGTATATTTTTTTAAAGTCCTATTTTTTCTTTTAGGTAAATTATCTAAAGTATCTTTTATTTTTAAATTTAGGCTTTCTGATAATACAAGTTTTTCATTTTCTGCCTTTTCCTTCAATATATCATCAAAGATTGAATTCTTGTCCATTTGAAAATACCTCCTATTTTTCTTTCAATATCTCATAAAGTTTATTTCGTGCTCTTGAAAGTCTGGAACGAACGGTTCCCTCAGGAATATCTAAAATTTTTGCGATATCCTTTTGAGGAATGTCTTCAAAATAAAAAAGGGTTGTTACAACTCTTAAATCCTCAGAAAGAGAGTTAACAGCACTAGTAAGTTCTAACTTAGAAAATTCAGTTGAAACTTTAGCATCACTTTCAACTTCTTCTATAGGAATGACCCTATGGTTAGATCTTAATATGGCATTACATTCATTTATTAAAATTCTTATAAGCCATGTTTTAAAATATTCATTTTTCTTCAAATAAATTATGCCTTCATAGGCTTTTATTATAGTGTTTTGAAAAGCATCTTCTACATCCTGCGGGTTATTCAGAATGCTTACAGCTATTCTATACATAGATGCTTTATTACTTTCTATTATTCGTATAAAAGCATCTCTATCACCTTTTTTAGCTAGCTTTATATACGTTTTTATATCTTTACTAGAATCCATTTTTGAAACTAATTCCACGCCTTTACCTCCTTTTGTCTGTTTCCCTTAGCTAAGGAACTTTACACTTATTAGATGAATAAAGCATACCAAATGTTCACAAAAAAAAAATTTTTTTTAAAAACTTTTAGTTTGCTTTTTTCGTATTAAATAATTGAGATACAAAAAATTATTTAATTTAGGAGGTCATAGAAAATGAAAGATATAATTGCGTTTGAAAATGTGTGTAAAATATACAATAAGAAGTTTTATGCATTAAATAATGTAAATTTAAAAATTGGAGATGGAATGTTTGGACTTTTAGGTCCTAATGGAGCAGGTAAGAGTACACTTATGAAAAGTCTTATTACACTTATTATACCAGACAAAGGCAGTATCATGGTGAATGGTTATGACACAAGAACCCATTCGCTGGAGGTTAGAGATATAGTAGGATACTTGCCGCAGGATTTTTCAATATATCCTAATTTAACTGCATTTGAATTTTTAGATTATATGGGTCAAATTAATAATATAGGCAGCAAGAAAACTAGAAATAGAAAGATAGAAGAAGTATTAAATAAGGTAAATCTTTGGGAGGCAAGAAATAAAAAGGTTGGGGGTTTTTCAGGTGGAATGAAGAGAAGACTTGGTATTGCCAATGCTATATTAAAAGATCCTAAAATTTTAATTGTAGATGAACCAACTGCAGGTCTTGATCCTGAGGAAAGAGTTCGCTTCAGAATGCTTCTTGTAGAGCTGAGTAAACAAAAATGTGTTATTTTATCAACTCATATTGTTGAGGATATATCAAGTTCTTGTGAAAGAATAGGACTTCTTAATAAAGGTAGTATAGAATATTTAGGATCTCCAATGGATTTTATTCTAGAGGCTAAAGGAAAAGTAAGAGAATTTAAAGTTTTAAGTGATGAAGAAATACTAAAATTAAAGGATAAATATGAAGTTATTTCTGTAAAAAGGACATCCTCTGGCAAATTTTTAAGAGTTGTAGGTGAGGATTTTCAAGAGGAGGGTTATGGAATAGATATGGAGCCTAATCTAGAGGATGCTTATATGTATTTTATGAAATATGGAAAAGGAGAAAAGAATTATGCTTAAACAGATTTTTGTAATAACAAGACAGGAATTCAAAAGTCTTTTAAAAAGTTGGATTACAATTATTTGCATTATTGCATTAGTAATAGCACCTATTTTTGTATATAGTCCTATTGAAAGTAAAGAGGTGTGGAATAGTCCATATGCTGCATATCAATGTAATCATGCATTGGTTATTTTAGGCGTTATGGTTATACCTATTATAGTTATGTCAATTTACTATAAGGATGAAATAACGCAAATGCCAGTAATAATTTTTTCGCAGCATATTACAGGAAAAATATATGCTGTAGGTAAATTTTTGGGTTCCTACTGCTATTGCTTATTTTTCTGTATTTTAGAAAATGTAATATGGATGTTAATGCCTTTATATTTTAAACAAGCATTATATTCACCAATTCCGTTTTTTAAATATTTTATGCTTTATTCAGTAACTTCATATTTAGCAATGACAGCTTTTGCATATTTTATTGACATTATGTTTAATATTAAGCCTTTAACAATATTCATTCCTATGCTTTCATTTTTATCTTTAGGTGGTGATAATACTCCTAAAATTAGTTTAATGATATCTGGAATTTATATGGAGAATTTATACGTTGGAAAGGCTCTTTCGTCTGATACGGTAAATCTTATTATTATAAATAGAAGTTTTATAACAGTATTAGGTATTATATTAATTTTAGCTTCCATATTGAAGTTTTCTACCAAAAAATTTGTGAGATAGAAGGTGATTTTATGATTTTAAAATATTATTTAAAACAGCAGCCTAAAATTATGTTTGGAATTGCAGCAGTATTTATGTTAATAGTTTTGGCATTTAATATAAGCAATATGGTTCAAGAATGGTATATTTTGAGTTCTATAATAGCTCTTTTAACTATTTTTTTTACTGGAAATATTTTTTCAAGTGAAATTGAGAATAAAACGGATTTTCTTATTTTTACCTCAAGAACTCCAAGATATAAAATATTGATACAAAAGTATTTATCAGCTTGGATTATATGTGAAATTGTAGTTGCTGCTATATATATATCTGCTGTGATTATGGAATTTGAAAAGTCTTTTTTTGGACTTATGGCTTTAATATTATATTCTACAGTTTTAAGCTTAATAGCGCTTTTATTTAGTAACATTACGGGGAAAACTCTAGTTGGTTATGGTGCAGCTTTAAGCTTATGGTCTTTGGAGATGATGTTAAATACTAACTGGCATGAAAGTCATCCTCTATTAGCACTTAATATAAATTTACTGGAAAAGTCTGTTCAAGTTTGGTCAAATATATTATTTATGATTGTGCTAATATTAGTACTTGTTATTTTAAATCTTTTCCTTGTAAGTAAAGGTGAACATTTAAGAAAAAATCTTGTATATAAAGGCACATCAATTGTAATAATAATCTCTTTAATTTGTTTGTTTTCATATAATTATTTTTTCTTAAAATTAGAGTTTTGGAATGATAACAATTGGAAGGTGTTAAAGGAAGAAAATATTATTTTACACTATAAAAATTTAGATAATAAACGTGGGGCAGAATTATTAAGAATATGCAGTGCAGAAGTAGCAAGTCTTGAAAATATGTATCATGAAAATATATGCTTTAGTGAATTTTACACATTTAATGTAAAAGATAAAATCTCTTTAAAAAAGGGGTACATGAATAATGCATATGTAATGCCTATAAAATCTTTAAAATCTTTTAATAGTGTTGATTATCACGGAGAATATTGGTATCAAAGTGTAAGCAGAATTTTAATGGAGCCAGTATTTAAAAACATTAAGAACACTAATGAAAATGAAATATTAAAAGATGCCTGGGAAAATTACATTTACTTTTCATATATAAACCATAATATAGAAAATAAGCTAAAGGAAAATATTATGCTTGTTCAGCCAATTTATTATAGCAAAGGAGATTATGCAAAAGGATTAGAAGATGATTTTAATAGCGTTAAAGAAAGTGAAAAAGAAAAACACAGTATTCACAGTTTGGGTACCATGTCCCGGGTTTTATTGTATAAACTAGACAAGGAAAATCATGAAGATATGATAAAGTTATTAAAGGATATACAGAACAGTAAAAAAAGTCTTTCCTATAACGATATACAAAATATTATAAAGAAGTACTATAAGAGCAATTCTGTAAATGAAGTTCTTAAAATTTATAATGAAGTTAAAATTTATCATGAAAAGTATTATAATAACAAAGGAGTAGTAGTTGAATCTTAATATACAGGAAGTGATAAAGTGGAAATTGAAATAAAAAATCTTAATAAGAATTATGGTAAAAAGGCTGCTTTAAATAATATATCCTTAACATTAAAAAATGGTATTACAGGAATTTTAGCACCTAATGGAGCTGGTAAAACTACGCTTCTTAGAATTTTAGCTACTATAAGTGCTACAAACAGTGGAAATATATTTTTTAATGGAAAAGATATATTTGAAATGGGAAAAGGTTATAGAGATATAATAGGATATTTACCTCAGGATTTTGGGGTATATCCTAATCAAACTGCAGAGAAGTTTTTGAGGTATTTTGCTGTTTTAAAGGGAATAAGTAAAGAAAAAATGGATTATAGAATAGATGAAATTTTGGACATTGTATCTCTTTCACATGTGAAGAAAAAGAAATTAAAGACATTTTCAGGAGGTATGAAAAAGAGAATAGGAATTGCACAAGCGCTTTTAAATGATCCTAAAATATTAATATTGGATGAGCCTACAGCTTCTCTAGATCCAGATGAGAGAATAAAATTTAGAGATTTTTTAATTACAATAAGCAAAAGCAGATTGGTTATTTTATCAACTCACATTGTATCAGATTTAGAAGCAGCAGCTACAGATATAGTATTTATGAGAGAAGGAGAAATTATTTCACATATATCACCTGAAGAAGCTTTATCAGAATTAGAAGGTAAAGTTTATGAAGTATTGACAAGTTTGGAAATGGTACCAGAATTGAAAAAGAAATATATCGTAAGTCACAGCATGAACAAAAAAGATGGTATAGCAGTTAGAATATTAGGTGAGAAACCAGAAGAAAAGTCAACAATAGTGGAGCCTAACTTAGAGGACGTTTATACTTATTATTATAAAGTGAAACTTTTTTAGATAATTATGAAATTAAGGCATTCTTAGAAGAACTTATCCAGTGGCATACCAGCCGTTAGATATAACCTAAAGGGATGGTTGCCATCAGATAAATAGTTTAAATTAGGAGAAATACAATGTTTTTAAGTGTATATAAAGCTGAACTCTATAAAATAATAACATCTTACAGATTTAAAATAGCTTTGGTAGGAATACTTATGTTGTCTACTTATAATATTTTAAGTGAGTATAAAAAATTTCCAAATTACAACTCTATATATGAGGTTAATAAGAAGGCATATAGTACTAAAATTGATGATTATAAAAAAAATTTAGAGGAATTAAATAATGGAGTTCATTCAGCGTTTTATGATAATGCTACGCCTAATGAATTGAAAACGGAGAAGTATATAGATAAGTTTTATTTACAGTTTTATGAAAATCATAAAATTCCATCACTTAAAAAAGACTTTTCCTGTGGATTATATAAGTGTATTTTCGATTATTATTACTGGCTTCCTATAATATTTTTATTTTGCTGTGATATTGTATGTATTGAAAGAAGAAAAAATATTATAGAAATGCAGTTTTCTTCATATACAAGTAGACAAACTTTATATCATTCAAAGTATATGGCTATATTAACAGCTATGGGCTTGATATTTCTTTCTAATTTATTATTTTCTTTTATTTTCAGTGGGTGCCTAATGGGATTTTCCGATTTATCTGGCTCTATGAGATCTATATTAGAGTATGGAACTGCAGTTGTAGAGAGAAGTATAAAGGAATTATTGTTATTAAAGATTGCTTTTGCATTTATAATTTGTGCATCAGCAGCAGTAATGTTTATTTTTATTTCAACAGTTGCTAGAGATGCTGTAACTTCTTATATAATAGGAGCACTAATGGTAATTAATGCTGCTGAT
This sequence comes from Clostridium muellerianum, assembly GCF_012926525.1. Taxonomy (GTDB): domain Bacteria; phylum Bacillota; class Clostridia; order Clostridiales; family Clostridiaceae; genus Clostridium_AM; species Clostridium_AM muellerianum. The sequence goes on from NZ_JABBNI010000008.1 coordinate 13,377, forward strand.
TTTTATTTTACTATAGAAAATGGCATAGGAATTTCAAAATACTTTTTCATTTCATTTTATTATGTAAGTGAAGGATATATAAGAGGAGAACCTACCTATGATATAAAAATTGGATTAGCAACTTTTTTAGTTCAAAATGTTATTTTATATTTATTAGGAGTTCACATTTATAAAAGTATAGAATCGGGAGGCAATTGATTTATATATGATATAAAATTAACAAGCTCATAAATTTTATGATGCCATTGGATTAAAAGTAAAAAGTACACATATGGAGTTTAAATTAGATGAAATTTAATATACATAAGAAAGGAAGTGAGTTTTAGTGAGGGGGTTGTATTTGGGTATTCAATCACTAAAAATAAATTATGGATTCTATAAGTGATGAGGAGTTATTTGAGGGAGTTAAAGCTGGAAAAAAGCAAAATATGGAATGTATTGTAGGTCGTTATTATAAAATTATTTTTAGATATATATACAACAAAATAAGTGACTATCATATGGCACAAGATTTATGTCAGGAAGTGTTTTGCAAGATTTATGAAAAAAGAAAAAATTATTCAAGAGAATATTTATTTAAGCCTTGGCTATATAAAATTGCATATAACTCTATTATTGATTACACTAGAGGAAAAACTTATAAGAATAGAAATAAAGTTATGGCTTTAGATGAGAATATAAAAGAAAAAACTAATGTTATTGAGTATAAACTTTTTAATAACAATATAGATGATATGCTTGAAGGGCTTAGTGATGCACAAAAGGAAGTAGTTAGGCTTAGATTTTGTGAGCAGTTATCCATTGAGGATATTGCCATTATTACGGATAATAACATAAATACAGTAAAAAGTAGATTATATCAAGGTATAAAGTTGATAAAGAGCAGACTGAATAAAGTAGGAGGTGGTTTAGATGAAGCAAAATCTCAATAAGGATATTTTAAAAGATATAGAGCATGAAAATGCAGATGAAGAAATAAGTTTACAGGATATTGAGGATATTGAAGCTTTTTTTAGTACACAGCCTGAAATAGAACCACCAAAAAACTTGTTTAATAATATAATGGAGGCAGTAGAGCTTAAGTATGAAGAAGAAAATGTTCAAGTAGAAACACATAGTAAGGAAAATGCATGTATCAGCATAAAAAAATTGCTGTTTAATATAAGACATCAAAGTTCACTTCTTGATGCAAGATTTTGGCTAGCTTCATTTATTATTTTGGTATTAGGATATTTTATTTTAAGATATCCTCAAGGATTTACATTTATGCTTATAGCACCTACAGCTTCAGTGTTATCTACATACTATTTGTATAGGGGTAGTTATTATAATGTGTTTGAAATGGAAATGGCTTGTAAATATTCATTATATGAAATTACATTAGCAAGAACTGTTATAATACTTGTATATAACATAGCTTTTGTAACTGTTATGGCAGTTATTAATTATACAATGTGGCATGTTAGCATGTGGACTTTTTTAATTTTAACCTGGCTTTCTCCACTTTTAATATCCTATTGTATTGCACTTTACTTTTTTTATAAAAAGGGATTAATTCATAGTATTATAGCAAATATAAGTGCTTGGTTTATATATGCTATATCCATTAAAGTTTTTTCGAAAATTAATTATAATAATGGAGATTTTGAAAAAATAATTCAAATGTATAATAATTTAAATTATGTTATTGTAAATTTAATCTTGATTTTAATTTCAGGTATTATGCTTTATAATATATTGAAAAGTATGAAAAAAATCTATGGATCAAGTGATTCTTAGACTCAGATAGAGTTTGCCTGTGAGGAATACCTCTTACATGAGCAAGCTTGTAAAATGCCATTTAGACATTTAACCCATCTGAGTCTTAGAAGAACTTATCCAGGCGCGTAGCAGTGCTTATTCCCCCATTTGAAGAAGGTGGGGGGATTAGCAATGGTAGCGATCGGATAAAATCACTTAAGGAGGAGAGGATATTATGGATAACAGAGAGTTTTTTAACAACATAGCAGAAAAGTGGGACAGCATGTGTTGTCATCCAGAAGAAAAAGTTAATCATGTTTTTGACAAAATTAAGTTAGAAAAAGGAAACTATGTTCTTGATATAGGAAGTGGTACAGGCATAATTATACCTTATATCGAAAAAGAAATTGGTGAAGGTGGAAAACTGGTAGCTTTAGATTTGTCCGAAAAAATGATAGAAGTATCCAAGAAAAAGAATGATTATAAAAATTTGAGTTTTCATGTGGGAGACTTTAATCTTTATAATCCTTCGGAAAAATATGATTGTATAATAGCTTATTCATGCTATCCTCACTTTAATGATAGAGAGGCTTTTTTTAAAAAAGCCAATTTTCTTCTTAAGAAATATGGAAAAGTAGTTATTGCTCATATTGAAAGTAGGCAAAAAATAAACAGTAGACATAATGACATAGAAGAGCATATTCATTCTAATGATCTTGTGGAAGTAAATGAAACTTCTAATGTGATGAAAAAGTTTGGATTTGATACAATGTATACTGAAGATAATAAAGAATACTACATATGTATTGGGAAAAAATCAAGAGAAGTTTGATTTAAAGTATAATTTGTAACATACAATTTATTATAAATCAATAAGTTGTTATATTATGAGGTTAATGGCAATGGACAAAAAATACTGTGTACTAATTTTACTAGTGCACAGTATTTTTTTGTATATTCTCAGCTTCAGTAGTTTAAGAATAATGAGATACAAAGTGCAGTGAAAGTTTTGATTTTAACGTTTACTACGTGATATAGGATAAGCGTTTATTCACTGCTAAATGTTTTCAATTAGTCTAAAGCTCAAAGTTTATGAAAACCTAAGAACTTTGCCAAACTCGGTTCCCTCAAACAAGGCTAAAGTTCTAAGGTTTTCCTTAACGTTTCGCTAAGACTAATAAGAAAACAATTTAGCTAATGTGAATAAACGCTTATCCTATATCCCTACGTAAAAGTTAAAATCAAAACTAGTAACTTCAGTTGTACATGTAATTATTGATAATTTTATAATTTAGATCTTAAAAATTAGGGCGAATGCTGCTATTTTATTATACTAAATTTAAAACAGATTATTTTTTATTTTAACTAATAGATACTATTTACTGCTTTTACAAGATGTGCTTTAAGTTATATTTAAATGTGTGAATACTTTATTTGATAACTTTATAGAAATATTTTACATAAACTACTTGATAATATAAAGTACATAGTGATACAATATAAATAACTTAATAATATAAAGTACTTGATTAAATAAAGTAAGTTATAAAGGGGGTAAAGTGTTGGAGTTTCAAAAGGAACTATTAAAAGGTTATATTGACATAATTATAGTATCAGTTCTTCAGAAAAAACCTATGTATGGATATGAAATTTCAAAAGCCATAAAGGAAAAAACAAATGATAGATTTGAAATGAAAGAAGCAACATTATATGTATCTTTAAAAAGACTTGAAAAGAGAAATTATTTAGAAGGATATTGGAATGATGATAAAGGTACGGGGGGAGGAAGAAGAAGATATTACAGAATTACAAAGGATGGCAGAGAATTTTTTAAAGAAAAAGTAAGTGAGTGGGACTTGTTAAAAGAATTATTAAGTACCTTTATGGAGGTGTATCGTGATGAAAAAGATTGATATGTATGTTGATGAAATTTGCCATAACTTTGATGAATCAGATGAGGAAATAGAAACTATAAAAGAGGAGATGAAATCTCATTTATATGAAGAAATAGAAGAATTAAAAAAGCAGGGATTTAGTGAGGAAGAAAGCATAGAAAAGTCAATAAAGGCTTTTGGAAAAGAGAACAATGTAGTAAAAGAAATGAATACTATTTGGAAAAAGGAAAATGAGTTTACAAAGATTATTTTAAAAGGTGCTCTTGCTACGTGTATAACTGCATGTTTATTTATGATTGTGGGGGTATTCTATAGAAGTAATAATTCAGTATATGTAAATAGCACGTCAGAATATACAATAAATGAAGTGCTAAAACAGATAAGTGATAATGATAATTTTAAAAAAGATGAAATTGATAAAGTTTTAAATAAATTTAATAATAAAAATAATGATGGATTGTATTATGTAAGAATAGAAAAGCTTAAGAGTACAGAATATGAGTATAAAAAGGACATATCTAAAAATATGATTGAAAATGCCTATGAAGGTAAAATAATTAAAGGAAACATTGGAATTTATTATAAGGAAACAGATTTACAAAAGGAAAAAGATTTAAAAAGCTTATATAAACTTATAGAGACAAAACAAAATCCAGTTAATGTAGCATTTAAAGAAATTGCATATATACTATTCTTATTTTCGGGCTTTATTTTATGTATGGCTTTTTATAGTTATATAGGAGAAGTTAGCAAAATTGTTTGTGGTATAGCTATTTTAGATTTTGGACTTTCAGGATTTATAATAGCATCGGTTGATTTTCCTGGAAACGTAAAATTGGCTACAATTTGTATATGGACAGCTTGCTTATTAGCATTTATAATATTTAAGATATGTTTTAATAGAAAGAAAAATCCTGAGTAAATATATAATCAAAATTATGTATATTTATGCTTGACATATCTTAAATTATAAATTAAAATTATGAATAAGGAAAAATCAAAGTAAAGAAAATACACTTTAAATTGGTCCAGAGAGGCCAGAAAGAGGTATGATGATGTGTTTTTGTTATATAAAAATAAAATGTATAAATTTGAATATTGTTTTTAAGGGTAATAGGAAGATTGTTTTTTAAATAGGTAATCTTTTTATTACCCTTTTCGTTTAAAGGGTATTATAAGGCCTTCATCAAAGTGTGTTTTATTGAAAGTGTATTTTTACTAGAGAAAAATTAAGGGAGGGCTATTATATGAAAGCAAGACTTATATTAGAAAATGGAACAACATTTTATGGCAATGCATTTGGCTACTTAAAGGATGGTATTGGCGAGGTTGTATTTAATACTGGAATGACAGGATATCAAGAAGTTCTTACAGATCCTTCTTACTATGGTCAAATTGTAACAATGACATATCCCCTTATAGGTAACTATGGAATAAACTTAGATGATATGGAATCAAAAACACCAAAGGTTAAGGGATTCATAGTTAGAGAAAAGTGTAACGCATCAAGTGATTTTAGATCTGAATTGGAATTAGAAGATTACCTAAAACAAAATAATGTTATAGGCTTAGAAGGAATAGATACGAGAGCTTTAACTAAAATTTTAAGAGATAATGGTACTATGAAAGGCATAATTACATTAGAAGATGTTACTTATAGTGAAGTTAAAAGTAAAATAAAAGCTTTTTCAAATAGAGGAGCTGTTCAAAGCGTAACTGTTAAGGAGAAGTACGTATTAGAAGGTAGTGGCAAACACATTGCTATTATGGATTTTGGAATAAAACAAAATATAATAAGATCATTTTTAAAAAGAGGCTGCAAAGTAACTGTTTTACCAGCAAGTACAAAAGCAGAAGAAGTTTTAGAATTAAATCCTGATTTAATTTTCCTATCTAATGGGCCTGGAGATCCACAGGATTTGAAAGATGTAATAGAAAACATAAAGAAGATGGTAGGTAAAAAGCCTATTGTAGGAATATGTTTAGGACATCAACTTTTAGCTTTAAGCCTTGGAGGAAAAACAGCTAAACTTAAATTTGGACACAGAGGCTGCAATCATCCAGTTAAAGATTTAGAAGAAAATAAAGTTCATATAACTTCTCAAAATCATGGTTATTATGTGGACCTGCTTCCAAAGGATATGGAAGTAACTCATGTAAGTGTTAATGATGGGACTATAGAAGGAATGAAACACAAAAATTTACCTATATTCTCAGTACAATTCCATCCAGAAGCATGTCCAGGACCTAAGGACAGCGATTATATATTTGATAGATTTATGAAGTACGCAGAATAAAAAGTATAGGTAGTATTTAAATACGTAATTTTGGGAGGTAGCAGATATGCCATTAAATAGAGATATAAAAAAAGTTTTAGTTATAGGTTCAGGTCCAATAGTTATAGGACAAGCAGCAGAATTTGACTATTCTGGAACTCAAGCTTGTGAAGCATTGAAGGAAGAGGGAGTAGAAGTTGTATTAATAAATAGTAATCCAGCAACCATAATGACGGATAAAGAGACAGCGGATAAAGTTTATCTAGAACCATTAACAGTAGAGTTTGTTGAGAAGGTGTTAGAAAAAGAAAGACCAGATAGTTTACTTGCAGGTATGGGCGGACAGACAGGACTAAACCTAGCAGTGGAACTTTATGATAAAGGAATACTTGATAAGTATAATGTAAAGGTAATTGGAACATCTATAGAATCAATAAAAGAGGGTGAAGATAGAGAACTCTTTAGAAATATGATGAATAGAATAGGTCAGCCAGTTATTGAAAGTGAAATAATAACTGACATGGAGAGTGGTAAGGCCTTTGCAAATAAAATAGGATATCCAGTTATAGTTAGACCAGCTTATACTTTAGGTGGTACTGGTGGCGGAATAGCAGAAAATCAAGAAGAATTAGAAGAAATATTGGAATCTGGACTTCAATTGAGCACTATAGGTCAAGTACTTCTTGAAAAAAGTGTTAAGGGATGGAAAGAAATAGAGTATGAAGTAATGAGAGATAGCTTTGGAAACTGCATTACAGTATGTAATATGGAAAATATAGACCCAGTAGGTATTCATACAGGAGATAGTATAGTGGTAGCGCCAAGCCAAACTTTATCAGATAAAGAATATCAAATGCTTCGATCTGCATCTATAGATATAATAAATGCTGTAGGTATAGAAGGCGGCTGTAATGTACAGCTTGCACTAAATCCCAATTCTTTTGAATATGCAGTTATAGAAATAAATCCGAGAGTAAGTCGTTCTTCAGCATTAGCTTCTAAAGCAACTGGTTATCCAATAGCAAAAGTAGCAGCAAAGATAGCTTTAGGATATGGCTTAGATGAAATATTAAATGCAGTTACCCAAATGACCTATGCTTGCTTTGAACCATCACTAGATTATGTAGTAGTTAAAATTCCAAAGTGGCCTTTTGATAAATTCCAGGGAGCAGATAGGGTACTTGGAACAAAAATGATGGCTACTGGAGAAATTATGGCTATAGGAAGTAACTTTGAAGCAGCATTTTTAAAAGGAATAAGATCTCTAGAAATAGGAAAGTATTCATTAGATCATAAGAAATTTAAAGAATTAAGTATGGCAGAATTAAAGGAAAGAGTTGTGTCGCCTGATGATGAAAGAATATTTGCCTTAGCAGAAATGCTTAGACGTGAATATAGAATAGATAAGATTGTTCAAATAACAGGTATAGATAAATTCTTTATTGAAAAGTTTAAATGGATTGTTGAAGAAGAACAAAGATTGAAGCTTAGCAGAATAGATGACTTAGATAAAGAATGGTTTTATAAATTAAAGAAGAAGGGCTTTTCAGACAAAGGTATAGCAGATATGCTCAAAGTAAGCCCTGAAGATATATATAAACTCAGACATATATGGGGTATAAAACCAGTTTATAAAATGGTAGATACTTGTGGAGGAGAATTCGAAGCTCTTTCACCATATTATTATTCAACTTATGATACTTATGATGAAGTGAAGGTGTCATATGAAAAGAAGGTAATGGTTATTGGATCAGGACCAATAAGAATAGGGCAAGGTATAGAATTTGATTATGCTTCAGTGCATTGTGTAATGGCTCTTAAAAAGTTAGGAATAGAAACAATAATAGTAAATAATAACCCAGAAACTGTTAGTACGGATTTCAATATATCTGATAAATTGTACTTTGAACCACTTACAGAGGAAGATGTATTAAATATAATAGAGAAAGAAAATCCTAGTGGAGTAATTCTTCAGTTTGGAGGACAAACAGCTATTAAGCTTGCAGAGTTCTTAAAAGAAAAAAATATACCAACACTTGGAACTACTGCAGATCAAATAGATATGGCAGAAGATAGAGAAAAGTTTGATGAGTTGCTTGAAAAATTAGAAATATCAAGACCTAAAGGAAAAGGAATCTGGAGCATAGAAGAAGGATTGGAAGAAGCTAAAAAACTAGGATTTCCAGTACTTGTAAGACCTTCATATGTAATTGGAGGACAGGGTATGGAGATAACTCATGATGAAAAAGAGCTTATATACTATTTATCAAATGCTTTTGAAAAGGATAAGAAAAACCCAATACTTATTGACAAGTATTTAATGGGAAGAGAAATAGAAGTAGACGCTATATCAGATGGAGAAGATGTTTTAATACCAGGTATTATGGAACATTTAGAAAGAGCAGGGGTACACTCAGGAGATAGTATAACTATTTATCCAAGTCAGAATATAAGTTCTGATATAAAGGGAAAAATACTTCAGTATACTAAAAAACTTGCTCTAGGAATAGGTATAAAGGGTATGATAAATATACAATTTATAGAGTTTGAAGGAAATCTTTATGTAATAGAGGTTAATCCAAGAGCATCAAGAACTGTACCATATATAAGTAAGGTTAGTAATGTACCTATAGTAGATTTGGCTACTAAAGTAATGCTTGGACATAAACTAAAAGATTTGGGTTATGGCGTAAATGTATATAAAGAACCAGAACTTGTATCTGTAAAAGTTCCAGTATTCTCAACACAAAAGCTTCCTAATGTTGAAGTTTGTTTAGGACCTGAAATGAGATCTACAGGAGAAGTTTTAGGAGTTGGAAAGACAATAGAAGAGGCTCTATATAAAGGTTTTGAAGCGGCTAATATGCTTGCTAAAAAAGAGAAGATCACTGTACTTGCTACTATAAATGATCATGATAAGAAGGAATTCTTATCAATAGCAAAAGAAATGCACAAATTAGGAGTTAGGTTTGTGGCAACTAAAAATACAGCAAAGTTTTTAAAAGATGCAGGTTTAAAGGTTAAAGAAGTTAGAAAGCTTTCAGAAGAACATCCTAATATAATAGATGCCATAAAAAATGGAGAAGTGGATTTGGTAGTAAATACTCCAACTAAAGGAAATGATTCCAAAAGAGATGGTTTCCATATAAGAAGAGCTGCTATTGAAAGAAATATAGGAGTAGTAACAGCTTTAGATACTCTTAAAGCAATGGTAGATGTTAAAATCAAAGGCATAAAATATGAAAATTTAGAAGTATTTGACTTAGCAAAATAAGGTTTAGTTTAATGAAGAAGAGTGATGATGGTTATAGCCATCATCACTTTTTTATATTAGTAGAAGTTTCAATTTTAAATTTCATATATATGAAACTTAAAAATAAATTTTTGAATATATAATGAATATATAAACCTTATATTGATTTTTGTTTACAAATATGAAAATATTTTTAATATATTAAAAAACAAAGTAGACTTTCTAATAAGTGCATATTATAATATTATTGTAAATATTAAGAAAATTACGATGAATAAGAAAATAAAATGATATTTTATTTTTTATGGTTAAGAGGAAATGAGGCAATATTATGATAGAAGATGTAGGTAAAAAAATAAAAGAACTTAGAACTAACAAAAATTTGACCTTGAAGGAATTAAGTGTAAAAACCAATTTATCTATTGGATTTTTATCACAATTAGAAAGAGGGCTGACAGCAGTAGCTATAGATTCTTTAAACAATATTGCAAAGGCTTTAGATGTTAATTTATCGTATTTCATAAATGAAGCAAACCATAATAAAAAAATTATACTTAGAAGTTATGAAAAAGAAGTATTTCAAGTGGAAAATAATCAATTCATACATTATCATTTAACTAATGATATAGAAAATAAAAATCTTTTACCAAGGTTAATAGAAATACTTCCAACCAGCAGTAAAGAAAGTTTAACTTCTTATCAGCACGAAGGTGAAGAATTTGTTTATGTTTTAGAAGGAATCCTCACATTGTTTATCAATAATGAGCAGCAAGAATTGTTTCCTGGAGATAGTGCTCATTATGATTCAAACCTTGTTCATAATTGGGCAAATTATACAAGTAAAATAGTTAAGCTACTTACAGTACATACTCCGAATATGTTTAAGAAGGAAACTGAAGAAATGTAGTACATTAAAGGGGGAATGGATGTGAATTCAAGTACTATAATAAATATCCAAAAATATTCTATACATGATGGACCGGGTATTAGAACTACAGTTTTTTTTAAGGGCTGTCCACTTAAATGCTGGTGGTGTCATAATCCTGAAACTCAAAATCCCCGGCATGAAATAATGTTCTTCGAAGAAAGATGTACAGGATGTGGTATTTGTGCAAAAAGGTGTCCGCAAAATGCTATTTCCATTAAGGAAGGTCATTCTGTTGTTGATGAAGAAAAGTGTATACTTTGTGGAAAGTGTACTGATTTTTGTCCAAATACTGCAAAAGAGTATGTAGGCCGAGATGTTACAGTATCAGAACTCATGAAGGAAATAATGAAAGATGAAGTATTTTATGATGAATCTGGTGGAGGTGCTACATTTTCAGGAGGAGAACCACTAATCCATATAGAGTTTTTAAATGAGATTTTAAAAAAATGTAAGGAAAAAGGAATTCATACTACAATTGATACCAGTGGCTGTGTGCCTTGGGAGAACTTGGAGCAGATATTAGATAAAGTAGATTTATTTTTATATGATATAAAACTTATGGACAATGAAAAACATATTAAATATATTGGCTCAGAAAATACTAATATTCTTGAAAACTTAAAAAAGCTTTCAGATAATGGGTGTAGAATATTTGTTAGAATGCCTATTATTGCAGGAGTTAATGATGATGATGATAATATAAATTCAGCTATTGAATTTTTATCCCATATAAATGCAGAACAGATTAATTTATTGCCATACCATAAAATGGGCATGGATAAGTATAGAAGACTAAAAATGACCTATAAATTAACTGGAATGGAAAAACCATCAGAGAAAAGTATAGAAGAAATAGCAGATAGGTTTAAAAGATTTGGAATGAAGATTAAGATTGGGGGGTAATTAGTTATGATCACTGAAAGAGTAAAAAAATTAAGACAGCAGAGTTTAAATGCAATTCCATGCATTTCAATGGAAAGAGCGCAAATTGAAAGTGAAGTTTACAAAAAATATGAAGGTAAGGTATCTATTCCTGTGCTTAGGGCGTTGGTTTTAAAAGAACTAATGAGCAAAAAAAAGCTTTATATTAATGATGGAGAATTAATAGTTGGAGAAAGAGGAGAAGAACCTGCAGCAACTTCAACTTATCCAGAACTTTGTTGTCATACTCTAGAGGATTTTGAGATAATGGACATGAGAGAAAAGATATCCTTCAAGGTAGATGAAGAAGCTAAAAAGATACAAGAAGAAGTCATAATTCCATATTGGAAAGAAAGATCCATGAGATATAAAATTTTAAACAGCATGACTGAAGAATGGAAGGATTGCTATGCAGCAGGATTATTTACGGAATTTATGGAACAAAGAGGTCCAGGTCATACTGCAGGAGATGGAAAGATATATAAGAAGGGATTTTTAGATTTTAAAAATGATATTGAAAAAGCTATTTCAAAGCTTGATTATTATGAAGATGATGAAGCTTTAGATAAAAAAAATCAATTGGAAGCTATGAGTATAGCTTGTGATGCAATAATGATTTTAGGTAAACGATATTCAGATTATGCTAAAGAATTAGCACAAAATGAAAAAAACGAGGAAAGAAAAAAAGAGCTTTTAAAGATTTCAGAAGTGTGTAAAAGTGTACCAGCAAATGCTCCAAAAAACTTTAGAGAAGCTCTTCAGATGTATTGGTTTGTTCACTTATGTGTTATATCAGAATTAAATCCATGGGATGCTTATAATCCAGGAAGATTAGATCAACATTTAATTCCATTTTATGAAAAGGAAGTGGAAGAAGGTACTTTAACTCGTGAAAAAGCAGAAGAATTACTGCAGTGTTTCTGGGTTAAATTTAATAATCAACCAGCACCTCCTAAGGTTGGAGTAACTTTAAAGGAAAGTGGAACCTATACGGATTTTGCTAACATTAATATAGGTGGAGTAAGAGCAGATGGCCTAAACGGGGTTAACGATGTAAGTTATCTTTTACTTGATGTAATAGATGAAATGAGATTATTACAACCAAGCTCCAATGTACAGATAAGTAAGAAGAGTCCACAAAAATTTGTAAAGAGAGCTTGTGAAATTTCAAGAAAAGGATGGGGGCAACCATCAATGTTTAATGCTGATGCTGTAGTTCAAGAGTTAGTTAGAGCAGGTAAAACTATAGAGGATGCTAGATGTGGTGGAACTAGTGGATGTGTTGAAGCAGGAGCCTTTGGCAAAGAAGCTTATATTTTAACTGGATACTTTAATCTTCCAAAGATACTTGAAATAACATTAAATAATGGTGTTGATATAATGACAGGTAAAAAACTTGGTGTTGAGATAGGAGATGTTACAAAATTTGAAAGTTATGAACAAGTATTTGATGCTTTTAAGAAACAGCTAAAACATTTTGTTGATATAAAAGTTAAAGGAAATAGGATAATTGAAAAATTATATGCTACATTAATGCCAGTTCCATTCCTTTCTATAATAACAGATGATTGTATTTCAAAGGGAAAAGATTATAATGTAGGTGGTGCAAGATATAATACCAGCTACATTCAAGGAGTTGGTATAGGAACTATTACTGATAGCTTATCAGCCATAAAATATCAGGTATTTGATAAAAAGAATATAACTATGAAGGAATTAATGGAAGCATTAGAGAATAACTTTGAAGGTCATGAAGATATTTTAAATTTAGTAAAGAATAAGACCCCTAAATATGGCAATGATGATGATTATGCAGATGATGTAATGAGAACAATATTTAATGTTTACTACAATGAAGTAAATGGAAGAAAAAATGGAAGAGGTGGAGTTCATAGAATAGATATGCTTCCAACTACATGTCATGTTTACTTTGGTTCAGTTATGGGAGCTAGTGCTAATGGAAGAGGCGCTCATGTTCCAGTTTCAGAAGGCATTTCACCTGAAAAAGGTGCAGATGTAAATGGACCTACAGCAGTAGTTAAATCAGCATCTAAGATGGATCATTTGAGAACTGGAGGAACTTTATTAAATCAGAAATTTGATCCAAGTGTAGTACAGGGAGAAGAAGGATTAAATAATCTGGCAAGCTTGGTAAGGTCATATTTTACACTAGATGGACATCATATTCAGTTTAATATAGTAAGTAGAGAAACTCTTTTGAAAGCTCAAAAAAATCCTGATGACTATAGAGATCTTATAGTTCGTGTTGCAGGATATAGTGATTATTTTAATAATCTTGATAAGGTATTACAGGGGGAAATAATAGAAAGAACTGAACAATCCTTTGATGGATGTTCTGTTTGTTAATTTAATATATTTAGGAAAGGAAGTGAACTTTAGTAAGAAATTAATATTTATGGTATGTTTTCTTACTAAAAATAAGTTATGAATAAAGTTATAGGTTTTATAGGTTGTGGAAATATGGGTGGAGCAATGATAGGTGGAATAATTAAAGCAAATTTATCTTCCCCAGATAGTGTAATAGTAGGAGATTTAAATGAAAAGAGTTTAGAAGCATGTGCTGAAAAATATGGCATAAAAATTACTACAGATAATAATGAAGTAGCTAAAGTTTCTGATATTTTAATTTTATCAATAAAGCCTAATTTGTATCCAGTGGTAATTGAACAGATAAAAAATCAAATTAAGAAAGATGTAATAATAGTAACCATTGCAGCAGGAAAGGCTATAAGTGGCACTGAAGAAGCTTTTGGAAGAAAGTTAAAGGTAGTCAGAGTAATGCCAAATACTCCAGCTTTAGTAGGAGAAGGAATGGCTGCATTATGTCCAAATGAAATGGTAACTAAAGAAGAAATAGAAGAAATAGTCAGCATTTTTGAAAGTTTTGGCAAAGCAGAAATAATACCTGAAAAATTAATGGATGCTGTAACATCAGTAAGTGGTTCGTCACCAGCTTATATATATATGTTTATTGAAGCTATGGCAGATGCTGCTGTACTGGATGGTATGCCAAGAGCTCAAGCCTATAAATTTGCAGCACAATCAGTGCTTGGTTCAGCAAAAATGGTTTTGGAAACAGGAATGCATCCAGGAGAATTGAAGGATATGGTTTGTTCACCAGGAGGAACTACAATAGAAGCAGTAGAAGTATTGGAGGAAAAAGGCTTAAGAGCTGCAGTTATGGCTGCTATGAAGAGCTGCACAAAAAAATCTAAGGAAATGTCAAAATAAATTTATGCTTAGTTATTTAGAGGCACTTATAGTTAGTGTCTTTTTTTTATTTAGTAGGAATTTAAAACTTTTTTCTGAAAAAACAAGTTGTTAGGTATTGAAAATAAAGTTGTAGCATATTCACCCTCTATACAATAAATATACTATACTTTCTATGTATAGAGTAAAATTAGAAATTCTTAAGAATTCTTAATATTTTTTTGCGTAAAAGCTTAATATTTCCATTTTATACTTGTCTCATATTAACATAGGGGGAAGATAAAATGGAAATTAGTAATTTTATAAAACAATATATAAAAAATCCTAAAACAGTAGGAGCCATAGCGCCAAGCTCAGAGAAATTAGCATATAGAATGGTTGAGGACATTGATTTTTTAAATGCTTCCTGCATTGTTGAATATGGACCAGGGACAGGGGTTTTTACAGAAAAAATATTAAATAGAAAAAAGGATAGCACCATATTTATAGTTATAGAATATAATGTGGATTTTTATAAAATTTTAAAAGACAAGTTTAAAGATAGAACAAATTTCATACTTATAAATGATTCAGCAGAGAACTTGAAAGAATATTTAGATAAGTATAGTATTGATAAAGTTGACTATATAGTTTCAGGGCTTCCATTTGCAAGTTTACCACATGACATGAGCAAGAAAATATTATCAGTTACAAAAGAAACATTAAAAGGCAAAGGAGAGTTTATAACTTTTCAATATACTTTGTTTAAAATGAAGCTTTTTAGAGCATATTTTGATAAAATTAAAATAAAGAAGGTACTTTTAAACCTGCCACCAGCTTATGTTTTGAAGTGTAAAAACTAGATAAAAGTATGAAATTTTATCTTCTTTTGCTGTTGCAGAAACATTATTTGTGGAGTATGCTCAAAATTAATATTAATAATTTTACAAGTGGACTATATACAAAACATATTTCTATCAAAGTTATAGTCATTGGATGGAAAATTTGTTGGTTATTTAAAAAGGATGATTAATTCAGAAGAAGGAATGTGTGTATGAATATAAATATTTTAGTTGTAGATGATGATAAGAGTATCCGTAATTTAATCAAGGTTTATCTTGAAAATGAAGGATATAACATTTTTGAGGCCTCTAATGGAGCTGAAGCGTTAGTTATGATTAATGAAAATGACTTTGATTTAGTTATTTTGGATGTTATGATGCCAATTTTAGATGGTATAAGTGCATGTATAAAAATTAGAGAAAGCTATACCATGCCCATAATATTTTTATCAGCAAAAGACGAAGAAATTGATAAAATACAAGGATTAACAGTAGGTGCTGATGATTATGTTTCTAAACCTTTTGGTTCTATGGAGCTTATAGCTAGAGTAAAGGCTCAGCTTAGAAGGTATAAAAAGTTTAATGCGGAACCTCAAAATAGCAGCATTGTTACTATTGAAGATTTAACTATTAATTTTTATACTCACGAAGTTACAGTGAGAGGTGATAAAGTTAAGCTTACACCAAAGGAGTTTGATATATTAGAATGTTTAGCTAGGAACAGAGGCATGGTATTTTCAGTTCAGAAATTATATGAGGTTATTTGGAAAGAGGAATTTGTAGTATCGGACACTTCCATTGTGGTTCATATAACAAATCTTAGACAAAAAATCGAAGTGGACCCTAAAGGACCAAAATATGTAAAGACCGTTTGGGGAGTTGGATACAAAATATGAAGAAAATAATAATGAATAAGTTAGGAATCAAATTATTGATTTTGATTCCTATTGATATGATACTTAGTTATCTTTCTCTTATGCTTTTGGCAAGTATATTAGGCAAAATAGTTGGTATGGATAACGTAAAACCCGATTTTTTTGCTAAATATGGATTTTATATAGCAATTCTAGGTTTCATATTAGAATTAATAATTTTTGTAACTATTTTTCTCATTGCAATTAATGGAAGAATGAGGTATTTGAAATATATAAGTAAAAGTGTGACTAATATAAAAACTCAAAAATATTTAAATCCTATAAATGTAAAAGGCAGTGATGAAATTGCTCAGTTAGCTAAAGACATAAATATCATGTCTGAAAGGCTTAAAGAAAATTATGAAAAAGAAAAGAAGCAAGAAGAAGCTAAAAATGAATTAATTGTGGCCGTTTCACATGACTTAAAAACTCCTTTAACATCCATAATTGGATATTTAGAACTTTTAAGTGACAGTAAAGAAGCTTTAGAAAAACATCGGCAGGAGTTTTTAGAAGTAGCTTATAAAAAAAGTAAAGATTTAAAAAAATTAATTGATGAGCTTTTTGAATATACAAAACTTTCAAATAATTATATCAAATTAGATAAAGTTCCATTTAATATAGCGGTTTTAGTAAATCAGATATTAGGGGAGTATATTTTATTTTTATCTGAAAAAAATATAGAGGTTAAAATTGAATGCACTAAAAATGAATTAGTGTGTGAAATTGATGTGCAGAAGTTTATTAGAGTTATTGAGAATTTGATAAAAAATGCTGAAAAATATAGTTATAGAAATTCAATTTTTATAATCAGAATGTGGGAAGAAGATGAGAATATTAGACTTTCATTTATTAATGAAGGTGATAATATAGGTGAAGATGATCTGGTAAAAATATTTGATGAAATGTATAGAATTGATAAATCTAGAAATGCTGAAATTGAAGGTTCTGGGCTGGGGCTGCCTATTTCAAAGAAAATTATAGAGCTCCATGGAGGAAGAATTTGGGCAGAATGTAGTGGTAATATAATTAGTTTTAATATTGAATTACCTAAGAAAAATCTTAATAATTCTTAATGTTTTTCCTTACCTTTATTTAATAAATAGTATATATAATAAATTTCATAGTTAGAAAAAAGAAATATATAAATTTTTAAATACAAAAATAGAGGTGGGAATAATGAATAAGTTATTTAAAGGTATAATTTTTTTATGTTGGATAGCAATTTTAGTCGTATTTTTCAAATATCAATTGTACATTGATGGAGGAAACAAAATCACTAAATTATTACAAGCATATCCTAAGTACAGTGCTTTATTATTTTTAATAATTGCTTCATTTAGAATTTTTACTCTTGTTCCTTGTACTGTTTTTATTATCAGTGCTGGAATATTATTTAATCCTGTAGAAGCATTTATTTTAGTTACTATAGCAAATTTATTAAGTGAGATTTTCTTGTTTCTATTTGTTAAGGCTACAATTGGTATGGGTTATCAAGAAAAGATAATTAATAAATATCCCAAAATATATTCACTAGTTCAAGATAATAATGTTAAAATATTAGCACTAGGGGTTTCCTCTCCTGTAGTACCATCAGATATAGTATGTTTCTTTTCTACATTAACTGGAATGCCTTTTAGTAAGTATGTTTTAACTATATTTATAGCTGATACACCTGTTATTCTTTTATATACTTTTCTAGGTATAAGCATGAAATATTCTTTGTATGTATTTATTACTACACTTATTATTATAATTTTGGTGAGCTATGTAAATTGCAGAAGATGGAATAGCAAAGTCAATTTATAAAATATCATTATATAACGAATTAAGAAAGCTATGTATGCTTAATAGTATATAGTTTTCTTTTTTTATTTAGTAGAAGTTTAAAACTTTTTTACTCAAAAAACAAGTTGTCAGGTATTTAAAATAAAGGAATTTGAGGTTTGTGTAAAATGTTACAAGAGGTAATTTATATTATCAACATGCAATTTTTCAAATACCTTCAAGGAAATCTGATGTTAATGTAGAATGCTTATATTAATATAATATGAAATACATTTAATAAACATGATGCAAATTTCGTTTAGTAAAGGGGGATTAAAAAATGGATTATGATGCTTTAAGTTATCGGTATCCATCCAACAGAAATGTAATATATGGAAATAGGGGAATGGTTGCTACTGGACAACCACTTGCAGCACAAGCAGGCTTTGAAATATTAAAAAAAGGTGGAAATGCAGTTGATTCTGCCATAGCTACTGCGGCATGTTTAACGGTGGTGGAACCTACAGCAAATGGATTTGGTGGTGATGCATTTGCAATTGTATGGATTGATAACAAAATGTATGGGTTGAATTCAAGTGGTCCATCACCTAAAGGAATTTCATTAGATGAATTAAATAAAATGGGATATGATAAAGTTCCTAAATATGGCTGGTTTCCTGTTACTGTACCGGGTATTCCTAAAGCATGGTGTGAGCTGTCTAAAAGGTTTGGAAAATTGCCACTTACAGAAGTGTTAAAACCAGCCATTTATTATGCTGAGAATGGTTATCCGGTTGCTCCCGGTACATCTGAGTTTTGGAAATATGCTATAGTTAATTATTCAGCTTGTAAAGGAGATGAATTTAAATATTGGTTTAAAACTTTTACAATAGATGGCAGAGCACCTGGTGCTGGTGAAATTATGAAGCTTCCATATCATGCAAAAACTTTAAAAAGTATTGCAGAAACTAATGGGGATGAATTTTATAATGGAGAGTTAGCAGAAAAAATAGATGCTTTTTCTAGAAAATATGGTGGTTATATTAGAAAAGAAGATTTACAGCTTTTTAAGCCTGAGTGGGTGCGGCCAATAAGTATTAATTATAAAGGATATGACATATGGGAACTACCTCCAAACGGACAAGGTATTGTACCTTTAATGGCATTAAACATATTAAAAGGATATGAATTTAAAGAAAGAGAAAGTGCAGAAACCTATCATAAACAATTGGAGGCAATAAAAATAGCCTTTGCAGATGCTCAAGATATAGTTGCGGATAAAGCTAATATAGAAATAGAAAAATTTTTATCAGATGAATATGGGAATGAAAGAAGAAAGCTTATACAGGATGCTGCTATTATACCTGAGCCTAATAAAAAAATGAGAAATTTAAAAGGTGGTACAGTTTACTTATGTACAGCGGATAGGGAAGGTAACATGGTCTCCTTTATTCAAAGTAATTACATGGATTTTGGATCAGGCTTGGTAGTACCAGATACCGGAATAGCACTAGCTAACCGTGGTAATTGTTTCTCAACTGATCCTATGAATATTAATTGTGTTGGAAGTAGAAAGCGTCCATATAACACTATTATTCCAGGATTTATAACAAAAAATCATAAGCCTGTTGGTCCATTTGGAGTTATGGGAGGTTTTATGCAGCCTCAAGGACATGTACAAGTAGTTATGAATATGATAGATTTTCATATGAATCCTCAAGAAGCACTTGATGCACCAAGATGGCAGTGGATTTTAGATAAGAAAGTATTACTTGAACATGAATGTTCTAAGAATCTAGCAAGAGAGCTGGCAAGAAAAGGTCACAATGTACAAATAGAGCTTCAAAGTGGTTTGTTTGGAAGAGGAGAAATAATACTTAAGGATGATGACAATGTGTTATGTGGTGGAACTGAGAGAAGAACAGATGGTCAAATAGCAGTTTGGTAATGCTAATATTTTTGAGAGGACAGAGGACAACTGTCCTCCTAAAAATGATTAGCATTATGGTTACTTGGAATCTTTACTATCCTTAGTATCAGATTTAGTAGTATCGTTGGTACTACTAGCTTTGCTCTGCAATTCGTCAAATCTTCTCATGACTTCTTTACAGGTATCCTGGCAAATTTGAGGCAAATCACTATTTGTTGCTTTTTTAAAATCAAATCCTGCTTCTTTAAATCCTTTTTCCACTGCAGCTCTCATTTGTTGTAGTCTATTAGGATCATCTCCTGCTAGAGCTTTTGCCATAGTCATAATACGATCTGCTACTGCGTTTACAGAATATGCGCCTCCTTCTGATATTGCCTTTTGAGCACCTTCTGGAGTTGTTGCCAGCGGAGGATATGCATTTTCTACAGAGCCAAATATTTTAGTAAGTAAATCTGAAGTTGTCTTTGACATTCCAGGAACTCCGCTTTCAGTGGATTTCCCAAGAAGCTTATTTTGATTAGTTATTGTATCATTTATAAATTTTTTTATAAGATCTGCTTTAGAATTTTGCTCATTTTCCTTTAGAGCTGTAATTTCATCTGTAGAAAGTTTCTTTTTTACAGGTTTGTAAGTAGAAGGTTCTGTATTACTTTCTGTTGATTTAACAAACTTATCAGTTCCTAAGTTTTGTGTCTTACCTTCAGCTTTTTCAGCATCACTGCTTTTACTGTCTGTTTTTTTAGTATCATTTTTAGCAGTATAAATTGATGTGTTAATACTTTTAACTGCTGTAATATCCATTTAATAATGTACCCCCTTATTTTTTTACTATTATTTATTTTATCGTCCAATTATGCATATTATTAACGATTAATCCAAAGTAAGCCATGAAGTTATTTTCATTTAAAATGACACATTGAAATATTAAGAAAACATGATAAAATAAGACTATACTGTATCATTGAATACCATAATGTGTAAGTTTATTTATGTGATGACTATCATCCGTAAGACTGCTATATTATTTAAGTGATGGATACTTGGAATCTTGAAGTTTAGAATTCTTGTGTTGTTATATAATGACTGGTATGCATATAGATAAGGTCTTCTAAGACTCAGAGGATAAAGTCTCTAAATGGCATTTTATAAACTTCTGCTCTGGAAAGAAGCATTCCTCATAAGCAAATTCGACCTGAGTCTAAGAATCTCTTGATTGGAGTGGAATTATATTGAATTTATTTTTAAGAATAGATAATAATATTATTGCAATTGTTGTATCTATTATATTTTTAAAAAATATAACAAATTCTCTTGATAAAAAGGAGACAAAAAACAGAGTTTTTGTTGCCATTTTTACGCTAAATACTATACAGCTAATTGATGAAACATTAACTTGTATAATAAATAGACAGCCATATACATGGTTGATACCTATAAGTGCCATACTACATGTTTTTTTATACACATTAGCACCTATAATTACATATATGTGGTATGTTTTTGCTAACTTATGGATAAATAAAAAAACAAACTATAAATGGAAGAATAACATTTTTCTTTTATTACCTGTAATTATAAATACTTTTCTAGCGATTCTAAGTCCAATTTTAAAATTAGAATTTTATATTGATAATTCTAATATATATCAAAGAGGTTTTTTGTTTTTTGTTCCTTCTGTTATGTCATATTTTTATTTGTTTTGTGGCTTTATAATTATTTATACTAATAAAAACAAACTCACTAAAATAGAGTTTTTACCTTTACTCTTGTTTGGTGTGTTTCCATCAATAGCTAGCCTTATTCAAATAATGTTTTATGGACCTTTGCTTATGTGGAGTTCAATTGCATTTTCTTTGATTATTCTTTATTTATATATACAACAGCAGATGATACACATTGATCATTTAACTGGAGCGTGGACACGTGAGAAATTTTATAATTATTTAAACTATAGAATTAAGCAAAAAAAACCAAAAAATTTTTCAATAGCATTTATAGATCTTAATGATTTCAAAAAGATAAATGATACTTTCGGGCATAATGAAGGAGATCATGCTTTAATAAATGTAGTACTTATAATTAAAGATATATTGAAGAAAGATGATTTTATTACTCGATATGGCGGAGATGAATTTGTTCTATTTCTTAATGTAGATAGCAAGCAAGAGGTAGAAGAGTTGATTACAAAAATTTACGATGCTTTAGCCAATTACAATAATAATTCAAATGTGGACTATGAGTTGAATTTAAGTTGTGGATATGAACTTTATGATTTTAGTAAACCAATGACTGCAGATGAATATATTGATTATGTAGACAAATTAATGTATAGAGATAAAAATATTAGAAAGTTAAAAAATAAAGTATTGCCAATTGATTAGAAAGTTGCTAAGTAAATGCTTAGCAATTTTTGTTTATATATATTCTTATCACATAACTGTTTTTGTTTCACTATAAATTTTTTATAACTATATTTTTAAAGAAACTCTTTAAAAAAAATTTATGATTTTTTACATTTTTACGAAACTTTATATAACTGTTCACATAAGTTAGAAATTAGATAGTTGTGAATATTTTTTAAGTTGTGTTAAATTAAATTTAATCACTTAAAAGGGGGATAAAAGTGGAAAAGATTATTAAGTTAGATCCTATATTTAAATATAGAGTTTGGGGAGGCACTAGATTAAAAGAATATTTTAAATATGATATACCAACTGATAAAACTGGAGAATGCGGGGCTATTGCTGGCCATAAAAATGGAGATTGTACTATAAAAAATGGGGAATTTAAAGGAAAAACTTTATCATGGTTATATGAAAATCATAGGGAATATTTTGGAGGAATTAAAGATAAGGAATTTCCTCTCTTAGTAAAGTTGATAGATGCTTCTAATGATTTATCAATACAGGTGCATCCAGATGACGAATATGCAAATTCAATGGAAAATGGGGGGAGTGAGAAAACCGAAGCCTGGTATATTATAGATTGTAATGAAAACACTTTATTAGAATATGGACATAAGGTCAAAACAAAGGAAGAATTAGCTGAATATATCCATAATGGAGAATGGGAAAGTTTATTGAACTTCTACAATATAAGTAAAGAAGATTTTTTTTATATACCTTCAGGAACAGTTCATGCTATATGTAAAGATACATTAGTATATGAAATACAGCAGTCTTCTGATATAACTTATCGTGTTTATGATTATGATAGGGTAGATAAGAAAACTGGTAAAAAAAGAGAACTACATGTAAAAAAGCTGTAGATGTAATAAAAGTGCCAGATGAATGCAGGGATAGCATGACTCCAATAATAGAAAATAAAAATGGCTATACAAAAATAGAATATGTAAATTCAAAGTATTTTAAAACTGTAAAATTTGATGTAAATGAATGTGCGAATTTAGAATATAAAAGTGTTTTTGCATTGGTTACTGTACTGGACGGAAATGGTACCTTAGATAACGAAAAAATAGGAAAAGGTGATAATTTTATAATTCCATTTGGATATAATAATTTTAAAGTTGAAGGAAAAATATCCTTTATTGTTTCTAGCATATAAAACATAAATGCTAAAGTAAGAAAAATCTTCGATTAATACGGAGATTTTTTTCATGATGTAATATATTATTTTAAGCACTTAGTTTTCTTCAAAGAATTGCTATTAAGGCATTTGTAACATTATTTACCTGTTTATTTTCATAATCTTTTAACGATAAAAATAGCAAAGTATAAAATATTATTAACTTCGAAAAAATAACAGTATGTTTCTTGAATTGTAAAATAATACAAAAAATATTTCATAATTTTTTTGTATTTCATAAAATAAACCCGAATAGAATAAAAATTTAGAAAATTTTATATATAAATGCAGGAAAAGAAAAAATAATATAGAATAATGTATTAAAGTATAAAATTATAAAATAAAAAGTAAAAAAATATATTTAAAGCAAATCTGAGTTTAAGTAAATTATTTTATCATTTCAAAAAAATTTTAGAAGAATAGGAAATAGAATGAAAGGGGAGTATAAACGTAAATGAAATAAAATTATCAGAATATTACAAAATTAACTTTTGCAAAAATTAAGGAGGTATGGAAATATGAAATGGTTTTCTGATTTGAAAATTAACACAAAATTGATGATTGGTTTTATGTTAGTAGCATTAATGTATACAGTAATAGGTATTTGCGCTATTAATCAATTAATGCCATCTCCTAATCATACTAGTTTTGATCCTAAGAAAGCTATGCTGATAATGATTGGAATGATTATTTTTGTTATGATAGTATCCATGTTAATTGGATTGTTTATTTCAAAATTGATTGGAACTCCTTTGAAAAGAGTATTATATGTAATTGAAGAAATGAGTCAAGGAAACCTTGGTGAAAGATTGAAAATAGATGCAAATGATGAAATAGGACAAATAGCTAAAGCAATGGATAATTTTGCAGATGAATTACAAACAAAGGTTATTGGTGTAATGGATAGTATCTCTCAAGGAGATATGAGTATGAATATAGTTGTAAAAAGTAAAAAGGATGAAATAGCTCCTGTTTTGAAGAAAACTGTAGAATCTGTAAGAGCTTTAGTAGAAGATGTAAATATGTTATCACAATCAGCTATAGAAGGTGAATTTGAGGCAAGGGTAGATGCAGCTAAGCATCAGGGTGACTACAAAAAAGTTATAGAAGGTATAAATGGAACTTTAGACACGGTGGTTGATAAAGTTGTATGGTATGAAGCTATTATAGATGCTATTCCTTTCCCAATTCATGTAACAGACAGTAATATGAGCTGGACATATATGAATAAGTCATTTGAAAAGCTTATGATTGACCAAGGCGTTATTAGAGATCGTAAATCAGGTTATGGACTAGCTTGTAGTCATGCAGGCGCAAGTATTTGTAATACTGAAAACTGTGGAATAAAACAATTACTTAGAGGTAAGGCAGAAAGTTTCTTTGAATGGTGTGGTATGAGTAATAAACAGGATACTTCATATCTGAAAAATAGAAAAGGTGAAAATATTGGATATGTTGAAGTTGTAACAGATTTAACGTCAATTATGCGAGTTAGTGATTATACCAAAACTGAAGTTAAGAGAATTGAAGAAAACTTAAAACTATTATCAAAAGGACAAACTAATTTGGATTTTAATATTAAAGAACCAGATAAATATACTGTAGAAGTTAATAGACAATTTGAGGGAATAAATAACAGTTTAAAAGATGTTAAAAATGCAATTGATGAACTTTTAGTTGATACTTCAATGTTATCAGA
Source organism: Clostridium muellerianum (assembly GCF_012926525.1). Classification (GTDB taxonomy): domain Bacteria; phylum Bacillota; class Clostridia; order Clostridiales; family Clostridiaceae; genus Clostridium_AM; species Clostridium_AM muellerianum. The sequence goes on from NZ_JABBNI010000008.1 coordinate 38,337, forward strand.
AGCAGCTATACAGGGTAGATTTGAAACAAGGGCAGAAGTAGTGAAGCATCACGGCGATTACAAAAGGGTTATAGAAGGTATAAATGGAACTTTAGATACAGTGGTTGATAAGGTTACATGGTATGAGGCTATTATAGACTCTATTCCTTTCCCAATTCATGTAACAGATAATGATATGAATTGGACATATATGAATAGATCCTTTGAAAAGCTTATGATTGACCAGGGAACTATTAGAGATCGTAAGTCAGGTTATGGACTAGCTTGTAGTCATGCAGGTGCAACTATTTGTAATACTGAAAAATGTGGAATAAAGCAGCTTCTTAGAGGTAACCCAGAAAGTTTCTTTGATTGGTGTGGCATGAACAATAAACAAGATACTTCGTACCTAAAAAATAAGAAAGGTGAAAATGTTGGATTTGTGGAAGTTGTAACAGATTTAACACCTATAATTAGAGTTTCTAATTATACAAAAAATGAAGTTAGTAGACTTGAAGAAAATTTAAAATTATTGTCAGAAGGAAATACTAATTTTGATCTTAATATTAAAGAATCTGATAAGTATACTGTAGAGGTTAATAAACAATTTGAAGGAATAAATAACAGCTTAAAGGATGTTAAAAATGCAGTGGATGAACTTATAGTTGATGCTTCAATGCTATCAGATGCAGCTCTTGAAGGTAAATTAGATATTAGAGCAGATGCTGAAAAGCATGGTGGAGATTTCAAAAAAATAGTAGGGGGCATAAATGATTTAGTTGAAGCTGTGGTAAAACCTATAAAAGAAGTTACTAATGTTATGAGCGAAATTTCAAAGGGTAATTTGGAAGTTTCTGTTAACGGAGATTATAAAGGAGAATTTTTAGCATTAGCAGAATCTGTAAATAATACAGCTAGAGATTTAAGACATGTTATTCAAGAAATATCAGATGTCATAGGGCAAATATCTGAAGGTAACCTTGCTATTGATCATATAAGAGAATTTAAAGGAGATTACGTAAGTATTTCTAATTCACTAAATACAATTCTAGAATCTTTAAATGATATAATTGGTGAGATGAATACTGCGTCAGAACAAGTATCTACAGGTTCTGGTCAGGTTTCAAGTGGTAGTCAAGCTTTATCTCAAGGAGCAACAGAACAAGCAAGTGCTATTGAAGAGTTGACTTCTTCTGTAACTGAAATTGCATCACAAACTAAAGAAAATGCAATTAATGCAAATGAGGCAAATAAATTGTCTCTTAAAGTAAAAGAAAATGCCGAACAAGGAAATGTGGCAATGAATGAAATGTTAAAATCTATGACAGATATAAATGAATCTTCAGCTAATATTTCCAAAATAATAAAGGTAATAGACGAGATAGCTTTTCAAACTAATATACTTGCACTTAATGCAGCAGTAGAAGCAGCAAGAGCAGGTCAGCATGGTAAAGGATTTGCAGTAGTTGCTGAAGAAGTAAGAAATCTTGCAGCAAGAAGTGCAAATGCAGCTAAGGAGACCACAGCACTTATTGAAGGATCAATAGATAAGGCTAAAAAGGGAACTGGAATTGCAAATGATACAGCAAAAGCTTTGTATGAAATAGTAGATGGTGTATCAAAAGTAACAACTCTTGTAGCTGAAATAGCGGCATCTTCTAATGAGCAGGATACTGGTATCTCACAAATAAACTTAGGGCTTGAACAGGTATCACAAGTAGTTCAAACAAATTCAGCAACAGCTGAGGAAAGTGCAGCAGCTAGTGAAGAACTTTCAAGCCAGGCAGAAATTCTTAAAGATATGGTTTCTAAATTTAAGCTTAGAGGCAGTAATATGAATTTACTTAGAAAAGAAATAAAACACCGTAATAGAGAAATAGATTTGTCTTTCAAAGAAGCGTCAGTTGCATCAAATAAACCTAGAATTGCGCTTAGTGACAAGGAGTTTGGTAAATACTAAATCATTAAAATATTAAAGTGAAAAGTTTGAATTTGAAAATTAATTAATTTTCTATTTTAACTTTTCACTTTTTTATATTTTATAAATATTGTTTCATCCGTAAATTTTTGCTGGATACTTTTATTGTTTATTTTTTATAAACTTTGCACATTCTATGGATGTGAATTATTTTTGAAGCTTAAATGGAATTAGTATTTGGAGGAAGATTATGGATTGGTATAATAATTATAGGTTAGTTAAAAATGATGGTGGATATACAGTTGTAATAAATTTAAATCCTAATTCCACTGAATTTTCAAAAGAATTAGTAACAAATTTTAAAGAAAATATACTTGAATTAGATGATCAAATTAGAAAATTAGTAGAAGAAAAGTTTTCGGATGTTAAAGTAAATTCTATAAAACTTATGATTGGTACGGTTATGATAGCATCAGTTCCTTTTATGATGCATACAAAAGTGCAGGCCGCAGATGGAACTAGCACTATTCCTACTTCACAATCAGGTAGTATTACTACTTTAAATGGAATTGGAATAGTAACAGCTTCTAAGTTAAATGTGCGTTCAGGATCAGCAAGCACATATTCAATTATATTTACATTATGGCAGGGAAACAAGGTAACTGTAATAGGAAAGTCAGGTGACTGGTATCAAATAAAATCATCAGATGGAAGAATTGGCTGGGTTAGTTCACTATATTTAAAAGTAGATATATCTGAGCAGACTTCTGTACAGCTAAATGATATTTCAAAAATAGATGCAGCTGGAGTAGTAACAGCTTCTAAATTAAATGTACGTTCAGGACCAGCAAGTACATATTCAATTATTCTTGCACTATGGCAGGGGAGTAAGGTAAATATAATAGGGAAGTCAGGTGATTGGTATCAAATAAAATTATCATATGGTAAAATAGGTTGGGTAAACAGTGCATACTTGCAAGTAGCCGTACGTCAGGAAAAAATTAACATAGTAATATCTACAGCAAAGTCCCTTTTAGGAACTCCTTATGTTTGGGGAGGAGAGTCATTACAGGAAGGGGGTTTTGATTGTTCAGGTTTTGTATATTATACATTTAAGAAGGCTGGTTATGACTTAAATCGTATTTCATCTGATCAAGCAAAACAAGGTACTGAAGTTTCAAAAGAAAATTTACAGCCTGGAGATTTAGTGTTTTTTTCATTTGAAGGAAACGGTGTAGTTAATCATGTAGGCATATATATTGGAAATGGTCAAATGATACATAGCCCAAAGACAGGTGATGTAGTAAAGATTACAGATATAAATACATCTTACTGGCAAAGTTGTTTTGTAATTGCAAAAAGAATTATTTAAAAAAGTAGAAAGTAAGGTGTTAATGTGAAAATCAGGTTAGGATATGTTGCTATTGCCCTTAATCTTCCCAAAGTTACGTCTTCAAGTTCATTAACCTATACTAATTATGAAAGACAGGGAAGTGATGAAAAAAAGTTAAATAAATTAAAATCAGTAACACTATCCAATTTAGATGATTTATATAAAATTCTTAGGTATAATGTTGAAAATAATATACATTTCTATAGAATAACATCTGCATTAGTACCTTTATCAACACATCCTCATGTTGAAAACTGGAATTATAGAAGTATTTTTAATAAAGACTTTAAAAGAATAGGTGATTTTATAAAACAAAATTGTATGAGGGTAGATACACATCCTGATGAATTTAATGTTTTAAACAGTATAAGAGAAGATGTTGTGGAAAATACTAAAAGAAATTTATGGAGTCATGCAAATTTATTTGAAGATATGAAATACAATGAAGGTAAAATGATCCTCCATGTTGGCAGCAGTCAGGGAGGAAAGGAAGCAGCCATGAATAGATTTATAAATAATTTTAAAGAATTTCCCAAAGATATAACTAGCAGAGTAATATTAGAGAATGATGATAAAACTTTTACTACTAAAGAGGTTTTAAAAATGTGTAAAATATTAAGCATTCCTATGGTGCTGGATGTTCATCACCATATTTGTAACAATGAAAATGATTTGTTATTACCAATGATTAAAGATATATTTAATACATGGAATAATGAAGCCCTTCCACCTAAGGTTCATTTTTCAAGTCCAAGAGAAGGTGAAAAGGATAGAAAACATTCAGACTTTATTAATCCTCATCATTTTATTGAGTTTTTAGAAGGGTGTAGAGATTTTAATACTGATTTTGATATAATGCTGGAAGCCAAAAAGAAGGATTTAGCTTTGTACAAATTAGCAGAAGATATAAGGAAAATAAAAAAGAACTGGAAATGGTTAGATGAAACCACTTTAGAAATATAATACAGATGAGAAAGGGAGATGTTACCATATTCTCAGCTATATCATATGTTTTTTAAGGTCTTTTTCAACAAAATCCTCATTCCACGAAATCTAAGATAAAAAATTTCTAATATTGATTTTATGTTAGCTGACATAAAATCAGAAATGTCACTTATCTTTCTTACAATAGTCTTTAGTCACCATAAAAGTTAAAAATAATATTAAGGCATCTTCAAGAAATAACAAGTCCATATCTAGTCTATTTTTTTGTAGTACTGCGTTGACAGAACTCTTAGGCAGCTTAAACTATCTGCGGAACCTGTCTCATTGTCTTACAAAAAATAACCATCGCATATAGCACTTGTTATTTTCTTTTAGATGTCTAAATACTGAAGTAGAGGTGCTACAAAACATAGTGTTATTCTTAATTTAATTAAAAATTTGTATATTGCTCATGATTTTATAGAGAAGGAAAAATGACAGTATAACTTAAAAAATATAGACGAATATGATATAATGTGTATGCAAATTTACAATAGTGCAAATTTAGATGTTATAATGTAATTATATAATTTATATGAATGATATCTATTTAGAATAAGCCTAATACACATTTAGCAACGTATAGATACCTAATATGATTAATGTCTTACTATAAAAATTATACTTTTTTAAAGTAATTCAGTAATTAAATTAGACTTAAATTTAAGAATAACTGCATAGCTGCATTAAATATTTTTTTATAATTTTATTCCATGGCTACCCACTTGTGACACTCCTATTTTCTTTAGGTTGGTAGAGGCTAATACGCCTATGGATAGGTTCTTCTAAGACTCAGATGAAGGGAGGTTAGATGCCTAAAGGACATATTTGATGATAATCAATTTGTTAAGTGCCATAAGAAAACTCCACCTGAGTCTTAGAAGAACTTTATAATAAAATATTTAGAAGGAGAGAATTAGTATGAAATTAACTGTGGTGATACCTTCTTATAATGAAGGTAGTGCTATTAAAATAACCTATGATAAATTAATAGATATATTAAAAAATTATTGTGAGACACAGAAATATGATTATGAATTTATTTTTGTTGATGATGGAAGTAAGGATGATACTTTAAATGTAATTAAGCAATTTCAAAGCTTTGACACCCATGTTAAATATATTTCTTTTACAAGAAATTTTGGTAAAGAAGCTGGTATTTTAGCTGGACTTGCTTATTCTAGTGGAGATGCTGTAATTTTAATGGATGCAGATTTGCAACATCCACCAGAATTAATTCCCAAAATGGTGGAGTATTACCTTAGTGGATATGATCAAGTAGTTGCAAAACGAAATAGAACTGGAGATTCGAGATCAAAAACCTTTTTCTCTAAGTTATATTATAAAATAGTTAATCATTTAGTGGATGTAAAACTTGAGGATGGTGTAGGAGATTTTCGCCTTTTAAGCAGAAGAGCTGTAAAAGCTCTGTTATCTATGCATGAATACAATAGATTTTCAAAAGGAATGTTTTCTTGGATTGGCTTTAATGTAAAGGTAATTGAATATGAAAATCAACAAAGGGTTACAGGAACAAGTAAGTGGAGTTTTACAAAACTTGTTCAATATGGTATGGATGGAATACTATCATTTAATAATAAGCCTTTAAGATCAACATTATATTTAGGCTTCTTAATGGTAGTTCTGGGAATAGCATATATACTATATTCTTTGATTCGCGTTTTAATAGTTGGAATTGATACACCAGGATATTTTACTATAATATCAGCAATTTTAATTATGGGAGGTGCACAACTTCTCTCAATTGGTGTAATAGGTGAATATATTGGCAGAATTTATTATGAAGTAAAAAAACGTCCACATTTTCTTATTGGAGAAACAAATATTGAGAAAGTAAAGGAAAAACGCTACCAGGAGGACAAATATGAAGCATAAGGTAAAGCAATATTTTAACAACTTGATAAATAAAGAAAGCAGTATTTATAATTTTTTGAGATTTGGTATAATTGGAGTCATTAATACTATTCATTATTATATATGGTATCTTTTTTTACTTTGGTTAAAGGTTCCTTATGTTATAAGCCATACCATTGCTTTTACTTTTAGTATGATTGGATCATATTTTCTTAATTGTTTCTTTACTTTTAAAGTAAAACCAACTTTGAAAAAATTTATTAAATATCCACTGACTACTTTAGCTAACTATTTAGTCTCCACATTTTCTTTGATTTTGTTGGTTAAAATTTTAAAAGTAAATCCTTCAATTGCAGCACTTTTAGCGTCTATAATACCAATACCAATAACATTTATAATGACACATAAAATATTAAGTTCGGATTCACATAATGGGAAAAAGCCCCAAATATCTATAACTAAAAATTTATTTGCTATTGCTATTTTATTCTTCTTTTCTTTAGCATGTCATTTATATATTCATCAAAGTGGAAAGATGTTTGGGAAAATCGGATTAGATAATGCTTCTCAGCTTATGTATTTTGTAACGTTTTTACAGAAATCTTTTATATCTGGACAGCATTTTTGGTCCTGGAGTTATGGATTTGGAGGAGACATTTTTAGTGAATTTAGTTATTATTATACTACAAGTCCCTTTTTTTATTTAATGCTTATACTTAGAAAATTAGGAATTGGAACTTTAACTTTAGGTGGTACTGTTCATTGGAGATTGATATTTAGTATTTTTAGGCAGTTTCTATCTATGACAATTTTATACTTATTATTAAAGTATGAGAAAAAAAGTACATATACATCTTTAATAGGGTCTGCTGTATATGGTGGATGTATTAGTTTTATATGGTTTTCACTTTTCTTCGATTTTATGGCAGATGCCTATGTATGGTTACCTCTTACCGTTTTAGGATGGAGGATATATGAAAATACTAAAAAGTGGTATCTGCTTGTTATCAGCGCAGCATTAACTGTGGCCAATAGTTTTTATTTTGGATTTATTAGTTTTGTTTTCTATATAATATTTATCATTGTATTTACCAAGGTTAAGGGAAAAAATATTAGGGAAAAAATAAGTTCATTTTTTAATAGCATTTTAAAATATGCTGTATTTGCTGCAATGGCAGTAGGATTATCAGCAGTAGCTTTTATTCCTTCAGTTTTAGCATTTTTAAAAACAGATCGTTTTTCAACTGAGACTAAAACTCCTTTGTTCCATACTCTTAACTATATGCTTACAATACCTGATAGATTCTTTTTTTATGCTAGTGTTTTAGGATTTCCATTAATTATTTTAATTATCTTTGTACTGCCATGGAAAAAGCTTTCGTGGGTGACTAAAAGAAAAACAGTGCTTGTAGGTATATTTTTTCTTATGTTTTTAACTCCTTATTCAGGAGCGTTTTTTAATGGACTTTCGTACTCTTCTGATAGATGGTTTTATTTGTTTATTTTTGCAGTAGCTTATGCACTTCCAGATTGGCTGGAGGAAAATGATAAATTTAAGAAAGTAGGTTTTGCTTTTTTCTCTGGGATTACTATATTATCAGTAGTGCTTTATTATTCAAAACAATTAAAAGGATTTGATTTTACAATCCAAAATAGAGAAATAACTAACATTGTAAATATTGTAATTTTATCTGCAGGACTTATATGTCTTTTAGCAGTAGCTTTAAAGAGGTATGTTTCAAGAAAGTGTATAAAGCTTATTTTAAATTGTATTATAGTTTTATGTGTAATGGTGGGTCTTATAACTAATAGTAATAGTTATTTAAGCATTGCAAAACCTGATATGACAGGTGATTCGCTAAAAAACTCTTGTATGGAAAATGAAGAAGAGAAACAAATATTTAGTAAATTAACTCCAGATAAAAGTGAATTTTATAGAGCGATTTTTAGAAATGCGCCTCAAGAAAATGCACCAATGAGCTATGGTTATTATGGTACGAGTACGTACAATAGTATGGTTGATGGAAATCTTCATAAATGGTTAAAGGTTGATCATGATATTTTAAGTACATTTGTAACCCCTAGTGCATATAAGAATTTTGATGATAGATTATTCTTAGGAACTTTTTTTGGAAGTAAATATATAGTTGATAGTAAATATGATACTCCATTTAGTCCTTATGGATATGAACTCATTAAACAGACAGATAACTATAATGTGTATGAAAATAGATATAATGTAGGGTTTGATTTATGGTACAGCAATACTATGGATAAAAACACTTATAATAATATGAATGTAGCACAAAAAGATGCAGTGCTGCTTCAAACAGCTGTAGTTGATAAAAGTGTATCTGGATTAAATCATTTTTTAATTGATAATTCAACTAGTGAAATTGCATTAGATTGGTCAAATGCAGTTACTAAAAATATGAAGTATAAGGATGGAGTTCTAGAAGCTTCCGATAATGCATCTATGAATATTCCAATTAAAAATAGTAAGAAAAATGATAATGGTGAAATATTATTTTCAATGAATTTAAAACCTTCAGATGGACAGGAATTTAGATTAATTGTTAATAATAAAATTACAATTAAATCGGAAGAACAATACCCTTATGTATATCCTATTTATCAATATAGTTTCTGTTTTGATAGAAGTACTGATGTGTTAAAATTAAACATTTCAAAAGGAAAATATAAAATTACTGATGCTCATGTATGGTTTAATTCATATGACTTTTATAAAGATTGGGTAAATGAAAGAAACAAATATAATATGGAAAACTTATATGTAGATGGTGGAAAAGTTAAAGGAACAATAAAGAACAATGAAAAGGGGATAATGGCATTTAATATACCATTTAATAAAGGTTGGTCAGCAAAAGTAGACGGAAAGAAACAAGAATTAATAAAAGTAAATGGAGTTCTTATGGGGTTAGTTTTAGAACCTGGCACTCATAATGTGGAAATGACATATATTACTCCTGGACTTATAATTGGAAGCCTTATAACTGCTGCTGTACTTATTTTTATAATAATTTTTTACATTATAAGTAACAGAAGAAAAAAGTATGTCCAATAATAAAAAATAAGTTTAGTATTGAAAATTAATTTCAATACTAAACTTTCTTTTTTGTCTCTATATATTTGAGTCTAAAGATTCAGCTAGCTCCATGGATATATCTATTTTTTGCATAATATCTTTTATATATTGTTTATGATGTTCTACTACTTCACCAGTTTTGCTAACACCATCTTCTACTGACTCCATTCCATTTCTTATACTATTTAATATAACTTCTATTTTTTTTGCAGAATCCACGCTTACAGAAGCTAATTTTCTTACTTCATTAGCAACTACAGAAAATCCTTTACCCTGTTCTCCTGCTCTTGCTGCTTCTATGGAAGCATTCAAGCCTAACAAATTAGTCTGATTTGCTACGTTTCTTATAAAGTTTAATATATCATCAGTTTCATTAACCTTTTCTTTTGACTTAGTAGAGGATTTAAGTAGAGAATCAGAAGTTTCTACAAGGGATTCTACCTGTGATGATAAACTGTGAATTCCATCAGATAGAGCCTGCATATTCTTTATTAAATTTTTAGCTATATCTTTAAATTTATCTGACCTAATAATTGAAAGTTTCTTTTCATATCCCATTTGTGATAGAGCATTTGCAAATATAAAAATTAAATTTGCTGCAGCTTCTATCTTATCTCTAGATACAATTGGAATTTTTCTTAAAGCAGTTATGTACTCATCTTCATTAACGCCTATTTCCTTAGCTATTTTTCTGAACTTTTCTTCATCAGGAGGATTGTCTAATACTTGTCCACCTACTATGGAACCTATTTGAGCACCATCTACAATTATAGGTGCTGCAAAATCCACTAGTCCAGCGTGGCAACTGTAAATGGAAGGTTTATTAGTTTTTGAAGCTGTTTTTCCACCTTCAATATCACAGTTTAAACATCTTTCATTTCCTTCTTTTGAGCCCCTAGTATATTTCATGCAAAAGTCTGAAAAGTTACTAGGATTTGTAATATTACCTTCTTTGTTGTCTACAGAAATACTAGCCATACCCACTGCTTTTGCAAAATTATCTTGAAATTGTTGTAGTAATTTTAAATCAATAAGTGAGCCTACAGTAAAAGAAAAATCTTTGTTATAATTCATAGCCGATTACCTCCAGTGTAATATAATTTTAGAAATTATTATAACAGAATAAAACTTTTTAAATAAAGTTAATGATATTAAAAAGTTAGAAATTAAATAAAATAAAAAATATTATGATTAGTTGAATTAATTATATAATAATACAAAATATTCTACAAGGTTTAATTGTAAACAATTCAAAATTGAATTTTATTTAATATATATTAATGATTAATGGAGAAAGATTCATAAAGTGAATAAAAATTGATAGATTTTGTAGTTAAAAATGAAAAAATTATTAAAAAAATTGTCATAATGTTGAATGAATTTTATCATTCAATATTAATCAATTCAACAAATAATTCAAATATATTGAAAAAATATGAAAAACAGTATACAATATAATTATTGCAAATGTACTATAAAATTATGCTGAAAAAGAATAAGATGGCATTTGTACATTTAAAATGATTTTATTTAAAAATTTAAATTATCCTTTGTAAAGGGTATTAAGAATAAGGGGGAAAGAATATGGAACTTAACAAAAAAATTGATGAAATGAAAGAAGAGCTTATTAAAGCAAGTCAAGAATTAGTAAAAATTAAGAGCACTGAGGAGGAAGGAAAACCAGGTATGCCTTATGGTGAAGGTGTAGCAAAAACATTAGATAAAGCTCTTGAGATTTCAGCTGCTCTTGGATTTCATACATACAAAGAAGAAGATGGATATTATGGATATGCAGAGTATGGTGAAGGAGAAGAATATGTAGCAGTGCTTGGTCATATGGACGTTGTTCCAGAAGGAGATAATTGGATTCATCCACCATATGGAGCAGAAATTCATGATGATAAAATATTTGGAAGAGGTACATTAGATGATAAAGGTCCAACAATGGCAGCACTTTTTGGATTGAAGGCTATAAAGGATCTTAACATGCCTCTTTCAAAAAAGGTTAGAGTTATTTTTGGAACAAATGAAGAAACAGGAAGCGCTGAAATGCACGTTTATAATAAAAAAGAAAAGGCACCAGTGTCTGGATTTACACCAGATGCTATGTATCCACTTATAAATGCAGAAAAGGGTATAAGAAGAATACATGTTGTTAAAGCTTTAGATTCTTGTAATTCTGATGTTAGCGTTAAGTCATTAAAAGGTGGAATAAGACCTAACATGGTTCCTGATAAATGTGAAACAGTAATAGCTGCAAAGGATACTGAAAGTATAGTAAAAGCTGTAAAAGAATTTGCAGATAAAATGGGATATAATATGAAAGCTGAAATTGTTAATGCAGATGTAGTTTTACACACATTTGGAGTATCAGCTCATGGTAGTATGCCTGAACTTGGAAAAAATGCTGTAATGTATACACTTCAATTCTTAGGAACAATTATTAAAGAAGATTCTGCTCTTGGAAGCTATGTTGATTTCTTTAATAAGAATGTTGGATTAGAAACTGAAGGTACTTCACTTAAAGTAGCATGTGAAGATAAACCATCAGGAAAGTTATCATTAAATGTTGGAGTGGCTGATATTAATGAAGAAAAGGCAGACATGTGGTTAGATATAAGATATCCAGTTACATGTAAAGGCGAAGAAATTATGAATACTCTTTCTGAAGAATTTAATAAGTGTGGCGCTAAAATAGAAAGAGTAGAAGCTCAAGATCCTCTTTATTTTGCAGAAGATAGTAAATTAGTTACAACTCTTCTTAAGGTTTATACTGAACAAACAGGTAAAGAAGGAAAAGCTTATGGAATAGGTGGAGGAACTTATGCTAAAGAGCTTCCTAATATAATTGGATTTGGTCCAATATTCCCAGGAAAACCAGATCTTGATCATCAAGCTAATGAGTATATTGAAATTGAGGATCTTATAATGAATGCTAAAATATATGCTCATACAATATATGAACTTGCTAAGTAAATAATTTTTATAAATCAAAGTATATTTAAAACTTTTATAATATAAGGCATCTGAAAGGAAATAATAAGTCCAACATGCGACGAATATTTTTTGAAGATGCCTAAGGCTTGAATGTAATAGTTATAAAAATCACTGTGAATTTTATTGAATTCTAATAAAATTTCATAGTGATTTTTTATATATTGAACTTCTACACACAAAGTTTTGACTTAGTATAATAAGCACATTGAGACAGAATTTTTTATACTGTGAAATATTGTATAATGATGTGAAGCTTTATCAAAACATGTTATAATTAAACATATAAAATTCATAACAATAATTAATATAATGGAGGTATTAACAAATGTTAGTTTGGAAAGACAAATATTCAGTTGGGGTAGAATTAATTGATGAGCAGCATAAGAAACTTTTTGAAATAGGAAATAGAGCACATGAATTACTAAAAAATGATTTTTATGTAGATAAGTATGATAAAATTGTTGAGATAATTCAGGAATTATGTGAGTATACAGAATTTCATTTTAAGGCTGAAGAAGGATATATGCTGAAAATAGGTTCAAAACAATATGAGACACAGAAAGTTGAACATGATGCTTTTATTAAAAAGATCAATTCTGTAAATTTGGACAAGATAGATAATGATCAGCAAAAGTCTATTGAAGACTTGTTGGCATTTGTTTTTAATTGGATTATTGATCATATATTACAAAAGGATAAATTGATAAACGAAAAATAGTTTTTATAAGTACTTATTTTAAGTTTATAGAATAAGCATTATACAAAACAACTACAAGTAACCGAAGAAACTTTCATCTGTATTCCTGCATAACAAATATTAGGCGGAATACAGTTGAAAGTTGATTCGGTTATTTGCTTAGCATTCTGATTCAGTTATTCTACACAATAATTGAATCAGATCTTGAAATAATAAAGTCAACTTTTCCAAATGAAAATACAATAGGAATACAATAACCTTCAATAAGGTCTATTAAGCTATCGTTAACATGAAGTTCTTGTGGACTCAATTCAAGTTCAATATTATTTTCAGACATATTTACAATAAATATTCCATTAGCTAAGTTTAAAAATTCTCCTATGGATTCTTGAACATATTCATCGTTTACAGTGAAATCTTCTTGGGCATATTTTTGAGCAAATTTTATTAAAGTTTGTTCGTCAGCTGAAATACAACTGCATAGTTCAAAATCTCCACTAATATTTTGAGAAGCAATATATTTAAAATCATATTTAGTGATAGGTTTAATTTCTAGAGGCCTAAAATCGCTATCAACAAATCTAATAACATTTTTAAGTAAAAGAGAAAAGTATTTTTTATAAAGGGCGCCATAAGAGCAATTATTAAAGGTATAAAATTTATCCATAATTTCGTCTAAATTTTCATTTATTAAAAAGTTAAAATCTTGGTCAGTAATACTATAAGACATTTTATAATTACTAAGAGCTTCTTCAAATTGAGAAAGAGTCATGTAATTTTTATCTAAAATTGCCTGTCTAACAAGCATATCTTTTGATTCTTGTTTAAAAAGTAACAATTCTAATTGTTCTTCATTTAAAAGACTCATTTCAATTGAAAGTTCTCCGAATTTTTTGTTTATTTTGTATTGCATATTATTTACTTCATTAACGTTATCATCAGTCATAAATCCTGAATTGACAGCCAATTCTCCTAATTTAACGTGTATAGATTTTTGTAAGTCCAATACATGTTTTAATTGATCAGGGTTAAGCAATTTTTCATTTAAAAGATAATTGCCAAATAATTGTGTAAGCATATGATTATTGCACCTCCTTTTTAAACTCCTTTAAAACACTTTCAATTTTCATATCTGCAAAGGGTTTTTGTATAAATTCACAAGCACCTGATTCTAGAGCTTTTTTGAGTAATGTTTTAGTACCTGATGATGATGATATTATAACCTTAGCGTTTTTATCAAATTTAATTATTTCACTTAAGGCTGTAATACCGTCCTTTACTGGCATAACTATATCCATAAAAACTAAATGAGGCTTGTTTTTAATATATATGTCTACAGCACTTTGTCCATCTGATGCTTCAAAAACTTTAGTACAGCCATATTTAAATAAGGATTCTTTTAATTTTCTTCTTATTAGACTTGAATCATCACAAATAAGAACCTTTAATGAATTTAGTTCCATTATGTTTATTTTCCCCCTCTATGTTAGGATATTTTTGTTAAAAGTAAATTTTCTATTTATATAATATTATACATTAATATGAAGCACTATACAATAATGTATATTATTATACAAATTTATACCACAAATTTCATAAATAATTTATAAATACCAATATAACATAAAAATAATTAAACTTAGTATTAAAACAGCTATTAGATTAATTAAATATTCAACCTTTGCATATGTAGTTTCTGAGTTAATAAAAGCGCAGCTTTCATAATAATTATTTTTCATTTATATATTTTAAGTTAGTTATTCTAATCACAACTTAAGGCGTAGCCTGTAAGTAGTAGGTTTATTTCCAATTTTAAATCTATGTGTTATATAGTGTTTTGTTTGATTTTTTTTAATTTTCACAATTATATTATACTAAAATGAATATTTTTGATTTATTTTTCTATCTTGAAGGCTTCCGCCTGAATTTTTAAGAGCTAAGTTATAAAATTATCAATATTGATATGTACAACTGAAGTTACTAGTTTTGATTTTAACTTTTACGTAGGGATATAGGATAAGCGTTTACTCACATTAGCTAAATTGTTTTCTTATTAGTCTTAGCGAGAAGTTAAGGAAAGCCTTAGAACTTTAGCCTTGTTTGAGGGAACCGAGTTTGGCAAAGTTCTTAGGTTTTCATGAATTTTGAGCTTAGAATAATTAAAAACATTTAGCAGTGATGAAACACTTATTATATATCACGTAGTAAAAGTTAAAATACAAACTACTACCGCACTTCAATATCTTAGTTGCGTTGCATTATTTTTAAACTGCGAAAGCTGAGTTGAATACAAATACTTAAACAGGTGATATAGTTATAACTTTAGTTCCTACTACTCCAGACATATCCTTTGCGGTTGCTTTTACAGTAACTGTATCTGCTGTTGAATAGGAGCTAAGCACACCATTTTCATCTATTGAGGCGCTATTCTTTATGCCACATTCCACAGACCAAATCACTCCAGGAACTGTTGGATTAGATGGAGATATACTTGCAGTCATATTTAATTTGCTGTTGAAATCCATGCTGTCAAATAGGCTAGTAACAGTAATACTGCTAACAGGAGTAGATAAAGTTGTCATAGACTCATCCATAAACCAAGGTGCTAATTTTGGTGTTGAATTTTCAAAATTAAGTGTAGTTGGATTAGTTGTTCCCCAATAGTTTTTGGTGGAATCAAAGTTATCAAGAGAATTAAGGCTTATTGTATTATCTTTTAGAGTATTAAATTTTAATTCCATAGTCCAATTATCCAAGCCATTCAAAGATGCACCACAAGTATTATTAGTACATTTGTTCTTGATGATATTAAGATCAGCCTGGTTTACATATATACCACAAGCACAATTTTTTATAGTATTTCCTTCAAAAGTACCTGGACCATATATAAGGCCCTCTACTCCATTACCAGTAAAATCTAAACCATCAATTTTATTATTTTTAATAGTTATATTACGTGCCGAAATAAAACCAATACCAGCTGCATATTGACCTGAATGGAACCCTTCTACTACATTTTCTTCAAAAGTAATATTGCTTGCACCATTTAAAGCTTCTAATGCACAAAATTGATTTGAACCTGGTTCACCAGGGGTGCCAGTTATTTTGCATTGTTTCACTATACTATTGATGGTTTTACTTCCTAAAAATAATACTCCTATGCCACAAGTACCATTTCTATCAAAGGTAATATTAGATATTTCTACATTTTCACAGTCATGGCAATATACTATGGTAGTTCCTATAGTTTTTACTCTAACAATGGTTTTTGAAATATAGTTTCCACTGCTATCTGTGGTATCTGAACCTTTTATTATTACTGGAAATGTTATTTCAAAGTAATCCTCATAAAAAGTACCTTCTTCTAAATAAATAGTTGGTATATCAGTGGAGGTAGCTAAATATGAATTATTAGGCGAATTAATTTTTTTATTATAATTGGATTCTTCTTTTACTTCCTCATCTGAAAATACAAGGTTTTTTAACAAAAACCCTTCCTTTATTTTAGAATCTATTTTTAATTTACATTCTTCATTGGTGGTAACACAAATTTCACTTAAGGCTTTATTGCTTATCATAATGCATCTCTCCATAATATATAATTTAACTAAATTCTTTTGCTTTTTCTAAGGCTTCTTGAATATTTGAAAAAGCACTGTAACCGTAGATATAAGACCCACTATTACCATCTGTATAGCTAGAATTTACGTGTATATCAGTTTTAACATTGCTTAAAGTAGTTTTTGAAGCATTAACATAATAAGGTATAAAGTTTGCTGAACCTATTATTTTAGACTGTATAGTAGGCTTATAAGCAGTTCCCCACCAATTTTTAGGTGCCTCAGTGGTTGTAGTGAGGTTATTTTCAATTAGTTTACCATTTGAAACTTTATTTGTTATGCTATTATCAGCTATTTTAATAGTTGATAAGTCAGCACTATCAAAACTTAGATTAGAGATCACATTATCAGTTATTTCATTGTTAATTATAGTTATATCAGAAGGCACCTTACCTGTGGTGCTATGAATTCCTTCAGCTGTAGAACTGAAATAGATTCCATATACAGCATTTTCATGAATTTTATTATTTTGCACATTTATATTTTTTGAGGTATCTATCCAAATACCATATCCTTTAGAATTGTATATATCATTGTTATCAATTATAAGTTTACCTTCAGAAGCTTTAACCGATTCAATAATCATTCCATGATTGTTATATCCTGATATTTGATTATTAATAATTGTTAAACCTTTAAAATCTATCATATCATCTAAGTGCCTTAGATCATCAGGAGGATAAAGAAAAGCTTCAGCATCATATCCCATATAAATTCCATAGTTGCTGTCTTTAGGTGAATAGATTATATTGTCTGATATGATTATATTTTTATAGGATTTTTTATCTTGTTTATTTTCAATGCCTATATTCCAATCTCTGATTTCAAAGCCTATGATTTTTACATCATCTGCTGATATAGTGATAGCTGTTTCTGTGGCTATTTTTTCGTTTTTTTGTCTTAATATAACACCAGAACTGCCCTGTAATGTTATAGATCTCTTTATTTCCAAAGCTTCATCGTATATTCCTGGAAGTAAATTAACTTTTATTATGGAATATACAATTATAGAAAACTTTAATACTTTAGTATCATCTATTGTAACTATTTTGTTATCTACTGGTCCATTGATGTTGTTTATACTTTTGCCAGTTATAGGAATGCCTTCAAAAATTCCATCTAATTTAATAGTTGTAATATTTGATTGAGTCAGTGCAAATACTACTGCTAAAGAGTTATTTGCTTCAGCCATACTAGGGTCGGTTTGTTCAAAACCTTTTACATCAATAGTACTTATATCTGTAACTCCACTTTGTATATTAACATGAGTGATGTTTTTTCCATCAATAGTTAAATTATTAGAATTTAAATTTAAAGTTTCAACACCAGATCCATTATCTAAAGTTAAGCTTGTATTTCCAGCATCAATTTGCACTGTTTTAGCAGTTCCACCTCTCTTTATTTCAACATTTGTATTAGAGCCATCTATTGCTAAATTGATAACTGATGCTCCTTGATCAATTAAAATACTTGAATGTTCTTCTTGAATATTTAAATTAGTAACTGTAGCATCTTGCTCAATTGAAATGTTAGAATACTGTGATTGTACTTCTAAATTAGTAACTTCAGAGCCAATTATTTGTAGTATTTGAACTGGTGTACCTTGTGATGGAGGGTTAAGAATAATTTCTCCAACTATACTTTTTATAGGTGTACCAGATGAAGTATCTTCATCTAATATAACTCTTGCATTACCAAAGAAACGCAATATAGGAGTGTTTATTCCATATAAATGAATACTATTAACATCTCCTGAAAGTACTCTTGTTCCTAAAGTAGCAGTTACATTATGAAGGGATATACTTGCATATGGTCCTATATCTATAATTAATTCTCCATCTATTTTTAAATTATTCAGTTCATTTTTATCAGCACCATTACCCAATGTTATATCATTACCTGCTTTTAAAGTTGTTAAAGTGAATTTATTATTTCCATTACTATCTAAAATAACGTATTTATTTATAGAAAGAGCCTTGGTCAAAGTTATATTATTTAATAAAGATATATGACCTACAGAATCATCTGAAAGTGCATCTATTAATTCTATTTCAGTACTTACAGTAACATGCCTTAAGGTTTTTTTAGATATTGTTATTTTATACACATTGGTTACTACTTTATCTTGAGACGTACATTCAACTAAAATTTCATCATTAATTTTGAAATTATATGAATTCCATTGAGTTTTATCAATTACAGTAGTTTCTCCATTCCTTACTACTTTTACTACTACAGTTTCATTAGGTTCACCTTGTGTTATGCTAATACCTGTTGTAGTATCAGTGCTTACTAGTAAAATTGTACCATTAGGATTTGTAGCTGTTATTAAAGCTTGGCTTAAATCTACACTATAGTTTTCTATTTTTATAGAACTTAAATTAGCATTATGGCTTTCAAGTACACCATTTATTAAGGTTTCATCAGTATCAATAAAATATATATAACTTTCCTTTAAATTATTTTTTACATCAGATATTAAATTACCTTTAAATTCAGTAGTAGATTTTTGAAGTCCTTGAAGTTCTATTGCTGCACTAAATATACCATTTGGTTCCTGTGTTTCTATTGGTGTAAGAGGATTATTCCATACATTATCTACTACATTACTTGTAACATTAATATTAGTTGACATAAAGAATTGTTTAGTTTCAGTATTAAAGGCTTCTACAAATATACCATATCTTGCTGTATTAATTATAGTATTTGAAGCTGCATTTAAAGTGTTGATAGGTGAAGGAAATGTTGTAGTTCCTTCTCTGTAAGCTATTATACCGTCACCGCAGTATCGTTTACCTTCAGGTCTTATTATATTCTTGATTATATTGTTATAAATACTGCAGCTATCTCTATGAACATATATACCATTTTGCGCAAAGTTATTTCCATCTACAGTTAAATTTTCAATGGTTACATTACTGCTGTCTGCTGCAATAACTGCACTATAAGGGGTAAAATTTAAATTACCTATATTAGAAGCTGCTGATATTGTGACTTGTCTAGAAATTCCACTTAGTATAACAGGTCTTTTTATTTCTATTGGATTAGATATATTTAATATATTTTGCAAAACATTAATAGTACCTATTTCTGTCCAATTTGTGAGTACATCTCTTAAATCAGTTTCCGTTGGAACACCGTATATTACATGATACTCTGGTAAGTCAGTAATATTAGTATATGTCACACGTTTATGCCAATCAAAATCTATAAAGCTGCTGCCTGTAATGTTTATATTGGAAGGTATACCTTGATTATTAATTATTGAAATACCTATAAAATCGTTACTAGGTGAATTTTCAAATTCTGAACTTATATCCATATTGCTGCAGCTGTCTTCAATTGTAACAGAAGCTTTGCTGTTATCTTTAAATTTAGTTTTAGATACTCTACAATTTGTAGCATTATTAAATACTAAAGCTTCATTATTATTTGTAAATTCACATTCTGTAATGTCTATATTAGCTAACATCTCAAAATAAAGTGTAGTATTAAAATTCCTCATGTGCACATTCTTAAAACTTATTGAACTATTCATTAAAAATTGTCCTATAAAATTAATACCATTTGTATTTGGTGTTAAACCTATAATGTTTATATTTTCTAAAGTAATTTTTATATTATCTAAGGATGAAATATACATATACATATCAGATAAAATTAAATTAGTAATAGGTTTACCATGTTCATCAATCATCCCTGAAATAGTGATATTTCTTGAAGCATCAATAGTGTGGTTAAATATAGTAAAATCACCTGCTGGAATATTGATATTAGTTATAGAAGCATCATCTAATGCATTAGATAATTCTTCATCATCGTTAACCTGACCAACTACCTTAAAAGATATGCTATGAGAATTTTGAACAGATTTAGGATTCACACGTATATTTGCAGTTCCAGTTTTATTTACCGTAATTTGCCCACTTTCATCTACTGGTATATTAATATTATTAGAAGTATAATTTAAAGCTACTGAATTTTTATTTGTAACATTATCCTGTGCTAGAACAGATTTTCCTGTATGCAGGAACAATTCAGGTTCTTTTATAATTACTAAGGATATTCTATCATATTCTCTTGGAGATGAAGTGCCAATTACCTTGTACTCATCATTAACAACCTCTATGGTTTTTTCTGAAAACCACACTAATCCATCATCACTTATTTCCAAGACAGTTAGAGTTTCTTTCGTTCCTAATTTTTTTACTTTATAAGCGGCAGAAAAATTATTACCAAGCTGATATAAATTGCAGCTTTCTATTGATACATCTTCATTTTCTTTACTATCAGTAACTAATTTTGAATCATTATACTCAACTATAAGTTTAGGCCACATATAATCCTGATTATATTCTCTACTTCTAAACCATATAAAAGATGAAGCACTCTCAGATGCTATTACTTCTATTCCATGAACAGTTTCAGTTTTGTCATTTAGCCACTGGTTAATAATAGACGTAACATCAATATCAAAATATCCATTCATATTACCATCAGTTAATATTGAGCTGTAACCTACTTCTTCGTGAGAAGGTTGATTGTCCCAGTTAGCTTCCATTTCTTTAAAATTTTGAAGTAACTTATAAGCGGTTATTTCCTGCTGACCTGTTTTTTCTTTTTTATATACATATAATCTTAGTAATACTCTTGCAATGCTTACTTTTGAAAATATTGAAGAAATATCAAACTTTAAAAGAGTTTTATAATAATCATTTCTTGATGAAGAACTTCCAATTAATAATGAATCAGACTTGCCAAAATTAACTTTTGCATTATACTTACTTATACAAGTATCTTCTATGGGTAAAAGTATTTCTATCAAAAATATCATCTCCTAAATTTATTGCTTTGATGTGTATAGCTTTAGTCATATTACATAGTATGCTGATGAGGTTTTTTGGATATAAAGATTTGAAATTATATTATATAATTAAGTAGCCATTTATAAATAAAAATTATAAAATTAAAAAGAGGTGAATAAAGTGAAATTCTTAATAAAGTACATAAAAAGCTACTGGAAATTGTTCATAGCAGCAGTAATGTTCTTAACTATTGAGGCTCTGTGTGATTTAATGCAGCCTGCAATAATGTCTAAGATAATAGATATAGGTGTTGCAAATAGACAAATGGAATATGTAATGAATAAAGGGTTCATAATGCTTTTAATTACAGCATTTGGTGCACTAGCAGCTTGTGGTAGAAATATTTTATCTAATTATGTATCTCAAAAATTTTCAGCAGAACTCAGATTAGATTTGTTTAAGAAAATACAAAGCTTTTCCTTTGATAATTTAGATAAATTTAAAGGGGCATCCCTTGTAACCAGATTAACTAATGATATAACTCAGCTGCAGAATTTTTGCAATGGACTTATGAGAATTTTCGTTAAAGCTCCTCTTATATGTATAGGAAGTATTATAATGGCTGCTAAGCTTAATTTACATATGTCCTTAGTGTTAGTTGTAGCAGTACCAGTTGTAGCAATCCTTATATTTACTAACATGCAAGTTGGTTATCCATTTTTCGTTAAGGTTCAGAAGGCTTTAGATAAGGTGAACACTGTAATGCGAGAATATTTATCTGGGGTTCGAGTAGTTAAAGCTTTTAATAGGTTTGACTATGAAATTAAGAGATTTGAAGATGCAAATAGTGATTTATCAGCAGTATCTACTAATGCAATGAGATTAATGGCTATCTTTTCTCCAAGTATACGACTGACGGTAAACTTAGGTATAGTAGCAGTTATTTGGTTTGGAGGAGTTGGTGTAAATAGTGGAAGTATGCATGTAGGAGAAGTAATTGCTTTTATTAACTATATGACACAAATTCTTTTTTCTCTTATGATGATATCTTTTGTTTTTACAGTATTTGTTAGAGCTAGGGCTTCTGCTGAACGTATAGGGGAAGTATTTATTGAAGAAAACATGAGAAAGGATTTTGAAGATAATGTAGAAGATGCTGGAACAAAGGGTAGGGTAGATTTTGAAAATGTTTATTTTTCCTATAGTATGAGTAAAGGAGAAACTATAATTAAAAATATTACCTTTACTTGTATGCCTGGAGAAACAATAGGTATTATAGGTGCTACTGGATGCGGAAAAACAAGTCTTGTTAATTTAATACCTTGCTTTTATAATACAACTAGTGGGTCAGTTAAAGTAGATGGAATAGATGTAGCTAATATAAATTTAAAAAGCTTAAGAGAAAAAATAGCAATTGTACCTCAAAAATCAATATTGTTTACAGGTACTATTAAAGATAATATACTCTGGGGGAAGGAAAATGCTTCAGAGGAAGAAATAAAAAATGCAGCTATTATGGCTGAAGCTCATGAGTTTATTTCAGCATTTCCAGAAGGTTATGATACTAAAATAGGACAAGGCGGTGTGAATTTTTCAGGAGGCCAAAAACAGCGTATTTCCATTGCCCGTGCATTAATTAGAAAACCAGATATTTTAATATTGGATGATTGCACCAGTGCTTTAGATTCAGCAACAGAATCAAAAATCAGATTAACTTTAAAAAAGTACTTAAAGAATCTTACATGTTTTGTAATATCACAGCGTATTACAAGTGTTATGGAAGCTGATAAAATAATTGTAATGGATAATGGTGAAATAGTTGATATTGGTAAACATGACAAGCTTATAAAAAGTTGTAGTGTTTATAAGGAAATATTTAACTCACAGATAGGTAAAGAGGTGATGTAATGTGGCTCGAGAAAATAAAGGACCAATAAGCGTTGGAAGGAACATAATGGGAAGACCAGGTAAAAGTCATGGTAGAATGATGCCTGTGGTTAAACCTAAAAACTTCAGAGCTACTTTATCTAGATTGTGGAAATACTTTGGCAGCCAACGTAAATTTTTAATGTTGATATTTATTTTTATTATAATTGATGCTGCACTCTCACTTGCAGTTCCATATATTATAGGAAAATCTGTAGATGCAATGTCAGAAATAAATGGGAAAGTGAATTTTCAAGTACTCAAAATAATGGCTATTACACTTATAGCAGCATACATTGGTGATACAGTTATTACATTTCTTCAAGGTTGGATTATGGCGGGAGTATCACAAAGAATAGTTATGAATTTACGCAGTCACCTTTATAAAAAACTACAAAGGCTGCCAATATCATTTTTTGATATACATACCCATGGTGAGGTTATGAGTCGTTTATCTAATGATATTGAAAATGTAAGCAGTACCATATCCCAATCTACAGTGCAATTAATGTCTGGAATTATAAATATAATAGGTTCGTTTTTGATGATGATAATTTTAAGTCCTATACTTACACTAGCTAGTGTAATAACTGTACCTATGGTGCTTCTACTTACTCGTACTATAGCCAGAAAAACAGCACCTCTGTTTAAAAATCAACAGATAGAACTTGGAAAACTTAATGGCCATATAGAAGAAACAATATCAGGTATTCATGTAGTAAAAGCTTTTAATCATGAGGAAAAAGTAATTGAACAGTTTGAAAAAACTAATTCAAAATTATGTAAAGTAGGTATAAAAGCGCAAATATTATCAGGATTTATAATGCCACTTATGAATGTAATTAACAATATAGGATTTGCTGTTGTAGCTGGAGTTGGCGGTGTACTTGCAGTAAAAAATTTAATTACTGTAGGTATTATAGCAAGTTTCCTAAGTTATTCAAGACAGTTTTCAAGGCCACTAAATGATTTAGCTAATATATTTAATACACTGCAATCCGCTGTAGCAGGAGCAGAAAGAGTATTTGAAATACTTGATGAAGAAGAAGAAGCTTTAGATGTATCAGAAGCTAAAGTTTTAAAAAATGTAGAAGGAAATGTACAATTTGAAAATGTTAGTTTTGGTTATAGAGAAGATGTATCTGTATTAAAGAATATAAATTTTAAGGCTCCAAAGGGCAGTACTACAGCTATAGTAGGACCTACTGGTGCAGGAAAAACAACCATTGTTAATTTGCTTACAAGGTTTTATGATATAACTAGTGGTAGAATTTTAATTGATGGTATAGATATAAGAGAATATAATAGAGATAGTTTGAGAAAATGTTTTGGTATAGTGCTTCAGGATACTTATCTTTTTTCTGGAACCATAAAGGATAACATTAGGTATGGGAAGCTAGATGCTACTTCTGAAGAAGTGAAGGCAGCTGCAGCTATGGCTAATGCAGATGTATTTATAAATAGACTTTCCAAAGGATATGATACATTTTTACAGGACAGTGGAGAAAATTTAAGTCAGGGACAAAAACAGTTAATTGCCATAGCTAGGGCTATTTTGTCTAATCCTTCTATATTGATTTTAGATGAGGCTACAAGTAATGTAGATACACGTACTGAAATGAATATACAGGATGCAATGATAAAGCTTATGAAAGGACGTACAACTTTTATAATAGCTCATAGACTTAGTACCATTAGAAATGCAGATACTATAATGGTAATAGATGGAGGAAAAATAGTAGAAAAGGGAAATCATCAGGAGCTTATTAAAAATAAAATAATGTACCATAATATGTATTTTAATCAGTTTAAAAATATTGAATAATTCTGATATAATTATATAGTATATATTCAAAAATTATAGTATTACAAATAAAGAAAGAGGTTTAATGAACATGAATAAAAAGGATTTAGCAGACATAAGAAAAGAATTTAAACTTGGAGCATATATGCTACCTATAAAAGAGGTATATAGCGTATACTTAAAAAAAGATAATGGTGAGATTATAACAAGAGAATTAAATCATTTTGAAATGATGGATATAGAAAAACAGGAGCTTTACTTAGAGAATTTTAAAAAAATATTAACAGGTACCATGGATTCCAAAATATTTGAACTGGATTTTAAAGATAAAAGTACAATAGAACAGCTTAGTAGTGATGAGACTTTAGATGGCGAAAGTGACCAGGAAGAGAATATAGATAGTACTCAGCAAGTTTTGTATAAGGCATTAAATGATAATAATGAAAGTATTGTATCCTACGCAGACACAATAGTAAGTAAGATAGCTGAAAATTATACTTATGACACAGACATAGTTATAAATTTTTTGAAGGCAGAATATTATAAAGGAAACAAGAAAAGAAGTATGGAAGCTGATGAGTCCATAGATGATTTTGTGCAATCCATAGAATTTATATTATGCAGCGTAAATAAGGTGGATGTGCCAAAAAAAGTATTAAAACTTGATTATTCAGATTTAACCTTTAAACCAAATTCAGCATTAGATATGGTAATAAATTTAAAATCTCCACTTGATGGTTTTATGTTTCCAAGCATCTCTGCAGATTATGAGGATGTAAATAAGGCAGTTTATTATTCATCTAGAGCTAAACAAATGAACAATGTTTTTGTAGAAGAAGTATTAGGATGCAATGTTAAAGCTACTGCTATAGAGGAAAAAGAAACTTTTCATGCTATATTAAATACAGTGGTAGGGGATAGCATAAAACCAGATACTATGCAGGAAATATATGAAAGAATGAATGAAAAACTAGAACTGGAAGAAGAAATTGAAGATGATGAAGAACCAACTGTAAATATGAAGGAAGTAGAAAATGTTTTAAAAGAAAGCGGAGTAGAAAATACTGAAGTAGTAAAAAGCGCTTTTGAAGAGATATGTGGAAGTGATTATGAATTTAAAGTGAAAAATATAGTGCCTGATTTTAAGAGTAAATCTATAAAAATAGAAAATGAAAATACTAATATAACAATAACTCCAAGGGATTTAAGTGCTGTGAAGCAGATAAGAGATAAAAGAGGGAGAAAGTGCCTTCTAATAGAGTTAAATGAGGATGTACAAATAAATGGTTTTAAATTAGAAACAGAAGAAGTAGATTATATATAATTAAAAAAAGTATATGAACAGCCCTTTGCATTAATGCAGAGGGTTTTTCTTTAAGTGTATATTATTAATTTATGAATAATTTGAATGCCATTTTATTGACATGCAAATTTATTTTTGCTATTATATTACCAATGGTAATTAACGTTGGTAAAGGAGTAAATAAAATGAAAAATATTAAAAATAATTTAAGTAGGGAAATAATTATAGAGAATACATTGGCCTTAATAGATGAAAATGAAGGAAGCAAAAATGTAACTTTAAGAGATATTGCAAAAAAACTCGGATGTGCTCATACGAACCTATACAATTATTTTAAGAGCTTGGAGGAAATTTTTTGGGAAGCACTTGGACAGGCACTACTAAAAATGGTGTATTATTCCGAAAGTAATTTAACTGTTAAAATTAATTGTGAAAAAGGGCTTTATGAACTTTTGGATAATCTCATTGACTTTTCAATGGAGCATCCTGGTTGGTATAAACTTATATGGTTTGATACTATAGGTGGAAATCCTCCTGATGAAGTAATTAAAATGTTAAACAAGCCAGGGAAAGAACTTATTGAAATAATTATGAAAGTAAGTAATGATAAACTTTCAGAGGAAAAGGCAAGTTTAATTGCAAATATATTACATGGATATTTACATGGTGAATTGTGTAAATGGATAAACAACCGAAGCTTTATGAATAATAGACAGGAAATAAAAACAAAACTTTTATCAAATATAAAGTACATATATAAATTGATGGCTTAGCAAGGAGGAGATAAGAATGTTAAAGAAAATTTTAATCGGGGTTGTAATTTTAGCAATAGTTACGGTTGCTAGTATGGTGCTGATGGTTGGATACGCAAATAAAATAAAAGGAAGCAACGAAAAGATACTTACAAGTAAAAATGCATCTCCTAAAAAGGCATTAATCATTTTTCAACCTTCATTATCTGATGTTACAAGTTTAATGGCAAATTCAATAGCCAAAGGACTAAATGATGAAGGTTATGAGGTTACATTGAATTATCCAGAAAAAGATCTAAAATATAATATATCAAAATATTCCATAGTGATTTTTGGTTCACCAAACTATGCAGGAAAACCACTTACAGTAGTAACAGATTATATGTCAAAAATAAAAGACCTTTCATCTAAGAAAGTTATAGCATTTTCAACTGGAGCAGATGCTTCGAAAAAAGATGAACTTGAAATTATGGAAAAGTCTCTTAATGGTACAAAGACATATAAAAAAGTAAAGTTTCTTTCAAGTTCAAAAAAGGAAAGTGAAAGTAAAGCTTATAATTTAGGTAAAGAATTATCGAAGGAATAGTGAAATTATGAAAAAACTTATGATGAAACTTCCCAATATCATAACATTACTTAGAGTAATATTATCAGTATTTTTAAATTTCTACATTGTTAAACATTTTGGTGATATGTTGATACCTATAATAATTACTTATATAATATTTTTAACTGATTTTTTAGATGGCAGGATTGCTAGATTTAATGGCAGTGTATCAAAATTAGGAGCTGTTTTTGATGTAGCTGCAGATTTATTGTACATTATCATTTCATATATGGTATTATATATTCTACATATTGTGCCATTGTGGTTTTTATTTGTTATATTATTTAAATTTGCAGAGTTTATTATTACTTCATATTTTATTAAAAAGACTTGCAGCAAAAAATCTATATTTATTTTTGATTTTTTAGGTAGAATTGCTGCTGAAATGTTTTATGTTATTCCTGTATTTTCTTATATAACTTTTCATATTATGAATGCTAGATATCTATATATAGTTTATTCATTTATGTACATTATAACTTTTGCTGCAATTGTTTCTTCTTCATACCGTATTTGGACTTGCATTGTAAGTTTGAAAAAATGTGAAGATAAGCTAGAAATTAATAAAGTTGGATAAGACATTCCTAGAAGGGAGCATTTAATTTATGAATATTCAAATTTTCGGAGTAAAAAAATGTTTTGATACAAAAAAGGCAGAAAGATATTTTAAAGAGAGAAAAATTAATTATCAATTTATTGATTTAAATGAGAAGGGATTAAGCAAAGGAGAACTTAAAAGTGTTAAAGAAGCTGTTGGATTAAACAATTTAATAAATACTAAAGCAAAAGAATATACAAGATTAAATCTTGATAAAATTAG
Organism: Clostridium muellerianum; assembly: GCF_012926525.1. Taxonomy (GTDB): domain Bacteria; phylum Bacillota; class Clostridia; order Clostridiales; family Clostridiaceae; genus Clostridium_AM; species Clostridium_AM muellerianum. The sequence continues at coordinate 66,923 of NZ_JABBNI010000008.1, forward strand.
AGACAGCAATATGAAAGAAGAAATACTTTTAAATAATCCTAAAGTTTGTAAAACTCCAATAGTACGTAACGGTAAACAAGCTACAGTAGGATATGAACCAGAGATTTGGAAGGAATGGGAGTAATATTATATTTCAACTTAAAAATAAAGCTATAATTAGTTTAGTGAGCTAATATGGCTTTATTTTTTTATTTAAAATTTGTTTTCCTATTTCTCAGCAAACTCTAAGGAAACTCTAAACTTAAATTAAGGTAAGTAATATAGAATATATTTATCGGATAACAACCTGTTATAATATTCCTGATTTTTAGAGAGGGAATAAGTAGAACCTAACGCTTTGGATAAAGATTTTTAAGAGCATAAGGTGAAGGTCTTTAGTATGGTATTAACAGCGATTTAAAATATATCAAAAGGGGGTACGAATAATATGTTTAATTCTAAAAATCTGCTTAGCATATTTTCAAAAAATATTAAGAAGGATGAAATGCTAGCCTGGAGGGAATTTTATTCTCTTGGAACCATAATACAATTGAGAGCATATGGAAATAAATCTGAAATAGCAATAAGTGAAGCTATGAAAAGAGTTAATGATATAGATGATAAAATGTCAGCATTTAAAGATTATAGTGAGCTTTCAAAAATCAATAGAAGTGCTGGTAAATGTTATGAGAAGGTTAGCTGCGATACTTATTTTGTAATAAACAAAGCAGTAGAATACAGTAGAATGTGTCATGGAACTTTTGATCCTACAATTAGGCCAATAGTGAATTTATGGAACATAGGTAAAGAAAATTTTAAAATACCAGATAAAAGTGAAATTGCAAATAATCTTAATCTTGTTGACTACAAAGATATATGCTTAGATGAAAAAGATGTTTCCATTAAGTTAAAAAAAGAAAATCAAAAACTTGATGTTGGAGGTATTGCCAAAGGTTATGCAGCAGATGAAGTTAAAAGAGTACTTGAAAAATACCATATAAAAAGTGCATTGATTGATCTTGGGGGTAACATACTTGCTGTAGGTAATAAAGTTGATGGAAGTAAGTGGAATGTTGGCATTCAAAATCCCTTAAAAGAAAGAGGAGAATTTGTAGGAGTACTAAGTGTTTCAAACAAGTCTGTAGTTACTTCTGGAAATTATGAAAGATATTCAATAAAGAATGGAAAAAGGTTTCATCATATAATAGATTCCAGAACAGGGTATCCTTCAGAAGGTGAAGTTATAAGTACTACTATAATATCTGATTATTCTATTGATGGTGATGGATTATCAACTGGAGTTTATATTATGGGAGTTAAAGATGGAATGGGATTAATAGAATCTATAAATGGAGTAGAAGCTATATTTATAACTGAAGATAAGAAAGTGTATACCTCATCAGGTATTAAAGATAAATTTAATATTACTAATATAGAATTTTCGTATGGAAAATAAATTTTGCAGGAGGAAAAACTATTATGAAGAAAAAAGTATCTAAATTACAAATATTAAGAAGCATAGTACAAATTATATGCTTAATTGTACTTCCAGGATTATTTACTTTAAGTTTTAGTGAAATTGGAAAACTTTATTCCATGATTATAAAGGGGAATTTTAATTTCGTTCAGGCATTACCAGGTTTAACTGCAGCAATTGCAGTACTTCCGATAACTATATTGTTTGGTAGATTCTTTTGTGGATGGGTGTGTGCTTTTGGAACCTTTAATGATTTTATATACATGGCATTTCAAAAGGTGTTAAAAAAACAATTTACAGTAAATGAACAAGTAGATTCTATTTTAAAATATGTAAAGTATTTGGTTTTAGCACTTATAATATGTTTTGTATGGACAATGGGAAATAGTACATTAAATAATTATAGTCCATGGAATGCTTTTGCACAAATAGGAAATTTCCCCAATTCCATATTTCAGTATACTTTTGGATTTATACTATTAATATTTATAGCAGTAGGTGCAATGTTTATTGAAAGATTTTTCTGCAGATATTTATGTCCTCTTGGAGCTATATTTTCAATAGTATCAAAAATTAGGATTTTTAAAATAAAGAAACCTAATGATAAATGCGGAAAATGCAGATTATGTACAAATAATTGTTCAATGGGTATAGAACTTTATAAGGTTAATAAAGTAAGTAGTGGAGAATGTATAAATTGTTTAAAATGTATAGACGTTTGTCCAAGAAAAAATACACAAGCAAGTGTTGCAAATCAAGAAATTAATCCAGCTTTTGCATCAGCAGTAGCAATAGCTGCTTTTACAGGATTATATGCTGCTAGTTCTGCATTAGGTGGTTCTGTTAAAAGTAATATGGCTGTAAGCACAAACACATCTAATAGTACAACTATTTCAGCTTCAAATAATGTGAATAATTCATCACAAGCACAATATAAGGATGGAACTTACACAGGTGTTGGAAATGGATTTAGACCTGACTTAAAGGTTTCTGTTACAGTTAAAAATGGTAAAATATCTGATATACAAATATTATCCCATAATGAATCTAGAGGATATTATGAAGAACCTTTTAATGTAGTACCTAAAGAAATAATAGAAACTCAGTCCACACAAGTAGATGCAGTATCAGGAGCTACAAGAAGTAGTAATGGAATAATGCAAGCAGTAGAAAATGCATTAAGTGGAGCAAAAGCAAATAGTAATTCAACAACAAGTACTAATAAATCAACAGATAACAGTAGCAATGATTCTGAAAATATAGAAAGTAATAGCACAAATGAAAGTCAAAATTCATCTTCTACAAGTAATAGTACATCTATAAGTTCAACTAAGGGACAATATAAAGATGGAACTTATACTGGGGTTGGCCGTGGATTTAGACCAAATTTAAAGGTTTCTGTTACAGTATCAGGTGGAAAAATAAGTAACATAGAAATAGTATCTCATAATGAATCTAGAGGTTATTATGAACAGCCTTTTGACATAGTTCCAAAGGAAATTATACAATCTCAATCAACTAATGTAGATACAGTTTCAGGAGCTACAAGAAGCAGTAATGGAATTATAAGTGCAGTAGAGGATGCACTAAGCCAGGCAAAATAGTCATTTTATAAAAATAATGTGACGCAAGGGGGCAGTGGAAGTTTGTATTTTAACTTTTAATCCATGATATATGGTAAGTATTTTATCACGGCTAAATATTTTAATTATTCTAAAGCTCGAAATTCTTGAAAGCCTAAGAACTTTGTCAAACTTGGTTACCTCAAACAAGACTAAAGTTCTAAGGCTTTCAAAAGTTTTGAGCTAAGAATAATACTAAAACAATTTAGCTAATGTGATGAAACACTTACCATATATTCAATGCAGACTCCAACTAAAAAGTTGTGTATCAATGTGCTTATTTTGTTAAAAGGTATATTAAAAGTTTGAATATAACTTTTAATAATTGCAAAAAATTATATATCCCTAGATTTGTTAACTATAAAGTTTTGTTATATAATTATAGATACATTAATATTTATAATTAGAGGGGGATACATAATGAAAAAGTCAGTAAAAGTTTGGATTACAGCTTTAACTTTAATGCTTCTAGCATTGTTTGCAGTAGGATGCGGCAATAAGCAAAGTGCTGAACAGCCAGCTAAAAAAGAAAAAATTAAAATAGCAGCTTTAAAAGGACCTACAGGCATGGGTATGGTTAAACTCATGGATGAAAATAAGGAAGATTATGATATTTCTATGTTTGATTCACCAGATCAAATAGTATCTAAAGTTGTAAATGGTGAAATAGATGGAGCAGCAGTACCTTCTAATTTAGCACCAATTTTATATAGTAAGACAAAGGGTAATATTCAATTAGTAGGAATAAATACCTTAGGAATTTTATATGTTGTTGAAAATGGAAGTACCATAAAGGATATAAAGGATTTAAAAGGTAAGACTATTTATGCCAGTGGAAAAGGCGGAACACCAGAATTTGCCTTAAACTACATATTAAAGAAAAATGGAATAGATACAGAAAAGGATGTTAAAATTGAGTATAAAGGACAGCATAGTGATGTAGCTGCATTAGTAGCTTCACAGCCAGGAACTATAGCAGTATTACCAGAGCCATTTGTAACTACTACAAAGATGAAGGTTAGTAATTTGCAAATTCCAATAGACTTGACGAAAGAGTGGGAAAAGGTATCTGGAACTGATAGTAAATTGTTAATGGGGACGTTAGTATTTAAAAAAGATTTTATAGATAAAAGAGGAAAAGATGTAGATGAATTCCTTACAAAATATAAAAATTCTGTAGACTTTGTAAATAAAAATAAAGCAGAAGCAGGAAAATTAGTAGAGAAATATGGAATAATGCCAAAAGCTAAAGTAGCAGAAATGGCTATTCCAAAATGCAACATAGTATTTATTAGTGCTAAAGATGGAAAAGCTTCTTTAAATAACTTTTATAAAGTTTTAAAAGAAAGTGATCCTAAATCCATTGGAGGAAAAATGCCTGATGAAAATTTCTACTACAAAGGAAATTAGAAAAATAAGTATATTAATATTTTGGATGTTAATTTGGGAGCTTTGCTCCCTTTTTGTTAATAATTCTTTACTACTTCCTTCACCTTTGGAAGTAATAGAAGTTCTAGTTCAACTTGTTAAAAAAATTTATTTTTGGCAGTGTGCTTTTAATAGCGTTTTAAGAGTTATAGCAGGTGTATCTTTATCCATAGGTATAGGCATATTCATTGGAATTATTGCAGCTACTAATAAATTTATTGAGGAATTGTTGGAACCCTTAATAGTATGCATAAAGGCTACTCCAGTTATGTCCATAATAATATTAGCTTTAGTTTGGTTTAAAGCTTCCAATGTAGTTATATTTACCAGTGTGCTAACATGTTTTCCTATAATATATACTAATGTATTAGAGGGAATAAAAGCTGTAGATAAAAACTTAATTGAGATGGCTAGCGTTTATAAAGTTAAAAATAAATACATAATAAAGGATATATATTTACCTTACATAAAGCATTATATTGTTTCAGGAGTTCTAATGTGTTTAGGTATGGGATGGAAAGTTTCCGTAGCTTCAGAGGTTCTAAGTATACCAAAGTATTCTATAGGCTTAAATCTTTTAAATGCAAAGTCAACTTTGGAAACTGCAGAGCTTTTTGCGTGGACAATTGTAATAGTAGCACTAAGTTTTATTTTTGAAATAGTATTTAAATATTATATAAAAGGACAAGAGGAATAATTTATATTATTAAAAATTTATTATGTAAAAGGTAAATAGTTATTTATAAACAAAATTATAAAAAATGATTAAGGGTGTAATTTATGGAGTACATAGATGATTACGAAGTAAAAATAAAAAACTTATGTAAGTATTATGATGAACATAAGGTTTTGGATAACTTAAATATAAATTTCAGAAAAGACAATATTACTGTGATTTTAGGACCTTCTGGTTGTGGAAAGACCACATTGTTGAATATTATAAGTGGCTTAATAAAAGCAGATAGCGGAGAAGTGATTTTAAATGATAAAGGGATATCTTATATATTTCAAGAAGATAGACTTATTGAGCAGCTTACAGTTTATGAAAATATAGCTTTTGTGCTAAAGTCTATAATGAATAAGGATGAAATGAATAGTGTTATAGATAAATATTTAAATTTGGTTAAGCTCACAGAATACAAGGATAAACTTCCAAGTAAGTTAAGCGGTGGAATGAAAAGAAGAGTAGCTATAGCTAGGGCTTTTGCGTATAAAAGCAAGTTGCTTTTAATGGATGAACCCTTTAAGGGATTAGATCAAAAATTAAAAAAAGAAATAATAGAGCAATTTTTAAAGCTTTACAAGCAGGATAAAAGAACAGTTATATTAGTAACTCATGATATGGAAGAGGCAAAGCTCTTGGGAGATGAAATTTACTCATTAGACAAATAATATAACTGAAAGAGAAGGTAAGGCTGTAAAAAATGAAGGGATTGTAATTTAGCTTTGAAGAATAATGATTATTATAGAAATGTAAAATACACTAAAACTTAATTATTAAGATTTAGTGTATTTATATATGATATAGGTAAAATACATATTATACAAATTGTATTTATAAACAGATTATACATAACATGTATTATAAAATTTTATTGCTTGAGCTCTATTTTTAGCATTGAGCTTGTTGAAAATGTTATTTAGATGTTTTTTTACTGTACTTTCTGATATGTATATTTTTTGAGATATTTCAATATTAGACATACCCTCTGCTACCAGTTGAAGCACTTCTTTTTCTCTTTTACTTAAAGGATCATTTGCGTCTAATTCTTTTGTATTACCAAAATCATTCATGGAGTTCATATATTTAAGTAATTTGCAAATATGACTCTTTGTTTCTTCATCTAATATTATATTTGAGTCGTTCAAATCTATAACTATATTTTTTATGTAATAAGCATAGTCAAAGAAAATTCTTTGATAATGTTTGGGAAATCCTATGTTTAAAGCTTGTTTTAAGTTTACCAAAGCCTCTTTTTTATCACCATTAGTATATTTAATTATTGACATTAAAATCAAAAATTCTATTTGACTTGTTAATCTTTTAGAATTAAAAATAGAATCTTTCATTTTATTTAATAAATCTATTGCTGAATCTAATTTATTCTCTTTAAAAAGAATAAATGCAACTGCAAAATGCTGGGACTCATATGCAAAATAATCTATACTTCTTTTTACAGGAAAAAATTTAAGCATCAAATTTTTAGCAATGTCCATCTTATCCATTTTATCTAACAGAATTACTATATGATAAATATTTAGAGAAAGTAAAAAGGTATTATTATATTTATTAACTAAATCATTTATTTTAAGAACTATATCAAAAGCTTCATCTGTTTTGTTTTGTTCAATTAGTATTTTTGAAAGAAGAGTATATTCACCAATTAAGTCATCATATTGATTGCTCATTAAAGTTAAATTAATAGCTTTATTTATATAATATAGCGATTTATCCAGGTCATTTAATTCATAATTGATTTTTGCAAGACCTTCATAAAATTCATCAGCTATATAATTTAAAGGTTTATCAGTATACAGTATTTTATTAAGATTATCTCTAAATATTTTGCCTGCTTCATACAAATTTCCAGCTAACAATTTATTAAGTCCAATTCTATATTTAGCAGTAAAATAAAGATAAATATTTTGTTTTTTATGAAGATATATAGTATATTCTTTATAATATGCTTCAGACTTATCAAAATCACCTACGAAAAAATAAAGATCTCCTAAACTTGCATTAGCAATTTCTTTGAATAATTCAAGAGTAGGCTGTGATTCAGTATAATTTTTTGCTAAAGATAATCCATACTCTAAATCAAGACGTACAATGGCACTTGCAACTCTAATAAAAAGTATTTCGTGAGAAAAATCCTTAAAATGATCACTATTAATATCAATTCCTTTTAAAAATAGTATGGATTCATCTCTGTCCAATTTTCCAGTTAAAGCCAAAGCAAGACAGTAGTAAATTACTATAGTAGGTTCTTTTAGAAGAATGTCTATTGGTAACTTTTCAACAACATAGATTAGTTTTATGAATTCTCCATTTGATAAAAAAATGTTTAAATTTTTTTCTAAGATTTCAAGACATTCTGCATATTCATGAATTTCTAAATAGTATTCAAAGGCGTCGATTTCCATATGATTTTTAGTACACCAATTAGCAGCTTTAACATATAAACTTTTTATAATACTAAAATCTTCTTTAAAAAGTTTATCTTTTAGGAAAGATTTTAACAGTGGATGATATTTTAAAATTCCTGTTTCGTTAGATTTAGTAATAATGTTGCTTTTAAGTAGAAATTCAAGTATATCTATGTTAGAAGCCTTGTCCACTAAATATGTACATAATTTATAATTTAAATTATTTAGGATAGATGTTTTAATCATAAAATTCTGTATATCCGTATCTAAATCATGGAATATTTCCCTATCAATATATTCATATATGGAATAATTGTTATTAAATATGTTTTCTATAGTGTGCATAAACAAACTTTTACCATGTAAATCTAGTGCTAATAATTTTAAAATACTTGGCCAGCCTTCTGCAAATGACGAAATTTGATTAATTTCTTTATTATCTAAATTGAGATTGTAAATTTCATTAAAAAAATATTTAGTTTCTTTAGAAGTAAATTTTAAATCATAAACATTTACTTCTAAAAAAGTGTTATTCAGTTTTAATTCACTAAACCCTAAAACTGGAAGAGTTCTTGATAACAAAATAAAATGCATATTATCAGGTATTAAAAAGTAGCTATTTATAGCTCTTTCAAAAATATTTTTTTCTTTAAGAAGTTCAAAATTATCAATTACTATAAATACATGTTTTTTAGCATTTAAAATACTTTCCATAAGCTCTGATAATTTTGAAAATAATAATTCACTATTATTAATGAATTGTTTTTTATCACTTATGGTCATAGATAGATATCTTTCTAATACTTCTATTATAGGATACCAAAAGTCAATGGCTTCACATTTATTCTTTTGTATATTTATCCATAGTGCATTTGAAGAATAATCATTTCTTTCAATCCATGATGAAACTAATGTTGTTTTACCATAACCTGCTGGTCCATGGATAAAGGTTAATTTTTTTGAAACAACTTGATCTAAAAGCTTAAACAAGTCATATCTAATTACTAAATCATCTTCATAACTTATTTCATCTATTTTATTAAGAATAGCTACTGCTGAATTCATTTTTTCCTCCTTGGCATAACTAATTATCATAGGTAACCTTTTTAATTATTGTAGGTAAATTTTTAATATTTATAAGGAAAATACCAAAAATATACTATAAAAAAGAAAGTTCCATATTAACTTTTACGCATTTAATAGTATACCAAAGAAGTACTTTTTTTGAAATAGAACCAAAGATGTACTTATAAAGAATTGGTATATATGAATATAGAACTTTTGGTTCCTAAAGAATAATTTTACTAATACACCTTAAATTAAACTTTTGGACAATATCTTCATGTTAAATTGAATGCTAATATAAGCACATACCAAAGAACACTACATTTCAAGGAGGAAAAAATATGTTAGTAGTAGGAAGAAAACAAGGCGAATCTATCATAATAGGTAATGATATAAAAATAACTGTAATGAAAAGTAATTCTGGTGCAACTAGGCTTGCTATTGAAGCACCAAAATATATGCCAATTTCTCGTGAAGAATTATATGCAGATTATAAAGACAAATTCGATTAGTTTTAAACAAATCATATGCAAGCAATGGGTGATTTTTAAACCATTGTTTACATATAATTTGTTCATTAAAGGTTTTAATAATAAGTACAAGCTTACATAGTGTTATATGAAATTTTTTAATAACCGATGTAATTAAGTTCATATTTAGAACCTATAAGTACAAATTACAATATTTAAACTAAAAAGAAAAAGTGGAACAGGGAAGTCCACAAAATTTAAGCTCACAGGGAGGGTTTTATAATGATAATTAATCACAATTTAAACGCAATGAATGCTCACAGAATGATGAATTCTAATATAGGTGCAGCAGGAAAGTCAATGGAAAAATTAAGCTCAGGTTTAAGAATAAACAGAGCTGGAGATGATGCAGCAGGTCTTGCTATATCAGAAAAAATGAGAGGACAAATCAGAGGCTTAGATCAAGCATCAAGAAACTCACAAGATGGTATTTCAATGATTCAAACTGCTGAAGGTGCTTTAAATGAAGAACATAGTATTCTTCAAAGAATGAAAGAATTAGCAACTCAAGCAGCCAATGGTACAAACACTAAAGAAGATACTAGTTCAATTCAACAGGAAATAAATCAATTAACTTCTGAAATTAATAGAATAGGAAACACAACTGAATTCAACAAGCAAAAAGTTTTACAAGGTGGAGACGTTGATACTAGTAAGTTAGGTACAGCAGCAAGTGCAGGAGCAGGTGCATCAGCAGGATCAGCAAAAGAAGCTGTGAAGGCAGCAGATGCTGCTTTAGCAAGTTCAGTAAATATGACATCAGATTTAAATAGTGGTATTAAAGTTAACGGACAAGCAGTAGCGCTTACTAATGTAAAAGCATTAAGTACATCTACTACTTATGATCTTAAAACTAATGGGGATAGTGTAGTTGATGCATTACAAAAAGATATTGATGCAGTATCAAGTTTAAAAGACAAATATAAAGTTTCAATAGATTCAGCATCAGGTAAACTTAGCATTAGTTCTGTAGGAAAAGGATCAACTGAAAAAGTTGATTTAACAGGTTCAGATACTGGAGTAGCAGGAAAACTTGGATTTACAACATTAACTTCTGTATCAGGATCAGATGCACCAGCAGCAACACCAAGTACAACAACACCAGCAAAAAGCCAATTTAAAACAGTATTACAAATAGGTGCAAATGAGGGACAAGCATTTTCAATAACTATTGGAGATATGAGAGCGGAAGCACTTGGAATTTCACAAAAAATAACAGCAGCATCAGCAGCAGGATCATCAAAAGGAGCAGCAGGATCAGCAAAAGAAGCTGTGAAGGCAGCAGATGCTGCTTTAGCAAGTTCAGTAAATATGACATCAGATTTAAATAGTGGTATTAAAGTTAACGGACAAGCAGTAGCGCTTACTAATGTAAAAGCATTAAGTACATCTACTACTTATGATCTTAAAACTAATGGGGATAGTGTAGTTGATGCATTACAAAAAGATATTGATGCAGTATCAAGTTTAAAAGACAAATATAAAGTTTCAATAGATTCAGCATCAGGTAAACTTAGCATTAGTTCTGTAGGAAAAGGATCAACTGAAAAAGTTGATTTAACAGGTTCAGATACTGGAGTAGCAGGAAAACTTGGATTTACAACATTAACTTCTGTATCGGGATCAGATGCACCAGCAGGATCAGTATCAGTGTCAACATCAACAGCATCAACTGCTACAGCTAAAAAAACACATGGTAATAGTGGTGAGATAAGTGTTACAGATCAAACAAAATATACTGGGAAATCAGATGCAACATGGAAAATAGTAAATAATGGAACTAAGTTTACTATTGATAAAGGTGATGGAAATGTTACAGATCTTACATTGGATGCTAACAAGAAGGTTACTGTTGATGGACTTGAATTAGATATGTCAAAGGTAAGTTCGCCACAAGCTAATGATGCATGGGAAGTAGCTGTAACTGCTGCTAAATCAGCATCAACAACAACATCAACAACAACAGTAGCAACAGCAGCAAAAGCAAGTGCTGTAAAAATAGGTGACAACAGCTTTACAATTGATGCAGGTAAAGGTAATGGAGCAGATGGAAATATTGCTATAGAAATTAAACAGTCTGCAAATGCAGGAGAAGATTCAACAGCAGTATTTTCTAATGATGGTAAGACATTAACTCTTACTTTAGATAAGGGTAAAACTTTCACTTCAGATGATATACAAAAATTAATTTCATCAGCTAATAAGGATGATAACAAACCAACATATTTAGATATGACAAAGTTTACTGTAAAAGCAGATGATGCTGCAAATGATTCAATTGATGCATCAAAATTATCAGGTACTACAACAACAAGTTTAAGTGGTGGAGCATCTTTACCAACTTTCACTTCTTCTAAAAAAGCAGAAGTAACTAATGGAACAGATGATGTGGTAGTGGAAGCAGGATTAGATGTATCAGATCATGATCATGCAACACATGCTATATCTGTATTAGATAAAGCACTAGCAATGGTTTCAACTGAAAGAGGTAAGCTAGGTGCAATGCAAAACAGACTTGAGCATACAATAAATAACTTGAATACATCTTCTGAAAACTTATCAGCAGCTGAATCAAGAATCAGAGATACTGATATGGCTAATGAAATGATGACATATTCAAAGAGTAATATACTTAGCCAAGCTTCTCAAGCAATGATAGCACAAGCTAAATCACAGCCTGAACAAGTTCTTCAGTTATTAAGATAATTTTAAATATAGATTAAAGAAATACAGAGGGTTTCCTCTGAAAAAAGGGACTGTCGCAATAAGAATAAATACTACAATATTATTGTATGTAAATTTCTTAATTCGGCAGCCCTTTAAATTTAGTATGTAACCATAGTAGATATAATTAGCGGTAAGAAATACAATATATAGGGAGAGAAATTATGAAGTTAAAAGGAATAAATAGGCTTTTTTATCAGTTTTATTAGGATTTATTTGTGCATTTTCATTTTCCAGTTATGCTTTTGCTGAAGGTAACTTAGGTACTTGGACAACGAAGGCATCTATGAGTGTAGCTAGAAGTGGTCTAGGGGCAGTATCATTAAATGGTAAAATATATGCAATGGGTGGTTACGATGGTAGTGGTTTTGCTATTGGTTTAAACTTAGTTGAGGAATATGACCCAGCGACAGATAAATGGACAACAAAAACACCCATGAAGGTGTCTAGGTATGAACTAGGAGTAACATCATTAAATGGTAAAATATATGCAATAGGTGGTTATAATGGTAGTGTTTTAAATTTAGTTGAAGAATATGATCCAGCAACAGATAAATGGACAACAAAACAGCCCATGAGTGTACCTAGGTGTGGAGTAGGAGTAGCATCATTAAATGGTAAAATATATGCAATGGGTGGTCACAATGGGAATAGTAGTAGATTAAATTTAGTTGAGGAATATGATCCAGCAACAGATAAATGGACAACAAAAGCACCCATGAGCGTACCTATGGATGGAGTAGGAGCAACATCATTAAATGGTAAAATATATGCAATAGGTAGTGGTATAAATTCAGTTCAGGAATATGATCCAACAACAGATAAATGGACAACAAAAAAGCCAATGAGCACATCTAGGTTTAATATGGGAGTAGCATCATTGAATGGTAAAGTATATGCAATAGGTGGTTGCAATGGTAGTAGTTTTTTAAATTCAGTTGAGGAATATGATCTAGCAACAGATAAACGGACAATAAAAACCCCTATGAGTACAGCTAGGCGTTGTCCAGGAATAGCAACATTGAATGATGAAATATATGTAATAGGTGGTCAGGATTGTGATGGAAGCGAGAATCTTCTAAATACTATGGAAAAATATACACTACCCCCAATACCCATGGTGGCACTAACTGCAACATCTACTGATGCAAAAGTTAATCTTTCATGGAATTCAGTTGAAGGAGCAACAACTTACAATATAAAAAGATCAGAAACAGCTGGTGGACCATATACACAAATAGGAAATGTAACAACAAATGTTTATACTGATACAAATGTAACAAATGGTAAAACCTATTATTATGTTGTAACAGCAGTAACTGGAACTTCAGAAAGTGCAAATTCAAATGAAGCAGCTGCAACACTAGCAGCATCTTCAATACCCACAAACCCTAAGCAAATGGGGAATAGGGCTATTCTGGAAATAAAAATGATTAATGGAGAAATCCAGGAATATGATTTATCATCATCAGGACTTAGTTCATTTTTAACTTGGTATAATGATAGATCAGGTGGAGCAGCAAAAGCTTATTACATAATGGACAAGAACTATAATGTTAAACCATTCTTATCAAGACAATTATATATACCCTTTGATAAGATAATGGAATATGAAGTGAAAAGTTATAATAATTAGTTTTAAGAAGAGGCTGTCATACATATACAAAAATTCAAAATAAAATATTGTGTTAGAAGACATCTTTGTGAAACTAAAATTAGCTTAAAAATTTTTTAAAAACCCATTCTATAAAACTGGGTAAGTGTTTTCATTAAGTTTTGATGAAATAGCCTATAAATTATTTTTTATATTAAATAGAGAGTATAAATTTAAAAATTTCATAACTGAAGTTTTTAAATTTATATATTTTGACAATAGAAATTATATAGCTCAAAAGTGCCTTTAGTTTCCTGGAATAATTCTTTTCAAAAAACGCAAAATAAGACCATAAAGTGTAGTACAAATCTTATTAAAGAGGAGGAATATACTATGTCAAACAATAATAGAGTTTTAGTACCAGAAGCTAAAGAGGGATTAAACAAATTCAAAATGGAATCAGCAGCAGAAGTAGGAGTTAACTTAAAACAGGGCTACAATGGAGATTTGACTTCAAGAGAAGCTGGCTCAATAGGTGGAAATATGGTTAAGAAAATGGTTGAAGCTTACGAAAAAGGACTATAATATATTTAAAGCCAGATAGGTCATTTACTATCTGGCTTTTGTTTTAGTTACTCAACTTTCGCACATACAATTTTGACTTAATATAAGCATAGTGCGACGCAACTAGATATTAAAGTACAGTGGTAGTTTGAATTTTAACTTTTACTACGTGATATATAATAAGTGTTTCATCACTGCTAAATGTTTTTAATTATTCTAAGCTCAAAGTTCATGAAAACCTAAGAACTTTGCCAAACTCGGTTCCCTCAAACAAGGCTAAAGTTCTAAGGCTTTCATGAACTTATCGCTAAGAATAATAAAAAAACAATTTAGCTAATGTGATGAAACACTTATTATATATTCCTACGTAAAAGTCAAAATCCAAACTAGTTACTTCGGTTACTTGCTTTGCAATATTTTTAAACTGCGAAAGTTGAGTAGTTATTTTAAGCATAACTATTTTTTATTTAAAAAACTAAGCTGAATACTTGATAATTTGCTTTCGTATGAAGGCATTTTAGTGGAAATGCCATATTTATAACAGTTTTCAAGAAAGATATTTTTAAGTTTAGCTGCATTATTAGCACTGCAGGAATAATAATTTTTAAATCTTTTTTCATATTTAGATCTCAAATTTGGAAATAATTCATCTAGCTTAGAATAGTAATAATCCCTTTGTCTGTCTCTTAATGTCATTCCAAAAGCAGGATAAATGAATTTAACACCATAGTATTTTGCCATTTTTATAATTTTAATTATATTTTCTTCATTGTCTTCAATGAAAGGAAGTATTGGCATCATGGTTATACCAGCATGTATACCTAAACTTGAAAGTATTCCTAGTGCTTTAAACCTATCAGACGATACTGGAGCCCTAGGTTCTATTTTTTGTGAAAGCAAGTCATTAAAAGTAGTAATTGTAATAGCAACTTGAGCATATACATTATTTATTTCCTGAAGTATATCTATATCCCTTAAAATAATATTACTTTTTGTAGTAATATGAACAGGATAATGATTATCAGCAATTACCTGAAGAGATTTTTGTGTAAGTTTATATTTTTTTTCAATAGGCATATATGGATCACTCATAGCACCAGTTCCAATTGTACCCTTTATTCTTTTTCTTGAAAGTTCTCTTTTTAATAATTCTACTGCATTTATTTTAATATCAATGTCATCAAAATTTTCAATTTGGTAACATTCGCTGCGGGAATCACAATATATGCATCCATGCTGGCAGCCTCTGTAAATATTCATAGTGTATTTAACACCAAACCAGGCACTAGGATTTTTACTTGTAATCAGAATTGTTTTTGCATTTATTTCTCTTATCATACAAATACCTCTTATTAATATATAGGACAAGTAATTTCTATATTATTTCCTTCACTATCTGTAAATTCTAAAACTTTATTTTCACCTATAACTGTTAAGGGAAAAACAATTGTACAATTTAATTTTTTAGTTTTTTTAAAGTAAATCAATATGATTTACTATGAAGCTAGGTAAACAATTATTTTCTTATGATTTAATCCTTCCGCAATAAATTATTTTACAGCTACATATATATCTACTTCAGAATTTTCGATGCCATCATATTTCTTACCATAAAGCTCAAAATCTCCACTATAGGTCCTTTGAAGATTTGAGTTCCATATGTAAGACCAAGCAGCTCCGATTTTATCTTTAGCAGTAACTATACAGTATTTTGAAGAAGGTAATATTTTATATGTCATGTCTTGAGGTATAGAGTTTATATCACTAACTTCATATCCAATTATAAAAGAGTATAGTCCAAATTCTTTATTTTCATAATCACAATATAAACCTAAAATTTCATCAGGATTTGTTTTGTTTAATATTTCATCTCCAAATTTTTTATCACTAAACTCCTTCCAAAGCTCTGAAATTGCTTTTATACACTCACCATCTTTGTTGGTGGTTCTTATTTCTTTTCCAACTATTATCATCTTATTTTTTTCTGTTATTCTTGTTTTGGGCTCTTCTTTTCTCCATCTTTTTAAAGCAGGTAAACAATTTTTCATTAGGTTTCTTGCTTCATTTTCATCCATACCTTTATCTTTCATAAAAGGCATACATGCATCTATCATTTGTTCCATAGTTAAATCCGGCTGCGTAAAAGCACCATTTTCATAGCAGTAAATACAGTATTCCTTGTTTTTTTCATTATTTATTTCAGTGCCATAAACCTCTTCGTTCATGGGCATTCCACAGCTTTGACAATATTTTTGTTCCATAAATTTTCTCCTTATCGATTTATTAAAATTGGCTATATCACAAAGTAAAAGTTAAAATCCAAACTACTACCCTTGTGATCTATGGTTTTATTATATAGGAATACTTTGACAACATTATGTCAGGTTTGAATACAAAAGGCTGATTTTTTTACATTTGTCCTTTATAATTTCTCTTATATGATTAGGTTCTATAACTTCCACGTATTCTCCATAGCTTAAAATCATAGAATAAACCCATTCATCTTCGAAAAAATATGTGTCTATAATTATACTTCCATCTTTTTCAAACTTCATTTCATCCTTATGAAATGAATCTTCTATTCTATATCTAACCTTTGGAGAGAATTTTAACTTAACTCTTACAGGTATTCTTTGGACTTTATTATCATTCATATATTCCTTATATGAGATTCTATTTGCTTGTATTTCTTCATCCAGGAGTTTTAAATTTTCCATTCTTGATAATTTGAACAACCTATAATCATTTCTTAAATTGCAGAAAGAAAATAAGTACCAGTAAAAACCTTTAAAAACAAGAGTTAATGGTTCAACTTTCCGAAAGTCATGTTCACCTTTTGAATTTCTATAATCAAAGGAGAGGCATTTTTTATTTTCTAACGCATATTGTACAGTTTTATATTTTAAAACTTCATCTTCGCATTTTTTAAAACCCCAGGGAGAATTATCTATTACCATTTGTTGAAAATGCATATCAAATATTGACTTTTTTTCATCAGGTACAATACTTTTTACTTTTTCAATGGCTATTTCAACTTTTTTATCATTTATAAATTTGTTCATATTTTTTAAAGCATCTACTATAGAAATCATATCCTCTAATGTTAGAAATTGATGACTAATTTTATAATTATCTAAAATACAAAAACCTCCATTATTTCCAGCTTGAGAAACTATGGGGATTCCAGACATGTTAATTGCTTCAATGTCTCTATAAATTGTCCTTACAGAAACTTCAAATTTCTCAGCAAGCTCTGCTGCAGATATTTTTTTCCTATTTAAAAGTGTAACAACAATTGCTAGTAATCTATTAATTTTCACAGAATGTTAATCCTCCATATGTTTTAAGTATTTTCTTTATTATACCAAATTTAAAAATAATGCGAAGCAAAGTGCAGTGAAAGTTTTGATTTTAACTTTTACTACGTGATATAGGATAAGCGTTTACTCACTGCTAAATGTTTTCAATTAGTCTAAAGCTCAAAGTTAATGAAAACCTAAGAACTTTGCCAAACTCGGTTCCCTCAAACAAGGCTAAAGTTCTAAGGCTTTCCTTAACTTCTCGCTAAGACTAATAAGGAAACAATTTAGCTAATGTGAGTAAACGCTTATCCTATATCCCTACATAAAAGTTAAAATCAAAACTAGTAACTTCAGTTGTACATATTAATATTGATAATTTTATAATTTAGATCTTAAAAATTCAGGCGGCAGCCTTCAGGATAGAAAGATAACTCAAAAAATATTCATTTTAGTATAATATAATTGTGAAAATTGAAAAGAATCAAGCAAAACACTATATAACACATAGATTTAAAACTGGAAATAAACCTACTACTTACAGGCTACGCCTTAAGTTGTGATTAGAATAACTAAATTAAAATATATAAATAAAAAATAATTATTATAGAAGCTACGCTTTTAATATAATAGGGATAATAGTATATATGTAGACTGAAGTAAGAAGAAACGTTAAGCTGTATTCCTGCACAACATATATCAGCCGGAATACAGCTTAACGTTTCTTCGGTTACTTGCGTCGCATTATGCTTATTATACTAAGTTAAAATTTAAATTCCTTTTACATGCTTGACTAGATAAATTTAAACTTTTATGTTATTATTATACTTAGGATATATTACATTTGAGGAGGAATTATTAATATGGAATCAGACCCTAGTCCCGACCCGAGTATAATGGGGCAATTTATTTTAATAGCTATTTTAACATTAATCAACGCATTTTTTTCTTTAGCTGAGATAGCACTGGTATCAGTTAATAAGAATAAGATTAAGTTAATGGCGAAAGAAGGAAATAAAAAAGCTCAACTTTTAGAAAAATTTATTAAGGAACCAACAAAAGCGTTATCTACTATTCAAGTAGGGATTACTCTTGCAGCGTTTCTTTCTAGTGCATCGGCTTCTACAGGTATAGCAAACAAGTTTACAGGATTTTTATCTAATATTGGTGTGCCTTACAGCAGCCAGATATCAATAGTTATTATAACTATTGTATTATCCTATGTAACATTAGTGTTTGGTGAACTATTTCCAAAAAGGATAGCTCTACAAAAACCAGATGTATTTGCAATGAGGTCTATAGGAGTAATTGTGTTTCTATCTAAAATTACTTCACCTTTTGTAAAGCTGCTTTCTGGATCTACAAATGTCTTAGTTAAAGTATTTGGATTAGATAAAAAAAATACACAAGAAACCATATCTAAGGAAGAAATAAGATCATTAGTTGAAGTTGGAAGAGAATATGGTGTTATTAATGAGACAGAAAAGCAGATGATAAATGGTATATTTGAATTTGACGATAAAGTAGCTAAAGAAGTTATGACACCACGAACGGATGTATTTTTAATTAATGTAAATACTCCACATGACGAACTTATGGATAAGTTAATGGAAGAAAAATATTCAAGAATTCCTGTATATGAAAATGATACTGATAATATAATAGGAATTTTGTATATGAAAGATTTGTTTATTGAAATCCATAAAAATGAGCATAAGGATATTGACATAAGGAAAATGCTTCATACACCATATTTTGTGCTTGAAACTAAGAATATTGATGAGCTATTTAAAGAACTTCAAACTACTAGAAATCATATGGCAGTGTTAATAGATGAATATGGTGGATTTTCAGGAATAGCAACTATAGAAGATCTTATAGAAGAAGTTATGGGTGAAATAGATGATGAATATGATGATAATGAGCCAGATATTAAAAAAATTGACAATGATACCTTTGTTGTTAATGGTTCTATATCAGTTGATAACCTGAATAATTATCTTAATTTGAAGTTAACTTCAGAGTATTCTGATACTATAGGTGGTTTTGTGGTAGATTTATTAGGTCATATACCACATAATGGCGAACAAAAAGCTGTTAATTATAAAAATATAATATTTAGAATTGAAGAAGTAAAAGATAGAAGAGTTGAAAAAGTAAAAGTTTGTATGACAAAAGAAGCCTAATATGGGCTTCTTTGTTTATTAGAAAATATAATCAATTAGCAGCAAAAAGTTTTATTTTTGCTGCTAATATTATATTACAAGGATAATTTAACACTGGTTCTGAGTAGTTCTTAAAACACGAAGAGCTCTAGCTACTTTTCTTGCAAAATCTAAAGGTTTATCAATAGATTCGAAATGAATATACATAAGTCTTGGTCTATCAAATAACCAATGATTATGAAGTGCAGTAACTAATAAACCTTCTCTTCTAAGTGCAGTAATAAAGTCATTAACTTCTTCCTCAAGAATAACAGTTTCTCCTAAATTGAGTGCATTTCCAGCTTCATCCATTGATCTAATATCAAAAGAAAATAATGCAGATAAAGCTAATGGAGAACGAGTTCTTCTACCAAGTATTCGTGCACGTATATTTCTATTAAAACCTACAGCACAAACGCGTTTGTTAGAAGTTATAATTTCTGCTCCAAGTATTTTGGCAAATTCTTTACAAAGAGAATTAGATTTACAATGTGAATGGTTACTCATTTTATTCACCCCTTAGTTATTTTGTAGAAAATCAAATTTTAGTTTGAGTTTGATTTTCTATGTAGACTTAAGTGTTTAACCCAATAATATACTATGGTCAACATCAAAAAATGTGCATAATAAAAATGCTTTATATTTTTATTAAAATGCTTATATATTTACGCAATATATTATAAATAAAATATAATTTTTCGATTATGTATTGACAAAACAATTGAATTTGATTATCATTATCAATAGAGAAGCGATTAAAGATAATATTCTTGATTGGTTATTATGTAAGTTAAATTTCAAAATAATAGAGTTATTTTAGATGAAGAAAGAGGGTGAACTTTATGATTATTGGACTTTTAAACTTAGTAAAAAATCATAGCAATTATTCTTTAAAAGAAATGGCTGAATTTTTCAAAACAGATGTTTCAGTTATAGAGATAGAACTTAAATATTTGAAACAAAGTGGGTATTTGAAAAGATAGATAATTAAGTTGAATATTATAGTGGTTGTGGTTAGTTAGTAATACATTTTGATTAAACTGTAAATAGAAAAGGATATTTATATTGATTGGTGTGATAATGATATTTGTCAGTAATTAAAATATATAAATAATACTGGGGATATATTTATTTTTTCAAGAAATGATTGAGAATGATTATCTATGTCACTTTGGCAAATTTGAGCTTAGATAAAATAAATAGAGTATATGTAGTGTGAATAACAAAAGAGATTTTTTATATTTAAAGTATTTAATTTTGGAAAGTAGTGATATATATGAAAAAAAGAACTACTGATATAAGTTACATAAGTGAGAAGTTAATAAATAGTGGATATAAGATTACAAAGCAAAGATGCGAGATTATAAAGATAATGTATGAAAATGATGTACATATGAATGCTGATGAAATATATGAAAAAGTAAAACATAAAAAAATAGGGCTTAGTACAGTATATAGAAATCTTATGATATTAGAAACTGTTGGAGTAATAAAAAGAATTAACACGGCTAATATAAGTTATTATGAATTACAAGCTATGGGAGAAATTGATGTACATGCAAAGTGTATAAAATGTAATAGAGTGGTTGACATAAAAAGAGAGAAATTAGCAGAGAATTTCAAAGAACTAATAAAAAATATTAAGCAAGAACGAAAAATTATGATTAATAGTACAAGTATTGTGTTATCAGTAATATGTGAAAAATGTAAAAAACAAATCATATCAAATAGGAATTCTAACAAAGGAAGAGATGGTTGACAATATGATAAATAGTTAGTTTAAAATAATTCAATATATAAATGGATAAAGTACATCAGTGCTTATCTAAAATGCTTTATAAGGAGGAGACTAATTTGAAAAATGTAGTAATTATTTACTGGAGTGGTACAGGTAATACAGAGAATATGGCAATAGGTGTTATGGATGGTGCAAAGTCAGAAGGTGCAAATGTGAAGTTACTTAGTGTACAAGGAGCAAAGGTAGAAGATGTTTTAAAAGCAGATGCAGTAGCTTTTGGATGCCCATCTATGGGAACAGAACAGCTTGAAGAATCTGAAATGGAACCATTTGTTGAATCAATTTCAGATGCAATTGAAGGTAAGGATACTGCATTATTTGGTTCATATGGATGGGGTAATGGTGAATGGATGACTGACTGGCAAGAAAGAATGGAATCCTATGGAGCAAGAATTATAGAAGATGGACTTATAATTAATAATGAACCAGATGAAGAAGACATTGAAAAATGCAAGGAGTTAGGTAAACTTTTAACAAAGGCTTAAGAAATATATTAAACATAAAGTAATGGAGGATGTTTTATGAGTAAAGAAGAGTTGAAAAAATTTTTTATTATTACAAACAATTATGATGACCTAGAATATTTATTTTCGGTAATAGTGTGTAGTGCAGGACCAACTATAAAAAAACATAAAGCATCTTCTTTAATTACTTTTGGTAAGAATAATAGAAATTTAAACAGCATATGGGAAAAATATAAAAATGAAGTTAAAGAGAGATTAGATATTGATTACTTTGAATTAAAAAGGAATGAGAAAAGTACAATAGTGTTATTTTTCAATAAAGAAAAAGTTAGGATTAATGTAAGAGAAATTAAGAACATAGAGTTCTTAAAGAGGTTTGGATACAATGAAAATATGAGTGTCGAACAGTGTTTAACTCTTCTAAGTAAAAGATTTGAACATATGTGTCCTCATGAAATTGGTATTTTCTTAGGATACCCAGTAGAAGATGTAGTATCTTTTATTGATTGTCCTAATGCTGAATGTAAAATGACAGGATATTGGAAAGTATATCATGATATTAAAAAGGCTAAAGCTATTTTTAATAAGTATGATGAAATAAAATGTACTATCATGAAATTAATGATGCAGGGTATTAAACCAACAGAATTGTTAAAAAGTTAAATTAGTATGATCAAGAATTTTTCCTGAAAGTGGAGATTTAAGTGTGTAAGATATGATGAAGGAGGAAAGGACTATGCCATTAATATTAGCGTGTAAAGGAAATGAAATGAATATTAGAAAAATACTTGGTAATGATGAGACAAGGAGATTTTTAAATAGTCTAGGATTTGTAGTTGGAGAAACCGTTAAAATTGTTTCGGAAATTGGTGGAAACATAATAATAAATATTAAAGACAGCAGGATTGCCTTGGATAAAAGCATGGCAAGTCGAATAATAGTTTAGACAAGGGAGGTCATTTTAATGAGCACATTAAAAGAAATAAAGTGTGGACAGACCATTAAGGTTAAGAAAATTGACGGAGTAGGAGCTGTTCGCAGACGTATTATGGATATGGGCATTACAAGAGGCTGTGAAATTTATGTACGTAAGGTAGCCCCACTTGGAGATCCTATAGAATTAACCATTCGTGGCTATGAATTATCAATTCGTAAAGCCGATGCAGAAATGATTCTTGTAGAGTAATAAGGAGGAATGAAAATGACAATCAAAATAGGACTTGCCGGTAATCCAAACTGTGGAAAGACAACTATGTTTAATGAACTTACAGGTTCATCACAGTATGTTGGTAACTGGCCTGGAGTAACAGTTGAAAAAAAAGGTGGTAAGCTAAAAGGAAACAAAGATGTTGAAATTGTAGATTTACCAGGTATTTATTCTTTATCACCATATACCTTAGAAGAAGTGGTAACACGTAATTTTATGATAAATGATAAACCAGATGCAGTAATTAATATAGTGGATGCATCGAATATTGAAAGAAATCTATATTTAACAACTCAAATTTTAGAACTTGGAATCCCAACAGTTATAGCACTTAACATGATGGATGTTATAGAAAAAAATGGAGATAAAATTGATATAGATAAGTTATCAAAAACTCTTGGCTGTCCAGTTGTTGAAACATCTGCTCTTAAAGGCAGTGGTGTCTTAGCTGCTGCGAAAAAAGCAATTGAAATTGCAAAGAATAAGAATAAACCAGCTTTTGAATTAAATTTCTCAAAGGAAGCCAAAAGTGCTTTTCAAGAAATAGAAAAAATTATTATAAAAAGTATTCCACATGAAGGAATTGAAACGACCTGGCTTACTATCAAACTTTTTGAACGTGATGAAAATATAATTGAAAAGTTAAATATCTCAAAAAGTATATTAGATGAAATAGAAACTATAATACAAAAATACGAAGCTGAACTAGATGATGATAGTGAAAGTATTGTTACAGGAGATAGATATGCTTTTATAGGAGATGTGGTTTCAAAATCTATTAAAAAGAATAGAAAGGGAAGTGAAACAACTTCAGATAAGATAGACAAAATTGTTACAAATCGTTTTCTAGCGCTACCAATTTTTGCAGCTATTATGTTTGGAGTATACTACATAGCAATAAGTACAATTGGAACTGCAATGACTGATTGGGTAAATGATACGTTATTTGCAAATATCATTCAAGGTAATGTTTCAAATTGGTTAGCAAGTGCACATGTTGCTGATTGGTTACAAGGATTAGTAGTAGATGGAATAATTGGCGGAGTTGGATCAGTACTTGGGTTTGTTCCACAAATAATGGTTTTATTCTTACTATTATCAATTTTAGAAGATTGTGGATATATGGCAAGAGTTGCTTTTATTATGGATAGAGTTTTCCGTAAGTTTGGACTTTCAGGAAAATCTTTTATACCAATGTTAATTAGTTCAGGGTGCGGTGTTCCAGGTGTTATGGCAACTCGTACTATGGAAAATGATAGAGATAGAAAAATGACAATAATGTTAACAACTTTTATACCTTGTAGTGCTAAATTACCAATTATTGCATTAATTGCGGGAGCACTTTTTGGTGGAGCCTCTTGGGTAGCACCAGCAGCTTATTTTTTAGGAATAATAATGATTATCATTTGCGGAATTATATTAAAGAAAACTAAATTATTTTCTGGTGAACCTTCACCATTTGTTATGGAACTTCCACAATATCACATTCCAAGTGCTAAAGGTGTTTTAATGCATATGTGGGATAGAGGAAAAGCATTTATTATTAAAGCAGGTACAATAATTTTTGTTTCTTGTGGTGTAATATGGTTTTTACAATCATTTAATTGGTCACTTGCTATGGTTGATGCAGGGGAAAGTATGCTCGCAAGTATTGGAACTGCAATAGCTCCTATTTTTAAACCTCTTGGATTTGGTACTTGGCAATCAGCTGTTGCAACAGTTACTGGTTTAGTTGCTAAGGAAAATGTTGTTGGAACTTTTGGAGTTTTATATGGTATAGCTGATGCAGCAGAAGATACTCCAGCTCTTGTAACAAACGTTGCAGCGATGTTTACAGTTGCTAGTGCTTTTGCCTTTGTAGTATTTAATATGCTTTGCGCTCCTTGTTTTGCAGCAATTGGTGCAATAAGACGTGAAATGGGTTCATGGAAATGGACTTGGATTACTTTAGGATTTCAAACTTTTACAGCTTATATAACTGCACTTGTTATAAATCAAGTTGGTAGTTTCATCATAGGTAAAGGAACTTTAAGTGGGGCTATAATTTCAATAATAGTAGCAATTGCAGTAGTTGCAATAGCTATAACTACAGGAAAAAGATCTATGAAGAAAGAAATTAAAGGACAGGTAAGCTATACAAGATAATATATTTTAAATTAAGGATAAGGAGTGAGTTTTTATGGTAGCAACAGTTTTAATAGCAGGTATTATATTTGCATTAATGGTTTTGGTTATAGTAAAGCAAGTTAAAAAGGCTAAAAATGGAGAAAGCGGTTGTGGCTGTGGTTGCAGTAACTGCTCTTCATCTAGTGTATGTCATAGTAAAAAGTAAAATATAAAATACAAAATAAGGACTAATGGTAAATCCAAGGGTCCTTATTTTATGTTTATATTTTTATTAAACAGATTATATAAGGAGGTTTAATATGAGTTCAAAGAAAATTGGAAGTTTAGCAATGATAATATTGATATTTTGTTCATCTACTGTTTTTGCAGATTCTTCATACAAATTAAATGAGAAAAGAATTTTTGGAAAAGATAGGTATGAGACTTCTGCAATGATAAGCAAAGATAACTGGAATAGTTCTTCTGATGTAATATTGTGTAATGGAGAAAATTTTCCAGATGCGCTTTGTTCAGTAACACTTGCTAAAAAATATGATGCTCCTATTTTATTAGTAAGCAAAAACGCAATTAATGAAAATGTTATGAAAGAATTGAATAGATTAAATCCTAAAAAAATAACAATTATAGGTAAAGAAGGGGTTATAAGTAGTGAAATTGAAGAAAAAATAAAAAATTTCTTACCTAAAAAGTTGCAAATAGAAAGACTTGGAGGAATGGACAGATATGAAACTTCAAAAATTATTGCAGATAAAGTTGGACAAAGTAGAGAAATAGTTTTAGTTTCAGGAAAAGCACCTTCAGATGCATTAACTATAAGTTCAATAGCAGCTAATAAAAGTATGCCTGTATTATTAGCAGATGAAAATGAAGAAAGCATACAAAATTATGTAAAAAATAACAATGTAAATAAAGCATATATAATAGGGGGCGAATCTTGTGTACCACTAGAAATGGAAAGAGTTGCTCCAAGTTTTGAAAGAATATATGGAAAAGATCGTTATGAAAGTAATCAAAAAGTAATAAATAGGTTTCGGGACAGTATAAATTTTAAAAGTGTGTATTTAACTATTGCTAGCTTTAATGGAGTTGATCAATTTGCAGATGCATTATCCTCCGCTCCTTTAGCAGCAAAAGATTGTAGCCCAATAATTTTTAGCGATAATACGAATAAAGAACTTTTAAACATTATACAATCTAAAGTTAATAAAGACAGTACTATAATAGCTATAGGAGGAGAAAAACTTGTATCTAATGATACAATTAATAATTTAATTAAAAGTATAAGTTCAAATCAATCAAACAATTCTAGTAGTTCTGGCGGTTCAAATAATTCTAATGTTAAAGCTGATTATACATTATCTTTAGAACAATCATTTCCAGGCGCATTTACATATGATTTAAAGTTTACATCTATTAATAGTTCAAATAACTTAAAAGAATATCAATTACTATATGATGGTAAAGTCATAGCTGAAGATAAAGATGGTGATGGAGTAGTAAGGGTTTTAGCTATATTTTTAGGAAAAGATATTGATAAAAGTAAGTTTCAAATCTTGAAACAGGGAGAATATATTAATTTTAATATATAAAAATAATAGGAGGGACAATATAATGATAAAAAGAAAAACCATAGCATTTGCATTATCATCAATAATGATATTATCAATGGCAAAACATGTCTTAGCAGACAATATTAGTGAGTTAAACAATATATCAGATAATTCTTTAGTTATCGGTAAAAATTTATTTCAATTAGATAATATGGATAATTCTAATTACAATTTAAATACTTTTATAAAAGCTTCAAAAACCGTAGATGATAAAAATGGGGTTTACTACAAGTATAATGGAAAATGGTATACTGGAAATGATATCGAAAGTTTTACTAACTTAAAAAATGGTACTCCATTAGATACTATTCCTAATGATATTTTGCAGGTAAATGGTGAAGATGTAGAAAACTATAAAAATCATGATTCTGCTTTTGATTGGTATCAAGATGGTGATTACAGTCATGATGAAGATGGAGATAATGAATCAATAGAACAATTTGTTGTAGTTTTTAATAAAAACATTAATCCTAATAAGGGAACTTTAAAAATTATAGTCCCAGATAATGAAAAAAAAGATCCTTATGGAATTGACAAGCTTGGAGAAATTAATATAAATTTAGATGGTAAAAGTAAGCCTGAAATGTTGCAAAATGTAGAAGGGGGAAGTCCTGTAACTTGTTATGTTATAAAAAATAAAGAGAATACAGACAGATTAGTTCTTGAGTTAACAGAAGATTGGACAAGAATTCTTAATACAGAGAAAACTGGTTTAAATTATTATGATAATAAAATTAAAGGCTTAAGGCTTGTGGCAGAAGGATTAGAAGACCAAAATGGAAATAAGATAATAGACAATAAAGGATCAGATAAATTAACTGCAAAACGAGATATACGTCTTGCTAAAGATAATGAAAAACCAAAGGTGGTGCATGAAAAAACCATATATACATATATTGGAGAAAATGGTCTTCAAAGTGCAGGAAATACAAGATTGGTATTTAATGAGCCAGTACAAATATTTACAGAGGATATGGTAAGTGCTTTAAAAAAGGCAAATACTAAATTACCTGCAGTAGTAGGATATAATCCTTTAACTCCAAGTCAGGAGCAGCTTAAGGATAATGAATATGGATTACCAGTGTTTTCAGCTGAATATTATAAAGTAGACGATAATGGAAAAAATGTGCTTGATAGTAGTGGAAAACCTATAACAATAAAAGGTAAATATGCACTAATGGGAGATATATTAGAATCAGGTGCAGAATCACATGAAAATGGAGAAAAAATTGCATTTCGATTAGATCAAATTCCATTTAAATATGACTTTGATTCTAATAATAAAGGAATTACCAGGTTTAGGGACATAGGTTCTTTTCTCATAAATCCAGTAACATCTTTGACAGAAGGAAAATGGAAATTAGTTGTTAAAAATTTTACAGATGAAGCAGGAAATACAATGGAAGACTTTATGTCTGATTCTATAGAAGTCAAACCTTATTTTTCAGTAGAGAAATTAACTGAGGATGGTATAAAGGTTCATTTTACAGATCCTTTTGCAGGTAATAAAATTTTAGGAAACAAGGTGATTATAGTAATTACTAAGGATAATAAAATTGTGGCTAGCACTTATCTTGAAAACCTACAGAATGGACAAACTGAGGCGGAAGGTAAATTCAAAGAGCCAATAAAAGATTTAAAAGGTACATATATTATAAATAATATTGAATATACAGTATCAGAAAAAGATTTAAATGTATCAGAAAATACAAAAGATAAGTTGAAGTAATTGAAAAGTAAAAAATCTTTTATACAAATATTAATCATTTTAGGATGAGCTGTTACAGATGTTGTAACAACTCGTATTATAGGAAAAAATAAAATATAATATAATTAGGGCTGTCACCTTACTGGCAGTCCTAATTATATTTTAGGAAAAAATTATTTTTATACGTAGTAATTTAATCCTTTTTAGGTAGTAAAATAAGACTAATATATATAGATGAATTATTCTAAAATTTATTTGATACTTAAAATTTTAAATTATAATAAGCCTATTAACCTTACAGTAGTTGCAACTATAAAACAAATGGTAATTCCAGTAATAGTTGGTACAATAAAAGAAATAAATGTCCATTTCCAGCTTTGAGTTTCTTTTTTTATAGTTAGACAAGTGGTAGCACAAGGCCAGTGCATTAATGAAAACAGCATAACACATATAGCAGTTAAGGAGGTCCAACCGTTTGTAATAAGTAGATTTCTTAATTGATCTAAGCTGTCAAGTTCAAGCATACTTCCAGTAGACATATAGCTCATAATTATTATAGGAACAACTATTTCATTTGCAGGGAAACCTAAAATAAATGCCATTAAAATATAACCATCTAATCCAATAAGTTTTGCAAATGGGTTTAAAAAATTAGCACAATAAGCTAAAATGCTTGTATTGCCTATTTGAGTATTGGCCATTATCCAAATAACTAATCCTGCTGGTGCTGCTATTACAACAGCACGACCAAGTACAAATAGAGTTCTATCAAATATTGATCTAATTATAATTTTTCCTATTTGAGGTTTTCTATATGGTGGCAATTCTAAAGTGAAATTAGAAGGAATACCTTTTAATATGGTTTTTGATAAAAGTCTAGATATTATTAATGTCATTATAACTCCTAGAATAATAACTCCAGTGAGAATTAGTGTAGATATTACCGATTGAAAGGGACTTACAACAACTCCAGTAAAAAACATAGTGATAATTGCTATTAGAGTAGGAAATCTTCCGTTACAAGGTACAAAATTATTAGTTATAATAGCAATAAGTCTTTCTCTTGGAGAATCTATTATTCTGCATCCTATTATGCCAGCTGCATTACAACCAAAGCCCATACACATTGTTAATGCTTGCTTTCCGCAGGTACATGCTTTTTTAAAATAGTTATCAAGATTAAAGGCTATTCGAGGCAAGTATCCTAAGTCCTCCAGTAATGTAAAAATAGGAAAAAATATAGCCATAGGAGGAAGCATAACAGATACTACCCAGGCAAGAGTTCTATACATGCCCATAACTAGAAGTCCATGTACCCAAGGAGGAGTACCTAACCAAGCAAAAAAATCTGTTAGTTTGTCTTGTATCCAAAATAGACCAGTAGCGATTAGGTCAGAAGGAATGTTAGCTCCAGTAATGGTAATCCAGAAAACTATACTTAGAAGAAGAATCATAGTTGGAATTCCAAATTTTTTTGAAGTAAGGTATTTATCTATTTTTCTATCAATATGATTATAGTTACTATTTTTTAAGGAAACAACTTTAGTACTAATTGTCTCTGAAGTTTTTACAAGCTTACAAACAATTTTGTCACGAAAAGTATCAGAATTAATATCATGTTCATTTAAAAAGGTTCTTGTTTTATAAACCTGTTTCATAAGTTCATAATTTTCAGTTAGATTAAAATTTAGGTATTTATTAATGGAGGATAATAAGGTTTTATCTCCATCTATGAGCTTTAGTGCTACCCATCTAGGATTAAGTGAATTCTTAATTACTAAGTCAACTAAATTTTTAACCTGTGATATGGAATTTTCTATTACTTCATCATATACAATGTTAATGGTGTTAGTAGTAATGTTATTAAATGCAACATCAAAAACTGCATTCATTAATTGAGTTAAATCTTTTTCTTTAGTAGCACTTGTTCCTATTACAGGAACTCCAAGACATTTAGATAATTCTTTTAAATTTATAGTTATTCCTTTTCTTTCTGCTTCATCCATTAAATTAACGCATACTACTACCTTTGAAGTTATTTCTAATGTTTGCAGAACAAGATTTAAATTTCTTTCTAAACATGTAGCATCTACTACAATTACTACTGTATCTGGATTTCCAAAGCAAATAAAATTTCTAGCAACTTCTTCTTCAATGGAATTTGACATTAAAGAGTAAGTTCCAGGTATGTCTACTAAAATAAAATTGGTGTTTTTATACAAGTAGTTTCCATGAGCATTTGTTACAGTTTTACCAGGCCAATTACCTGTATGCTGATTTAAACCTGTTAGATTATTAAAAACAGTACTTTTTCCTACATTAGGATTTCCAGCCAGTGCTATTATTTTATCATCTGGTGAGTTTTTAGTGATTTTGAGCTCATTCTCCAAAATTTTTATTCCAGTTGAAGTGCTGGTTAAACACATTAATATTTCCTCCTTAAAAAGTGTTAAATTTATATATTATTTATAAATATAAACTTAAAGAGTTTCTACTAATATCATAGAGGCTACTTCAGTGCGTAGAGCAATTACTGCTCCTCTGATAAGATAAGCAATAGGATCACCAGATGGACTCTTTTGTAAAGATTGTATAACAGTATCATCGATTAAACCTAAGTCCAATAATCTTCTTCTTATTAAACCATCAGAAGTAAGTTTCTTTACTATACATTTTTCACCAAGTGGTAATAGATTTAATGGAATATAATAATTATTCATATAAAAATAACCTCCATACATAATAAAATAAATTACTTTAAGGAAAAAAACTTTCCCTACACTAAAATATGATAGATATTTTTAAAGTGTTACTAAACATATAGTTTTTTATTAAAATATTAGTTATTAAATGCTACAAAAAAAATTTAATTACTAAGGGTATAGTAATTACAGATAAAAGAGATGAAAATGATACTATAAAAGCAGAATAATCTTTATTTTTGTTGAAGTTTTCTGCAAAAATTGTGGTTAATGCACCTGCAGGCATAGCTTGCATTAATATAAAGGTTTTTAAAACCATAGAATTTTCTTTAAATAAAAGGGATATCCAATATAATATTAATGGTAAGAGTATGAGTTTTATCATTGAACCATAATACATACTCTTGTCCTTAATAATCTTTTTAAGTTCACTTCTAGATAATAAACTACCTATTATAAGCATAGATATTGGCGTTGTAAGTCCTCCAACCATTTTTGTAGTGCTCAACAGTATAGGAGGTATTTTTATTGAAAATATCATAATTAAAAGTCCTATTACTGAAGAAACTACTCCAGGATTTTTAAGTGACTCTTTTAAGCCTTTAAGATCACTTTTATTATTAAATAACATTACTCCGTAGGTCCATACAAAAATATTAAATATCATATTAAAAATGGCAGCATATACTACTCCTTCATTTCCAAAAACGCTTTGAGCTACAGGAAATCCCATAAAGCCACAATTTGAAAAGACCATTGCAAACTCAAGAACATTTCTTTTGCTTTTATCAACTTTTATAAGCAAGGGTTTTACTAACAGTGGAGTTAGTATAAATATTGCAAAGCTATAGATAAAAGCCTTTACAACATTGTTTGCAACATCAGGTCCATAGGATATACTGAAGGAGGAAATAACCAAAAATGGAGTTGTTATTTCTATTAATAGCTTGGATAAACCATTTGAAAAATTTTCATCTATAATATTTTTCTTTCCACCATAGAAACCTACCAGGGCAACTAAAAATAAAGATATTATTTGAGTTATTACTGTGTTTACTTCCATAAATTAACCTTCTAACTTTTTTTTATAATTCATATTGACATATTATATATGATAGAATCTTGTACAAATAATTCTATCATATATAAATAAGATATAGATTGTCAAATACTAAATTTAAAGATAGAAAGGTTTTAAATGGTTAATTACTACTGCCAGCTATTTATTTGTTTTACATACATTGATCTTGAAAAGAAAAAGTAAATTGTTTGTAGTAGAAAATAAATTCCTACTATAATCATTAAATAAAGGCTAAGGCTTGTTTGTAATATATTGCTTAAAGCCTTTATTGCAAAACTAGTATGAATAAAGGATACTGCAAAAGGGAGAAAGAACATTATAAAGCACTGAGTACTTACTATTTTCTTTATTTCGTCTATAGACATTCCCATTTTTTTAAGAGCTGTAAATTCATGTTTATCATTTTGAATTTGATTAAATAATTTAAAGTATATTATGCTGCAGGTTGCTATGAAGAATAATACTGAAATAAATGTTCCTATGAAGAAAAATGTGGACATGACTTCCATCATTTTAGAAAAGCTTAATACTCTTTCAGAAAAACTACTTTCCATTTCCTTTGAAATTTCGCTTTTTATCTTTGATACTGAGTTTACTGCTTTAAATCCATTTTTTATAGTATAACCATAATAAACTTGAAGACTATCATCCTTAATATCAGCTTTAAGTTTATTAAAGTCATCATCACTTATTACTGCAGTATTGGAGTTCTTGTTATCCTGATTAATTATTCCACCATTTATTTCATTTTTAAGCTTTAAGTTTATGGAAGTGCTTTGAGTATTTAATTTTAAATAACTTTTATCAGCAAATAATTCTGTATCTTTAGTTGCAATGACATTATGATAGTGAATAATTACTTCACCACTATTTAATTTAATGGAGTGTTTCTTTTGTTCATTTGCTAAAGTATTATAATCAGTATTGGACATAATATAGAAATCTTTTCTATTGATGAGTTCTTCAAAATTTGAGTGCTTATTTGAAGATAAATCATTATTAGTTGCTTTTATAAGTATAACTTTATTTTTGTATTCTATTTCATTTCCATAGGATTTAAAAACTTTTTCTACTTCTTTAGGGGATATTACATTGTGTGCATTTAATCCATTTTCAATAAAACTTATGTCCTGTGGGTAGTCTATTATAGTTTGTTTTTGTACAGTTTTTTGAAATGAATATACACTTGCAGAAGCTGTTAAAGTTACAGCTGAAAGTATTGAAACAGCAAATAGTATTTTGGTATTGTCACTAAGTTTATATATTATTTGAGATAAAGTTATCATATTGATGCCTTTATAAAAAATTTTATTATTATTTTTAAGTTTACTTGTAACATATATACTGAATTGAGAGTATAGCATATATGTGCCGGTTACTACTACAATTAAAATAGGGAACATAGTGAGTACAATAGCTTGACCTGAAAAAACTGCTAAAATATATCCAAAGCCAATTAATATTGTAGATAAAATTGCTTTTTTACTAGAAAATTTAGGTACTGGCTTTGCAACCCTTGAGCCTTTTAAAAGCTCTATTATATTATTGCTTTTTATCTTATAACTTGATCTAAAACAAGTTACTTGAAACAATATTAAAAAACACACTGAGGTTAATAGTACAGCTTTAATTGATATAGTAAGTGGAATTTCAGCATTTAAAATCAAAATAGCTGAAATTGACATAAAAAATAGCTTAGAAAAAAGAGTACCAAGTATAATTCCTGTGCTTATAGAGAATAAAGAAACAATGAAGTTTTCAAACATAACATAGTTTCTTACTTGGCTTTTTGTCAGTCCAAACATCGATAAAAGTCCAAATTCTTTTTCTCTGGATTTTAAAAAACTTGATATGGAATAGTTAGTAAATACAACTGTGAATATGAGTATTACAAACTCACAAAGATAAACTATTTCTATCATAATTGCTCCAGCTTGGCCCATGTTTTTTAAACTGGAAGCTTTAGGACTTAAAAGAAAATTTGCAAATATGAAAAATACCATAACTACAAAGGTATTACTTAAATAGTACATTATAAATTTATTTAAATTTCCTTTTATATTTTTAACAGCAATGTTATGCAATGTCATTGTAATGACCTCCTATTAAAGTAAGTGAATCCATGATTTCCTTAAAGAAAGCTTGGCGATTACCTCCTTTTACAATTTCCAAAAAGAATCTTCCATCCTTAATCATTATTATTCTTTTACAAAAGCTAGCTGCAAAAGGATCATGAGTAACCATCATTATAGTTGCTTTTCTTTCATTATTTAAGTTAGTCAAAGACTCCATAACATCCTGAGAAGCTTTAGAATCAAGATTTCCAGTAGGTTCATCTGCAAGTATTATAGAGGGATTATGAATTAGTGCTCTAGCACAAGCGGCTCTTTGCTGCTGTCCACCTGAAGTTTCATAAGGTCTTTTATCTAAAATCTTTTTTATATTTAAAAGTGAAGCAATATCAGCTACCTTTTTTTCTATTTCATGAGTATTTGTTTTGTTGAGTACTAATGGAAGTATTATATTTTCCTTTATTGATAGGGAATCTAGTAAATTAAAATCTTGAAATATAAATCCAAGTTCTTTCCTCCTAAATAGTGCAGCTTTTTTTTCATCAAGTTTTTCTGGATTAACTCCTTTTATGAAAAGTTCTCCTGAAGTTGGAGTATCTATTGTTGCAAGAATGTTTAAAAGAGTGCTCTTTCCACTTCCAGAAGGGCCCATAACTCCTACAAATTCTCCTTCATCGATGCTAATATTAAATTTATCAAGGGCTTTTACTTGTAGGTTTCCTTTTTTATCACCATAAATTTTACTTATATTTTCAGCTTTTAATACTGACATATTATCATTCCTTTCATCTATTAATTTCATGACTGTTATCCATAATATTCTCATTCTTTTAGATGAGGAATATCTTGAATTTTATGTATATATTATAAAAAAATTAGAGAAATCAATGTATCGATTTCTCTTTCAAATACAATTTTAATCTTACAATATTGAAAGATTAAAATTTAAACAAGTTTTTACCCTTGAAAAATACAATAGAAAAGGTGGAACCTTTGCCTTCTTTTGATTCTAAAAGAATTTCATGACCAAGTTTATCACATATTTTCTTTGCAAGGTACATTCCCATTCCTGTGGATTCATCACTTTTTCTTCCATTCTTACCTGTAAAGAAAGCATTAAATACTCTATTTAAATCTTCTTTTGGTATACCTATTCCTTCATCACTTATTGATAATATAATTTTTAAATTTTCATCTTTGATTTTAAAAGTAATATACTTGCTGTCCTGAATTTTCAGTTTTGAATATTTTATAGCATTTATAACTATTTGATTTATTACGAAGTAAATCCATTTTTTATCTGTTTCTACTGTTATATCTGCATCAGCTGTAACTTTAGGGAATACATGGTTTCTTATGAGAGACTTCTTATTGTCATTTAAAACATTTCTAACAATGGATATAATGTTTAAGCTTTCTACATTAAAATCAAAATTAAATTCATTAACTCTTGCATTACAAAGCATCATATCAAGACCATGAGATAACTTTTCATTTTCTTCTAATATACTGTCAAATACAGCTCTATTATCTTCATTTATTTCATCTTGAAGTATGAGATTCATAACAGATACAGGAGTTTTCATTTGGTGTACCCACTTATTTATAAAATTTATGTATTCCTTGTGTGTTTCTTCATATTTTATAGTTCTTTCACTACATATTTTATAAGTTTTAAGCAGAAGTTTTTTAAACATTTCATGCTCATTAGTGCTGCAACTTCCTATATTAAGTATATTATCTAGATCTTCCTTTGAATTTAACATTATTTTAAGTTGATTATAAAAATCTCTATTTTTTAAATAATCATATATCAAAAATAATATGAAAAAGATTATTGAAATTAACCAAGCATAAAGTATGTTATTATTTATAAGTTCAATTTTGTTTATAATTAAAGTAAGATACAGTACAAGTATAACTGCAGCAGTGGATAAAAAATAAATCACTGCAAAAGGTATTTTATCTTTAAGAAAGTCTTTAAAATTCATTTATTTCACCTGCTTTGTTTTACCAATTTGGTACTATTTTATAACCTTGTCCACGTTTGGTTTCAATTACATTGGTAATTCCAATTTCCTCAAGTCTTTTTCTTACGCGAGTCATGTTAACAGACAGGGTATTATCATCAACAAAATCTACATCATTCCATAAAACCTCCAGTAAGCTTTCTCTGGAAACAATTTTATTTTCATTCTTAAGAAGGGAATATAGAAGTTGGAATTCCTTTTTACTAAGCTCTACTTTTTTATTTTTATATTCTACTACATTTTGATTTAAATATAAAAAGAGTTCATTTGATTCAAATACTTCACTATTGATATTTTCTGAGTAACGTCCATAAACTCTTCTTATAACTCCTTTTATCTTTGCAATGAGTACATCATAGGAAAAAGGTTTGGTTATATAATCATCCCCTCCATTTTCGATAGCCATAACTTGGTCCATATCAGAATTTCTAGCTGAAAGGAATATTATAGGAACATTAGATATTGTTCTTATATCTCTGCACCAGTAAAAGCCATCGTACAATGGTAAATTTACATCCATAAGAACAAGGTGAGGATTATTTTTTATAAACTCATTTTTTATATTAGAAAAGTCATCTACAGAGTAAGTTTTATATCCATACTTTTGCAGATGATTTCTTACAAGATTGTCTAATTTTTTATCATCTTCAATTATCATTATGTTATACATTTTATACACCTCTCAAAGCAATGTCATTTATCTTTCTATTGTATCATAAATAATATAATAAAATTGACAATTTGTTTCCTTGTGGAATAAGATGGATATAGAATGAAGAAAGGAAGTTAATATAATGATAAAACAAAAAAACAAGTGTAAAATTATACTTATAACATTAGTAGCTACAGCACTTTTTTGTTTACTAGTAGGTATAAGCTCTATTTCGCCACTTGCTAACTCTGGACCTAATGCTAATAAATTTAATTCTATTGGTATGTGGTTATCTATAGGTATTGTTTCATTACTTTATATATTACCTTTGATTGTTTATGCATTAGGAGTAGATGTAATGAAATTTGTAATAGCAGTTTTTTTAGCTATTGGAATGTTAGCAGATTTTTCACTGATAGTGTTTATTTTTATTTTCAACTCATTTACTAAAAATTTATTATATTCACTAATAGGAGCTATTTCTATTACATCATTAATTGTAAATGTTATTTGGTTTTTTGTAGTTTTTTCTTTATCATCAAAGAGAAAGTAAGTGTAATTATATTATAATGAGTTATAGGCAAATAACAAATTCACAGGTTTTATATTATTTGCATTTATAGTATCACTTGCTTTTGTGCAATCAAATAGGATTATGTATATAGTTTGTGCTGTTGCAAATATTTTTGCTATTGAGGAATTACTAATTAATTTATTTTCAAATGAATTACAAATAAATAGAAAAAGTATATTTAAAAAATATAAGATTTAGGAGAGCTAATATGGATACAATAAAAGTAATAGAAGAACGAAGAAGTATAAGAAAATACAAAAACAAAGTAGTGCCAAAAGAAATAATAGAAAAAATACTTAAATTAGCAACTAAGGCTCCTTCAGGTAAAAATCGTCAACCATGGAGATTTGTTATTATACAAGGTAAAAAAAAAGGTGAGTTAGTAAATATAATGAGTAATGTGGCAAATTTTCATAAGGAACAAAATAAAAATGTTGGAAGCTTAGAATTAAGTATTAATTCTATTGATGAAGCATCAATAGTGATTCTAGTATTCAATGCATTTTCTAAGTTTGAAGAAGACTATAATCACTACAGATTACTTACGGATACTCAGTCAATAGGTGCAGCTGTACAAACAATGATTTTTGCTGCACAAGATTTTGGATTAGGTAGTCTTTGGATTTGTGATGTTTTTTATTGTGATAATGAAATATGTTCTTGGTTAAATCGTAAAGATGAACTTGTGTCAGCAGTTGCTATAGGATATCCAAATCAATGTCCATATCCACGTCCGCGTAAGTTATTTCAAGAAGTTACAGAATGGATATACTAGAAAAACAATAGATAATAATTTAATCCTAATTAGTTTGCTTTTGTTAATGATTTTTAATGTTTAGGCAGTGTCATTATATATTTTTTTATCTTATCAAAACTTTCATCACTTATTACATGTTCAATTCTACAAGCATCTTCTAGTGATGTTTTTTTATTTACACCAAGAAACATCAAAAAACTTGAAAGAGTTTCATGTCTTTCGTACATTTTTTCTGCAATGGCAAGACCAGCCTTTGTAAGAGAAATGTACCCATCCTTATCCATTTCAATATATCCATTTTCTCTTAATTTTTTCATGGCAATACTAACGCTTGCTTTGGTATAATTGAGTTCATTTACTATATCAATAGAGCGTACAGCATTAAGTGTTTTTTGTAATATTAAAATTGTTTCAAGATAGTTTTCTGCAGATTCTTGAATTTTCATAGCAATTTCACCATCTTTCTATTACCAATTTGTGACTAAATTAATTTTATAGTAACATAAATAGTCTAGGGATTCAATTATAGAGTTAATATACATTTTATATTCTGTAAAGTAAGTCGTATAAGGTTTCTTTATTTAGCTTAAAATATTATATTCGTTGACAAAGAAAATGATTTTCAGTATCATTTAACCTAGCATATATATTTTAGCATTATTTTATTATGAGGCGAGTTTATATTAATGCAAGGGAGTGATATTATATTGAGAAAACTTGAGGAAGATAAAGAGTTTTTTAATTGGATAGTAGAAAAAACAGAAATACAAAAAGATTGTAGAGTATTATAGACAGTCATAGAACATATTTTTAAAGAATTATTTGTTCTTCCTAAGCATTACAAAATTCATCTAATGAAAGTAAAAGTTATAGAGCTTTTGCTTTATTTGATATCTGATTTAGATTATGAAAAAAATGAAGCTGTGTATTTTTCTAAAAGTTCTATAGAAAAAATTAAAGAAGCAAGAAGAATTATCATAGGAAATATAGATAAGCACATTACAATTAAGGAAATTTCACAAAGAGTTAATATGAATTCAACAGATTTAGAAAGAGGATTTAAAAATGTTTATGGAGATACTATTTTTTCTTATAGTAGAAGTTATAGGATGAAGAAAGCTAAAGAATTACTCTCGGATGCAAAGTTATCAAAAGCATTTAAAGATACTTTCAGTATTACACCAGTTGAATACAGAAAAAGATAATAATTTTTAATTGGGCCTTTTGCTTTAAGCTAGGCCCGATTTTTTTTCTTAAAAGTATTATATTTAGTATGAAAGGCGGCATTAGCTATGGCAGATAATAAGAAACAAATGAAAATAAAAGGATACATACTTTGAATTTTTTGTCCAAATAGTATAAAGGTGACCATATGGAGCAGAAATAAAGAGCAGGATAATTTATAGTGTGTATGTATAAAATTTAATACGTGGAGGTAAGAAAATGAAAGATACTAGATCAGAATTATTAGAAAAAAGTCCGCTTCAGCTTATGATAAAGCTTTGTGTGCCAGCGGTTATAGGAATGCTGGTGATTGGACTTTATTCCTTTGTGGATGCTATTTACGCTGGACAGATGCTTGGACCTAATGCCATGGGAGCTGTTTCTGTAGCTTATCCCTTTACACTAATAAACAGTGGAATTTCTACTTTAATTGGTATGGGTTCTGCTTCTGTATTATCAAGAGCTATAGGAAAGAAGGATAAGAATACAATAGATAAAATTATGGGTAACTTATTAATACTTATAATAATTCTTTCAGCTATTGTTACAGTTTGTGGAATTATATTTACTAGAGAACTACTGATAATAAGTGGTGCAAAAGGGGAAATATTAAATTTAGCAATACGTTATATGAGGATTATATTTATGGGATCAGTTTTCGTGAATTTTGCTCAAAGTGCAAATATGATTATGAGAGCTGAAGGTTCTATGAAAAAAGCTATGAGCTTTATGGCAGCTGGTGCTATTATAAATATTATTCTGGCACCAATTATGATTATTGCCTTTGGTTATAAAGTTGAAGGAGCTGCTTTTGCAACTGTATTATCACAAATTATACAAGCTGTTATTACGATGATATATTTTATAAGAAACAGTAAAAACATACGTTTTCATAGTGTTAAAATTGAGTTTAGTTTGCTTCCAGAAATATTTTCAATAGGTTTTTCAGCAATGTTAATGCAGGTAATGATGTTTATACAACAGACTGTTATTTATAAGGTGGCTTCAAGCTATGGTGGGGATTCGCAAATTATTTTAATTGGAGCTGCACTTAGAATGCAAGCATTATCATTTATTCCACTATGGGGAATGAGCCAAGGCTTGCAGCCAGTTATAGGTACAAATTATGGAGCAAAATTATATGATAGAGTAAAAAAATCTGCCAATACTTTTATAGTAGGTGCAACAATCTTATCATTATGCTTTTGGATTCCATTTCAAGTTTTTCCATCACAGTTATTGTCACTATTCATTAAAGATGCTTCCATTGTATCAGAAGGAATAGATTATTTTAGATTGATGTATAGTATTTTCCCAGTACTAGGTTTTTGGATTATGTCAGTAACCTTGTTCCAATCTTTAGGTAAAGGCAAAAATGCTAGTATATTAGTTATAGCTAGGCAAATTGCTTTAATTGTTCCACTTATTATTTTACTGCCAAGATTCATGGGAACTAAAGGGGTATGGGCAGCAGTTCCAGTAACTGATGGGATTGTATTTGTTATAACGTTAATAATGATACTTAAACAATATAAGAAAATTGGTAAAATAAGTGTAGATAATGAAAAGATAGTAAAAAATGTGGTTTAATAAGATATAATGAAGAAAAAAGAATAAGATTATAGATTAGAATAGTATAAAGTTATGTTATTTGAGTTAACCTTGTTCAAATGGAACAATTACGACTTATTGGAATAGAAAATATATAAAACTGACATTAAAATATATTTATGAGTGCAGTAGTCACTTAAAAAAATTATGAGGTTGTGGAACTAAAAAATTAGCGCCACAACTTTTTGTCTAAAAAAATAAATATCCCCATCAGAAGAGTGAAAGATTTATAGTAAAATTATATTTAAATTGTAGAAATTATAAACTAAAACTTCAACTAAATATTGAGTATATGATTCCAAATAATGATTTAGTCGGTGTTAGTATAATATTGTAGATACATAAAGCCGAACACATTAAAATTAATAAAAGAAGAATGTGTTAATGATAGTAATAGGTAAAAATCAACAATAACTAGATTTGTAAATAAAGAATTGTTCTATTAGGCATTGAAGTTACATGAGAAATGAAGTTGACATTACTCTTTAAAAATGATATTCTCATATCAGTGACTATTATTATAATAATAGTCATATAAAAATATTTTTTAGTCAAATACAGGAGGGATAATATGTCGCCTAGAAAATTCGACTGGCATGAGAGGGAGAAATCTAAAGCTCAGATGCTGGAGGCAGGATACAAATTAATACGTCAGTATGGAATGACACATACTTCAGTGGAAAAGGTAGCGGAGGCAGCGGGATTGGGGAAAGGCACATTTTATAATTTTTTTCCCAGCAAGGAATATTTTGTTTACGAAGTTATTCAGCATATGCGCAAACAGCTTATGGAAGAATTTGAACAGCTTTTAGATGGTCGGGATAAGTTGCCTCAGACACAGGCAAGAGAATTTTTAAAACAGATTATTTTCAGTGACCGCAGCATTTACAAATATCTGACCTCGGAAGATGAAGAAAAACTCAGAAAAGCTTTGCCACCGGAGTGTTTTTTGGATACAGAGCGGGAAGCAGCAGTTATGGAACGGCTTTTTGAACATATGGAAGGTGTACGTTCAGACATGAACAGGCATCTGGTAGCAAACCTTATAAAAATTATGGCTTTGGCGCAGATGAATCAATCGGAGCTGCATACCGATGCACTGAAAGAAACTTTGGAAAGTATGTACAGCCTACTATTTTCTTGCATCTTTGTAGAAAATAAGGATTAATTGATGGATTTTTAGCATCTTGGAGTTAAACACATTGAACTGAAAA
The DNA here is from genome assembly GCF_012926525.1 of Clostridium muellerianum. GTDB lineage: Bacteria > Bacillota > Clostridia > Clostridiales > Clostridiaceae > Clostridium_AM > Clostridium_AM muellerianum. The sequence continues at coordinate 109,387 of NZ_JABBNI010000008.1, forward strand.
GGAGGAATACTATGAGAATAAATACCTATGGAACAGAAACACAGCATTGTGTGCTCCTGTTGCACACCATGTTTACAACAGGAGCTCTATTTGAAAAAATCATTTCTGAATTGCAAGATTATTTTCTTGTGGTTCCCACATTGGACGGATATGATCCAACCAACACAACTGAATACCTTGGTTCAGATTCGGAACTAGAGCAAATTGAAACATTTCTTAGTGAAAGAAATATTGTGGAACTGACGGCGGCTGGCAGTTCTTTGGGAGCCATGTTGGTATGGAAATTGTGGCAGCGAGGAAATATTCGTATTCGACGCTTGATTTTGGATAGTCCGCCTTTTGACGTGCCCAGTGCAGCAGCTTCAGTTTGCGCTAATGGCTTTTGGCAACTGGTTTTAGGTGTTCAGGCTGATCCCGACGCTCAATGTATCTTTGACGAGCAGTATGGAGAATTTGGTCCTATGATGCGTAAATCCTGCCTGACTTTGACGGAAAATACCATACGCCAAAGCTGTGAGACCTGCTTCGGGCCTCAGCTACCAAATTATGTCCAAGCGGGTGACACCAAAATTCTGCTGATTTATGGAGAGCAGGATCCTAATTATAAGGCAAATTGCCGAAAGTTAGACCATAGAAAGGATATTTCCGTGGTTGTAAAACCTGGTTATAGGCACTGTGGCTTCTTAATGAAGGAACCACTAGAATTTGCCAAATTATTTAAGGAGGAATAATTTATGACTCTAATTTCACAAGCACTTTTAGAAGGACTTATTTGGTCCATTCTTTGGATAGCTTTATTAATTCCTATGTTTTTCCATTTTCCATGGCTTCTGGTTCATGATTATCCGGAGGATGCACGTAAAGCTGCAAGACTTTCAGAGGTGACTCCAGCACAACATAGAAATGGGAAGTTGTTTACTATCGTCAGCTATGTGATCTTGTTTGGCACGCTGATGTCTGCTGGACTGTTGCATTATGGAGGACATCAAGCATCCTTTGGTGCAGTATTTTTGCACCTTTGGATTATTTGCATGATGTGGAATGTGGTAGATCTACTGATTCTTGATTGGCTGATTTTTTGCACTATTACTCCAAAATGCTTCATCCTGCCTGGGACAGAGGGATGCAAAGGATACAAAGATTATAAATTCCATTTTATTGGTTTTATAAGGGGTTGCGGTTATATGACATTATGTGCACTGGTTTTTGCAGTTATTGATTTTGTGATACTGAAAAATTTAATCTAGTAAATCTACATATGATGGGAGAGAAGGTTTCATGAAGTTTCAAGAAGAAAAAGAAGAAGAACAGATGGTTCTTTTAACAGAAACTAAAGAATGCAGTATTTTTCAGATGAAAAATGATACTGGAGAAGGTATTATGACCATGTATCAAGTGTTCCCAGGAGTAAGCATTTCTTATAATGATTATCACATGGAAAACTGTGAGTCTACTTACGAGACAAGCCGAAATTTGTTCTGTATTGATCATTGTAGAGAAGGGAGACTGGAGTATGCATACACGAAGGGAGCCTTCTCTTATTTTGAGGCAGGAGATCTAAAAATAGATCGTAGAATTGCACATCAGGGACATTTTGAATTTCCGCTAGCTCATTATCATGGACTCACAGTTACCTTTGATATGGATCAAGCAGAGAGTTCATTAAAGGAAGAAATTAAGGACTTTCCTGTTAAGTTATCTGTTTTACAAAAGAAATTCTGCAATGGAAGGCATCCTTTTGTTATTCATAATGCTCCTACAATTGAGCATATTTTTAGTGAACTTTATATGGTACCGAAGAAGATTCTCATACCATATTTCAAAATAAAAATATTTGAAATGCTGCTCTACTTGGATGTGTTAGAGCTTCCTAAAAATCTTCAAGAAAAACCATATTTTTATAAAAATCAGGTGGAAAAAATTAAGGCAATGCGGAAGTTGATGACAGAAAATCTTCAAAGACATTATACACAGGAAGAACTGTCAAAGTGTTTTGCCATTCCGCTAACTCCCATGAAGAACTGTTTTAAGAATGTCTACGGCAGCCCAATAAACACTTATATGAGAGTATATCGCATGAATCGGGCTGCTGTTTTACTGAAAAATCAAAGTCACATGAGTATTACCGACATTGCTGGGAAGGTTGGTTACGATAGTCCGAGTAAGTTTTCAACTGCATTTAAAGCAGTGATAGGAAAATCGCCTTTAGAGTATCGTAAAATATTTAGTCCAAATGGAATAAAGTAGTCGGTATGGAGAAGAAAAAAGCATAGAAAAGCCTTATGATATGGGTGGTCAGTGAATTCTGACGATCCATTTTTCACGTAAGAAAATATTGGAAAACTACAATGTATTAAGAAAGGAGATTTTTATAAATGGAAAAGAAAAAAGAAAACTGGTTTTCCTCTCTGATGAATTATGCTAATGGAAGTAAGGGGAAAATTACGATGTCTATTCTGTTATCTGTAATAAGCATCCTGTCAGGTCTTGTACCATATTATTGTGTGTACAAAATGATTGAATTATTTACAAGAAATGAAGTAAACAGTGCTTTATTAGTTTGGTGGAGTGGAATAATTCTCATAGCTTATGTGGTAAAAGTTGTTGCCTTTGGACTTTCTACTGGAATATCACATCATGCTGCATATCATATTCTTGAGAACCTTAGACTACGTGTATCAGATGCATTTATGCATGCACCGCTTGGAGAGGTGACAAGCCATTCTATTGGAGAAATTAAAAATATTATGGTGGATAAAATTGAGAATATCGAACCTCCCTTAGCTCACATGATTCCTGAGGGAGCTGGACATGTCATACTGCCAGTGGTCAGTCTTATGGGACTATTTATTGTAGACTGGAGAGCAGCACTTTCTTCACTTATTACCTTTCCACTGACACTAGTTTGCATGGTACTTACCTATAAAATCAGCGGTAAAAATTTTAATAAGTATAATGAATCCAACAGCTATATGAATAGTACAATTGTTGAGTATATTGAAGGAATTCAGGTTATTAAAGCCTTTGGACGGGAAGGAGCATCCTATGAAAAATTTGCTGGTGCAATTACGGATTATCGTGATTTTATCATAAAATGGCTTTCTTCTACCTGGATTACCATGAAGCTTTCCTTTGCACTTTTTCCTGCAACGCTGCTTGGAACACTTCCAGTTAGTTTGTTGTTATATAGTAAAGGAAGTCTTACTCCAGCTGAGGTTGCACTTTGCTGCATGCTATCTATGTCCATGATTAGTTCCCTTGCACAACTGGAGGTGTTTAGTGAAGGCATAAGAGAGATGCAGTTTACTATAGAAAATTTGCAACAGTTTTTGAATATGCCATCACTTCCAGAATCAAAAGATTATGTGAAGCTTATAGGACATGATATCAATTTTAGGAATGTAACCTTTTCCTATGATGGAAATGAAGACAATGAAGTGCTGCATGGAATCCATATGAAGTTGCCTCAGGGAAGTTTCACGGCACTGGTAGGACCTTCAGGTGGAGGAAAATCAACGATTGCCAAGCTTCTTGCACGTTTTTGGGATGTAAGTTATGGAGCAATTGAAATTGGTGGTGTGAATATGAAAGAAATTCCGCTTAAACAGCTTGCAGATACTGTTAGTTTTGTTACACAGGACAATTTTTTGTTCAGTTGTTCTTTACTTGAAAACATTCGCTTAGGTAATCCAAAAGCATCAGATGAGGAAGTATATAGAGCGGCAAAAGCGGCTCAGTGTGAGGAATTCATTCAAAAGTTGGAAAAGGGTTATGAGACACCAGCGGGAGAGGCTGGAAATAGATTGTCAGGGGGAGAAAAACAGCGTATTGCTATTGCCAGGATGATATTAAAAAATGCACCTATTGTCATTTTGGACGAGGCTACTGCCTTCACAGATCCGGAAAATGAAGAAAAGATTCAGCAGAGTATTGCAGCGCTGACTAAGGGAAAAACGCTTTTGGTGATTGCACACCGCCTTTCTACAATAAAGAATGCAGACAATATTGTAGTTTTGAAAAACGGAAATATTGTTGCTCAAGGAAAGCAAAATGAATTATTGAAAAGCTCACCATTATATGCTGATATGTGGAAGGCTCATATAGGTGCGAAATCATGGGCCATTGGAGCTCATGGAAGGGAAGTGGGTGCAAGTGTTTAAAGCTATAAAACGAATCATAAATTGGTGTGGGAAATTTAAAGGTAAGTTATATATAGGATTTATATTTTCTTTTTTTTCAGCATGGTTTGCTGCTATGCCGGTAATCATGGCAGCATATTCAGTTGGCATGTTGATTGAGGAAAAAAGAGGAGGTACAAAATTTGATACGAAATGGATTGGAGTCAGCGTTGTGCTGATGCTGCTGTTTGTATTTCTTCGTTTTCTATTTGACTATCTAAGAGCCAAATTTCAGGAGGCAATCAGTTATGAATTGGTTTCAAGAGACAGACTTGCCATTGGTGAGTTGTTAAAGCGTGTATCCCTAGGGTATTTTCAGAAGGTGAATACAGGAGATATATTGAACTCTATCACAACAGGTCTACATACACTAGAGAATATGGGAATTCGTATGATTGATAATTTTATAGGGGGATATTTAAATTTTCTATGCATTTTAATATGGATTGCTGTAATTAATCCAATGGTATCATTGATTGTAATCGCAGGAGTGATAGGTTCATTTCTGTTCTTGTTGGTAATTTCAAAGTATAGTATGAAAAATGCTCCTGTATCTGCCAAGGTAGACCGCAATCTTACCAATGCTGCAATCGAATATGCAAGAGGATTGCCTGTAGTAAAATCCTTTGGTCAGGATGGTGCTGCAATGTCTGCCATGAAAAAGGCGTGTGGAGAGAGTAGAAATATTCATTTAAAAATTGAATGGGGCTTTGTACCAGCAAACTGCCTGCATCTACTTGTTTTAAAAGTGGCTTCTTTGGGACTTATTTTGGCATCATTATATCTTGGATGGACAAATCAGATGACAATCTCTAATATGCTATTATTGACTTTTCTATCGTTCAGCATATTTGCTTCCATTGAACCAATTAGCGATAGTGCACATGTATTAGGTGTCATTGAAAACGCCATGAATCAATTAGATGCACTAAAGTCAGAGGAATTTATTGATGATGGTGGTAGAAAAGTGCAGCTTACACAGTATGGAATAAAGTTTCATGATGTTTCCTTTGGATATGATTCAAGATTGATATTAAAGCATATTAATTTCACAATTCCAGAAAAAACAACTACTGCCATTGTTGGACCATCAGGAAGTGGAAAAACCACAATTTGCAATTTGATAGCTAAATTTTATGATGTAAATAGCGGAAGTATCAAAGTAGGTGGAGTTAATATTAAAGAATTCACCTGTGACAGTTTGATGTCAAATATTTCAATGGTATTTCAGAATGTCTATTTATTTAATGATACCATTCGAAATAATATCTGCTTTGGAAAACTAGAGGCCACAGAGGAGGAAATGATAGGTGCAGCAAAGAAGGCATGTTGTCATGATTTTATAAGGGCATTACCGGAAGGATATGATACAGTAATTGGAGAAGGCGGTGGAACGCTTTCTGGTGGTGAAAAGCAAAGAATATCTATTGCTAGAGCAATTCTTAAAGATGCACCAATTGTTATTTTGGATGAAGCTACTGCTTCTATTGATCCTGAAAATGAACACTATATTCAAGCAGCAATTTCAGAATTAACAAAAGGAAAGACTATTATCACTATTGCACATCGTTTAGCAACCATTGAGAATGCAGACCAAATTCTTGTGGTTGATAATGGAAAAATTGTTGAAAGTGGAACACATAATGAATTAGTCAAAAAAGATGGAATTTATAAGAAGTTTGTTAAGATACGTGAAAGGGCAGAAGGGTGGAATATTGCCTAAGGAAGGTTTGTTTTTATATGATAAAGAAATATATATAATAAACACAAAATTTAGAAAAATTAATATTCAGCCAGATTTAAATTTATAAGTATTTTATAATCTAAAGAGACTATCTTAAAAATAAATTTTAGATAGTCTTTTTAAATATTTTTTAATATATAACTAACGATTAAATAATGATATTATAAAAAACGTATACTTTTTAGAGTGGAAGTTTGTGTATTATTTGTAATTGTTAAGATTAAAGACAGAAGATCACTGCAACTGCGGTAATACAAAATTGGCTCTTGATACAATCTGCAGGTGGGCTCAGGGATTTGAGGAGGAGTAGTTGTTAAATTATATGAGTAGTAAATATATAACTTTTTTATTGTATAAGAAATTATAGATTTTTGACCTGCTGGAATTCTCGGTAGGTCTTGAATTTTCTTAGATGAAGATTGTGTGGAAAAAGGTATACTAAGAAATATATTTAAAGGTTATTGAGATGATTTTATTAAGTTATATGGCAATAGGATAAGAAAAAATGTATATGCTGAAGTAAGTAAGATGATGAATTGCGGATCTTTAGAAAATGGTTATATCGAATCTAAATGCATAGCATGTGGAAGAATACAGGGTATTTACCATAGGAAGTTATGTTGTTTTAGATTTTTCAAAAAGCTTTCAGCTTATTGATGTGTATCTTTATGGATCAAAAAAGTATGAATGATTAAAAGTTATTCTATGCAAATCCCTAAATTGGGCATTTTGCTTTTGTGTAGCTTTGAGTATTATTGAAATTACTTTTAAATATTTATTTCAGCGCCAATTTAAAGAAAGTAATGATGGCATGGAGGTAGTTTCAGTAAAATAATTTTTTTATGTGCCTTCAACTAAATAAGATTGACAAAATGGAAATTTTGTTATATATTTAAAACAGTGTTATGAAACACTGTTTTAAATATATAGGAGGTAAGTTATGGCAAAACAAATAGAGGGAGTATATGAAAAGGTATATGAATGCGCAAAGAAAGAGTTTTTACAAAAAGGATTCAAAGATGCATCTTTACGTGTAATAGCGCAGGAAGCTGGTACTAGTACAGGCTCTATTTATACTCGTTTTCACAATAAACAAGGGCTGTTCCATGCTATCGTGTATCCAGTAGTGATAGAATTAAAAAGTTGGTTTTTAAATGCGCAGGAATCCTTTCATCAGAAGGATGTAGATTATCAAAAACAGAATATGTTTGAACATACTGGAATAGAGACGGAGGAATTTGTAGCCTATATTTATAAGCATTATGATGTTTTTAAGTTGCTTTTACAGTGTTCGGAAGGTACTGAGTTCTCAGACTTTTTAGACCAACTAGTGGAGATTGAGATCGAATATACAGTTAAGTATATGGAAGCTACAGGAGATGATGTCCTACGTAAAGAAAATATCAGTGCTGAATTTTTGCATATTGTGACGAGTTCTTATTTTTCTGGAATATTTGAAATTGTGCGTCATGACATGAAAAAAGAACATGGTATGCTTTATGCAAAACAGCTTAGAGAGTTTTATTATGCTGGTTTTTCTAAAATTTACAAATGGTAAAGTAAAATAGGATAAGGTTAAAAAGCGGGTAATACCCGCAATTTTTAAAAGCAAGGGTTAGATGCAACTAACCCAAGAGGAGGATTTATGAAACAAAACAATGAAAGTCCACTAAAGAGAATATGGACACTTGCCAAATCAGAACATAGGAGACTTAAATTTTCTATTGTACTTGCAGTCTTTGGGATTGCATCAGGATTTATACCATATTTTTGTGCTGGAAAAATTATTATTCTGTTACTAAGTGGAGCAGCAGAAATGAGGGACTGTATCCCATGGCTAATTTTAGCATTAATAGGAAGCATCGGGAAAGTGCTGCTTACAACTTTTTCTACTTCGCAGTCACATATTGCAACCTTTGCTGTGCTGGCTGAAGTAAGAAACAAATGTGTGCATAAGCTATCCAAACTTTCTATGGGTACATTGCAAAATCAGTCAATAGGAAAATGGAAAAGCATATTAGTAGATCAGATTGAGAGTATGGAAAAGACATTAGCTCATTTGTTTCCTGAAATGACTTCAAATCTTCTTTCACCTCTATTGCTTATTGTAATTCTTTTTGTAATTGATTGGAGGATGGCACTTATATCTATTATGACCTTGCCTATAGGTATGATTTTCATGATGGTTACAATGAAAAACTATCCTGAGAAATATCAGAAGTCAATTAAGATTGGAAGAAAAATGAATGATTCCATTGTAGAATATATAAATGGTATTGAAGTTATAAAGGCTTTTAATCAGGGTAAAGAAGCTTATGCGGGTTATGTAGATGCAGTTAATGCAAATGCAGAATTTTTTTATGGTTGGATGAAAAGTGCTCAGTTTGGAATGGCATTCTATAGGAACTTCAGCCCCGCAGTTCTTGTGGGTGTATTACCAGTAGGGTTGGGATTTTATTTAAATGGTAGTATTTCTTCTTCGCAATTTATCATGGTTATGATTTTATCTATGGGAATTGTAGGACCTATTATTGCTGCATCAAATTTTATTGATTCTTTAGCACAAACAGGTACCATTATTGAAGACATAGAAACTATTTTAAATGCAAAGGAACAGAATCATCCTAAAGAGTATGTAAAGCTTTCAGGGACAGATATTGAAATGGAACATGTTTCTTTTGCTTATGAAGAGGAGAATGGAAATATATTAAGTGATATTAATTTAACCATCCGTCAGGGGACCGTTAATGCTTTTGTTGGACCAAGCGGAAGCGGAAAGTCAACTATCACAAAATTAATTGCTGGGTTCTGGGATATAAATGAAGGAAATATTCGGATGGGGGGAAAGGATATGAAGCAGATTCCACTTGCTCAGATATCAGACAATATTGCTTATGTATCTCAGGATAACTTTTTATTTGATGACACCATCTGTGAAAATATCCGTATGGGAAAAGAAAATGCCACAAATAAAGAAGTTGAGGAAGTTGCAAAAAAGGCTGGATGTGATGAATTTATCAGAAATTTGGAACATGGTTATGATACTATGGTAGGAGGAGGCGGAGCTCATTTGTCTGGCGGAGAAAGGCAAAGGATTGCTATTGCAAGAGCAATGCTTAAGAATGCATCTATTGTTATTTTAGATGAGGCTACTGCATATATCGATCCAGAAAATGAAGCAATCCTTCAAAAAGCGATTTCCAAACTGGTACAGGGAAAAACTTTAATTATGATTGCACATCGTTTATCAACAATTATTAATGCCGATCAGATTTTACTTGTTGATCAGGGTAAAATCAGTGCAGCAGGAACACATAAACAGTTGTTAAAAAAATCCATATTATACGAAAATATGTGGAAGGCTCATATTGGAGCAAAGGATGGTGAAGAGTAATGATAGAGATTTTTAAAAAAATATGGGAATTTGCAGGAGAAGAACAAAAAAATATAAGAAATTCTATTATAGTAGGTTTTATAAATGCAATCTTTCATATGCTGCAGATAGGCGCTATATTTCTTACAATACACGGCTTGGTATCAGGAAAAGCAGAAGTAAAAACAATCTGGTATATTTTACTGCTTATGCTTGTTAGTATTGCAGGAAAAATAGCCACTAATTACTTTTCACAGCTTCAGCAGACTCATGCAGGTTATTTTATGTCGGCTAATAAGAGAATTTATATTGGTAATAAAATGAAACTAATACCAATGGGATTTTTTAATCAAAGCAGTTTGGGAAATATCACGGGTATTGCAACTACAGTACTTGGTGATGTAGAAACCACGGCACCCATGGTGATGGTGCTGACTCTAGGTGGATTTATTACAACTGTAGTATTTACAGTTTATATGTTGATTTTTGACTGGAGAATGGGTCTCATTACAGTAATTGGAGTGCTTTTATTTTGCACTATTACTTCGTCTATGGAGAAAAAATCAAGAAGTACTGCACCTAAAAGGCAGCAGGCACAAGCAGAGTTGGTAGAGAACATTCTAGAGACCATTCAGGGAATGGGAATTGTAAAGTCTTTTAATTTAACAAAGATTGATAATAAGAAGGTAGATCGTGCTATAGAAAAGAGTAGAGACAAAAATCTTGCCATGGAACAGTTGATTACACCATACACAATTATGCAAGAAATAGTACTTAGGATTTTCAGTGTTATTATGATGGCAGCTGCAGTATTATTTTACTTTCAGAGAACAATGGAACTTACATATACACTGATGTTTATTGTAATTTCCTTCATCATCTTTGAGCAGATAGAGTCTGCGGGGCATGGAGTTTCAATCCTTCGTGTATGCGGCAGTTCCATTGAACAGGCAAATCAAATGGATGATGTTCCTGTTATGGATGAAAAAGGAACAGACAAAAAACCGAAGACCCACAATATTATATTGGAGCATGTGGGCTTTTCATATGGAAAGCGTAAGATTTTAAAGGATATTAATATTCATATGAAAGATAAAACTATGACAGCTATTATTGGACCAAGCGGATCAGGAAAGACTACCATCTGCAATCTTATAGCTAGATTCTGGGATGTGGATAGTGGTAGAATATTAATAGGTGGAACAGATATTAGAGAGTATACTTTAGAAGCTTTAATGAATCAAATTAGTATGGTTTTCCAAGATGTCTATCTTTTTCATGATAGTATTTTGAATAATATACGTTTTGGCAGTCCTAAAGCGACTAGGCAGGAAGTTATAGAGGCAGCAAAGAAAGCTAGCTGTCATGAATTTATCATGTCACTTCCACAGAATTACGATACTGTAATAGGAGAAAAAGGCTTTTCTCTTTCTGGAGGAGAAAAACAAAGAATATCTATAGCTAGAGCAATCTTAAAAGATGCTCCCATTATCATTTTTGATGAAGCAACAGCAAATGTAGATCCAGAAAATGAAGAACATTTGCAGAAAGCCTTTGAAGAACTAACTAAGAATAAAACAATCATTATGATTGCACATCGTTTAAAAACTGTTCGTAATGCTGATCAGATACTGGTAGTAGATAGAGGACAAATTGTACAGCAAGGTAAACATGAGGAACTGATTATACAAGAGGGAATCTATAAACGCTTTGTTAGTGAACGAAAAGAAGCAACTTCTTGGAGCGTTTCTTAGAGGTAAATAATAAATAAGAGGTTGTTGTATTAAGAAATTTATCTAGAGTATTTAATTTCTAATGCAACAACCCATTTTCAGGTGTAAAATAAAAAATTAGCAATTACTATCAAAAAAACTTTATTTAAATAATATACAATTCGTTAGGAGGAGGGAAAATTGTCTTACCATTTTGAAAGTGTATTAAAAGGAATAAATTTCATTGAAAATAATCTCAAAGAAGAAATAAGTATTTCAGATATTGCACATGAAGCTGGATTTTCTAAGTTCCATTTTCTACGTATGTTTAAAGGGCTAAGCAAAGATACAATATTTGAATACATTCGTAAAAGAAGACTTACAAATGCAGCTATTGATCTTATTGATACAGAAACTGGTATTATAGATATTGCATTTAAATATGCATATAACTCACAAGAAGCTTTTTCAAGAGTATTTCAAAATTATTATGGTGTATCTCCCAAAAAATATAGAAAGCTAGGGAGACACTTATCCAATTTATATAAGCCCAAAATCTCAGAAGAAGATTTAAAATTTAAAAATGAACCTATAAAACTGCAATATAAAATTGCAGAAAGAGAAGAATTTTATATTATTGGTATGGAATATACAGGCAAAAACATGAAAAAAGAAGTACCGAAGCTTTTTAATGAATTTGTACCCAATATACATAAAATAGAAGATAACATTATTTATAATGGTTTATATAGTTTTGAAATGTTGATATGCCATACTTTAGTGAATTAAAAGAATATGTTGATAAATTTGTTGCTTTAAAAATTGAATAGGATTAAATTTTTAAAAGATTTTACAATTTTAAAAATGTTAATAGTACCTTTCCATATTAGTCAAATAGTGTTATATTAAGTTAGTTGCAGCAAACCCCACTGATATTTAATATTACTAAAAAGTAGTATTGATGGGAAATATGTTAAAATGAATGGAAAGGAGTACAGTCATGAAAGATTACAAAGAATTATCAAAAATTGAATTTAATCGAGAGGCACAAAAATTTGATAACGCTAAGGGAATTGATATTTATAAGGTATGCCAGAATAGCTATTCATACATAATAGATGAAGTTAAAAAAGAAGAATTTCAATCGCTTGTGGATGTTGGCTGTGGAACAGGAAACTCAATTGAATTATTAAGTAAAGAATTTCCTGAAAGAAAATATGTGGGAATTGACCTTGCAGAAAACATGATAGCAGTGGCCAATAAGAAAGCTATAAAAGGTGCTGAGTTTTTAGTTGGTGATGCAGAAAATCTTCCATTTGAAGAGGGACAATTTGATACTCTTATTTGTAAGGAAAGCTTTCATCATTATCCTAATGTAGAAAATTTCTTTAAAAGTGCCTATAAGGTTTTAAAAACAGGTGGTAGACTAATTATTTTAGATATGACAATTCTGGCATTAGGCAGATGGATTGATAACCATATATTATTTCCAATTATGAGAAAAGGAGATGCACATGTATATGGCTTACATGAAGTGGAGCTGTTATATATTTCTGCAGGTTTTCAAGTAGAACGTTCAGAGAAGCTTGGTAATATGCGATTTATCATCTGTGGAAGGAAGTGAATATTATGAAAATATTAATATATGGAGCAGGTGTTTTAGGTTCTTATGCTGCTTATGAATTAAATAGAGCAGGTCATGAGGTTACTATTCTAGCTAGAGGTAAAAGGTATGAAGAGTTAATGGAAAAAGAACTAGTAATTAGGCATTGGCTGCAAAGAAAAACAACAGTAGATAAAATTAATGTAGTAAAGGAATTGTTACCAGAGGACTATTATGATGCAACTTTTATAGTCATGCAAAACTCACAGGTTGAAGCTGTATTGAGTACTATCAGTGCAAATGTTGGGTGTCCATTATTTGTATTTGTTGGCAATGAAGATAAAGCAAAAGAAGTAAGTTATAAAATTAAAAATGCAGCTAAAGGTAATCCTAGGATATTATTTGGATTTTTTAGTATTGGTGGAAGGCGCCAAGAGGGCAAAGTAATCAGTGTACATACAAAGCATCCAGATTTTGATATTGGAGATTTAGAAGGTGAAGATGATTATAAACCTATTATAGAAAAAATATTTAAGGCAACAAGTTTTAAAGTAAAATATCACGTGAATATGGAGGATTTCTTAAAATCTCATATTGCATTTATTATGCCATTAGCGTACTTAGCTTACATGTCAAATTGTGATTTGAGGAAAATAGCTTGGAATAAAAGTATATTAAACTCCGCTATTGATGCTATAATAGAAGGGCTTGAGGTATTAGTTAAGTTAGGATATAAAATCGATCCAGAGAGCAGTATGAAGCTAGTTAAAAATCACAGAAGAGCAGCTTATTTTGGATTAAAGATATGTGCAGCAACATCTATAGGTAGGTTGGCAATAAGCGATCATTGCAAATCAGCATATAGTGAAATGAAACATTTAGACAAGGCATTATTTGAATTGATAAAAAAATCAAATTTGCAAGCACCGAATATAAATAAACTTAGAGAATACTTAATAAAATATGAACATAAAAGGAATATACAAGAGTAATTAATATGCAAAAAAAGAAGGGTATTAAAAGATCCTAAAGAGCTTAAACAGGAAATATTAGAAACATCAGCAAAAATTTTTAATGAAAGAATTATGTTTTTGTATAGAAAAGATGATTGATATTAATTTAGAAGAATGGCTGGAATAATATAATATGGATTTCCAGCCGCTTATACAATACATAGTATAAATTATTATTATATCTAGTTCATAAATTTTCGGTATTCACTAGGAAGAATACCGACATTTCTTTGAAACAATTCTGCAAATCGGCTGGCATTGGAATATCCTACAGTTTTAGCTATCTGTGCAATACTCAATTCTGTGTTGGAAAGCAGAAATTCAGCTTGTCCAATACGTGCTTGCTGGATATATTCTGTGATAGTACAGCCATTTACCTGTTTAAAGGTCTTTTTTAATTTTGTTTGTCCCATACAAGCAATTTTAGATAGTTGATGAAGGTTAAGGGAATATGTAGCATGATCGTTGATATAAGAGGTAACATTTTTTATTTGTTCTTTATCAGTTTCAGAAATATGCTTGTGTTCTTTGCTGCATTTATGGAAATGTTCCACTACTAGAGAAACTGCTTCATTTACCTTTGCTTCGTAGAATAGCTTTGCACTTATGCCATTTCCACGGTATTCGGCTACTTGGTTCAGAAGCAGTAGCATTTCTGGAAAATTAGATGTTTCGTCAATAGAGCAGAAAGCCTCATAAGGATTGATATAATCTTCTGGATATTTTTCTTTTAGATAACTTATATAATAGTCTGGAAGGATCTCAATGCCAACGGATTTTACAGGCATTCGCTTGTGAATGACAGCTTTATAGGTATTATGATTTCCTATGTATGTCTTAATACAATTGGCATTAATTCTTCGATATGGATTCAGCTCGTGACCGGTAATAGATTGATAATAAGAAATACTCATACATTCTGGCATCATACATTCAAATAAGTAATCTTCATGAAAAGAAAAATCGTGTATTTTGATAACAAATAAATTTGTTTTAGAATAAACCCAGTAAAATCCTTCCCCTAATTCTTTGGAAAGAGCAAAGGTCTGACCACAGCAGTTAAATTTATCATTTGATTCCACGGGAAAAAATCCTCTCTCTGTCAATATGGTCTCATAAAAGCATGCAATCCTATCTTTCATAGATCCTCCTTATAAAAATATAAAAATATGCTTTTGGCAAATAAGAATTCTCAGCATTTTTTAAAAATTAAATTTTTAATGCCTTAATCGGACGTAAATTGAACACGATTAGACATAACTAACTCCATTCTATTGAAAGCTATAAGGTTGTATGATAATTTATTTAATGAGGTTAGTTAAAACTAACACTTATTATAATAACATATATTCTTGGAACGTCAAGAATAAAAAACTTATCTAAAATGGATAAAATTATATTTGTTGTTATCCATGATACAGAACTTATTGGTAGTTGTTGTACAAAAATCATACACTTGGACAAATTAATATAGGTTTTATGAAAGGAGAGGATTCTAAATGAAAAAAGAATCTAGTATAAAAAAGCTGTTTGCATATGCTGGAAGTTTTAAGTATTTAACAATAGCTTCATGGATATTGTCTGCAGCAAGTGCTCTTATAGCATTGATACCTTTTGTTTTTATATGGAAAATTATTAGAGAGGCTTTGAAGGCTGCACCAAATTTCAGTAATGCAGAAAATCTCACATACTATGGATGGATGGCGGTGCTTTTTTCTGTTTTGTCTATGGCCATTTATTTAGGAGCTTTAATGTGTTCCCATATAGCTGCATTTCGTGTGCAGGCAAATATAAGATCAAAGACTATGCACCATATTCTTACATTACCCTTAGGATTCATGAACGATATTGGAAGTGGAAAACTTAGAAAAATTGTTAATGAATCCAGTGCAGCAACAGAAACTTATTTGGCACATCAATTGCCAGATCGTGCAGGTGCTCTAGCAACTCCTTTTGGTTTACTTGCAGTGCTTTTGTTTTTTGACTTTCGCCTAGGGCTTTTGAGCTTAATACCAGTTGTGATAGCTTTTGCAATTATGTCAGCAATGACTGGGTCTAGAATGCAGCAGAAAATGAAAGAATATCAGAATTCCTTGGAACAGATGTCAAATGAAGCAGTAGAATATGTACGAGGTATACCTGTAGTAAAAACTTTTGGTCAGTCCGTTTTTTCTTTTAAACGATTTAAAGCATCCATTGATAATTATGAAAAGTGGGTGGTTTCTTATACCAAAGACTTACGTATGCCAATGATACTTTATACTACAGCTATTAATGCAGTTTTTGCGGTACTAATTGCAGCAGCTTTATTTTTCACAAGAAATGGAGTTACTAATGATTTTTTATTAAATCTTTTGTTTTACATCATTATTACCCCAATTATAACTGTTACTTTGAACAAAATTATGTATTCCAGTGAAAATATGATGATTGTGGAGGATGCGTTAGATAGAATTGATAGTATATTGAATATGAGACCATTGTATGAAAATGCAGCACCTAAGCATCCTAAGGATAATTCTATTATACTTAAAGATGTATCATTTTGTTATAAAGATGCACAGGAGAATGCATTAAAGCACATTTCATTGAAAATTAATCCTGGTGAGCATGTGGCTTTTGTAGGACCTTCTGGTGGTGGAAAAACAACTTTAGCTAGTGTAATAGCACGTTTTTGGGATGTGGATAGTGGTAAAGTTTCTATAGGTGGAATAGATGTGAAAGATATTTCAAAAGAAGAACTGATGAATATTGTTTCATTTGTATTTCAAGACAGCAAGCTTTTGAAAACTTCAATTTTTGAAAATGTTCGTCTTGGAAAACGCGATGCAACCAGAGAAGAAGTATTAAAAGCGTTAAAGGATGCTCAGTGTGAGGATATTATAGAAAAAATGACAGATGGAATGGATACAATAATTGGTACAAAAGGAAATTACCTTTCTGGAGGTGAAGCACAGCGTATTTCTATTGCTAGAGCTATGCTTAAAAATTCACCTATTCTAATACTGGATGAAGCTACTGCCTTTGCTGATCCTGATAATGAATCAAAGGTACAAGTTGCCTTTTCTACTTTATCAAAAGGAAAAACAGTTATTATGATAGCACATAGACTGTCTACTGTAGTAGGAGCAGATTGTGTTTATGTTCTAAAGGATGGAGAGATATGTGAATATGGAAGTCATGATAAACTAGTACAGCAGCATGGATTATATGAACATATGTGGAGTGAGTATAACCTTGCTGCTAAATGGAAGGTTGGTGCTTAAAAATGAAATTAATAGAAAAATTACAACATAAGTATGCGCTTTCAGAAAAAGGTGCAAAGGATATGATAAAAGCATTTGTTGCATGTAGCTTATCTAATATTGTATTAATGGTGCCTGTAGGTCTTCTTTATTATCTTGTTGGTGATTTAATGCATAAAAATATTGGTACAAAAAATGTTTCACTCTATGTAATTGGAATTGTAGTATGTCTTTTACTTATAGCCATTACCACATATTTTCAGTATAATAAAACCTTCTTTGCAACCTATGTAGAGAGTGGTGTGAGAAGAATAACACTAGCTGAGAAGCTAAGAAAACTTCCACTTTCTTTCTTTGGAAAAAAGGATTTATCTGATTTAACAAGTACAATTATGGCAGATTGTTCTACCATAGAAATAGCATCTTCACATTGGATACCAGAGCTTATTGGTTCTATTATCTCAACATTTATTGTTGCACTTAGTTTATTCTTCTTTGATTTTCGTATGGCCATTGCAGCGCTATGGGTACTGCCTGTTTCCTTTATAATTGTACTGCTTTCATCAAAAGTGCAGCATACATTAGGAAAAAAGCAGATGAATGTAAAGATGGCTTGTGCAGATGGAATTCAAGAATGCCTAGAATCTGTGAGAGATTTGAAATCAAACAATGCAGAAGCAGACTATATGAAGGAATTAAATGTAAAAATTAAAAATGTTGAAAAACGGGCAATTATTACAGAACTTGGAACAGCTGCTTTTGTTGTGTCTGCGCAAATGGTTTTAAAACTTGGAATTGCTACAGTTGCACTGGCTGGTGGAATATTTCTTATGGATGGAAGTTTAGATCTTTTGACTTTCTTTATGTTTTTGCTTTTAGTATCAAGATTATATGATCCAATGCAGATGTCATTACAAAATCTAGCGGCTATCATTTCAGCTAATGTTCAATGTGAACGTATGGAGGAAATTCTTGAACATGACATGCAGCTTGGTACAGAAAAGCTTACAAATAAAGGATATGATATTGTATTTGATCATGTTGTATTTGCTTATGATAATAAAGAAACTGTGTTAAAAGATGTATCTTTTACTGCTAAACAAGGAGAAGTTACAGCACTGATTGGTCCATCAGGTGGCGGAAAGACCACTGTATCAAGGCTAGCATCACGTTTTTGGGATGTTAGCAAAGGAAAAATTACTGTAGGAGGTATGGAGGTTTCAAAGATTGATCCAGAGAGGTTAATGAGCCTGTACTCTATTGTTTTTCAAGAGGTTACTTTATTTAATAATTCTGTTATGGAAAATATTCGAATTGGAAGAAAAAGTGCCACAGATGAGGAAGTTATACAGGCTGCCAAGCTTGCACATTGCGATGAATTTATAGAAAAAATGCCAAAGGGTTGGAATACTATGATTGGTGAAAATGGTTCAGAGCTTTCTGGTGGGGAACGCCAAAGGATATCTATTGCTAGAGCGTTTTTAAAAGATGCACCTATTATACTTTTAGATGAAGCCACAGCTTCATTGGATGTTGAGAATGAAACTATGATTCAGGAATCATTATCACGTCTTATTAAGAATAAAACGGTACTTATCATTGCACATAGAATGAGAACAGTAGCAGGTGCGCATAAAATTGTAGTATTAAAGAATGGTATTGTTGCTGAAGAGGGGAAACCTGATATATTAGCTAAAGAAGGGGAGATATATAAACATATGAATAAAGTTCAGTTGGAGGCTGCTTCTTGGCAATTTTAGTATCATCACTTATTTTAATGTTTACTATGAATAAAAAAATAAAAAACTGTTTGGAGTGAAAAAAGACTAAATAGAGTAGTAATAAAGAAAGTTTTTTTATATAATAGTGCTAGGTTAGTTATAACTAACTTAGCACTATTATTGATATACTTAATATCCACTTTCTTTCAAATTTATTCTAATGCATATTTTTAAAAAGTAAAAGAGAAATTAAGCAATAAGTATTAAACTAATATTTGATAGGTTATGAAAGGGTGTAATAATAAAAAGTATTTCAATTATATACAGTATATACAGACAAAAAATAAGGGGGGAATCTATTTGAAATCAAAAAGAATTTTAGGATTAATAGTAAGTACTGTAATGTTATTTTCAACTACAGTTTTTGCAGATTCTTCATATTCATTGAACCAAAAAAGAATTTTTGGGGGAGATAGATATGAAACTTCAGCACTTATAAGTAAAAATGGTTGGGAAACAGCATCTACTGTAGTAATATGTAATGGAGAAAATTTTCCAGATGCACTTTGTGCAGCACCTCTTGCTAAAAAGTATAATGCACCAATTTTACTTACCAACAAATCAGACTTGAGTGAAAGTACAAAGAAAGAGTTATCAAGACTAAATCCTAGCAAAATAATAATCATAGGTGGAAGTGGAGTTATAACTGATACAGTGGTATCTGAAATAAAAACTATAGTACCTAAAGACGCTGATATAACAAGACTTGGAGGTGCTACAAGATATGATACTTCAAAGATAATTGCAGATAAAGTTGGAAAAAGCTCTTCAATAGTTTTAGTTTCAGGTAAAGCTCCAGCAGATGCACTTTCCATAAGTTATATAGCAGCAAATAAGGGTATGCCAATTTTATTGGCAGATAATAAAGATTCTATACTAGATTATTCAAAAAATAACAGTGTGGAGAAAGCTTATATAATAGGTGGAGAATCTGTCATATCAAAAGATATAGATAGTATATTTAAAAATAATGAAAGAATATATGGAAAAGATAGATATGACAGCAATGAGAAAATACTTGAGAAATTTAAAGATGATATAAACTTTAGCAATATATACTTGGCATCTGCAGAGTATAATGGAATTGATCAATTTGCAGATGCACTATCTGTTTCAGCTTTAGCAGCTAAAAATTGCAATCCTATAATACTGGTAAATGGTAACATAAATAAGGATTCAGTTAGTATAATAAAATCTAAAGTTAATAAGGATAGTAAAATAACAGCATTAGGAGGAACTCAACTTGTAGCTGAAAATATATTAGCTGATTTAGCAAATGTAAAATCTTCTAATGAAGAAAAAAAGCCAAGTAAATCAAGCAGTGGTGGAAGTGGAGGAAGCGGAGGATCATCTTCTAGTACTTATACATTTGCAGGTGGAAATGGTACTGTATCTTCTCCTTATGAAATTGCTAGTGCTGCACAACTTAATAAAGTGCGAGACTATCTTGATAAAAATTTTGTACTTACAGCTGATATAGATTTATCAAGTTATGCAAACTGGGAACCTATCGGCACTTTTAAACCTATATCTGATAAACCAGAAGATGAAGAAACACCAGATCCTAAGGCGGCATTTAGAGGAAGTTTTAATGGTAACGGTCATACTATTTCTAATTTGAAAATTGATCGTAAAAATATGGGAATAGGATTATTTGGTTGCATTACTCAAAATGAAAATAAATCTGTTGTTATTCATAACTTGATAGTAAAAAATGTAAGTGTAACTGGATACAATGATTTAATTGGTGGAGTAATAGGACATCAGGCAGCAGGATCACCAATAGAAAAAATAGAACTTATTGGTGATAACAAAATTACTGGAAATGATAAAAGTGCTAATGTAGGTGGAATTGTTGGTGGTGCAATGGATTCTAATATTACCGATTGTAAATCAGAAGCAAATATAATTGTTAATGGTGATGGAAACAATCTAGTGGGAATATTAGGAGGTGGACTTGGAAACTGTTCCTTAAGTGGTTGTAGTGCTAAAGGTAGTATTACTGTTAATGGAAAAGAAGTCTACTCTATAGGTGGTCTTGCAGGCTGCATTCATGAAGGAGCATACGTAAAAAACTGCAGTTCAGATGTAACCATTTCTGCTGCTGAAAAAGACTTCATGATTGGAGGCTTGATAGGACATGCTGGAACTTTTGATGAAAACGGTCCTACTGTAATTTCAAACTGCACTGTGAAGGCAAATATCAAAGCAGCTGAAAATGCTTCACGTATAGGTGGTGTGGTAGGTAGTGGATTTTATATAGATGGTTTTGAGTATTATCCTACTCCTTCTGTATATAAAGTAGAAAATTGTAATACTGAAGGCAGCATTGTTGGTGGTAAAGAAGTTGGCACTGTTGCAGGTTATGCTTATAATTCTGTTTTAGAAAATTGTACAAGTACTATGACTATTAATGACAAAGCAGATGCATCTCAAATTGGAAAATCAGATACAGAAGCTTCACTGTTTGCAGGAGGAAGCGGTACTAAATCCGATCCATATCAGATTGATAATGCTAGTCAATTGAATAAGGTAAGAAGATATTTAAATAAGAATTATATATTAACAAAAGATATAGATTTATCTACCTATGAGAATTGGGAACCTATTGGTGAATTTAAACCTGTATCTGATAAACCAGAGGATGAGGAAACACCTAATATAAACTTTGCTTTTTCAGGTATCTTTAATGGAAATGGACATAAGATTTCCAATATCCATATTTCCAGAGATAACTCTTCAGGAGTAGGATTATTTGGTTGTGTTGCTGGAGACAATGCTTTTATTCAAAATCTTGTAGTGGAAAATGTCACAGCTTCAGGTAAACAGTTAGTTGGAGCTGTTATCGGATATGGTTCTTTTAAAAATGATGCAGAATCAATTTCACTTATCGGTAAAAACAGTATCAAAGGTGGTTTCCTTGTAGGTGGTATAGTAGGTGGTGGATTTTGCAATATTAAAAATTGTAATGCAAACGCAGATGTTATTTTAATTGGAGATAATGCACAAGGCATAGGTGTATTAGCTGGTGGTATGGAAGCTTGTTCTTTAATTAGCTGTAGTGCAACAGGTACTGTAACAGCATCAGGTAATGGAAACTTTAGTATTGCAGGTTTATCTGGTGCGGCGCAAGAAAGTCCATCTGTAGAGAATTGTAATGCAGATGTAACAATAATTGTTGGAGAAAACAGCAGTATGGTTGGAGGACTTTTAGGAAATGCAGGAACTTATGACATAGAAAAACCAACACTTATTAAAAATTGTTATGCCAATGCTTCTATTAAAGCAACAGACAGTTCTGAACGAATAGGTGGTATAGTGGGTGGTGGCTTTTATCTTGATGCATACAAGGCTGTTCGTCCAGTTCCTACTGTATATAAGATAGTAGATAGTAAAACTTCAGGCAGCATTGATGGGGGAAAAATTGTTGGTAGTATTGCAGGTCATGCTTATAACTCTATAGTGGAAAATTGTACAAGTACTATGACTGTTAACGGAAATTCTAATGCAGTACAAATTGGAAAATCAGAAACAGTAAAGACTTCATCCTTTGCAGGTGGAAGTGGTACTGAAGTTGATCCATATCAAATTGCTACGGTTGATCAGTTGAATAATGTAAGAAAATATTTAGATAAACATTTTAAACTAATAGCTGATATAGATTTAGCAAGTTATGAAAATTGGGAACCTATTGGTGCATTTGATTCACAAGCTAAGGATGAGTCAGGATATTTTGGAAATGCTTTTAAAGGCACTTTCGATGGAGATGGTCATACTATTTCTAATCTAGTTATCAATAAAAAAGATGTTGTAGGTGTAGGTTTAATAGGTGTTACTTCAAAATCTTCTTTGATAAAAAACCTTAAAGTAGAAAATGTAAAGGCTGAAGGTGCAGTAGCAGTTGGCTCTGTAGCAGGTTATAATAGAGGCACAGTAGAAAACATTACTCTATCTGGTACTAATACTATAGCTGCATATAGTTGTGCAGGTGGTGTTGTAGGAGGAAATGAAGGCGGAACCATTAAAAATTGTAATGCTACTGATGCAACGATAAATATGCTTGATAACATATCATATATAAGTCCATTTGTTAGCGAGTGGAAAACAAATATAGATAATGTAGGTACACTTGTGGTAGATTTTAACAATGATGGTACAGCAGCTACGTATTTAAATGGTAAAGCAGCTGAATCTTTTAAATATTTTGCTTATAAAGGACTATACTTTGTTTTAGATGATAATGGGAATATAGAAAAAATAGCTAAGTACAAGTTTTCAGATGATGGAAAAACTCTTGAATATTATGGTTTAGATAATAATTTAATGATCTCGTACCAAAAATCAGAATCATTGAAAGCTGCATCATAAATTCAACAGAAAAGACTGTTATTTCAATACATGTGAAAATTATAATAAAATACTATATGGCGGCTTTGAAGTAAAAATCAAAGCCGTCATAATTTATTTTTGGATGTGAAAATATGAGAATATCCTTTGATAAAATATAAAAGAAGTTTAGAGTATAATTTTTACTAGAAGATTAATAATTTTTTTTTGGTAATATAAAGGAGAAAGTAGAATTTATGAAAAGTATTAAACAAAAAATCACGTTAATTATCTCATCTATATGTATACTAAGTTTATTAGTTTTAGCTTTAGTAAGTTATTTTATATCTTACAATGTAATAATGAGTGAATCTAAAGGTAAGATTATTGCACAATCAGGCAAATATTCTGAAATGATTAATGGTTGGATTGACGGTCAAGGAAAGATCGTTAAAGAAATTGGCAGCAATATAGAGCAAATGGATATAAATGATAATAATAAGGTTTTAGAATATTTACAAGAAAAGACAAAGGATAATCCTAACACTGCAGGTGCATATATGGGTTTTAAAGACAAGCGTTATTTAGATGGATCTGGATGGGTACCTGATAAAGATTTTGATTGTACTCAAAGAGATTGGTATAAAAATGCTATCCAGAAAAATGGATTGGTTTATTCTGAACCATATTTAGATGAACTTACAAAAAAAATAATAGTTTCTATATCTAGACCTATAGTAAAAAACAATGAAATAGTTGGAGTTGTAAGTTGTGATATCAAATTAGATACAATTACAACTACATTAGAAAAATCAAAAACTATAAATAATAGTTATACATTTTTATTAGATAACAAAAACAATTTTATAGTTCATCCTAATAAGGATTTTCAACCTGCTAAAGATCAAAGTAAAAACATTAGTACAATTATGAACGGAAGATTTTCTAAAATATTAGGCAATCAAATAGCCTTATTAAAGGATTTTGATAATAAAGAAAAATATTTTGTCACTAGCAAAATTAATTCTTGTAATTGGATTGTTGGTATTGCAGTACCTAAAAGTGAATTAGAAAAACCATTACACTCATTACTTATAGGATTTACTTTAGTAATAATTGCAGTACTAGTACTTTCAATTTTATTTTCCTTATTCGTTGGAGGAAAAATTGCAAATCCAATAATATCTTTAACAAAATCAGTAAATAAAACTTCTAATTTAGATTTAACTCCTGATAATAGCTGCGATTATTTATTAGGAAGAAAAGATGAAATAGGACAACTTGCTAATGCTACAATTTCTATGAAAACTTCAATTATAGAATTAGTAAAACAGGTAAGAAATGAATCATATACAATAGAAAATATAGTAACTACTGTAAAAGATAAAATGTCAAGTTTAAGCGAAGATGTAACAGATGTATCAGCAAATACAGAAGAATTATCAGCAGGTATGGAAGAAACAACTGCTGCTGCTGAAGAAATGTCAGCTGCATCACAGGAAATAGGCCAAGCTACCCAAAGTATAGCTGAAAAATCACAACGAGGTGCAATGCAAGCTGAAAAAATAAATGAAAGAGCAAATAGAACTAAAAAGAATATTCAGACGTCTCAAAAAAAAGGCTATGAAATGTTTGCAAATACAACAAAAGAGCTTGAAATTGCCATAAAAAACTCAAGCGTTGCAGAAGAAATAAATGTACTTTCAGACACCATTATGGAAATAACAGAGCAAACAGGTCTTTTAGCTTTGAATGCAGCTATTGAGGCTGCAAGAGCAGGAGAAGCAGGAAAAGGATTTGCAGTGGTAGCTGAAGAAATTAAAGAACTTGCAGAACAATCAAAAGATGCAGCTTCTAAAATACAAAATATAACTAATAAAGTAATAGAGGCAGTAAAAAACCTTTCTCAAAATTCCAATAACATTTTGAATTTCATGAAAATTGATGTTACTAATGATTATAAGTCAATGCTTACAGTAGCAGATGAATACAGTAACGATGCTAAATTTGTAGAAAGTTTAGTAGTAGATTTTAGTTCCACATCACAGCAGCTTTTAGCATCAATTAGTGATGTACTTAAAACCATAGATAGTGTAACACAATCTGCAAGTGAAGGAACAAATGGACTAGTAAATATCTCAGATAAAATACTTGGAATTAATGATAATTCAAACTATATATTAAACCAAGTACTTAAAGCAAAAGATTGTGCTGATGAATTAAAAATCCAAATTTCTAAGTTTAAAATTTAAATAATTGAAAGTTAGTATAATAAACAAGGTTTATCAAGGGATTTTTAGGCTCAAGATAGGGGCTGTTGCACTAAGGGATTTATATACAATATATTGTTTTACAAATTTAAAATTAGCACAATATATTATAGCATTTATTATTAATGCGACAGCCATAATAAATAAAATATTTCTTATAAATGAAATTGAGAATTGTATATTTAAGAAATTTTTTCAAAATAACCAATCCTATTATTTTTGGGACGTAATTTAGGTGCAATAAGTGATAAAAAGACAGGCGAAAATCTTTTCATTGTATCAGTAAGGTTAAAATCTCCTAACATTTTATACATGGGACAAAGCTTGATGAAATCTTCCGTATTATTAACTCCCCATCGAAACACTGCAGTAGTTTTTTTTATTGTATCATGTATTTTCTGGTTTTTAACCATCCACTTTGACATTAACTCACATAGGACAGTACAATGTTCAAAAGATACAGAAACTGTTTCAAATAGTTTCTTAACCTCATTTTTTTCCAAATACATTAAGAGACCTTCTGCAATGATTAATGTATTATCTTTGTTTTTAACTTTTTCAATCCAAGAATTTTCAAGTACAGAACCAGATATGTTGGTAACTCTATTGTTTTTTGGAAATATGGTTTTTCTGATATTCATTACATTTTCAAAATCAATGTTATACCATTGTATTTTACCATTATCTACTCTATTAAATCTGGCATCAAGACCACAAGCCATGTTAATAACACTGCAATTAGGATGCTTTTTAATATAGGCTGAAACTTCTCTGTCAAAAATAATGGTTCTTGCAGAACATCCCCACATGTTCAATTTACTTTTACCATGTTTTTTAAAATCATAATCAAGAGAATTAACAATATTAATTGCAGTCTGATCATAAAAAGCAGGTTTCTTCTTTTTACTTTCTAATGCTCTCGCATAGACAGGCACTAACATAGTTTCGTTGACACCAGACAAATTGATTTTTTGTTTTGTCATTATCAGTATTCCTCCAATCATTATTAAAATTTTATTATATATCAGCATAGTTAGTTACAACTAACTATAGTATAGCATTGAATTTAGAATTGTCAATATGAGAATGTTTCAAGAATATGGAGAATCTCATGAATATTTTTATTAGTTACAATAAAATTTAACTTCAATTTCACAATTAAATTGATAAGTCATTGATAATATTTAATTTGTTTGTGAAAATATCTTTTAACAAAAATATGAATATATCAATATTTGCAGAATTGAAGATGAAATATTTAATGATATAAAATAGAAATTTAGTAGCTTTTTGGAAAATGATATGTTACATTTTAATTGAAAATGAAATTCGTTATCAATTAAAATGACCAATGTGTTATTGATCTAAATGAAGGAGTAATTATAAATCAAGCATTGTTAATGAAAAATTTGGAAATAAAAAGTGCTTTATATTTCCAAATTCTATTTATTAAGTAACAGTAATTTAAAGCATGTATTAAAAAGTTAGCATGAGAAAAGGGGAAATGAAAATGATAAATAAAATACATGAAAATAAGTTAATGGAATCTTTTTATAATATGATGCCATATTTTAAGTATTATTTTGGAACGGAATTAATATTTACAATTTCTAATACTAAAAAGTTTCTTTTAGTTGAAAATAGTGAAAATTTAACAACTAATTTTAAAGCAGGTGATGAAATACCTAAAAATTCTGCTGCAGATGTGTGTTTAAAGAAAAAGAAAGTTATACATATTACAGTCCCAAAAGAAGAGTTTGGAATACCTATAGAAACAATTGGAATTCCGGTTTTTGTGAATAACAATATAGAAGGTACTGTGGTAGTAGGTATAAGTACTGACAGAACAAAGAAAAGAGAAAAAATAACTAATCTAGCTAATACATTATCAGAATCATTAACTCAAATGAGTTCAAATGCAGTAGAAATGTCTTTTGCGTTTCAACAGATAAATCAAACAAATGAGAGTATTGGAGAATTTATTAAAAAGACAAAAGAAAGCTCTAAAAAGACTGATGAAGTTTTAACATTTATTAAAGATATTGCAAAACACACTAATTTACTTGGACTAAATGCTGCAATTGAATCAGCTAGAGCAGGAGAATACGGAAAAGGATTTAGTGTGGTATCATCTGAGATAAGAAAACTTTCAAACTCAACAAAACAATCAATAGATGAAATAAATATAATTTTAAATAATATACAAAATTCAATAAATGAAATATATGATAAATTTAAATGTTCTAATAGTTTATTGGAAGATCAAACAGCTGGTCTTCAAGAAGGTACTGCTACTATTGAAGGACTTACATCTAAGGCTGCAATTTTAAATGAATTTGCAAGTGGAATGTAAAGAAATATTAAGGTGATAGAAAATGATGAAAAGAAAAAATATATTATTTAATAAGGAACATAACCCCAAATTTATGGCATTAGATTTTATTAAATATATAGGACCTGGGTTGATAGTTACAGTTGGGTTTGTTGATCCAGGTAACTGGGCATCTAACCTTGTAGCAGGGTCGACCTACGGATATGAACTTTTATTTACCATTACACTTTCAACTATAATGCTTATTATATTGCAGCATAATGCGGCACATCTTGGTATAGTTACAGGATACTGTTTGTCAGAGGCAGCATCAATTTATTTAAAACCATGGCTCAGTAAAATCATTTTGATAACAGCAATGTGCGCAGCTGTTTCAACTGCAATGGCAGAAATACTTGGTTCGGCAATAGCACTTAATATGTTGTTTAAAATACCAATAAAGATTGGAAGCTTAATATCTTTAACATTCATTATTTGGATGTTGTTTACAAATTCATATATAAAACTTGAAAGGTTGATAATTGGATTTGTGTCACTTATAGGGATATCTTTTATTATTGAACTTGGATTTATTAATGTTAATTGGAGTAAAGCTGTGATAAGCTGGGTTACTCCAAGTATTCCAAAAGGATCTATGCCCATAATAATGAGTGTTATTGGTGCTGTAGTTATGCCGCATAATTTATTTCTTCATTCGGAAATAATACAAAGTAAGCAGTGGAATTTAAAGGATGAAGTAATAATTGAGAAACAGCTGAAATATGAATTTACTGATACTTTACTTTCAATGATAGCAGGGTGGGCTATTAACAGCGCTATGGTTTTAATTTCAGCAGCTGTATTTTTTTATAATAAAGTAACTGTAACAGACCTTAGCCAGGCTGAGAAAATGCTAGAACCATTGCTTGGCAAAGGAGCAGCTGTAATATTTGCAATAGCTTTATTATTTTCAGGCATTTCTTCTACAATGACTGCAGGGATGTCAGCTGGAAGTATTTTTTCTGGTATATATAAAAAACCCTATGACATAAATGATTTGCATACAAAAATAGGCGTTGGAACAACACTAATTATTGCTTTTTTGATTATATTTTCTATTTCAAATCCATTTAAAGGTCTAATTTATTCACAAATGTTTTTAAGTATGCAATTACCGATTACAGTGTTTCTTCAAATATACCTGACTTCATCTAAGAAAGTTATGGGTAAGTATTCTAATAATATATTTTCTAAAATAGTTTTAGGAATAATTTCCGTTATCATAACAATCTTAAACATAATGTTAGTACTAAATGTATAAATAGCAAAGCTATAGTCTGCATTGACAAGTTTATTATTATGAATATAATATACTTATACTAATAATGGTATGGAGGTGTAGATATGAAACAATGTATGGATACAGCCAACCTGCACCGACGATTAAAGAAGATTATCGGACAGGTTCAGGCTGTAGATCGGATGATAGATGAAGATGTTCCATGTGAGGATGTTCTTTCACAGATTAATGCGGCTAAATCTGCATTACACAAATGTGGACAGATAGTTTTGGAAGGACACATAAAGCACTGCGTACGAGATGGAATCGAGCATGGTGATGCAGATAAGACCATTGAGAGTTTTACTAAAGCAGTTGAACGCTTTGCAAATATGACTTAATGAATACAATTTTGAGAGCAATCAGAAATGGTTGTTTTTCTTTTATATTATTGACAACCTATACCCCTATAGGTATAATACAAATATACCTATAGGGGTATATTAAAATGCAATCAGGAGGTTTTTATGAAAAAAGTAGCGGAAAAATTAGAGCAGTTATTGGAAAAAGGAGGTATACCAAAAGATATCGTTCTACTGAGTATTTCTGGTATTGCTCTGATTGCAAGTATTTTTAATTTGTTTACTTTTAATATGGTATGGATAGTAATTATTCTTTGTGGAATTCCTATAATAATGGAAGCGGTTATTGGATTAGTTACGGATTTTGATATCAAAGCAGATGTACTTGTATCCATTGCGCTGATTGCTTCTGTATGCATAGGACAGGATTTTGCAGCGGGTGAAGTAGCTTTCATTATGAAGCTCGGTGCGCTGCTGGAAGATTTAACTGTTTCCAGGGCACGGGCAGGCATTGAAAAACTTGTTCATCTTACACCACATACAGCAAGAGTTTTAGTTGATGGTAAAGAAGAAATTATTCCTTCTGAAAAAGTTAAAGTGAAGGATATCATTCGGGTATTTCCTGGTGAAACAATTCCTGTGGATGGAGTTATAATATCTGGTCAAACTTCAGTCAATCAAGCAGTTATGACAGGTGAATCACTTCCGGTAGATAAAACCATAGGTGATGATGTTTCGAGTGGTACTGTAAATCAATTTGGTGCTTTTGAAATGAAGGCTGAGAAAGTTGGAGAAGACAGTTCTATTCAGCGCATGATTCGTCTTGTGCAATCTGCAGATGCAGGAAAAGCAAAAATTGTGGGTATTGCAGATAGGTGGGCAACATGGATTGTTGTAATAGCTTTAACAGCTGCAGTATTAACATGGTTTATATCAGGAGAAATTATACGTGCTGTTACGATTTTGGTTGTGTTTTGCCCTTGTGCACTGGTTCTTGCAACTCCTACTGCAATTATGGCAGCTATTGGTAATGTGACGAAACATGGTTTCCTTGTTCGGGAAGGTGATGCTTTAGAGAGACTTGCCTCAGTATCAAAAATTGCTTTTGATAAAACAGGAACACTTACATATGGTACTCCGCAAGTATCAGAAATTAAGTCAATTACTTCAGATGTTTCTGTGAACGAATTATATTCTTATGCGGCAGCTGCAGAGTCACTTTCGGAGCATCCATTGGGAAAAGCAGTAGTAAGATGCTACAAGCAGCAATTTTCAGATCCAGTTCCAATGGCAGAACATTTCAGCATGATTCCAGGGCGCGGTGTTACATCAAGAGTAAATGGAAAAGAAATACTTGCTGGAAATCCAGTGCTTATGGAAGAAAGTAATGTATCAATCTCACAGTCAGTAGTTACAGAAGCAGAAGAATTCTTAAAACAAGGATGTACGATTATTTATATTGCTATTGATAAAGTACTTACTGGTTTCTTGGCATTATCTGATACTATTCGTTTTGAAAGTGCAAAGATGATTGATTCTTTATCTGCTCTTGGTGTTCAACCTGTTTTACTAACTGGAGATCATGAGAATGCTGCAAATTCCATTGCAAATCAGCTTTGTATTGAAGAGGTACATGCTCATTGCCTGCCGGAAGATAAACTCAATTGTATTTCAGAATATCAGAAAAGAAAACAGGAAATATGCATGATTGGAGATGGAATCAATGATGCACCTGCTTTAAAAATTGCAAACGTTGGAATTGCAATGGCTGGAGTTGGCAGTGATATTGCAGTAGATGCAGCAGATATCGCATTGGTGGATGATGAGGTTAAAGAACTTCCACACTTGTTAGCACTGTCAAAGAGGATGATGTTTACTATAAAGTGTAATCTTGCTTTTTCAATGACTCTGAATTTCATTGCTATTATACTTGCTATTACAGGTATACTAAATCCTTTTGTTGGAGCTTTAGTGCATAATTTAGGTTCTGTGTTCGTTATTATAAACTCATCATTATTATTGAAATGGAAGAAAAAAGGATGATTAAGAAGAAATAATATAAAAAATTTATGGGATTATTAATAGCATCGCTAAAATAATTGTAATAAAGTATATGTACAATTAAAGGTGTTATTATGATAATATTTATATTGGAAAGAATATGATGCATTGCTGGCCAATGGTGGGATTTACTAATGAAAGTAAAAAAACACGAGCTGATATTTATAAAATAATATAATCAATGTAATTATGTTTTTTCATAATTGATGGATTTTTAGATGGGGGAATAGAATGTGAAATTTCATGAGTTTGGTAATATAAATAATCCAGTTATTATTTTGCTTCCGGGGACATGTTGCCATTGGAAAAATAATTATGATCATGTTATAGATTTATTGGCAGAGTCATTTTATGTGGTATGCGTATCATATGATGGTTTTGATGAAACTGAGCAAACAGAATTTCATGATATGATTACAGAAACTGAAAAAATAGAAGATTATATAAAGGATAAATTTAATGGAAAAGTTCATGCTGTATATGGATGTTCACTTGGTGGATCATTTGTAGGATTGCTTATACAAAGAAAACAGATTCATATAAATCATGGAATTTTGGGTAGTTCTGATCTGGATCAAGAAGATAAATGGAAGGCAAAAATACAGGCAAAAATATTTGTACCAATTGTATATCATATTATTCATAAAGGGAAAATTAATAGGTTAACTGCTTGGTACATGAAAAAGCGTGCTGATGAACAATATGTGAAAGAATTCAAGCATATTATGCTGGGAGTAGGAGGGCAAAAGCTGGATTTTGTGACAAAACGAAGTATGGAAAATCAGTTTTATTCTGACCTTATAACGAAAATGGAAGATGGAATAGATGTTGCTGGCACTAGTGTACATTGTTTGTATGCATCAAAAATGGGAGAAATGTATTTAAAAAGATACAATCAGTATTTTAAAAATCCTCATATTGTTAAGCATGATTTGAAGCATGAAGAACTGCTAGCATGTAGACCAAACCAATGGGTGGAAGTAATTAAGAAATGTATAGGTGTAGAATAATAAAGTAATATTTAGCATTTTAAGATTGGAAAGTGATGAAATTGACAGAAGTAATATATCTTGAAGTCCAAAATAAATGTGAGGAAATCAAAGGAAAAACTTATGAGTATTTGGACAATGGATACAGTATTACAGATGCTGCTATTAAGGCAGTGTTTAACTTAACAGTTCTTCACATTTTGATAATGCAAATAAGGCAATGCTTGGGTTAACAGCTAATGAATTAAAAAATGATATTCATTATGTTGTAATAGAATAGCGTTTATTTGCAAGTAAATTATGAATATAGAAGTTAAAATAAAGGCATAGCTTTGGACTTAGCAATGTCTTTTTTGATGGGAGGAGTTTAAATGAAAAAGGATAAAATAACATTCTCAAGGGCTTTATATAATTTAAATAAAGATCCAAATTTTAATTATCAATTAAAGTATGTTAAATAAAAATAAAATAGAAACATTTATTCCAATATTTAAAACAATATGTTACAATTTAAGTGATAATGAAATTCGTTATCACTTAAATTTGCGGAAATAAATGTAACATTTTCAATCGTAATATTTGTTTTACAAAGTAATTAGTACAGGAGGTAAGGCAATGAATCCGACAAACAGAGATAAACAATTATATGGCAGTGGAGTAGATGTTATAAGAAAAGGTGATGATTGCACAATTTATAGAATTAATAATTCCTATGGTAGTGCTATTATGACAAGCTATTCTGTATTTCCTGGTATTGAATTAATTTATAATGATGTTAATGCACAGTGGATAAGTGTAGATGAGGAGCAACCAAAAAATATTTTTCAAATCAATTATTGCAGAGAAGGCATAATTGAATGTAAGACCATAAAAGGAGAGTATCTTTACATTTCAAAAGGAAATTTTGTTATAAACCAAGAATATAACATAAAAAATGGTTATAAATTTCCTTTAAAACACTTTTATGGAATTACTGTAAATGTGAATCTTGATGAAGCACCTAAGTGCTTATCCTGTATTTTGGAAGAAGTTTCAGTTAATTTATTAGAATTAAAAAATAAATTTTGCAAAATCAATAAGGGATTTTTAGTGATAAAAGAAAATGACAGTATTGAACGTATTTTTTTAGAACTATATTCAGTTCCTGAAAAAATAAGGAAAGGTTATTATAAAGTAAAAGTTTTAGAATTATTTATTTTTCTAAGCAGTCTGGAACAGAAGAAGTTAAAGCAGAGTAAGAATTATTATTCGAAAAGACATATTGATATTATAAAAGGAATAAAGGAATACCTAATAATTAATCTGTCTGAAAAAATAACTTTAGATCAATTGTCAGTTCAGTTTAAAATTCCTCTTACAACAATGAAGTTTGTATTTAAAGAAATATATGGGGACAGTATTTATTCTTTTATAAAATCATATAAAATGCAGAAGGCAGCAGAACTTTTAAAATATACTAGTGAAGGTATTAATGAGATTTCAGGAAGTCTTGGATATAATAATGCAAGTAAATTTTCGGAAGCGTTTAAAAAGGTTATAGGAGTAAACCCAAGTGTATATCGAAAAAATGTCAAAATTGAGCAGTGATGACAAAACAGAGTGGAGAAATAAAATTTAATATATTAGACTTAATTAAGTACCTGTGAAAAGGGATAAAAATGTACAATAGTTAGTTGAAGCTAATCGAAAAAGTGAAGATGGAGTTGTAAATTTCAAGTGAAATTAGAGCTATCAATTTATTGACAAAGATATGAAACCTATGATAGAATATATGATAATGATAATCATTATCATATAAAAATAATCGGGGGGCAAGAATAATGACTAATGAATATGGTATTAAATCGAAGACTAGTATAAAAAGCAACTCAATAAAAAGTATAATTATTGCTGCAATTTTAATAATAGGGATTTCAAGTTTTATTTATTTTATTTCTTTTTATCAAAAAGTAATAATGAATATAAGTTTAACAGTCCTATTATCAGTTAGTATTGGAATTGCTATTATTGAATTTAAAAAAGCCAGAAGATTAAAAATATTAAATAATATTATTATAGAAATGAAAAAAGGAAATTTTGTAGATATAAAAGAAAAATATTTGAAAGATAAAACAGAAGTTGGAGAAATAAGTAGAGTGTTAAATGATATCATACTTGCAAATAGTAATATGTTACAAGAAGTAAAGAAAGATTCAAAAGATATAGATGCTCAAGCAGTAGGATTGACATACATTTCAGAAGATATGTCAGATTTAACTTCCAATATAGCTAAATCTACAGAAATTGTTACAGATGCAACTAGAAGTCAAAGGAAAAATGTATCTAGTATTGTAGAGAAATTATTTCAATTTGGAGAGTATATAAATGGGGTAAGTGATAGTACTATATGTATTGATAATTTAGCAAATGGTATTGGGAAAAAATGTGAAGACACTAATCAGGAACTAAAGGAGTTGTCTTCAGTTATTGAAAACCTTAATAACAACTTTAGCAATTTTACAAAATTTCTAAATATAATGATGGATGATATAAAAAGTGTAAATGAAATGACAGATATAATAAATAATATTTCTGAGCAAACAAATCTATTAGCGTTAAATGCTGCAATTGAGGCAGCAAGAGCAGGAGAAGCAGGCAAAGGATTTAGTGTAGTTGCTGTTGAAATAAGAAAACTCGCAGAAATGAGTAAAAATTCCTCAAATAAAATATACCATATGGTTGATAACATATTACAAAATATTTTAATAATAAATAAAAGAATATCAGTAATTGATACTGATATAGTTAAACAAAATCTTGCTGTGGATAAAACTATAACTGTGTTTAATGACATATCAAAAGAAATTGATATTATAATACCAAAGGCACATGAAATAGTACAAGCCTTTGATAATGTGAATGTTCAAAAGGAAAATATATTAACAGGAATTGAAGAAATATCATCAATGTCACAGGAAATAATATTAACTACAGAAGAAATTTCGGATACGGCAAAGGAATTAAATTCAATGGGAGATGAAGTAATAGGTGCAGCAAATAATTTAAAAAAATCAATAAACAATATGGAGAAAATTGAAGTTGTTTAAATATTTAATATATTAAAATAAGCAATTATAAAATGTTAAGTGTTAATGGGTAATAACTACATAAAGCAGAAAAATTTTACTATAAGTAAGAATGAAATAGTTTTAAATACATATTGTGCTATAATAAAAGTTATAAATTAATATAATTGTTAATATTAATTAAAATAACAGGAGAAAAAATATGGGTAGAGCATATACTTTAGAAGAAAAGAAGAAAATAAGAGAAAATTTAAAAAAAATTGCAAAAGCAATGTTTAAGGGAAAAGGTGTTAAAAAAGCTAGGATTGAAGAAATAACTAAAGCTGTAGGAATATCTTTAGGTGGTTTTTATACTTTTTATAAAAATAAAGAAGATTTGTTTCTAGATATTATAAATGATATAGAAAAAGAAATGTTCAATAAGC
This sequence comes from Clostridium muellerianum, assembly GCF_012926525.1. GTDB lineage: Bacteria > Bacillota > Clostridia > Clostridiales > Clostridiaceae > Clostridium_AM > Clostridium_AM muellerianum. The sequence continues at coordinate 145,124 of NZ_JABBNI010000008.1, forward strand.
TTATACAAGAGGCAAAAACTACTGAGGACAGTATTGAAGAATACTTCAGAAAAGTTGCCTATATAATGTGCGAAAAAATCAATAAAAATAAGATGTTCATGAATAAAGATAGTGATGTGCTTAAGGTTATTAATAATTCAAGTGTAGAAGATAAGAAAAGAGCTTTAGCAGAGGATTTATTTGTAATAGAAAAAATAAAATCTATTTGGTTGGAAAGAGGTTGTAATATTGATGCTCCAGCTGAAAAATTACTAGGTGTATTTAGATGTATAACAACTATTAGATCTAATGCTGAGATGATAGGTGAAAATGTTATTGATGAACTTACATCACATATTATAGATAAGTTTGTAGAGGTATATATTAATGGAAGTAGATAATAGTAATTGACTTAGATAAAAAGCATGGTATACTAAAATTATGCTATGAAAAATATATATATTTTTCATAGCTATGCTGAAATAATTACTTAATTTTCGCAATACGCTTATATTAAGTCAAAAGTTTATGTTTGTGAAAGTTGAGTTAATTATATATAAATTTATAATAATATTTTTTTAACAAAGCTATGAAAAAACCAATAAAATTTTCATAGATTAATAAATACTAATAGGAGTGAAATAAATGTATGTTGTTGATTTAAAGCATGTAAGAAAAGATGACATCTTAATAGTTGGAGGAAAAGGTGCAAATTTAGGAGAAATGATTAAAGCTGGTATCAATGTGCCAGGAGGATTTTGTATAACCAGTAAATCTTATTATAGTTATATAGAAGAAAATAAAATACAGCCTAAAATAGATGAATTATTAAAAAAAGCTTATGAAAATGAAGATAAACTTAATATGTATGCTGATAAGATTGAAAAAATTATTATAGATGGTATTATACCAAAGATTATAAAGTATAAAATTATAGAATATTATACAAGCTTAGGGAAAAACATAAGAGTTGCTGTTCGTTCTTCAGCAACTACAGAAGATTTGCCAGAAGCTAGCTTTGCAGGGCAGCAGGAAACTTTTTTAAATGTATATAAAATAGAAGATGTGTTTGACAAGATAAAAAGATGTTGGGCATCGCTTTGGACTGCAAGGGCTATTAAGTATAGACAGCAAATGGGTTTTGATAAAGAAAAAATTTCTATTGCTATTGTTGTACAAGTTATGATAGAAGGACAAATATCAGGAGTATTATTTACAGTAAATCCTACTACAAATAATAAAGATGAGATAATGATCAATTCTACTTATGGACTTGGAGAAGCGGTTGTATCTGGCATGGTAACACCAGACACTTATATTTGTTTAAAAAATAATAGTAAAGTACTTAAAAAGTATAAAGGTAGCAAGGAAATATCAATTGTGTATGACAATGTTAAAGGTACCACAAGTATTGAAAATTCTAAAGAGAAAAGAGATGCTTTTACATTAAATGAAAATTATATTAAAAAGCTTATTTTTATAGGAATAAATATAGAAAAATATTATGGATCTCCACAGGATATAGAGTGGACTATTAAAAATGATAATTTATATATATTGCAGTCAAGGGCGGTTACTACTTTAAATCATAATATAACAAAGTGTGCTAAAAGTACAATAAATAATTTTATAGAACACTGTCCTGTAGTGCCATATCCTTTAGATTTCCAGCCCTTATTAATTATGGATGAAGAAAAGGCAAATGTATTTAGAAATATAGGAATAAAAATGGAAAGTGAAGTATCTATGAAAGATAATGGTGAATTTGTTATAAAAGGATCTAAGCTTAGACCAACCATTAAAATATTAAAACTTCCTTTTATATTTAAAAAATTTATAAATGAAAAAAATAATATGGAGGAAACAGAAAAATTTAAGAAAAATATTCTGGTAAAGATACAACAATTAGAAAATAAAAACTTCAATAATTGTAGTATGCAAGAGCTTGGAACTTTATTGCATGATATTATGAAAATTATTCATGAAATTGGTTATGTTAGATTTAGGTATAATATATTTCCAGAAGTACTATTAGGAAAAATAATTGAACATAAACTTAAAAAAATTGATAAAAATCTCACTGAATATGATTTACTATCTGGGTTAAAATATAAAACGTGGTTAATTAATAAAGATCTTAAAGAATTGGCTAAAAAGGCAGAAGAGGATAGAGATATACATGAATTCATAAATAATGAGCTATTAAATAAAAATAGAGATAAAAAAATAATTATGAATGAATTAAAGGAAAAATCTTCTGGATACTACAAACAAGTTAAGAAGTTTCTAGAGAAAAATGGATGGAAGTCTTCAATGTCCTATATACCATTTTCAACTAAAAGCTGGAATGAAGATTTAAGAGGTTTTTTATCAATAATTAAAGTAATGATAGAAAGTGAAAAAAATGAATTCCATGTTGATAAATATAAAAGTATAAAGGAAAAAATTATAGAAAAGATTGGAAAACATAAAGGTGAAAAGCTCTTAAAACAGATAGATGTTTATAGATATAACCATGTGCAAAGAGAAGAAAGCTTATATATGATTGAAATATGTTATGGATTAAGTAGAAGTATAGTTAAAGAACTTATTGAAAGAATGCTTGATATTTTAGAAAGTGAAAAAGATATATTGTATTTAACTTTAGATGAAGTTTATAATATATGCAAAAATCCAGAGAATAATATTGAAGAATTAAAGAAAAAAATTTGTATAAGAAAAGAAGTAAGGATAAAAAATAAAGCATTATGGAATAATTGTCAGCTCTTATATGAAAATCTAGATTGTAAAATGCTTAAAGGTTTATCTGGAAGCAAAGGAAGAATTTCTGGAAAAGTATGTATTATAAATAGTATGGAAGAATTTAACAAGTTGAAAAAAGGAGATATTTTAGTATGTAAATTTACTGATCCAGTTTGGACTCCACTTTTTTCAATTGCGAAAGCTGTAGTAACAGACAGCGGAGGACCACTATCTCATAGTGCTATTATTGCTAGGGAATATGGTATACCAGCAGTACTTGGAGTAGGAAATGCAACATTTATTTTAAAGGATGGAGATGAAATTATTGTAGATGGAAATAAGGGAGAGGTATTATTTTAAATTAGTGTATTAGCAATAATTTTAGTAATAATGAATAGTTTGTTGAAAAATAAATAAGTACTATTTTTAATTAATTTGTAGAAAGTATACTAAATATGATAAAAAATGTTGACTAAGTAACATTACAATGATATTATGAAAATAAGAATCATTATCAAATACGAAAGGGAGAGATAGATATGACAAACATTTTCGGAAAAGAAAAATCATTAATATTTGCAGGAGGAGTTTTAGTTGGAACTTTAGGGTTAAAACTTTTAAAAAGCAAAACAGCTAAAAAATTTTATGTTAAAACATTAGCTGGAGGTATGAAGATTAAAAATGATGCACAAAATTTATGTGAAACAATAAGAGAAGATGCAGAAGATATGTGTTATGAAGCAAGCAAACAAGCTTCAGAAGAGGAAAAAGGCTGCTGCTGCCATAGCGAAAAATAAATAGTTAAATATTAAACTTAAATTATGAAATATGATTAATTTTATTAGTATGATTTTAACAAAGCAATTTTAATTATAAGGTTATCCATTTACAAAAAAGGTGTGATTAACAGATGTTATCTTTAGTGATTATAGTATAGATAGTAAATAATAATATAACTATACAGAATAGTAGTATTATACAAGGATAAGATAGTATAGATAGAGAGTGTATAAGAGTAAGTGAGTACCATGCTTGAT
>NZ_JABBNI010000009.1 GCF_012926525.1 Clostridium muellerianum
ACTTGCATCTCCTAATATTAGCTCCACAACTTCAGACAACCCTGACAATTCAATATTTCTTTTTGTTATTTCATATAAATCTTTCCTATATTCAACTGATATGAGTCTTCCTCCAGTTTCCTTTAAATCTTGTGCTATCCATACTGTAGAATACCCAAGACATGTACCAAATTCCAATACTCTTTTCGCATTGTTTGACCTTATTAATAAACCTAAAAGTTTTCCAGCTTCAATCCCTACACATGGTTGGATACCACTCATTTCCTCATCTTGTTTCATAATTTCATTTATTTGTTTATTGTCAATAGTAATAAAACTTTCAATATACTCCGTTATTTTATTCATAAAACCACCTTATAATTAACATTTTTATTTAGTTCCAATAGCGCGCTATATTCAAACACTTTTTAAATATGTTTGATTTATTACAAACATAATAACATATTGTTTGAAGATATTCAATTGTTAAATTCAATTTTTTGTATTTAAATAACTTTTCATACTGAATGTTATAAATCTAAATGTAAGTCACTTTTACTCCTCAACACCGCATTATTTGATTTTCAAAGAACATTGTTCGTATCTTTATATCCAAAAGTTACGTCGTAAAATTTTCATTATTCGTCATAAATTTATTCAATACAACCTTTTCTAATTTGCACTATATCTTACTATCGTCCATTCGATTATAATTTTGAATAGCACTTATTATAACATAACTTACAAAATATAACATATGATATGTATTTGATTCCTATTTTTTAAATCTTTTAGAATCAAGAATTTATGTATTTTGAAATGAGATTTTATACTACTGAATTGAAATTAACTTTATTATATTAGAACCTCAGGCTGCGCCTTAGGTTATGATTAGAATAAATAACTTAAAATATATAGCTAAAAAATAATTATTACAAGAGCTACGCTATTAAGATAAATGGATAATAGTATATATGTAGACTGAAGTAAGAAGAAACGTTAAGCTGTATGAAGATTGATATATGCTGTGCAGGAACACTCACTTCATTAAGAAGTTCTAATTATAATTTAATTCCTATAACGAAATGATATTATTTCTTGAATCTTCAAGCATTTTATCAGCTATCTGTTCTGGTTCTCCATTAAGCATTACATAGTGTAAAATATCACTTAATGATAAACTTTTATGTAAAAGTTCAGTATAGTATTCAGCTTCTACATCTTCCCCATTTTCAAAATGACTTTTTATAATACCTATCATTTCCATAATTTCATTTTTACTTAAGTCAAGAATGCATGGAGGATTAGGAGTTAATGCTTGTTTTGAAATTATATCCAATGATGTCCACCCCCAATATTCAGCAAACTCAATTCCAGTGTACTTCTTGTCTGTAATAAGATTAAGTTCTAACAATTCATTATGATAATCCTCTGTACCATTTTCAGCAATAAAATCAATTAGCCTACTAACATATGCTATTTTACTTTCATCAATTTCAGGAAATTTCAATTCTTTTCTCATACATTCTTCCTCCACTAAATTACTATTTATAACACATTAAATGAGTATCCTTTGTATCGCAATTTATTATTATTGTTCATTCGATTATAATTTTGAAATTAAATTTATTATATTAGAACATCAGGCTCCACCTTAATTTTTAAAATTAAAATTATAAAATTATCAATATTACTGCATACAACTAAAGTTATTAGTTTGGATTTTAACTTTTATGTAGTGATATAGGGTAAGTGTTTCATCACATTAGCTAAATTGTTTCTTATTATTCTTAGCGAAAAGTTTGTGAAAGCCTTAGAACTTTAGTCTTGTTTGAGAGAACCGAGTTTGACAAAGTTCTTAGGCTTTCACAAATTTTGAGCTTTAGAATAATTAGAAACATTTAGCAGTGATGAAACACTTACCCTATATCATGAAGTAAAAGTTAAAATCCAAACTTCCACTATACTTTAAGTTGCGTCGCACTATGCTTATTATATTTCCATAATCACTGGCAAAATAATAGGTCTTCTTCTTGTTTTATTATATAAAAATCCTCCTAAGGAATATCTTATATTAGATTTTATTGTAAACCAGTCTTTAACTTTACTTTCCAAGCATTTATCTATCTCTACTTTTACTACTTCTCTTGCTGCACTTATTAAATCTCCAGATTCCTTCATATAAACAAATCCTCTTGTAATAATATCCGGTCCTGAAAGTATAGTAAATGATGCTTTATCTATTGTCACTACTACTGTTAATATACCATCCTGTGACAAATGTTTTCTATCTCTAAGTACTATATTTCCTACATCACCAATACCAAGCCCATCTATCATAACTCCCCCACAAGTAACTTTGGCTGCTTTTTTAGCACTATTTCTAGTTAATTCTAATACCTGACCCGTTTCTAAAACGAAAATGTTTTTAGAATCCATTCCTAGATCTTCCGCTAATAATGAATGTCTTCTAAGATGTCTATATTCCCCATGAACAGGCATAAAAAACTTGGGTTTAATCAAGGTATGCATCAATTTTAGCTCTTCCTGACAGGCATGACCTGAAACATGAACTTCTTCTAATGCATTATAAATTACTTCTGCTCCCTTCTTAAAAAGCTCATCTATAAGTTTAGATATAAGCTTTTCATTTCCAGGAATTGGTGAAGCAGAAATGATTATTAAATCACCTTTTGCAATGCTAATTTTTTTATGGTTTGAATATGCAATTCTTGAAAGTGCAGCCATTGGTTCTCCTTGGCTTCCTGTAGTTATAATAGTTACCTTATCAGAAGGATATTTATCAATATCATCCACACTTATAAGTTGATCTTTTGGTAACTCCATATAACCTAATTCCATAGCTATGGTAGATATTTTCTCCATACTTCTTCCACTAAATGCAACTTTTCTTCCATAAAACAAAGATGAATTAATAATCTGTTGAATTCTATTAATATTTGATGCGAAGGATGCAACAATTACCCTGCCCTTTGCATGACTAAAAATTTTTGTTAAATTTTCACCTATTACTCTCTCTGAGACTGTATAACCTGGACGTTCAACATTTGTACTGTCTGCCATTAATAATAGTACTCTTTGATTTCCTAGCTTTGCAAAGCGTTGAAGATTTATTACTTTTCCATCTATAGGAGTATAGTCTATTTTAAAATCTCCAGTATGAACTATAACCCCTTCTGGAGTACGTATAGCTAGTGCACAGGCATCTGAAATGCTGTGACAAGTCCTTATAAATTCTACTTTAAAACGTTCAGTTTTAACTTCTTCCCCTAATTTAACCTCATTAAGAGTACAGTTAGAAAGCATATTATGTTCTTCCAACTTACTTTTTACTAATCCTAAAGTCAATCTTGCGCCATAAACTGGTACATTTATTTCTTTCAACACATATGGTAGGGCACCTATATGATCTTCATGTCCATGAGTTAAGAAAAATCCTTTTACCTTTTCTTTATTATTTAACAAATATGTTATATCTGGTATAACCAAATCAACACCATACATTTCTGCATCTGGAAAAGCTAACCCACAGTCAATGACAATTATTTCATCATCATATTCTATAGCCGTTATGTTTTTTCCGATTTCCCCTAAACCTCCTAAAGGAATAACTCTTACTTTATTTTTATTTTTTACTGCCATGTAAATCTCCTATCTGGTAAAGAAGCTAACCCTATTTAAAGACTCTTTACCCTTAAATTTTTATTATAATTTGTAAAGTTTTTAACTTAAAACCCGATTAACAGTATCACTAAAATGAAAAACTTCTCTATAAACAATTTTCTCTATACAGTCCATTAATAATTATCAAAGTCCCCATCCCCTGACTTCTTAGTTTCATTTTTGCATAAACTAAAAACAAATATTCAATGTTGTAAAAGAGTAAAATTTAATTTAGTGTTACTATACCAATAATAAATTGCATTTTGTATTAATATATAACCTTATTTTTTCTTTAACAGTATTTACTACTATAATAAAATCGTCCTTAGTATATACTAACCACTTTCATTATAGAATAATGAAACCTCCTTTTTATTGTTTCCTGTATATGAAAAAACTTGAATAAATATAACTTTACTACTTTAATAATTGCAGAAATTTATATTCATTCAGCTTCTTTCATAATTATTAATTAGCCTTACATAAATTAATTACAACAAATAAAATAAAGATCTTCTTAGTAAGTATAATTATAACAAAAAATTATACTGAAAAACAATTCAAATCTAATATTCATGTATTCTTTAAGAAAAAATTATATATGTTTAATAAACCTAACTACACATAATAGAAGTAATGGCTGCTTTTTACACCAATTGCTGCTATTACTGTGTAGACAAATAATTAATATATGTAAAAAATGGTGGAAGAATTATTTCCCCCACCATCATATTAATAGTTATACTCCATTATTAGTTAAAATATAATTTAATTCAATATTTAAAAAATACATTGCTTCTTTCCTAAAGAAATGGAATTACTATTTCTTTTATTCATAAAGTAAAGTATACCTTCTAATACGCCTCCGCCAACAGCTCTTGCCTTATCAGACACACTAAAACAGTTATCAACATTAGCTCTAGGATCAACATCTGCCATTTTCATATTTTCAGAAACATAATATTTTTCTTGAATCATTCCCCTAACTACACCACTAATTTTTGCCTTTACTTCAACGTTATCTACTAAAGCAACTGTTTCACCGCTTTCAACAATAGATCCAATATCTTTAATTATTTTCACTTCTCCAACTTTAGGTGATTTTATTACCCTTTCAATACCATACCCACATATATTTCCCGGGATTCCTGTATCTACCTCAGCAGAACCATTCAAAATTACTCTTCCTAAATCGTGACCTCGTCTAGTTTCAACAACAGCATCTACATCTTCTCCTGCTATAAATCCTGGTCCAACTCCAATAACAACGTTGGCCATGTCAATGGTAGTTCCTAAATTCTTTTTTGCTAGTATAGCATCTACTAATATATATAGTTTATTATCCTTAAAACTATTGAGATTCTCATCTACAATAACAGGAATTACATTCTTCTTTATAACCATCAACGCTTCATTAATATTTTTAACTTTCCTGCCACAAATCCCTTCAACAAAAACTGCACCATCATAAACTGCCTGAGCAAATGATACTTTTCTTCTTATTACGGAAGGTTTACTTACTTCTAGAATCAATACTTTAAATCCAGCATTAAATAGTCTGCATGCAATTCCACTAGCTATATCCCCTCCGCCTCTTATTACTACTAAATCTTTATCTAACATATTATCGACCCTCTCTAATTAATTCCTGCAGAAGAACTATTGAAGCTGTTTTATTTTTCTAAATATCATTTTCAAGCTATGCAGCTTCTTCGTTAGCACTAATTTTTTTATCTCTAGGCAATATTATATTTAATAATATTGCAAGGGCAGCAGCAATTGCAACTCCTGAACCCTGGAAAAGCATTTTTATAAGTGGATTAAAATTCTTAACTGCACCTGGCACAAGAGCAAAACCTACACCTATTCCTAAAGCTACTGCAAGAATTGTAGCATTTCTACCCTGCAGTGGTACTTCAGTAACTTGATTAATTCCACTTACAACCATCATACTAAACATAACAACAGCTGCACCACCTAAAACACTTGATGGCATTACTGCAATAACAGCTCCTATTTTAGGAAACAAACCGCAGATTACAAGGAATATTGCTCCTGTAGCAACTGTAAATCTATTTACAATCTTTGTCATAGTTATTATTCCTACATTTTGTCCATAAGAAGTAGTTGGAAGTACATTAAAGAATGCTGCAAATATTGAACCTACACCATCTGCTATTACAGAACCTGAAATTTCTCTATCTGTAGCAGCTCTTCCAATACCACCAGCAGCTATACCACATACATTACCTACTGTTTCAACAGTAGAAACAATATAAATTACGCAAATTGACAATATAGCATCTAAATGGAACTCAAAACCAAATTTAAGTGGCATTGGGAATGAAAACCAACCTGCTGTTCCTACAGATGCAAAACTTATTTTACCCATCATTAGAGCAACTATATAACCTACAATAAGTCCTACAAGAATTGATGATTTACTTAAAATTCCCTTTGTAAAGTACTGCACTGCAACTATAGTTATCAATACTATAGTACCTAAAAGTAAATTCTGCATTGATCCAAAATCCTTTGCACCAGCACCGCCAGCAAAGTAATTCATTCCTGTTCCGATAAGTGATAACCCAATAGCTAACAAAACTATACCAGTAACAATTGGTGGAAAAAACTTTCTTATATGTTTAAGAAAAAATCCTAAAAATATTTGAAAAATACCTCCAACTAATGCAGCTCCAAGTACACCTGGAAGTCCATATTTTGAAGCTATAGAAAGACATACCGCAAGAAATCCAAAACTTGTACCCATAATAATTGGAAGTCTTGCACCAATTGGTCCTAAAGGGAAAGCTTGAATCAATGATACAATACCTGCAACAAACATAGCACATTGAATAAGAAACGCCTTCTGTTCTACTGGAAGCTTCAATGCGCCAGATATTATAATAACCGGAGTGACATTACCCACAAACATAGCAAGTACGTGCTGCAATCCTAATGGAATTGCTGTTTTAATAGGTGGTATTCCATCAAGCTGATAAATTACTGAATCCTTTTGTTTATTCATAATTATTCCTCCTTAGTATAAGTATGTAGTTTAATACTTTCAATAAGCATAATCCTGTAAATAGTTGTCTTTTAATAGATAATACATGTTTTTTGAAAACGTTTTATAATTATTTAAAAAATGAAGTGATGTAATTAATTGGAACTTTATCATCACTTTTACAAAAATCGTTTTCATACTTGTCAATACTTTAACAAACTCACTTCTTGAATACATTTTATCACGTTCAAAATACTAAATCAATATAATATCAAAAAAAATTTTTTAGTTCTAAATAAAATTTAGTTACCTTTTCAACATTATATTATAATATAATTTACAACCTTGAATTAATTTTTCAATGGATACACACTCGTTCTCTTTATGTGCAGCGCTTAATTCCCCTGGACCAACAATAATGCATTCTACTCCCTTTTTTCTAAAAATAGAGCCATCTGTAGTTCCAGCAAAAAAAGTTGTCTTAAAAGTAATATTAAGATCATCATAAATTTTCTTTATTTTAGAAAGAAATGATGATTCCATAGGAAGTTTCCATCCCTCTCTCTGATCAATAATATCAATAACTGCATCATATCCGGGATTTTGCTTCTTTAAAGAATCTATTATGTTTCTCATTTCCATCCATACATCTTCTGTTCTATGATCAGGTACTAATCTTGCATCTACTTTTAATACAAGCTCATCTGGAACAACACAGGGTTCTACGGCTGCATTTATACTTATAGGTTGCCAAAATGAACTCCCATAAGAAGTATTTTCATATTTTTGAAAACTAGTTTCCTGCATTTTATTCATAAGCTTTCTTGCGAATTCAATCGCATTAAATCCTTTTCCCTGAGAACCGTGTCCTGTTTTTCCTGTAATGCATATATTAGCATAGGTTCTCCCCTTACCTGCAGTACATATTTCAAGTCCTGTTGGCTCACAAACTACAAGCAATTCAATTGTACTAAGAAAATGTTCATTCAAAAGAGCTTTTGATCCCTTCATACTATCTTCTTCATCTACTGTTGCAATCAAATATATATCATTGGGAGGCATAACACCCTTTTTTACTATATTTGACATAGCAACCATAGCACTAGCTAAACCACCCTTCATATCTGATGAACCTCTTCCATAGATAAATCCATCTTTTACCTCACCAGAAAAAGGTAGTATATTCCAACGTCTATATTCTTTCTCACTAACAGGAACTACATCCATATGTCCTGTAAATGCTATAGAAGATTTACTATCTTTACCAGGAATTTTAGCCACAACATCAAATCTTCCTTTTTCTACAGGAAAGATTTTAGTTTCTATAGATGCTTCATTGAAAAAGTTCACCAAATATTTTCCAACTTCTTCTTCAAATCCTGGTGGATTAGTGCTCTCTAATTTTACAAGATCACTAGTAATATTTATCACACTTTCAAAATCAGAATCTGATAAATACCACATACTTTTTTCATTCATTTTTATTCCTTCTTTATGTAAGTTTTAAAAAGTACCTTGCAAACATATCTAACTTGCTGCAAGGTACCTTTAGCTCATTATGTTTTATTTCATTAACAGATAACTATAATTTTTACAAACAGACAACATTAAATCCTTTATTCCTTTAGGAACATCACATGAAGAATCTTTTAGACTCAATTCATATACTTTTCCTCCAAGACGTACTTTAACATTTAAAGCTGCCTCATCCATTAACACAAATCCTTGATTTTCACTGTTTTTAAAATCTGCTTCATTAGCAAATAAAGTAAACTTATCTTTGTATGGAGCACTGCCGTATGGACAGAAAACTAAGCAGTTACCACATTCATTACACATATAATCTACATGGACTATCTGTGGCATTTTACTTCCAGCTACCTTAACAGCTACATTGGCTCTGTTAGGACAGACATCAGTACATGACTCACAAATGTGATTACATTCAAGGCAACGATTAGCTTCACCTTTCACGTCTTTTGAGTGTACTAAGATACCTTTTTTATTAGCTGCATCATTTATGTCGCTTTCAACAGTAATTTCTGCTCTAGCATCTAATCCAAGAATTGAATTAACTGCCTTTGTAGCGTTGCTAATAGCTAAAACTACAGTTGCTGGTCCTTTTGCACCATCTCCTACAACATAAACATTTTCCATAGAAGTTTTCATAGTATCAAAATCTACTACAGGACATCCATTCTCTGTTACATTAAGTCCTAAAGCTTTATAATAATCACTATTTATTTTTTCACCAAGAGATGCTACTACTAAATCAACATCAAGTACAACTTCCTCTTCTGTTACTACAGGTTTCTGTCTACCTGAAGCATCTACTTCTCCAAGAATAACTTTATGACATGTAAGTTTTCCAGCCTTGTGAGCTGCAGGTGCCAATAATTCTTTGAACTCAACTCCGTCCTTTAACGCAAGCTCTAATTCTTCTTCGTCTGCTGGCATATTTTTAATATCACGACGATATACTATATAAACATTTTCTACTCCATGAAGTCTCTTAGCTGCTCTTGCTGCATCCATTGCTGTATTTCCTGCACCAATAATAGCAACATTTTTTCCTGCTTTTACTGTTTCAGGAGCTTTTCTACATGCTCCTAAGAATTCAATAGCATTTACTTCATTATCACACTGTATTCCAAGAGGTCTTCCATTATAAGCTCCTACAGCAAGAATAACATTGTCATAACCAGCTGATTTTAATTCTTCTAAACTTTCTACTTTATGATTTACCTCAAATTTTGCACCCATTTTAGCTGCTAATTCGATGTCTTTATCAATGGACTCTTTTGAAATACGGAAAGCTGGTATTACATTCTTTACAAGTCCACCAAGCTCTGCTTCCTTTTCAAATACAGTAACCTTTGCTCCTTCTCTTGCAAGAAGATAAGCACTTGCAATTCCTGCAGGGCCTCCACCAACGACTGCAACTTTCTTGTTTTTATATTTATCAGAAGACTTAACTTCTTTTATTAATTCATCAAAAGCTTTCTTTGCTGCTTCTAATTTAGCACTTCTAATATTTACAGATTCTTCATAGAAGTTACGAGTACATTTATTCATACAAGTATGATTACATATAGTACCTGTTATAAATGGAAGAGGATTCTTATCAGTTATAACCTGAAGTGCTTCTTTGTATTTTCCCTCTCCTACAAGCTTAATATATGCAGGAATGTCCTGGTTAATTGGACACTGCTCACTACATGGAGCTACAAAACAATCTAAAAGTGGAACCTGCTTCTTCATTTTTCTTGAAGGTAATGGTTTTATAGCTTTTAAATGATGCTTGTCTTGTTTAATCTCTTCTATTAATTTTGCAAGACCGTCAACACATACACCTTCAAATGGCTTGTATTCCATCTCTTCTAATTTATTTGCTATTTGATTTCCTCTCTGATATCCACCAGATTTTAGGAATGTAGTTGCCATAGTTATTGGCCATATGCCAACATTAAATATCTTATCTATATTAAAGTAATCTGCTCCTCCTGAATATGAAATACGAAGTTTTCCATTAAATGCTTTGCTCAATTTATACGCAACTGATAAAGAAAGCGCACATAAAGAACGTCCAGACATATACATTTCTTCACTTGGAAGCTCATTTCTAGTTACATCAACAGGGAATGTATTTGTGATTTTAACACCAAATTCAACTCCTAGTCCACCAGCTTTTTTCTGCAATCTTTCAATCATTGGTACAGCATCTTCAAACTGTAAATCATCTTTAAAATGGAAATCTCCAAATACTACATAGTTGTATCCCATTTCGTCCATAATAGATCTTGCTGCTTCATAACCTAATAATGTAGGATTACATTTTACATATGTGTTCAACTTCTTTTCTTCTAATAAGTAAGAAGCAATTCTTTCAATTTCCTGTGGAGGACATCCGTGTAATGTTGAAACTGTTACTGAATTACATACTGTAGAAGGTATGCTTTCAATAAATTTCTTGTCCACATTTTTGAACTTATCAACATTTGAAGTAAGATATTCCATACATTCTTTCCATACAGGAGTGTTCTTTGCATCTTTCATATTGTCAATGAAAGTATTAACTTTTTCAGATTTGATACCAGCTAAATCATAACCAACACTCATGTTGAATACAAATCCATCTGCAGCTCCTATACCAAATTCTTTAGCAATAACTTTTAATGCAAACCAAGCCTTTACATATTCATCAAAAGCTTCTGGAACTCTAAGTTCAGTAGACCATTCACAGTTATAGCACTCATCTTCAGCTAAAATACATGGTTTACTTACTGGTAAATCTTCTCCATCAAGAATTTGAACAGTTTTTAATTCAAAAAATCTACTTCCTGAATAATAAGCAGCAATAATATTTTGAGCTAGTTGTGTATGTGGACCTGCTGCTGGACCAAAAGGTGTTTCAATTTTCTCACCAAAAATATTTAAAACCTTGTCCTTTTCTTTAACAAACTTTCTACGAATACCAAAAGTGCTTCCTGAAACTTTATTTTCCTCAAAAATCCAATTCATTAAATTTCCAAAAGGAATTGGTGTCATTCTATCTCCCATTTTATAAAATCCTCCTTTATCTCTTGTTAATGCTTATTCTTAATAAATCTGCTTGTTGTCTACAATCGGCCATTGCTTTTGCTTCATCTACAAATAAAAGTTCCCTATCTTTCATTAATACTTTACCATTAATCATAGTTGTAACTATTTTTGAACCATTTAGTCCGAAAAGCATATGACTATTTATATTATCGGCAGTAAGTGGTGTAAGTGGATCATAGTCTGCTACAACTATATCTGCTGCTGCACCAGCTTTTAATACCCCAAGAGGTGTATCAAAATAACGATTAGCTATTTTAACATTACCTTCAAATAACATTGCAGGTACTTCTGTCCATGCAGCGCCTGCATCACATAATGAATGTTTATGTAAAACATTAGCTACTTTATAAGATTCAAACATATCATTAGTATATCCATCTGTACCTAATCCAGTTAAAATACCACGATTGAATATTTCCATAGTTGGAGGACATCCACATGCATTTCCCATATTTGATTCTGGATTATGCACTACCATTGTATCTGTTTCTTTTAATAAAGCCATTTCCTGAGGGTTAACATATATACAATGAGCTGTAATAGTCTTTGGTCCTAAAATTCCCTGATCCATTAAACGATTTACAATACGTTTGCCATGTTTCTTTAATGAATCATGTAAATCTTCAATTCCTTCTGCTACGTGTATATGATAACCAACATTATCAGGTGTATTTTCTCTAATTAATTCGAAAGATTTATCTGATATTGTAAAGCACGCATGAAGTCCCATCATAGCTTTTGTCATATCATCCTTAAGACCTGCTGTATATTTAATAAAGTCAGCATTCTCCTTAACAGAAGCTTTCATTTTATCCTCACCATCACGGTCAGATACTTCATAACAAAGACATGTACGTACGCCTAATTCCTTTGCAGCATCTGCAATTGTAAACAAACTTCCTTCTATACTTCCAAAACTTGCATGATGGTCAAATACAGTTGTTACACCATTCTTTATGCAATCAATGTAAGTTGCAATAGCACTTTGTTTTGTTTGTTCAAGTGTAAGATGTCTATCAATGTTCCACCATAATCCATCTAGAATTTCAAGAAAACCATTTGGATTATATCCATCTATAGCTAATCCTCTTGCCATAGCACTATAAATGTGATTATGTGTGTTGATAAGTCCAGGCATAATCACTCCGCCTTTAGCATCTATAAATTCAGCATCAGGATATTCTCCCTTTAACTGTTTGTAATCTCCAACCTTTACTATAGTATTTTCTTTTACTAAAACTGCTCCTTCTTCTATTAGTGGTTGATCATTGTCTCTTGTAATAACTTTTCCATTTCCAATTAGCTTCATATTCCTACTCCTTTTCATGTTTTATTTTTAATAATTATAGTACTAATCCATTGTCTTAATCTTAATTAAAGTAAAAATTCAAGAAATAATCCTATTTAAAAAATCAAACAGAAAGTATTTTATAGTACTAATTTTGTAAACGTTTTTGAATAATGTAAAAAAAAACAATTTGTAATTTAAATGTAGATTAAAATCTGTACACTAGTGTTTCAGTTTATCGAATTGATTATTTTTGAAATTTTGTTTACTATTCTTTAAGGTTAGTTTAGCATTATAAAAATAGTCAGTCAATACAAAATCAAAAATATTTTCTTTTTACCTAAAAAATTTTTATGAGCTTCTATATATTATACAATCCCTTATATATCATACCTTTAGAATCAATAATTTTTATTTTTATCTAAAAAATTTTCTTTTTACCTAAAAAATTTTTATATTTTCTCTTGATTTATAAAATTAATGTGTTATCATGAAATTAAGTCAAAACGATTACAAAACAAATTTAACAAAAATAAATTTAATAAAACATTTAGTTATACATAATTTCAAGGAGGTATCTTATGAATCAGGTAAAATGGGTAAAAAACACTATGCCACACACAGATGATAAACATTTAAAATTAATGGAGTTATCAGAGGTACAAACAGCAAGGAACTTTACTAAAACTATCCCTGGATATGAACCAACTCCTCTTGCAAATCTTAAAAATATGGCTAAACATTTAGGATTAAACAATGTATTTGTAAAAGATGAATCATATAGATTTGGTTTAAATGCATTTAAGGTTCTTGGCGGATCTTTTGCAATGACTCGTTATATTGCTTCAAAAACTGGAAGAAAAGTTTCCGAACTTGATTTTGAAACTCTTACATCTGATAAATTAAGAGAAGAATTTGGTCAAGCAACTTTCTATACTGCAACTGATGGAAATCACGGCAGAGGAGTTGCATGGGCAGCTAACAAATTAAAACAAAAAGCAGTTGTACTTATGCCAAAGGGTTCAACAGAAACTCGTTTCAATAATATAAAAGCATTAGGTGCAAAAGTAACAATAGAAGATGAAAATTATGATGAATGTGTACGTATGGCCGCAGCTTTAGCTGAAAAAACTCCAAATGGTGTAATTGTTCAAGATACTGCATGGGCTGGTTACGAAGAAATTCCATCATGGATTATGCAAGGTTATGGAACAATGGCTTCAGAAGCTGGAGAACAATTAGAAAGCGCAGGAGTTAAACGCCCTACACACATATTTGTACAAGCAGGTGTTGGATCTCTTGCAGGCGGCGTTGTAGGTTACTTTTCTAACAAATATGCAGACAATCCTCCAAAATTTGTAGTTGTAGAAGCTGATGTTGCAGCATGTCTATATAAAGGTGCCGTAGCAGGTACTGGAGAAGAAAAAATAGTAGATGGCGATATGCAAACAATTATGGCTGGCTTAGCTTGTGGAGAACCAAATACAATTTCTTGGGACATACTTAAAAATCACGTATCAGTTTTCGTTGCTGCTAGCGATCAAGTTACAGCAAATGGAATGAGAATGTTAAGTGCTCCATGTAAAGGAGATCCTCAAGTAGTATCTGGAGAATCCGGTGCAGTACCTTTCGGTGTTTTAGCTTCTATAATGACTAAACCTGAATTAGCTGACTTAAAAGCAGAATTAGATTTAAATGAAAATTCAAATGTACTTCTTTTCTCTACTGAAGGAGATACAGATCCAGAAAGATATAAAGAAATTGTTTGGGACGGCAAACAATACGATTAATTATAAAAAGAATTTATAAGAAGAAATTATAAATAAGAAAATGGAGGAATTAATTATGGATTATACTAAAATTAAAGAAAAAGCAGAGTCTTACAAACCAGCGATGACTAAATTTTTAAGGGACTTAGTAGCAATTCCAGGTGAAAGCTGCGGAGAAGAAGGCGTTATAAAAAGAATTGAAGCTGAAATGAAATCATTAGAATTTAACAAAGTTGAAATAGATCCTCAGGGAAACGTACTTGGATATATGGGTACAGGAAAAACTTTAGTTGGATATGATGCTCATATCGATACTGTTGGTATAGGCGAATTATCAAACTGGACTTTCGATCCTTATAAAGGATTTGAAACTGAAGAAGAAATCGGCGGAAGAGGTACATCAGATCAATTAGGAGGTATCGTATCTGCTGTATACGGTGCTAGAATAATGAAAGACCTTAACCTATTAAGTGACAAATATACTGTACTTGTAACAGGAACAGTACAAGAAGAAGACTGTGATGGAAACTGCTGGCTTTATATTATAAATAAAGATAAAGTAAAACCTGAATTTGTAGTAAGTACAGAACCAACTGATGGCGGTATCTACAGAGGTCAAAGAGGACGTATGGAAATCCGTGTTGATGTTAAAGGTGTTTCATGTCATGGTTCAGCTCCAGAAAGAGGAGATAACGCAATCTACAAAATGTGTGAAATATTAATGAACGTAAGAGACCTTAACGAAAATGATGCTGCTGATAACACAGAAATTAAAGGTCTAGTAAAAATGTTAGATAAAAAATTCAATCCAGAATACAAAGAAGCTCAATTCTTAGGACGTGGTACTGTAACTACATCTCAAATATTCTTTACTTCACCAAGCCGTTGTGCAGTAGCTGACTCTTGTTCAATTTCATTAGACCGTCGTATGACATCTGGTGAAACTTGGGAAAGCTGTTTAGATGAAATCCGTGCACTTCCAGCTGTTAAAAAATATAATGCAACAGTAAGTATGTATGAATATGATAGACCAAGCTGGACTGGAGTTTCTTATCCACAAGAATGCTACTTCCCTACATGGGTTATTCCAGAAGATCATGCTGTAACAAAAGCAATGGAAGAAGCATATACTAATCTTTATGAAAAAACAAGAAGCGGCTCTAAAGAAACAGATGCAATGAGAAAAGCTCGTCCACTTACTGATAAATGGACATTCTCAACAAACGGTGTTGCTATAATGGGTCGTCATGGAATACCTGTTATAGGATTCGGACCTGGTGCAGAAGCTCAAGCACATGCTCCAAACGAAAAAACATGGAAAGATGATTTAGTAAAATGTGCTGCTGTTTATGCTGCATTACCAAATTTATATTGTAAATAATGATTAATCTATATTAATTGTTCTTTTAAAAAATGTCCAACCTAAAACACTTATAAATAAATACTTTCCTTAGGTTGGATATTTTTTACTTAATAATGAAAATTAAAATTTTAAAATAAAGGGAGTTTTAACTATGGAAAAAAATTTAAACTATTATATTGAAAAATTAAACAAATTAAATTTTAAAGAAATGTATAACAATGATTTCTTCTTAACATGGGAAAAATCAGATGATGAATTAGAAGCAGTATTTACAATTGCTGACGCCCTTCGTTATATGAGAGAAAACAACATTTCTACTAAAGTTTTTGAAAGCGGACTTGGAATTTCATTATTCCGTGATAACTCAACTCGTACTCGTTTCAGCTTTGCATCTGCTTGTAACCTTTTAGGCCTTGAAGTTCAAGACTTAGATGAAGGTAAATCTCAAGTAGCTCACGGAGAAACAGTTCGTGAAACTGCAAACATGATCTCATTCATGGCAGACATAATCGGTATTCGTGATGACATGTACATAGGAAAAGGAAATGCTTACATGCACGAAGTTTCAAATGCTGTAAAACAAGGAAACGAAGATGGCATATTAGAACAAAGACCTACATTAGTTAACCTTCAATGTGATATAGATCATCCAACACAAGCTATGGCTGATATGCTTCACATTATCCACGAATTTGGTGGTGTAGAAAACCTTAAAGGAAAGAAAATCGCTATGACATGGGCTTATTCTCCTTCATACGGAAAACCATTATCAGTACCTCAAGGTGTTATTGGTTTAATGACTCGTATGGGAATGGACGTAGTTCTTGCTCATCCAGAAGGATATGAAGTTATGTCCGATGTAGAAGAAGTTGCTAAGAAAAATGCTGCTAAATCAGGTGGTTCTTTCACAAAAACAAACGATATGGCTGAAGCATTCAAAGATGCTGATATAGTTTATCCAAAGAGCTGGGCACCATTTGTAGCAATGGAAAAACGTACTAACTTATATGGCGAAGGCGACACTGAAGGAATAAAAGCTCTTGAAAAAGAATTACTTGCACAAAATGCACAACATAAAGATTGGGCTTGTACAGAAGATATGATGAAACTTACTAAAGACGGAAAAGCTCTTTATTTACACTGTCTTCCAGCTGACATTACTGGTGTAAGCTGTGAAGCTGGTGAAGTTGATGCTAGCGTATTTGATCGTTATCGTACACCACTTTACAAAGAAGCAAGCTTCAAACCATATATAATAGCTGCTATGATTTTCTTAAGCAAATTCAAAAACCCACAGGAAACTTTAAAAACATTAGAAAAAGCTTCTAAAAAAAGAAAAATGGATTAATTAAAGGAGTGAACAATTGCCATGAAAAAAAGAATTGTTATTGCTTTGGGCGGAAACGCCCTTGGTAGCAATCTACCTGAGCAAATGATCGCAGTTAAAAATACATCAAAAGCAATTGCTGATTTAATAGAAGAAGGCCATGAAGTTGTTATTTCACACGGAAATGGACCTCAAGTTGGAATGATCAATAATGCTATGGATATGTTTGGACGTTCAGACCCAAAGCATCCAACATTCACTCCACTATCAGTATGTGTTGCTATGAGCCAAGCATACATAGGCTACGATCTACAGAATGCTTTAAAAGAAGAACTTATTAATCGTGGTATAAAAAAATCTGTTACTACAGTAATTACTCAAGTTCGTGTAGATGAAGATGATCCTAAATTTAAGAATCCTACAAAGCCAATTGGTCCTTTCATGGATGAAGAAGGCAAGAAACTTGCAGAAGCAAAGGGTCTTACTGTAGTTGAAGATTCTGGAAGAGGATACAGAAGAGTAGTAGCTTCTCCCCTTCCTAAAGAAATCATTGAAATAGATACTGTAAAGAATCTATTAAGTTCAGGTGAAGTAGTCATTACCTGTGGAGGTGGTGGTATACCTGTTATTAGACAAGGAAACCATCTAAAAGGTGTAGGAGCTGTAATTGATAAAGATTTTGCAAGCAGTCTACTCGCAAAAGAAATTAATGCTGATTTCTTAATTATACTAACTGCTGTAGAAAAAGTTGCAATTAATTTCAAAACTCCTAATGAAAAATGGCTTGATAACATTACAGTAGAAGAAGCAAGAAAGTACATGGACGAAGGTCATTTTGCTCCTGGATCTATGCTTCCTAAAGTACAAGCTGCAGTTGATTTCGCAGCTTCTGGAGACAATCACACAGCGTTAATCACTCTTCTTGAAAAAGCAAAGGATGGAATTAACGGTAAAACAGGAACATTCATCAAAAATAAATAAACTTAAATTAATATTTGTAAAAAAAACTGATCCTAAACTGATTGTTAGTTTAGGATCAGTCTTCGTTTGCATTTATTGTATAACAAACATGACTTCTTATTTAATTTAAGTATTCTAAAAAGAGGCTGTCCCATTAAGAATAAATTCTACACCATATTGTATTAATAATTGATTCATAATACAATATGTTACATGTAAATTTCTTAACGCCACAGCCTCTATTATTTAAATTATTTTCTTTATTCTAGTTCTTTGTCCAGATAACTATACATTGTATATTTAGATATACCAAAATAATTTGATATTTTATCTCCAGACTTTGTGATTAGAAATGCACCATGCTCATTCAAAAATTGAATAGCTTTGATTTTATCTTCCCTTGTCATATATTTGACAGGACGTCCAATAAGTTTTACAGCTCGCCTAATTAAATCATCCAACAAATTATTTACATCATGGTAAATATGAGTTGATTCGTCATTTTCTAAAGGCTCTACACTAATAAGAGATTTTACTTCTTTCTGAAAAGCAACCATAGGAGATATATCATAATTAATACCAAAAATACCGTTAATCTCGCCATTTTCATCTCTTATATATATAGTACTTGATTTTATCATCTTGCCGTCCACTTCTGTTAAATAGCAAAGCTGGTCCTCAATTTCTTCAGGCTTTTTAGTTAAAGTATCAAGTACTACCATTGATGGGCCATCTCCTACATTTCTATCTGATACATGCCCATTTTCTATAGCAACAATTGAACTATCTAGAGAAGCTTTATTTAAATCATGTATAACTATTTCACAATTATCACCAAATTGCTTTGCTAAAGCCTTTGCAAGACGTGTTAAAAAGTCCATCTTCAAATCCATAAAAACACCCTCTTAAATTTATTAGTTATGCTTTATATAATATAAAAATACACATAAATATTCAAGAAAAACATGACAAATAATTATATAACTCTTATTATCATTCATTTACATATTACTTGATAATCAGCACTATATTAAACAACTATTAGCTTTAAAAATTTGGACATATTCTATTTATAAATTTCCCGTCACCTTTACTTCCAAGGAACTTTCCATGATCAACAATAACACTACCTCTTTGCATAACCATTTCAATTTCACCCTTATAGTGATATCCTTCGTAAAGACTATATCCTGCATTTCCATGAAGTAAATCTTCTTTGATTACGCCTGACTTTTCCATGTCAATCAATATAAGATCTGCATCTGCTCCTGGCTGAATAGTACCTTTCTTTGGGTATAATCCCATAATCTTTGCAGGATTACATGAAGCAATTTCCACAAAGTG
This sequence comes from Clostridium muellerianum, assembly GCF_012926525.1. Taxonomy (GTDB): domain Bacteria; phylum Bacillota; class Clostridia; order Clostridiales; family Clostridiaceae; genus Clostridium_AM; species Clostridium_AM muellerianum. The sequence goes on from NZ_JABBNI010000009.1 coordinate 19,324, forward strand.
CTGAATACTTATTCTATTTTTTATAACTCCTTCTGTAAAGAGCACTCTTACTCTTTCCTCTACTCCAGGACCACCATTTGGACAATGTGTAAAATCATTTAATCCATACTCAACCTTATCCTTAAAATAGAAAGGACAGTGGTCTGTTGCTATTACTTGTACAATTCCATCTTGAATTGCTTTCCATAAGGCATCGCAATCTTTCTTTTTTCTCAAAGGAGGCGACATTACATATTTTAATCCTTCTCCTTCTGGAAGAAGATACTTATCGTCTGTAAGCATCAAGTACTGAATACATGTTTCTACAAAAATATTCTTAGCTCCGTTTTCCTTTGCTTTTCTTACCTCATTAAGACTTTCCTCTGTAGAGATATGTACAAGATATAAGTTAGGATAATCTGCCATTGCTGAAATGTGAATTAGTCGTGCAACTGCCTCTGCTTCCGTATGTGACGGCCTGCTTAAAGCATGATATTTTGCCTGAGTCTTTCCCTGCTCTACAAAACTTCTTTTTAGGTACTCAATAACTTCATGATTCTCCGCATGAACTGTAAGTACTCCTCCAACCTTTTTTACAGTTTTCATAACCTGAAGAAGTTCATCATCTGACAATCTAGAATCATAAGTCATATATGCCTTAAAACTAGGAATTCCTCCCTTCATAAGCTTCTCCATCTCTAAGAGAATATCTTTATCAACATGCTGTAAAACTCCATGAAAACTGTAGTCAATTACCGAATTAGAATCCGCCAATCCGTGATAAACATCTAATTGATGCTGAAGTGTGCATTCTTTAGGACCAAAAGCAATATGATCTACAATAGTTGTTGTCCCTCCACAAGCAGCTGCAATAGATCCATTGTAGAAATCATCCACTGCCCTAAGTGCTCCAGATTGAAGATCCATGTGTGTATGCACATCAATAGGACCCGGAAGCACATATTTGTTAGAAGCATCTATAGTAACCGCCTCTTTATCCTCAAACCCGACGCCCATTGCACTAATAATGCCATCTTCGACGAGCAGGTCGCATTTCATAACACCCTCTGTATTCACAATAAATCCATTTTTAATTATTTTCTTCATCTTTTACCTCCCGCCCAGCCAAAGCTGATCTCAGGCTGTTTAACGTTTTCATTTCTATATTATATAACAATTACTTTTTTCACGCAACCACTTATACTGCTAAATCCGGAGAAAATCAAAAAAAATTTTTGGTAGAAAGAAAAAAAATTTGATTTTTTATTGATATAAAATTTTCAACATGATAAAATGATGTTATAAGAATAATTTTTTACAATATAATGTATTAAAAAACAAAATTTAAAATCTTACTTAGCTGCAAGTTACAGCATTTTTTTATCCAATTTAGTTAAACGGTTTCAGCTTGTTTTAATAAAAAACTTATATATATATCTTTAACAAACTCATTTCATTCTTTTAAATTAACGTTAGGAAAAATGTTAGGCCCTGGAAAGTTTTCTGAAAGCTAAAACTAGGAGGTATCTTTGAAATGTTCAAAGTAAATGTAAACGATATTGATTATCAATGTGATAAGGATATGGCATTAATGGATTTTCTTCGTGAAGATCTAAAAATAACATCAGTAAAAAATGGATGCAAGGAAGGTGCTTGTGGAACTTGTACGGTCATTGTTGATGGAAAAACAACTCGTGCTTGTATACAAAAACTTTCTAAGCTAGAAGGTAAAAAGGTGCAAACTATAGAAGGGTTTACTCAAAGAGAAAGGGATGTATTTACTTATGCATTTGCAGCTGCAGGTGCAGTTCAATGTGGATTCTGCATTCCTGGTATGGTTATATGTGGTAAATGCTTAATAGATCAAAATCCGAATCCTACAAAAGAGGATGTAAAAAAATCTATACGTACTAATATTTGTAGATGTACCGGTTATGCCAAGATTGAAGAAGGAATTCTTTTAGCTGCAAAAATCTTAAGAGAAAACACTGAAGTACCAAAATTAAAACAAACTGGTAAAGTTGGTGAAAGAGTTTGTCGTGTAGATGCTCCTGCAAAAACACTAGGAACAGCAAAATATGCAGATGATTTTAGTTTTGAAGACATGCTTTATGGAAAAAATGTTTTTAGCAAGTACGCTCATGCAAAAGTATTATCTATTGATATAAGCAATGCTCTTAAAATGCCCGGAGTTGTTGCAATATATACAGCAAAGGATATACCTGGCAAAAGATATATTGGTCATCTAGCGCAGGATTGGCCAGGCATGATTGATGTAGGAGAAGAAACAAAATGTATCGGAGATACCGTTGCAATGGTTGTGGCTGAAACTAGAGAACAAGCAGTGGAAGCCGTAAAGGCTGTAGAAGTAAAATATGAAGAATTAAAGCCAATTTGTACTCCTGAAGAAGCTGCTGCACCAGATGCTCACCAAATACATGGTGAAGGTTTTATGCATTTTGGAAAGTTTAGAATTCCAGAAAACAATCTATTTGATCATGAAGAAGTAAAACGAGGAGATGCGGAAACTGCGCTTGCAAATTCTAAATTTGTAGTAGAAGGTACTTTTGAACTTCCACCAACTGAACATGCTTTCATGGAACCAGAAACTGCAATTGGCTTACCTAATGGAGATGGTGTTAAGGTTATTACAGGAGCACAAGGTATCTACGATGAATACCATGAACTTAGTAATTACCTAGGTATTCCACAAGAAAAAATAAGAATTCAAAGTGCTACTGTTGGAGGTGGGTTTGGTGGTAAGGAAGATATGAGTGTACAGCATCAAGCTGCACTTTGCGCTTATTTAACTAAGAGACCAGTAAAAGTATCTTTTACCCGTCAAGAAAGCATCAACTATCATCCAAAACGCCATGCAATGAAGATCTACTGTAAAATCGGCTGTGATGAAAACGGTATCCTACAAGGAATGAAGGCAAGAATCACCTCTGATACAGGTGCTTATGCTTCTCTTGGTGGTCCAGTACTTCAAAGAGCATGTACACATGCTGGCGGTCCTTACAATTATCAAAATGTAGATATTGAAGGAAATGCTTACTATACCAATAACCCACCAGCTGGTGCATTTCGTGGTTTTGGAGTAACTCAATCTTGTGCAGTAGTAGAAGCTCTTATTGGTCAGTTAGCAGCAAAGGCTGGTCTTTCAGGATGGGAATTCCGTTATCGTAATGCCATTAGACCAGGGCAATCATTACCTAATGGTCAAATAGCAGATGAAGGTACTGCTATGTTAGAAACTTTAGAAGCAGTAAAAGAAGATTTTGAAAAATATGAAGCAGATCCAAATTACTATGTAGGTATTGCTTCTGCTATGAAAAATGCAGGTGTTGGAGTAGGTGTTCCTGATATAGGACGATGCAACTTAACAATAATAGATGGTAAAGTTCATGCTAGATCTTCTGCTGGTGCAATTGGCCAGGGAATACAAACCGTATTGCTTCAAATAATCTGTGAAACAACAGGATTAACACCAGAACAAATTGTTGTGGAGCATCCTGATACAAAATATACACCTGACTCAGGTACAACAACAGCATCCCGTCAAACTACATTTGCTGGAGAAGCAGCACATCAATCATCACTAAAATTGAAGGCTGATTTAGATGCTGGATGTACATTAGAAAGTTTAAAGGGTAATGAATATATTGGAGAATTTGATTTTAAAACAGACCCAATTGGTTCTCCAAAACCAAACCCTGTAAGTCATATTGCTTATGGATATGCAACTCAACTTTTTGTTATAGATAAAGAAGGAAAAGTGGTAAAAGTTATTGCAGCTCATGATGTTGGAAGAGCAATTAATCCTCTTTCTGCTACAGGTCAGATAGAAGGCGGGGTAGCCATGGGACTTGGATATGGATTAACAGAAGACTTCCCACTTAAAAATGGTGTTCCTCAAGTAAAACTTGGTACATTAGGTATCTTTAAATCAACACAAATGCCACCTATAGAAACACACTTAGTTGAAAAAAATACTTCTAGTATTGCATTCGGCGCTAAAGGTGTTGGTGAAATTGTATGTGTTATGGGTGCACCTGCATTGCAAAATGCCTACTATAAAAAAGATGGTATCTTCAGATGTAAACTTCCTTTAGAAAATACCTATTATAGAAAACCAAAGCCTAATAAAACTGTGACAAAATAAATACCTATAAATTTTTATAAATAAAAACCATACATATGTAGAAATTTATTTTTCTACTTAATGTATGGTTTTGATTTTATGTAAATTTTTCATGTATATCCTTCAACAGAGCTTTTTATAAAGTTTTCGTAAAACCTCTACCATGGATTTCAGAAGCATCTAAAATAGATATAAACGCCTTATTATCAATATCAATTACTATCCTTTTAAGCTCTGGTAACTGAGGCGATGGTACAATACAATAAAGTATTTTCTTATGATCTTTAGTATAAGCCCCTTCTCCATATAAATATGTAACTCCTCTACCAAGTTTTTTTAGTATAACCCCAGATATCTCTTCTTCTTTTTCAGTAATTATAAAGATAGTCTTTGTTCTATTTAATCCCTTTATTACATAATCAATAACAGAAGTAGTTGTATACATTGCTATAAGTGTATATAAAGCACTAGGTAATCCGAACACCATTGCACCAAAACATACTATTACTAAATTTATACCAAAGGATATTTTACCTAGATCAAGATTAGAATACTTCTTTTTAATCAAAATACAAATAATATCAAATCCGCCAAGAGAACTGTTATGTGCAAATACAATTCCTCCTCCGATTCCATTGATAACACCACCATATAAACAATAAAGAAGTTCATCGTTTATTTGAAGAATATTGGATATAGGTCTAGTTAATATTAATGACAGAGAAAAAGTCACTATTCCTACTAGTGAATATATCGTAAACTTCCTGTTCATACTTTTCATACTTATTATAAATAAGGGAACATTTAAAAGAAATATCATATATCCTGCTGGAACTTTAAGCAAATATTGAAATATTAATGCTAAACCAGTAACTCCTCCACCTAATAATTTAGCCTTAACTAAAAACATATTTACTGCAACTGAACACAGAATACCTCCGACAATTGTAAATAAAATATCTATAATATTTTCTTTTTTTAAAAAACCTCCACTCATACTCTTACGATAAGTTGAAAAGTGTATTACAGATACACAAATCCACTAAATCTTCACTTCCTTTCTTATATTTTTCCTATAAAAATGTTAAATAACTCTTGAATTATATAGCTATCATACTTATAAGAATCAAATAATTAAATACTTTAGTAGTAAAATACAATGGTTATATAATTTAGTTAGAATTAAAATTCGATTTAAAATTTAGGGAAGTAGTCTTCTTGAAATGAAAATAATATCAAAAAAGTCACCGAACTACTTAATATACTATAATAGTAAAAAGTGTTATAAAAAAACAAAAACACCAAGCATAAAGCTAGTGTTTTAAATATGTGACCAAGTCTATAAGCCGAGTTCTGTATTAGACAATCATCTATCTAGGCCTATCATTACTAATAGGCTCCAGCGATACTACCCGGAGGCGGGACGGACCACCCCTTATATGCCTCCCTATTCGATCTTGCTCCAGATGGGGTTTACATAGCCGCAAAGTCGCCAATGCGCTGGTGAGCTCTTACCTCGCCTTTCCACCCTTACCATGTGTGAAAACACACATGGCGGTATATCTCTGTTGCACTTTCCTTCAAGTCGCCCTGACTGGGTATTACCCAGCACCCTGTCCTATGGAGCTCGGACTTTCCTCTCCTGTATTCCTACAGCAGCGATTGTCTGGCTTACTCACGAATATTATAATAACACACATAAATTAAAATTACAAATAAAAATTTAAACATACATTAAAAACTTTTCTTTTAATGGTACATAAAGGAATTTAACTATTCAAAAATATGCTATACGCAATGCGCTAAGAAGAAACGTTAATCTGTGTTTCTGCACAACATATATCAGCCGGAATACAGCTTAACGTTTCTTCGGTTACTCACAGTTGCTTCGCATTATTTTTTTGAGTCTGCATTACAATAAATTATCCTTCCGCAGTTATCGCAATATACTATTTTCTCTTCTCTTTTTACACTATCTATAGTCATAGATGAAACCTTTACCCTACATCCTAAACATACATGATCTTTTAATTCTGCCGCACCTGTACCTTTTGAACTGCTTATCTTATTAAAAATTTCTAAAATATCTTCTGGAATAAGTTTTTCCATTGATTTAATATTCTCTTCTGCTTTTCTCAAATTTTCTTTTGCCACATTAATTTTTTCACTTTCTGTACTTTTATATGTGTAAAAATCATTTTTTAAGTTAGAAAGTTTAATCCTTAAGTTTTCTTTTTCCGCGCACAATTTTTCTTCTACTTCTAATAACTTTAAGCCCTCATTATCTAATGATTCTAAGCCATCCTTCTTTGTATCAAACTGTTTCTGTAATACATCTATTAATTTCAAATCACTTCCTGCATCATTATAAAGTTCAAATTTAATTTTTTCTAACTCTTTTTTATCATTATTAATATTGTTATTTACAGTTTGATATTTCTCTCTTACTTTTGTTATTTCATCTTCTTTATTTTTAAATTGAACCTTAGCTAAATCAAATTCTTTCTTAAGATTTTTCAAATTATTAGTATATTGGCTGTTTTTAATTGTATTACTACACTCCAAAATAACCTTTTTATTTTCCTGAATTTCAATAAGCTGTTGTAATAAACTCATTTTTTGCCTCCTATTTAATAAATTGGTAGAATGGTTTTAAAATAAAAATAGAAATGAGCACATTAAATACCCACTTCTATTTACATTTATAAGGATTTTTATTAGACTCTGACATAAAAACAGAATTTTTGTAACCCTTAAGCTCTATTTGATTTTTAAAGTATTCAGCTAATACCAATACAGCAGGCCATTCTGTATCAAAATGCCCAGCATCAATAACAGCTATATTTTCTTCTTTAAAATCACTAACATAATGATATGTAGTGTCACCTGTAATTATACAATCTGCACCTAATTTCTTAGCTTCGTTAAAATAGCTTTGTCCACTGCCATTTATAACTGCAACTTTTTTTATTTTTTTATTTTCATTCCCTGCATATCTTATAAAAGGAGCATTTAAGCATTTCTTCACTCTACTGCACATTTCATCAAGTGTAATAGCTTCTTTTAGCGCTGCAATTCTTCCTATACCTGAAACCTTATCATCTTCTGACCTTCTTTTAGAAAGTTCAATAGTATTATAGTCATGAAAATTTAAAAGCTGCATTATAGTATCATTAACGCCTCCCTTTATAGAATCAAGGTTAGTGTGACTTGAATAAACATTTATATCATTTTTTATGAGTTCTATAATTTTTTTCCCTAATAGTGTATCCTTAGTTATATTCATCGGTTTTTTAAAAATCAATGGATGATGGGTTAATATAAAATTACATTCTTTTTCTTTTGCTTCGTTAATAACATCTAAAGTGCAGTCTAATGCCACAAGTATAGATGTTACTTCACATTCCATATCCCCTACCATAAGACCCACATTATCATAATCCTCTTTGAATTTTGATGGGGCGTATTGTTCTATTATTCTATCAATATCCTTTACCTTTAAAGACATTTTAGCAGCTCCTCTAGCTTTTGGATTTTGATTTTAATATCGACTTTTCTATCGTTAGCTAATTTTGTATCATCTTTTATATTATTTAATATTTTATTATATTTTGCCATCTTAAATTTTATAAATTCAGATACAAGTGGATGTTTTTTATCTATTAATGCTTTACCTACTTCGTAAAAAATGCTATCAATTTTTCCAACTTTATTGTCATATTTTATTTTTATTATCTCATAAAATTTATTTTCGTCAATACATAATTCCTCATCAATAATATTATATCCACTTTTATATATATATTCTCTTAGAATTTCAGGATTTTGTACTGGCTGAAGTATTGAAAATTCACACTCTTTAAAAACATCTAACCCTTCTTCTATAATGTCTCTAATTAAGTTTCCTCCCATTCCGGCAATAATAATTCCCTGAACTTCATGAGCTTTTATAGTATTTAACCCTGGTCCTAATCTACACTCTATTTTATCCTGTAAATCTTCTAGAATTACATTTAAGTTAGCTTTTTTCACCGGTCCCTTATTTATATCAGAAGCAATAACCTTGCTGCAGGTGCCACTTTTTATTAATTCTATAGGTACATAACCATGATCTGTACCTATATCAGCAGTACAATTACATCTATCTACCATACTTGCTATTGTTTTAAGTCTTAAACTTAGTTCCATTATATATGCTCTCCATTCTATTTATCTAAATGTAAGTAAAATTCTAGTCTGCATAATAAGAAAAATTAATGATAAAATTAAAGGTACATAAATAAACTTATATGCAGATTTTTTATCATATCTAGCACAAAGGTACCCTGCATTATACATACAAAATAATACTGCCATGTTAAGTAAACCATAAACCATTTGTTTAAATGCAAACTGTTTCGCTGTGCCAAATTTTATAGCTACAAATTGTGAATTAAAGTTTAAAGGCATCATTGCCGGAAGCTTATTTAAAAAATATAATGCTATTGGATTCAAAGTAATGATAAGAACTAATATTGCTACTATACTAAATGGAATGAAAAATTTTTTATCCTTGTACAAATTCACGTTTTTATTTATCCTGTATTCCCAATTTATACAGTTTATATTGTTGTTATTTAAATTTCTTTCAAATTCATGTAAATCTTCAGGAGATAATCCGTAGTTTATATCATCTGTTTTTAAATAAATTATATTTTTAGTTGAAGTAATAAACATATACGTACTACCTATCTTTTCAATTACTGCTCTTCCAATACCAAAATGATTCTTACCATATCCTGAAAGTTTAATACCTCTTATATGACCCTCAGCTTTTTGATATCCTTGTATGGATTCAAAAGGTATTTTTATATTTTTAAGTTTTAGCGCACTTGAAATATATACATTTTCCTCATCCATAGAATACTTTAAAGAACTACATATCAATATATAATATAATTGATAGATATTAAAAACCAAAATAGCAATTCTAAATATAGTCAGTACTTCGTATGAATTTACCAAAAACAGCAGCGCTACCAGTAATGCATCATACAATATAGTTATACCTAAAATATGATATACTCCAGTTCCTTTAATTGATTTATAAACTTGCACTTCATCACCTCTCTATATATTATAACATAATTTTTCAAAGTATACCGAGGTTTAGCATATGACAAAAGCACCTATATTAGGGTGCTTTAATCTAAATAATCCTTTAATTTTTTACTTCTACTTGGATGCCTTAATTTTCTTAAAGCTTTTGCTTCTATTTGTCTTATTCTTTCTCTTGTTACATTGAATTCTTTTCCAACTTCCTCAAGAGTTCTAGCTCTTCCATCATCCAAACCAAATCTAAGTCTTAATACTTTTTCTTCTCTTGGTGTTAAAGTATCAAGAACATTTATAAGCTGCTCTTTAAGCATAGTAAATGCTGCTGCTTCTGCTGGTGCTGGTGCTTCATCATCAGGGATAAAATCACCAAGATGACTGTCTTCTTCTTCACCTATTGGAGTTTCTAAGGATACTGGTTCCTGTGCTATTTTCATTATTTCTCTTACTTTATCTACAGGCATTTCCATAATTTTAGCTACTTCCTCTGGTTGAGGTTCTCTTCCTAGTTCTTGAAGTAACTGTCTTGAAACCCTTACTAATTTATTAATAGTTTCAACCATATGTACAGGTATTCTTATAGTTCTTGCTTGATCCGCTATAGCTCTTGTAATTGCCTGCCTTATCCACCAAGTTGCATAGGTACTAAATTTATATCCTTTTCTATAGTCAAACTTTTCTACTGCTTTTATAAGTCCAAGGTTACCTTCCTGTATTAAATCTAAGAAAAGCATACCTCTTCCTACATATCTTTTAGCAATACTAACAACAAGTCTTAAATTAGCTTCTGCTAATTTCTTTTTAGCCATTTGTTCGCCGTTCTCTATCCTCTGGGCTAAATTTATTTCTTCTTCTGATGAAAGTAAAGGTACTTTACCTATTTCCTTCAAATACATCCTTACTGGATCATCTATAGCTATACCTTCTGGAACAGATAAGTCTAAATCTTTTTCATCTACTTCAGCTTCCTGCATATCGCCTGCAACTTCAATCCCCATAGATTCAAGAACTTCATATATTTTTTCTATCTGTTCAGGACTTAAATCTACTTCATCCAATTCATCCATTATTTCCTTGTAAGTTAAAGTGCCTGATTTTTTACCTTTTTCTATAAGTTTTTTAACTATTTGCATCTTTGCACTTTTATCTTTCATCTTTTTTCCTCCATCAGTCATCACTACATACCACCAATCTTTTTTTGTATTTGTATAAGCTCTTGAGCTAATTTTAAAGATTCTTCAAGTTTTCCATCTATCTCATATTGCTTTATTCTATTTATTATTTGTCTTTTAGAGTCTTCTAATCTGAACCTTTCAATTCCTTTTATATAGTCATCAACTATATTTTTATATTCAGCATTATTATATATAAATTCCGTATTTGCAATGGTTACCCATTCCTTTGAAGTATCTATATCATCACATTTTAATTCTATGCGTTTTTCTCTTTCTGCTTCTTCATACTGCATACTTTGAGCAATATAATCATATATTTTTCTATGACTTTCTAATATTAAATCTTGTTTTTGTATATTTCCCGTTACATATTCAAATGCTTCCAAATTCTTAACCATGACTTTTAAAAGTCCTCTTTCTGCTTTTAAATATGCAGGTTCTAAATATAATTTTTGTCCAAAATCATTATCTATATTCATATTTTCTGATTTTTTTACATTTTTTTGAATTTTGCTGTTAATCATGTCATATAAAGCTTGATCTCTAATCCCTGTTTCTTCCGATAACTTTTTAATATATATTTCTTTTTCTATAGCATCTAAATCGGATATGATTTCGAGAGCTTGTTCTGCATACTTAATAACCCCTTCTGAATTATTAAAGTTAACACTGTCTTTAATTTTTTTTATCCTATAGTCTACCAACGGAAAGGCTTCTTTTATAAGTTTCATAAAAGCTTCTTTTCCATTATTTCTTATGAATTCATCTGGGTCTTTTCCCTCTGGAACTGTTAATACTCTAACATCAAGGCCTACACTTTTTAATATTTCAAGACCTCTCATTGTAGCCATCTGTCCTGCACTATCAGCATCATATGATATTATCGCTTTATCTGCATATTTCTTTATTAGTTTTGCCTGATTTATTGTTAAAGCTGTTCCTAAAGAAGCCACTGCATTAGTTATTCCATATTGGTGCAGTGATATACAATCCATATAACCTTCAACTATAATTAACATTCCTTCTTTATTGTTTTTTACAGCAAAGTTTAGTCCATAAAGATTTACTCCCTTTTTAAATAGAGCAGTTTCTGGTGAATTTAAATACTTGGGCTTGGAATCATCCATAACTCTGCCCCCAAATCCAATAACTCTACCTCTATAATCAAAAACTGGGAAAATAATTCTATTTCTGAACCTATCATAATGAGAACCTTTTTGACTTTTAATTATAAGTCCATCTGAAATCATATCCAGCTCACTATATCCTTTGCCTTTTAAGTGATTTAACAATCCATTCCAACTGTTAGTTGAATATCCAAGTCCAAAACTTCTTATAGTTTTTTCTGTTATACCCCTATTTAGCAAATATTGCTTTGCACTATTATTTTCCCTTAAACAATTAAAAAAATATCTTGCAGAATCTACATTAAGTTTGTATAATTGTTTAAAAACATCTTTACGTGTATTATTTTCATCCGTTTCAATATTTATATTCGCCCTATCTGCTAATAACCTTACTGCTTCAGGAAATGTAAGATTTTTTGTCTTCATAACAAAGGTTATTACATTACCCGCCTCTCCACATCCAAAGCATTTATATATTTGCTTATCCACAGATACACTAAAGGATGGGGTTTTTTCATGATGAAAAGGACATAATCCTGAATAATTTCTACCTGCCCTTTTTAACTTTACACTTTCAGATATAACATCCACTATATCATTTTCTTCTTTTACCCTTTGGATGACATCTTCAGATATCAATAAATCCTACCACCCATCTTATTTTATTATATGGAACTTCACTTTTAATGAAATAAGTTCCTTAAAATATAATGCTTTACTGATTACCTAACCACTTTCCATATGTACTCAGAAATAAATATATTCGACATAAATTACTATATTCCTTCTACAAAATTAAATATTTTTTTCTTTTCAATACCTAGATAATATATATATATTCTTTATAAATATTAAATTTCCTTCAAGGAATATGCATAATTTAAATAAATTACATATTTAAAGCTTATAATAATTCAATTGTTATTTTACCCATTTGATACTGAAAATTATTCCTTAGTAAATAACAATTTTAGGTACATATATACTATTAAAAAGTAGTAAACAGTAATCATCACTCATTCCCGCTATATAATCTGCTGTTCCCCTGTATAAGCCCTCATTTTCTACGATAGTTCTGTAGAATGATGGCATTTTATCTGGATTTTTCAAGAAATAATTAAAAACTTGTTCTAATACAAATTTTGCCTTATCTCTTTCTGTTTTAAGTACAGAACCTTTATAAATTTTTTCAAACATGAATTCTCTAAGCTTAATTAATGCTTTTCCTATATGTTCACTTAAAGCTATTTCTATTATTCCATTGTTTATATTATTTATAGAAGAATATATACAATCTTTTACTAATGTATCTACCCTTTTACCATGAGTTTTTCCTAATACCTCAATTAAATCCTTTGGTAATTCAGATTCTTTTAATAATTTTGCTCTTATAGAATCGTCTATATCATGATTTACATAAGCTATTTTATCACTAAACCTTACAACTTGTCCTTCTAAGGTAAACGCTTTTGATGCTGAATTAGAAAATCCACTGTGCTTAAGTATACCATCCAAAACTTCCTCTGTAAGGTTCATACCTCTTCCCTGGTTTTCTAATTTAGTTAACACTCTAACACTATGTTCATTGTGTTTAAACCCTCCTGGAAGTAGCCTATTTAGAACTTCTTCTCCATTATGGGCAAAAGCTACGTGACCTATATCATGTCCTATAGCAATGGCTTCAATTAGGTCTTCATTAAGCCCTATTCCTTTGCCTATAGTTTTGGCGATTTGGCAAACTTCTAAAGTATGAGTAAGCCTTGTTCTGTAATGATCTCCCCAGGTTTTGATATAAACTTGAGTTTTATGCTTAAGCCTTCTAAATGATTTGCAATGAACTATTCTATCTCTATCTACCATAAAACAAGTTCTTATTTCATCCTTCCTTTCACGAATTTTTCTTCCCTTAGAATTTGATGAAAATGTTGCTTCTTTTATTAGACTCAAATTTTCAATTTTTTCAATTTTTTCTCTTACAATCATATAAATCACCTTTTAATTTAATTCTATATTTTATATAAAAATTCCTTTTTTTTTACGCTAATGTATATTGTAAAAAGTTTTTTAATATTATTATATGGAGATAGCTTTTTAAGGAGTGTTATTAACAATGTCTTATCCTGTTAAAGAGTATAATATAAACCTATTATCCGAAGAAACTGTACAGAAATATGTACTTCCCCAATATAACCTTCATCAGGCACAGGTAGAACGAGTTAAATTTAAAAATACAGATAAACAAAGAGCTGTTTATAAAGTAAATTATTTAGATAAATATTATTGTTTAAAAAAGGTTTATTTTTCAAAGGAAGATCTACTCTTTGTATACTCTGCTGTTGAGTGGTTTTTTAGAAATAATATAAGTGTTCCAAGAATTCTTCCTACTACTAATAATAGCAGATTTGTTGATTTTAATAATATGTTATTCATACTAACTCCATGGGTGGAGGGAATTAAATGCGACTATGATAATAAGCAACATGTTATCTCCTCTATAAATAATCTATCCTTAATGCATGAAGTAGGAAAAAATTTTGTTTCCATAACTGGAAGCAACATTAAAGAAGGCTATGAAAATTTTCCAAAATCTATCACAAAGCATTTTGAACAAATTTTATATTCTTCTAACCTGGCCCTAAAATACAAAGATAAATTTTCAAAATTGTTTCTAGAACACTTTAAGGTTAATTCTTTGCTTGGTGAACTCTCATTGAAGACAGCATCTACTATGTGCATAGAAAACCTTAGCAAATCATTATGCCACCTAGATTATGTAAATAAAAATATAATTTTTGATAATGATAATAATGTCTGGGTAATCGATTTTGATAAATGTAGTATGGATTATTGCTGTCATGATATATCCTATTTTCTCAGAAGATTACTGAGAAGAAGCAATACTAATTGGAATTTAGAACTTGCTGTTGAATGTTTAAATTTGTATGACAAAACACATCCACTAAACATAGATGATTATAAATACATCCTTTCATATTTATGCTTTCCACAAAAATACTGGAAATTGTCTAGAGATTATTACAACAACATGGGAAAGTGCAACCATAATTCCTTTTTTTATTTGTTAAAGAATTCTTTAGAACTTGATGTTAGCCAACTAAATTTTGTATTAAATTTTGGTAAGTATATTGAAAATAAATTTAAAATCAAAATAACATAATAAAAACTGCTGACTTATAAAAGCCAGCAGTTAAATTTTTTACTTTCCTGGATTTTTAATTTCAGCTTGTACTACTGCAATGCTAATATGTAAATTCTAATTTTCACTATTATGGAACACTTTTCTTAACCATTAATATAAACTTACACTCTTTTATATAAGGCATTTACATATCTTCTATCTTATTTAATAGTATGTGTCAAAATCTAAACTTAAATATTCTTTTTTAACATCTCAGACAGTTCGTCGAAATTCTTTTTAGCTATTATGCCCTTATTTTTAAAATGTCGTATTTTTTCTTCACGACGTTTCCCATTTTTTTCGAAATTAGTTAACGCTTGTTTAATTGCATTTTTGAGGAGCGGAATTACATTAATTATTCGTTTTATTCCATAAACATATTCATCATCATAAAGTCTAAAACTTTCAAACAATCCTGATGTAAGCCTGCCATCAGAAAATATATAAATATATCTATCTCTCATTTCATCGGATAAATCAACCTCAATTTTATGTCTATATAATCTAAATGTAACATCATTCTTCTCTACAAATACAGGAAATACCGTAGAAAAAAGGAATACTATTTCTTCTTCCTCATCAACTAATCCTGAAAAATCACTTTCATTTAACTCATTCATAATCTCGTCAGTAAAGATACAGTCTTTTATTTTATTTCCTAATTTAATTCTAAACTTTCTTTCTTTCTCATCCCGTAGTAAATTATCAATTGAACTCAACAATCTGCCAATAGAACTTCCAACTTCCGGTATATCTTTATCTTCCTTCATATTTGTACTCACTCCTTTCGGTATATTCATGGTACAAAACCTAATTAACTGTTAACCTTTTAACTCCTCTATTCTTTCTCCAAGAATAATAGTTATCACTTAGTTTCTGTTTCTTAGTTTATATTTTTAAAAATGCCTATATCAAAATATACTTTATGAATATTAAAGTACTTATCATCTTCATAAGAAATTTTTAAATATCTTTATACATGTATTCTCTAGTTAACGGAATATTGAAACCTGACATTTTTTGTTCTTTTCCTAAAAGCACCTGATATACTGAAATAGATCCACCTTTAAAATTTAATGCACATCCTGTCATATAAAGCAACCATGTTCTATATACTAGCTCTGAAGCTGCTTTTATTGCCATATCCTTATTAGCTTGTAAATTATTAACCCAACATCTTAAGGTTTTAAAATAATGCTCTCTTAAACATTCAACATCATAAACTTCAAAATTTTCCTGTTCCATAATATCTTGAACATAGCTTATACTGTTCAATTCTCCACCAGGAAAAATATACTTTTCAATGAATTCGGATTCATCCTTTGCAACTTTATAGTTTTTTGATTTTGTGATACCATGATTCAAAAATAAACCATCACTTTTTAGTAACCTGTTCATAATTTTAAAATACTCTGGAAGGTTTTTTGTTCCTACATGTTCAAACATTCCAATACTTACTATCTTATCATATACTTCATTTCCTTCTATATCACGGTAATCTTTTAATTCAACAAAACATTTATCCTGTATACCTTCTTTTTTAATTCTATCACATACATACTTATATTGTTCTTCACTTATTGTTACACCATGCGCTTCAACTCCATAATGCTTTGCTGCCCATATAATCATTGATCCCCAGCCACATCCGACATCTAGAAACTTTTCTCCTGCCTTCAATCTTAACTTCCTACATATGTGATCCAATTTATTTTCTTCAGCTGTTGTTATATCTTCATTTTCGTCTCTAAAATATGCACAAGAATAAACCATACTAGGTCCCAAAAATAATCTATAGAAATCATTTGATATATCATAATGATGAGAAATATTTTCTTTATCTTTTTCTTTTGTATGCATATTTAATTTTGGTAAGGACGCTGTCTTTAAGAATATAGACACTTTATCCTTTCCTGATACTTCTAAATTCTCAAGTTCTTCCTTCAATTGTATAGCTGAAAATATATCTCCTTCAATATCAAAGCTTTTATTCATATATGCCTCTGCAAATGCTATAATGTCAGGATGCATTAATAATCTATTGAACTCTTCCCTATCATTAAAGCTTAATGTAAAGTCAGCTTTATCGGAATACTTTATACTTTCTCCATTCCAAAATTTCATATTAAAGTTTTTATTAGTATTACTAAAAATTTGTTCTATTTTGCTTATTAACTCATGGTCTAGCCTTTCTCTTTTTACAGTGTTAATCATAATTATTTCCCCCATCTTATTTCATAAACAACACTTTTATTTTTGAGCATTATTTATTTTTTAATTGTTTTACTAATATAACCATCTGTATATTCTAAATGCTTTAGCATAGCCATAGATGCACCAACAGAATCATGATTTTTTATAGCCTGAATTATATCTTCATGCTGTTTTTTTACTACATTTCTATTTTCTGCGTTTCGAAACATGTTGGTTAATACATCTTCAATATATGTTTCTACTAAAGTTGATGCTGCAAACATCATATTAGAAACTAAATAGTTTCCTGATGCCTGAACAATTTTATAGTGCATTTTCTTATCTAATTCTGCACATTTCTCTTCACTCTCTGTACTATTTAATAAATTGAATAGCTCTTCTATTTCTTGAAGCTGTTCATCATTTATGTTTTTCGCCGCTAATGCTGCCATTCCAGGTTCAGTAAATTTTCTCAAATCTAAAATTTCATCTGTTTTACTTCCATGAAGCATAAACGCCATAGAAAGTGGTTCAAGCAAACTATCTTCAAAACTATCCTTTATAAAATTTCCTTCACCTATTTTACACTTAATAATCCCTAATATTTCCAAAACCCTTAAAGCTTCTCTTACCGATGTTCTGCTCACATTAAGTTGTTCACACAACTCTCTTTCAGAAGGTAGTTTATCTCCACATCTCAGTTCACCTTTTTCTATTAAACCTTTAATGTTTTCTATTACCTTTTCATATACTCTTGTAGTTTTTGTTGTATTAAGCATTCAAAATTTCCTCCAAAAATAAGATACTTTTAATTTTTTATCTTATCATTATAAATTTCTTCAATTATTTCAACAAGCATTTCCATTTATTAAGTAGAATTATTTAATAATCAAAAAAAACAGATTCCACATAATAGGAGCTAAAAAAACAGTAATAATTCCTGAAAGTGCCATAGTCAAACCACTCATTGCTCCCTCAGTTTCTCCAATTTCCATAGCTTTTGCAGTACCAACTGCATGAGAAGAAGCACCCATAGCAATTCCCATTGCAACTCTATCATTAATTTTAAAAATTGAATATAAATAAGGCCCAATAATTGATCCAAGTACACCAGTAAGTATAATTGCTACCACAGTAATTGATTGTAGTCCACCTAACTGTTTTGATAAAGCCATACCTATTGGTGTAGTAATAGATTTAGGCATTAAAGATTTTATTATTAAATCAGATAAATTAAAGAATTTGCAAAGTAAAATTATACAAGAAATCCCACATACATTACCACACAAAATTCCTATGATTATAGGTAAAGCATTTTCTTTAAATAAAGTGAACTTTTTATACATAGGTAAAGCTAATGCAACTGTTGCAGGATACAAAAAAAACGATATAAGTTGACCTCCACTATTAAAAGCTTCGTATTTTATATGAAATTTTGTTAGGAAAAAAATTAATATTATCATAGCAATTAGTAAAGGATTAAGGATTGAAAGTTTTGTTATTTTATTTATATAAACTCCTATTGTATAAGCAATTAGCGAAATTAGTACACCAAATAATGGAGAATTAATAATATCATTCATGTGAATTCACCTTTCTTAAAAATTTTACTGTATAAGCTGTTATTAACCAAAACACTATGGTTGAAACAATCAAAATAATTATGAATACTATCCATTTTCCCTTTAACACTCCAAATGCATTCATTAAACCTACCCCAGCAGGAATAAATAAAAATGACATATTTGATATCAAAAATTCACATACGTCCTCAATCATTTCAACTTTAATAATTCCTATTTGTAATGCAAGGAAAAGTAAAATCAACCCAATGACAGTGCCCGGAATTGGTAAATGGAATAATGTTTGTAGTAATTGTCCTATAAAATATGTAGTTAAAATAATCATTAATTGAATTAAATATTTCAACTAAATCACCTCTCTATCTATATGTAAATTTTGCACACTAGTGGTTATACCGGTCATACCAATAGCAAATTAATGCTAGTCTACCACTTTTTTTATTACATTGCAATACATATTTTTTTTATTTATTGCAAAATACTACAAAAAGTGATAAACTAACTTCAACCAAGCAACTGGTATTACCGGTATGACCTTTACAAATAAATTTATAAAGAAGATGTGTTAAATAAAAGTAACTGAAATTTTAAAAAGTAATGCTTGCTTGGGCATGTACGATTTGTTCACAATGGAGGTAATATAAGTGTTAGAAAAATTTGAAAACTATCTATTATATAAAGAACATAAAAGTTCTAGTACAATTAAAACATATTCAAGATGTATACAAAAATTTATTAATTGGTACTATAATAGCATTGATGAAAAGATTTTGAAATTAGATATGAAAGTAATTAATAATTATAAAGACTATTTAATATTCATAAAAAAAAGAAAACAAACGACCATAAATGTTGAACTTTGTGCATTGATCAAGTTTAATAGTTTTTTCTACTACAAAAATGCACCTAAAAATTACATTCAAAGTAAAAAGAGTAAAAATGTTAACTATTCTTAACTTATTGGACACTAACAATAAAATTATATATAAAAAAGTATTGCAATCTAAATCAATAACAATTTAAATTGCAATACTTTATATTTTCTATAATATCCATAGTCTCAAATGCGCATTTTATAAAAATTTTTAAACTATACTTATAACATTGGCTTTTTTACTTTATTTTCTTGGATTTTTAATTTGAGCCTGTGCTGCAGCAAGTCTTGCTACTGGAACTCTAAATGGTGAACATGATACATAATCAAGTCCAACGTTATGACAGAATTCAACAGAAGATGGATCTCCTCCATGTTCGCCGCATATTCCAAGATGAATGTCTTTTCGTGTAGACCTTCCAAGCTCTACAGCCATTTTAACAAGTTTACCAACTCCATCTTGATCTAATTTTTGGAATGGATCAAACTCATATACTTTTTTATCATAGTAATCTCCTAAGAATTTACCTGCATCATCTCTTGAGAAACCAAATGTCATCTGAGTTAAATCATTTGTTCCAAATGAGAAGAATTCAGCTTCCTTAGCTATTTCATCAGCTGTAATAGCAGCTCTTGGTATCTCTATCATAGTACCTACTAAATATTTCATTTCAATACCTGATTCAGCTATTATTTCATCAGCAACTTTTACAACTGTATCTTTTACATATTTTAATTCTTTAACCTCTCCTACAAGTGGAATCATTATTTCAGGGATTATGTCAAATTTCTTTCTCTTTTTAACATCTAGAGCTGCTTCTATTACTGCTCTTGTCTGCATTTCTGCTATTTCAGGATAAGATACTGTAAGTCTGCAACCTCTGTGTCCCATCATTGGATTAAATTCATGTAAGGATTCAACAGTAGCCTTCAAATCTTCAAAACCTAATCCCATTTCTTTAGCTAAATCTTTAATGTCCTCATCATCAGAAGGTAAAAATTCATGTAGTGGTGGATCTAAGAATCTTATAGTTACTGGTCTTCCTTCCATAGCTTCATAAATTCCTATAAAGTCCTCTTTTTGCATTGGCAATATCTTAGCTAAAGCTTTTCTTCTTTGTTCTTCAGTTTTTGAAATTATCATTTCTCTAACTGCTGGTATTCTATCCTCATCAAAGAACATATGCTCTGTTCTGCATAGACCTATTCCCTGTGCTCCAAACTTAACTGCATGCATCGCATCTCTTGGAGTATCTGCATTAGTTCTAACTTTTAATGATCTTATTTCATCTGCCCAGTTCATAAATGTTTCGAAATAACCACTTATTTCTGGTTCTACTGTTTTAATTGCCTGACCATATACATTACCTGTACTACCATCTAGTGATATGTAGTCTCCTTTATGGTAAACATCTCCACCTACCTCAAAAGTTCCATTCTTTTCGTTTATTCTTATATCACCACAACCAGCTACACAGCAAGTACCCATACCTCTTGCTACTACTGCTGCATGTGAAGTCATTCCACCTCTAGCTGTAAGTATTCCTTCAGATGCAACCATTCCTTCTATATCTTCAGGTGAAGTTTCTAATCTTACAAGTACAACTTTTTCTCCCTGTTCATGATGCTGTTTAGCTTCTTCTGCTGTAAAGTAAACCTTACCACAAGCAGCTCCTGGTGATGCTGGTAATCCTTTAGCTATTACTCTAGCATTCTTCATTTCTACTTGATCAAAGTTGGGATGTAAAAGTGCATCAAGTTGTTTAGGATCAACTTTTAATAAAGCTTCCTGTTTTGTAATTAATCCCTCATTAACCATATCTACAGCTACTTTTAATGCAGCTTGAGCTGTTCTTTTACCATTTCTTGTTTGTAAGAAATATAACTTTCCTTGCTCTATAGTAAATTCCATATCCTGCATGTCTTTGTAATGGTTTTCTAGTCTTTGTGCTATGTTCATAAACTGATCATAACATTCTGGTAAATCTTCTTTTAATTTAGCAATTGGCTGAGGTGTTCTTATTCCAGCAACAACATCTTCACCCTGTGCATTAATTAAATATTCTCCAAATATAAGTTTTTCACCAGTAGCTGGGTTTCTTGTGAATGCAACACCTGTTCCTGATGTTTCTCCCATATTACCAAATACCATAGACTGTACATTTACAGCAGTGCCCCAATCTCCCGGTATATCATTCAATCTTCTGTATACATTAGCTCTTGGATTATCCCATGATCTAAATACTGCAGTTATAGCCTCAATTAACTGTTCTTTAGGATCCTGTGGAAACGGTCTTCCCATCTCTTTTTGATATATAGCCTTAAAATTTTTAACTACATCCTTTAAGTCTGAGGCACTTAAATCTGTATCAAACTTAGCTCCTTTATTTTCTTTAGCTTTATCTAATACATCTTCAAATTTTCTTTTTTCAATCCCCATAACTACATCTGAAAACATTTGTATAAATCTTCTGTAAGAATCATAAGCAAATCTTTCATTATTAGTTAATTTGCTTACGCCTTCTACTGTATCATCATTTAATCCTAAGTTTAAAATTGTATCCATCATGCCTGGCATGGAAACCCTAGCCCCTGATCTTACTGAGACTAATAAAGGATTTTCAACATTACCAAACTTTTTATTTGTTTTTTCTTCCATAACACTCAATGCTTCATAAACCTGAGCAATTATATTGTCATTTAACTTTCTTCCATCCTCATAGTATTTAGTGCATGCTTCAGTTGATACCGTAAATCCCTGTGGAACAGGTATCCCCAAGTTTGTCATTTCTGCTAGATTGGCCCCCTTACCACCTAACAAATTCCTCATAGCAGCGTTACCTTCATTAAAAAGATACACGTATTTTTTGCTTTCCATAAGTAACATCCCCTTCGATTGTTTTTCTATTTTTGTATATGTTAAATGGATGTTTATCCATTTACTCAACAATTATATTTTATCCATTTTCCCCCATTTTTACAAACAATCTTGTTATATTAGTTTTAGAAACTTTACCAATGATTCTGAGTACTTCTTTTGCACCATTATAGGATTTTTCCACTACAGGCAAACTATCCACCTCATGCTCCATTATTTTATGTGCTGATAAGTATGCATTATCATCTTTTTCAACAAATACAATATTGGGCATTCTAGTCATTATTATGCCTACAGGTACTTTATGCATGTCTGTACCTCCCATAGCTATCTTAAGAAAATCTTTTCTTGAAACAGCTCCAGTAAGTATTCCATTGTTTTCTATAAACAATGTTCCTACATCATTTAAAAACAAATGCACTATAGCATCATACACTGTTGTGTTTTCATCTACTACTACAGGCTTAGACATTATATCCTGTACCTTGATATTTCTTATATAATCATATACTAAACTATGAGAAGGCTTTTGTGAATATATATATCCCACCTTTGGCTTTGCTTCTAAAATACTTGTCATAGTTAGCACTGCCAAATCTGGTCTTAGTGCCGCCCTTGTAACACTTAATTTAGATGCTAGCTTTTCGCTTGTTATAGGCTCATTTTCTTTTACTAATTTTATTATTTGTTCTTGCCTCGGTGATAATTTAATAGTGTTCACCCTCCCTCTTTATCCTTAACTTTTAAATAAAAATTTAGTTAAAGAAGCTTTGTTCAACTTAAGTGTATTATGTACACTTATTATTATAACATTATATAACAATAAGTACTATATAGCTTTCAATTTTTTACTTTAAATTTATTAAATATTGTATATTAATTTGATTTTTCTCTAAATTCCATTAATTTTCATATAATATCATTAATAAACATTTAATGAATATTTTGTATCAATTTTATGCTGCAATAAAAAGTCAGCAATTAAAATTTTATTCGCTGACTTCTTGATTATCTTTCAGCTTCACTCTTTTTTATCATCATTTTTTACATCTTCAAACTTTACAGTGTAACTAAAAGTATTTTCTTCTTCTTTATTTTGATTATTACTTGAAAATTTCTCTTTTACAGTATTCGCCGCATCAAATACTTTATCCTTCATATCATGCATTGTATCTTTTACATTCGTTTTTATAACTTTGTTTATTATCTCTATAGATCCATCGTCCTTAGTAATTTCTATAGTAACTTTAGTTACTACTGCTGTTAATATTCCTATGGCAATTAATGGTGGCCATATTAGTACCGTTAAAGTTGCTGCAATACCTGCATTAACTGGAATATCAACAACTACTCTATCATCCTTTTTTATTTTTATTCTATTTATGTTTCCCCTCTTTACCAGATCCTTTATCCAGTTTAAGAATTCATCCTTTGATGTATATATATCATTCATAGTTGATTTCTTATTTTGCTCAATATATATTAATGCGTCAACTACATTTCCCTCACAAACTTCTAAAGCTTCCTTAGCTTCTGTATAGCTGACTTCTGTTCGTTCTCTTATAATGTCAATTTTTTCTAATGTAATTTCACTCATCATTTCCACTCCTTTTTAATAGTTTACTATTATTATATGGCTTAGACTTCATTCTGTTTAAAGTTTTCTAAATAATTAAGTATATCTAAACTTTTAGGTTTTCTAAAATAGCTTTGACCAATAAATTGTGATAGTACTTTGTAAATCTCATACTTTATTTCTTTTGATAGGTTAACCCTATGTACATTTTCAAGAGGAATTTTAAATAAATACTTAATGGCATTATATGCTGCATAGCTTACATTTAAACCATTGATTTTTTCACAATCACTACAAACTCCTCCAGAATATTGAAAACTAACATAGTTAGAAGTATTTATTTTTTTTCTACATATACAGCAGTGTTCCAAATTAAAACCATATCCTGTAGCCTGCAAAACCTTTAATTCAAAAGCTCTTGCTAAAATTTCTATATCAACAGCTTTATTTTTTATAAGATAAAAAGCTGTAATTAATAATTTAAAAAGATCTCTATTACTTTCCTCATCCTGCATAGATATGTCTATAATTTCACAAAAATAAGATGCATAAGTTAATGTATCTAAATCATTAAGTAGTTCTTGAAATGAATCTATAACTGAACTTTCATTAATCACATATAAACTCTTTCCTTTATAAACTACATAATCTCCATAACAAAATTGTAGTGTATTTGTAAATAACTTATTACTACTTTTCTTTGAACCTTTCGCAATAGTTGATATTTTCCCTAGTTTCTCACTAAATAACCAGACAAGCTTATCTGACTCTTTTATATCTTGAGTTTTTATAACTACAGCTCTAGTTTTAAATATGGACAGAAAACCACCTCCTTGATAGTTTACAGTACATATCTTATAGGCTTTTTTAATGTACAGATAGATTAACTATACATTACTGATAATATTATATCCCTTAATATTATAATTTATTTATATCCAAGTTCCTTTAAAATGCTAGAACTATCTCTCCATTCTTTTTTTACTTTAACCCAGAGTTTAAGATTAACCTTAGCTCCTAAAAATTTTTCTATATCCTGTCTAGCATAAGTTGATATCTTTTTTAACATAGCTCCATTTTTACCTATTATTATACCTTTATGTGAATCTTTTTCACATAATATAGTAGCATCTATATGAAAGGTACCTTTTTCATTTTTTTTCATAGATATAATTTCTACAGCTGTACCATGTGGAACCTCTTGTGAAAGCAATCTTAATGCTTTTTCTCTTATAGTCTCTGCTACAACAAATCTCTCCTGTTGATCTGTAATCATATCTTCTGGATAGTATTTAGGTCCCTCTGGCATATACTCTACCATAAGTTTTTTTAACTCATCTACATTTTTCCCTTTTAATGCCGAAATAGGTATAATCTCTGAAAAACTAAATGCCTTTGAATAATTATCTAAAGACATTGCAACTCTTTCTTGAGTGTTTTCATCAATTTTATTTAAAACTAAAAATACTGGCACATCATACTCCTTTAATTGCTCAAGTATATACATGTCACCTCTTCCAATTTCCTCTTCTGGATTTGTAAGGAACAGTATTAGATCTACTTCTTTTATTGAATCTTGTGCTATTTTCACCATATATTCACCAAGCTTATGCTTAGGTTTGTGAATACCAGGAGTATCAACAAACACAAGTTGAAAATCTTTTTCTGTAAGTATAGTTTGTATGTTATTCCTTGTTGTTTGCGGCTTACAAGAAACAATGGATAACTTTTCTCCCATTATTGAATTTAATAATGTTGATTTTCCCACATTAGGTCTTCCTATTATTGTTATAAATCCTGATTTAAACATATATTCTCTCCTTATTTCTGCAAATCTTCTTAATATAAGTAAGTTGTAAATAAATTATAGCATTATCTTCATTCATTGCAATGTTTTTATTTCATTTATAACCGCATTATCAAACAATTAGCTATATTTATCCGAATATTCTAAATAGCAACACAGTAATTAAGGTTCCGAAAATTCCACCTGCAATAACTTCTATTACAGAATGGACTTCTGAGTCTACTCTACTTTGAGCAACTATAAAAGCTAATATGTAACTTAGAACTACTACTGCTAATTGCCCGGTAATAAGTGCTATAGTTGTAGCTATTGAAAAAGCAATGGCACTGTGGCCACTGGGCATTCCACCCTTAAGAGGTGTTCCTTCTCCGAAAATAGCTTTTATCACTAAGGTAGTTATACTTACAATAGCTAGTATTATAAAAATCACATAGGGACTAGTACTTTTTACTTTCATTATTAATATAAAATTTATGTACTTTAATTTATCCCAAAATATTATGTATCCTACCACTACAGCATTTATAGCTGCTACTAATACTCCACCTGCTGCCACATTCTTAGCTAATTTGACTAATGGGTGGTAATAGTTAGTAGTAGCATCCACTGCAAATTCTATAGCTGTATTCATAAGTTCGGCCATAATTACCATACTTATGGTTATTGTTATGGCCAACAGTTCTATTTTAGTTAAATCATAAAAAAAGCAGGCAGTTAAAACTAGTAGTGCTGAAATCATATGTATTTTCATATTTCTTTGAGTTCTAACTGCATATATAATCCCCTCTATAGCATAATTGAAACTGTCAAGTAATTTTTTTACTTTTTTCATAATTTCACTCTACTTTCTTTATAGGTATTATCTAGTTAAATTAAACTCTTCAAGTATTTCTTCCTCTCTTTTTCTCATAACTTTTTTTTCACTTTCTTCCATATGGTCATATCCCAATAAATGGAGTACTGAATGTATAGTAAGGTAAACCACTTCTCTAATAAAAGAATGATTAAATTCTATACTCTGCTCTTTTGCTTTTTCAAGAGAAAGAGCTATATCTCCTAAAACTAAACTTCCTTCATCTAAATCAATATCAGGGAAAATAAAATCTTTATAAACATCTTTAAATACTTTTCCTTTTTCATAATCTAACATTGGAAAAGAAAGTACATCTGTAACCTTGTCAATATTTCTATTCTCTAAATTTATTTCATTTATTTTTTCATTATCCACAAATACTACACTTACTTCGCAGGGTACATTAACTTTTTCCTCCTTTAATGCATATTCAATAATATCTGCTATATTTTTTTCTAATTCCTCTGTAATTTGTATTTTATCTTGTCTATTGTCTATAAAAATCATATTTACACTCCTTATCTATTTGCCCATTTATCTTCAGGATATTCTATTCTTTGATGATATATTCCCGTAAGAACCTTTAAAAAAGATTTTCTTATTTTATTTATGTCTTTTAAAGTAAGATTACAATTATCTAGCTGTCCTTCATTTAATCTATCTTTTATAATTTTATTTACCATTTCCTCAATTTTACCCTTAGTAGGCTCATTTATAGATCTCACTGCAGCTTCTACAGCATCAGCTAGCATTATTATAGCACCTTCCTTTGTATCAGGTACAGGTCCAGCATATCTAAAATCTTCCTCTTTAATATCTTCAGGTCTTTCACTTGAATTTTTCATTGTTATATAAAAATATTTTACAAGAGATGTTCCATGATGTTGTTCTATTATATCCCTTACAGCCTTTGGAATCTTATATTGCTTTGCAAGCTCCACCCCATCTTTTACATGTGAAGTAATTATGAGAGTGCTTAAATTAGGAGTAATCTTATTATGCGGATTATCATTTCCTAACTGATTTTCTTTAAAAAAATACGGTCTTTTTATCTTTCCAACATCATGATAATAAGCCGCTACTCTTGCAAGAACAGGATTTCCACCTACTTCTTCTGCTGCTACCTCTGCAAGATTCCCTACTAAAATGCTGTGATGATAGCTTCCTGGTGCCTCCATCAATAACCTTTTTAATAAAGGATGGTTAGGATTCGATATTTCTAGTAATTTTATAGTAGTTATTATATCAAAAATATTCTCAAAAAACGGAAGAAGCCCTATTGTAAGTATGCCTGATAATATACTTCCAATACACGCAAGCAAAGCTTTTTGAGTAACATCTGCTGCACTATTACTTAACAAGAATCCCATGGAAAATGTTAAAATAACATTCATAACAGAAATATATATAGATGAATATAAAATGTCATTTCTTTGTTGCATTTTTTTTAATATTACAGCTCCAATAACAACATTTACTAATGCTAATATTGTTATTTCTGTATTAAATTCTACAGCTCCACTTATAAGAACACAGTTCAATGTACTTATAGCTAAAGAAACTTTATAATTTACTAAAAGCGTGAAAATCATAGGTATACATGCCAGCGGTATCAAAAACGGTGAAATTACAGATAAGCTTCTCGCTAAAAGTATAGCTATACAGTTCAATATATTTATCATTATAAGCTTATTTACGTCGCTGTATATATTGTTATGGTATTTATAAAGATAAAACCATTGTAAAAACATTATTAATAAAATCAGTATACCTAAACAAATATATATGTACCATTCAGAATTATAATTATTATTTAAAAGCCCTAAGTTTTTTAATATTTCTACTTGATACTTTGTAACTGGCTCTCCCTCTTTTACTATTATTTGATCCTTTTTTATCATAACAGGAGCAACTTTCTTCATTGCGTCCTTTTTTAATTCTTCAGTTTTATCTTTATCATAGAAAAAATTAGGAGTAATTAGCCCATATCCCAAACTAGCTGCTGTGTCTTTCAAATATTTAGGAATTTTTGATCCATTTACTTTTAGTTGTATACTTTCTTGTGCTTTTTTAATGTCTTCCTGATTATCTTTTTGACTATTATCACTTATATTATTATTATCATATATATCAGACATAGTTTTAGCTATAAAATCCTGAACGATTTTTAAATCATCCTTACTTAACTTTAACAAAGTTAAGTAATCATCATCAGATAAACTTATGTCTGCATTACTTTTTAGCTTTTGAAGCTTATCTTTTTCTTCACCCGGTGAATCTTTTATTTGCACTATCTTTGAAAAAAACGAATTTATTTTACTCACAGTTTCTGTTTTAATTTCTGTCTTTTTATTATACTGTATAGGTACAGAATCTAAAGCTTGCTGTATCCTTGCTTGTGTAGATAATTCATCTTTAACTTCCCTTGGAGCTTTTATATCTACTCTAGCAATATCGCCTTCCTTTAAGCTATACTTTTTTGTAACTACTGAAGTCGCTAATACAGAATAAATAAATATAAATGTTAAAATAAAAGTAATTATTCTATTTGTTTTTTCTTTAATAAACAATTCTTTTATGGATAGTTTTTTCATTTCAACCACCTTTTCTGTTTATACGAATCCATATTTTATCCAGCAGTTATACATTACATAAATTACTCAACATTCGCACATACAAAATTTAAACTTAATATAATAAGCAAAATGCGAAAGTTGAGTAAATTAAATTTTATATACTTGATATAATATGAATACCTTATTGTATTGGCTGTTCTAAAGCTACGTTTTCTTCCGCTACAACCAATACTCGTACTCTATAAGACTCTCCCTGTTCATAGTTTACTATTTTATCTACAATTTTAACAGATTTGTCTAGGTTTGCACATATCTTTGAATAAAGTTCATCATAAGTATCATTCACTACTTTCTTTGGATCTCTATGAATAACAGTTTCTTTTACTTCATAATAATCTTCAATACCAATACTAAATCTACTACTTTCCATTTTATCATATTTACTAAACTTATTTCCTGATTTTTTTAAATATAGCTTTTTACCACTAATTTTTATATATATGCTTTGATCTTTTCTACCCGTTCGTTCTTTTTTCAGAGTATCTATTTTAACATCTTTGGTTTCCTCATAAAAAGTCCTGCATATTACACTTCCTACTGCATGAACAGGATATGTTGAATTTTCATTTCCTTGTTCTCCCTTGACTATAATTTGTCCTTTTCTAATCATGTCTCCTCTTTTTACTGCAGAAGTACCTGCTTTTGTATATACCCTTATTACTTCACCATCTTTTTTAGCAACTAAATCACATGGTTTATCGTCTACTGCAATATTAGGTGGTGACTGCCTCTCCATGGCAGAAACTTTAAGTTTAGCTCCCTCTACTCTAGCTTTTACCCACATTATATTAGCATTATTTTTCATAAGGTTTTCTTCTATTTCATACACATTTATATTTCTTTTGTTAATTCCAGGTGTTATACCGCAGGATTTAAGCTGTTGTCTTATTTCATAAGGCGTCAAATTATGATCTACTGTTATTTCTATGTTCCATATAAACGTAGATAAATAATAAATTATACCTATAAATAATATTATACCAGCCGCTAAAGCACTTCTTCCTTTTACTTTTATTAAAAAAAATGCAAATCCTTTTCTTTCAAGTATCTTTACTTTAGATCTTGTCCTTTTCGCTGCACTTTTCAACTTACCATAATCCTTCAAACTTATATCTATGTTCATTGTGGTAATGTCTTTTTTAGTGATGTTTTTAATTTTAACATCATTTTCCCATAAGAGATTGATAAACTTTTCAGGTACTAGAGATCGAACTTCTACAGTAATTATACCACTTTTATATTTTTCAAAGTTGAAATTACTCATTTGCCTCATAAACTATCGATTTAAACTTTCCTCCTACTGTAAGGGTAGTCCCTCCCATAAACAGTATTTCAAACTGACTTCCATGTATACATATCGATCCTATACCTGAATTTACTTTCACTTCATTTTCATTAAATACAGCTACTCCCCTATGATTTTCTATTATTATTTCACTATGTCCTGTTACTGTAATTTTAGGCACATTTAAAATTACATCTCTTGGTAAATCTAATTTATTAGCGATATTTTGTTTTGTTCTATTTAGTTTTATCCTATTAAATTTCCCCCCCACTTTATCACCTCTAAAAATACTTCCATATTAATTTATGTAGAAGTATTTTAATAAATGACAAAATAAAAAAGGTTGAGAAAATCTCAACCTTTTATTTATTTAAATATTGCTTTACAATTTGACTTACAATTTTACCGTCTGCTTTACCTTTTGTTTCCGGCATGATCAAAGCCATAACTTTTCCCATGTCCTTCATGCTACTTGCGCCTACTTGATCAACTGCTTTACGAACAATTTCGGAAATTTCCTCTTCGCTTAACTGCTGAGGAAGGTAACCTAACAAGATTTCTATTTCCTCATTTGTCTTATCAACTAAATCTTGCCTATTTCCTTTTTCGAATTCTAGTATAGCTTCACGCCTCTGTTTAACTTCTTTTGCTAAGATCTCAATAACTTGCTCATCAGTAAGTTTACTTCCATCTGTCTTTTCGACTAACAAAATAGCTGCTCTTGCCATACTTATTGTACCAGCTTTAAATTTATCTTTTGCTTTTAAAGCCTGTTTCCAATCTTCTTGTAGTCTTTCTTTAAGAGACATTAACTTAGTACCTTCTTTCAAAGAATTCTATTTAAACTTTCTCTTTCTTGCAGCTTCAGATTTCTTTTTTCTCTTTACGCTTGGTTTTTCATAATGTTCTCTCTTTCTTACTTCTGAAAGAACACCAGCTCTAGCACATTTTCTCTTAAATCTTCTTAATGCACTTTCTATAGTTTCGTTTTCTCCAACTTTTATTTCTGACATATTTTATCCCTCCCTCCGCTAGCTCAATTTAATTTAAAAAAATTAAACACAGCCAATGTAGGTTACATAGCACATGGTCTATTATACAACATAGATTTACCAACTGTCAATAACTTCGTTTAACATTTTAGCCTGGAGGCCACTGAAGTTTTCTTCCACCTAATACATGAAAATGAATATGTGATACTGACTGTCCTCCATCTTCTCCACAATTGCTAACTATTCTGTATCCTGTTTTATCTATACCTAACTTTTTAACTATTTCTTTTAATATAACAAATACATGGCCTATTATTTTTGAATCTTCATCTGTTAATTCATTTAGGCTGCTTATATGTTTTTTAGGTATTATTAGTATGTGAGCTGGCGCACCAGGACTTATATCTTTAAAGCTTAACACTATATCATCTTCATAAACCTTCTCGCAGGGTATCTCTCCCTTTATTATTTTACAAAAAATACATTCTTCCATGATTTCACCTCCTTTAAAATTGCTTACTATTAACTATAATATCTTAAATAAATATAAACTATATAAATTAAGTTTACTTGATAATATTCAATATTGAGTAAAAATATCCTTCTAAAAATAAACTTTTATTTACTCAACTTTTTCAGAGGACAGAATACAATTGACAGTGTAGGAGGATTTTTCTCCGTTACGCTAAAGTGAAACATTGTTGACTTGTATAAATTTAAAGATTCTTTAGCGTCAGCAAAACAAGTTTTAAAATAAATTAGTTTTCTGACATAAGAAGGAAAACCCACCTTCATTGTCCTCTAAAAAACGCTTCGCATTTTTTATATTTTCCCTTCTAATACTCCATTTTTAGTTTGTACAATTTGAGTCTTTTTAATACTTCCTGATACATCTTCCCCAGATTTTGACACCACTTTTATATAATTAGGAGTATATCCTTCATATAAATCTTCTGAGTTATTATATTTCTGTTCATATAAAACATCCATATAACTTCCCAAAAACCTTGTCATAAATTCATTTTCCATAACTTTATCTAAAGCTATAAGTTTGCTGCTTCTTTCTTCTTTAATATTGCCATCTACTGTATCTTTCATCTCTGCAGCTTTTGTTCCCTTTCTAGGACTATATTTAAACACATGGAATTTTGACAATTTTATTCTCTTTAAAAATTCATAAGTTGTATTAAATTCTTCTTCTGTTTCTCCAGGGAAACCAACAATAATATCTGTAGTTATTGATACATCTTTAATATTCAGCCTTAAATCCTCTACAATTTTCTCATATTCTTCAGCTGTATATCTTCTATTCATTCTTTTTAAAGTTTCATTACATCCACTTTGAAGCGAAAGATGAAAATGAGGACATAATTTTTTAAGAGAACTTATTCTTTCTATTACACCCTCTGTAAAAAATTGAGGATCAATAGAACCTATTCTAACTCTCTCTATTCCAGGAACTTCATCTATCTTTTCTAATATAGAAATTAGATTCCAATCGCCCTCTAAGTCAACTCCATAAGAGGCAGTATGTATTCCTGATAAAATTATTTCTTTAAATCCATGAGCTGCAAGCTCTTTAACTTCACTTATAACCTTTTCTGCTGGTTTGCTACATACTGCACCCCTTGCAAAAGGAATTAAACAATATGAACAAAATCTATTACACCCATCCTGTATTTTTAAGAATGCTCTAGTTTTATCCTGGTAGCTTTCTATGTTTAATTCTTCAAAAACATTATTTTTAAGTACTTCATTAACTTCTACTACTTGCTTTCTTTCTTCTTTTACTCTATTTACCCAATAAACTATTTCGCCCTTATTTCTAGTTCCAAGTACAACATCTACTCCATTAATTTGAGATACTTCTTCTGATGCAATTTGTGAATAACATCCTACAACAGCTATAACAGCAGCTTCATTTTCCCTTCTAGCCCTATGTATCATCTGTCTAGATTTTTTGTCGCCCATATTAGTTACTGTACATGTATTTATAACATATACATCAGCATATTCTTCAAAAGGCACTACTTTATATCCATCTTTTATAAATTTTTCTACCATAGCTTCTGTTTCATACTTATTAACTCTACAACCTAATGTAGCAAAAGCAACTTTCATTAAAATATTCCTCCTTTTAGGCGGAACACTGAGCAATTAAGATCACTCGCTCCCGCTGGTTAATTGCTCGTTAAAGCTCATTTGGGACTTTAACCTCCTATGTCTCCTAATTCATACATAAGTAAAGATATGCATACAAATCCCGCAGTTTCTGTTCTAAGTATTCTAGGACCTAATGTGACTATATGAGCTTCTAAATTCTTTAAAGTTTCTATTTCAGTTTCATCAAAGCCACCTTCTGGACCTATTATTACTGCTATTTTCTTTACGTCTCTTTTATTTATGTTCTCCACAACTTTTTTTATTCCATATCCCTCTGCGTTTTCATATGGTACTATAATTAAATCTATTTGCTTCAAAAACTCCAAAAGATTGTTGAATCCTATTGGAGTATTAATTTTAGGTACTAAGCTTCTCTTACTTTGCTTACAAGCTTCCAGTGCAATTCTGCACCATCTATCTACTTTTTTAAATTCTCCTAATTCACTTTTAACCACAACTCTTTCTGTAACTATAGGTGTTACCTCTTTAACACCTAATTCTGTGGCTTTTTGAACTATTAAATCCATCTTACTAGACTTTGGAAGTCCCTGAAATAAATAAATTTCTATGTTACTTTCATTATTAAGAGGAAGCTGTTTTATGATCTTTACAATAACCTGTTTTTTATTTATTTCATCTATTTCACCTAAAAATTCTTCGCCTTCGCAGTTATTTATATTAACGTTATCTCCAACCTGAAGCCTTAAAACTTTATATATATGTTTTACATCATCACCATCAATAAAAGCTCTATCATTATCTATATTAGCCTTATTAACAAAGAATTTATGCATAATACACCACCTTTTAAAATTATAAATCAAAACTCTAAAGAGAAAACAGTTCACTTTAAATCAAAGATTTAAGTTCTCTGCTTTTCAAACTAAGCAAGATTCATTTATTAAAGTTTAGCAACTATACATACCCATTCTCCATCAACATTTACTTCTTCAACATTAAATCCTGAGCTTTCTAATTTGTTTACAACATCATCTTTTCTATCATTTATTATTCCAGAACATATAAATCTTCCACCTGGAGCAATAAAGTCTTTTACCCCATCTGTGAGAAATATTATTACATCAGCAATAATATTAGCTATAACTATATCTGCTTTTCCTTCAACTACTTCCATAAGATTTCCATGAAGTATTTTTATATTATCAATATCATTATATTTAACATTTTCTGATGCAGATTTTACTGCTACAGGGTCTAAATCTACACCTATAACCTCTTTTGCTTTAAGCTTTGCAGCAGTTATAGCAAGTATACCTGAACCTGTTCCTATATCAAATATTTTTGATTCAGGTTTTACATATTTCTCTAGAGCCTTTATACACATTCTTGTAGTTTCATGAGTACCTGTTCCAAATGCCATTCCTGGATCAAGCTCTACAACTATTTCATCATCCTTTTTAGCATATTCTTCCCATATAGGCTTTACTACTACACGACTACCTACTTTAGTTGGCTTGTAATACTTCTTCCAATTATTTTCCCAATCTTCTTCATTTACTTTACATACTGTAATTAAGCCTTTACCTTTATCTATACCAAATTGTTCTAAATTATTAACACTATCTTTTATGTATTTTAAATACTCATCAAGTTTCTCATTCTGCTTATAATAACCTTTAATTATTGCGCCTTCTTTAATATCTAGTAGTGATTCATCAAAATAATCCCAATCTCCTGGATGCTTCTTTTTAAATTCTATATCTTCAGGATCTTCTATTGAAACTCCCTTAACTTCTGTATTATATAATATGCCTGTTACAGCTTCTACCGCTTCACTAGTAGTAACTATTGAAACTTCCATCCATTCTTTATCCATAAACAACCTCCGTAAAATTAATATTCTCACATACAAAGTTTTATCTTAATATAAGCAAATTGCAACACAACTTTTTCAGAGGACAGAGGACAATTGACAGAGGACAGTGAAGGAGGATTTTTTTTCGTTACACTACGAAAAATCTTTAATTAAATTTTTAATGACTCGTTTCGCTAAAGCGAAACATTGCTGATTTGTATAAATTTAAATATTCTTTTGCATTAGCAAAACAAGTTTTAAAACAAATTAGTTTTCTGACATAAGGAAGAAAACTCACCTTCACTGTCCTCTGTCCTCTGTCAAATGTCCTCTGAAAAAGTTGCGTCGCAATATTTTTATATTACGAATTACAACGCTAATATATTTATCACATCTACTTTATAATTATAGTCTTAATATGTCAACTATAAAAAACTTTGTTTCCCTAAATTAGAGAAACAAAGTTTTTTTATTTCAAATTATCTTTTAATTTGTCAATAAAAGACTTCTTATTATTTTTTCCTTCTGGCATTTCACCACTAGCTTCCATGTACATTAAAATGGCTTCCTTCTGCTTCTGATTTAAATTCTTAGGAATATCCACTACTACATTAACATATTGATCTCCTCTACCATGTCCATTAACTTTAGTTACGCCTTTGCCTTTCAATCTAAATACAGTTCCAGGCTGAGTTCCTGCTGGTACATCATATTTAACGTCTCCATCTATAGTAGGAACTTTTAGTTCTACACCTAAAGCAGCTTTAGCAAAACTTATATGAGTATCTATATAAATATCAAAGCCTTTTCTCTTAAATTTATCACTAGGCATTACCCTTATATTTATATATAAATCTCCTGATGGTCCACCATTATTTCCATGTTCTCCTTGACCTCTTATAGGCATTACATTACCAGTATCTACACCTGCTGGTACATTTATTTTTATTTTTCTCTGTTTTCTTGTCTTACCCTTACCCTTACATTCTGGACAAGGTTCTTTTATTATTTTTCCTTTACCACCACACTTATCACAAGTACTCATGCTAACAAAACTTCCTAATGCAGTGTTTCTTTGAACTCTCATTTGACCAGTTCCACCGCATTTGTCACAAGTATGTGCCTGGGTTCCTTCTTTAGCTCCTGTTCCATTACACTTTTCACAATTTTCGCTTCTTGTAATGTTTACTTGCTTCTCAACTCCAAAAACAGCCTCTTCAAAAGTTAAGTTTAAATTATACTCAAGATCAGCTCCTTTTTGAGGACCATTTCTCCTTTTTGAGCTTCCACCAAATCCTCCACCAAAGAAGGAATCAAATATGTCTCCGAAGCCTCCCATATCCGAGAAATCAAATCCTCCGAAACCGCCTTCAAATCCGCCAGCTCCATTAAAATCAGTAGTTCCATACTGATCATATTGAGCTTTTTTCTGTGGATCTGAAAGTACTTGATAAGCTTCATTTAATTCTTTGAATTTTTCTTCCGCTTCCTTATCACCAGGATTTCTATCTGGATGGTATTTTAGTGCTGATTTTCTAAACGCCTTTTTTATTTCATCTTCACTTGCACCTTTTTCAAGTCCAAGTACTTCGTAATAGTCCTTTTTTGCCATCCCTGTTTTTCACCACCTAATATAAAAATTAAAATTTTTCAACTATTTCAGTTACTCAAATTAAGGGAAGAGTATAACTCCTCCCTTAATTATCACAATTATATATTATACACTATATATATCTAATTAGTGAACATTTTTATTTGTCATCTTCAACTTTATAATCTGCATCTACTACATTATCATCATGCTTTGTTCCAGCATTATTTTGTCCTGCACCAGCTGCTCCTCCCATGTTGTTTGGATCAAATCCTGCACCTTGTGCTCCTGCTGCTCCTTGTGGATTTGCTGCTTGGTAAATTTTTGATGATACTGCATAGAAAGCTTGAGTTAAATCTTCAGTAGCTTTCTTTATAGCTTCTAAATCTTCTCCGTCTTTTACTGCATTAACAGCTTTAATTTTTTCTTCTATATTTGCTTTGTCTTCTGCTGATACTTTATCTCCAAGATCCTTTAATGTCTTTTCTGTCTGATAAACAGCCTGATCAGCATTATTCTTTGTTTCTATAGATTCTTTTCTCTTTTTATCTTCTTCAGCGAATTTTTCAGCATCTTTTACAGCCTTATCTATTTCATCATCACTTAAGTTAGTTGAAGCAGTAATTGTGATGTTTGCTTCTTTTCCTGTTCCCTTATCTTTTGCAGAAACATTAACTATACCATTAGCATCTATATCAAAAGTAACTTCTATTTGAGGGATTCCTCTTGGTGCTGGAGCTATACCTGAAAGTGTAAATCTTCCAAGAGTTTTGTTGTCAGCAGCCATTTGTCTTTCACCTTGAACTACATGTATTTCAACAGAAGTCTGTCCGTCTGCAGCTGTTGAGAATACCTGACTCTTTTTAGTTGGTATTGTAGTATTTCTTTCAATTAATGCAGTAGCAACTCCACCATATGTTTCAATACCAAGTGTTAATGGAGTAACATCTAGAAGTAATACATCTTTAACATCTCCAGTTAAAACTCCTGCTTGAATAGAAGCTCCTACAGCAACACATTCATCTGGGTTAACTCCCTTTGAAGGTTCTTTTCCAGTAAACTCTTTAACTGCTTCTTGAACTGCTGGTATTCTTGTAGATCCACCAACAAGTATAACTTTATTTACATCATTAATTGTAAGTCCAGCATCCTGAAGTGCTTTTTTCATTGGCTCTATTGTTCTTTGAACTAAATCATGAGTTAATTCATTAAATTTAGCTCTAGTTAAAGTCATATCTATGTGCTTTGGACCAGTTGCATCTGCTGTTATAAATGGAAGATTTATATTAGTTTGCATTGATGATGATAATTCAATTTTAGCTTTTTCAGCAGCTTCTTTTAATCTTTGTACAGCCATTTTATCATTTCTTAAATCTATTCCATTTTCAGCTTTGAATGTATCTGCTATATAATTCATTACTTTTTCATCGAAGTCATCTCCACCAAGTTTTGTATCTCCATTTGTTGATTTAACTTCAAATACACCATCACCAAGTTCTAGTATAGATACATCAAAAGTACCGCCACCTAAGTCATATACAAATATTTTCTGATTTGTATCCATCTTATCCATACCATAAGCAAGTGATGCTGCTGTTGGTTCGTTTATTATTCTTAATACTTCAAGTCCTGCTATTTTTCCAGCATCTTTTGTTGCCTGTCTTTGGCTATCATTAAAGTAAGCTGGAACTGTTATAACAGCTTGAGTAACTGTTTCACCAAGATAAGCTTCAGCATCAGCCTTTATTTTTTGAAGTACCATTGCTGATATTTCCTGTGGAGTATAATCTTTTCCATCTATATTTGTTTTATGGTTTGTTCCCATATGTCTCTTTATTGATATTATTGTTTTATCAGGATTTGTTATTGCCTGTCTTTTTGCTACCTGTCCTACTAATCTTTCACCATTTGCCTGGAATGAAACCACTGATGGAGTTGTTCTTGCTCCTTCTGAGTTTGTTATAACTACTGGTTCTCCACCTTCCATAACTGCTACACATGAATTTGTTGTTCCTAAATCGATTCCTATAACTTTTGACATATTAATTTACCTCCTAAAATATCAAATGAATTAACATTTTTTCTATGCTTATTGTTTTTATAATAAATTTAATTTGCAACTTTAACCATACTGTGTCTTAAAACTTTGTCTCCTCTTTTGTAACCCTTTTGGAATACTTCTACTACTTCATTTTTTCCATATTGTTCATCATCAATATGCATTACTGCATTGTGAACATTAGGATCAAATTCTCCCTCTGTATTAATTTCTTCTACCTCTAACTTTCCTAAGGCATCATTAAATTGTTTTATGGTCATTTCTA
The DNA here is from genome assembly GCF_012926525.1 of Clostridium muellerianum. Classification (GTDB taxonomy): domain Bacteria; phylum Bacillota; class Clostridia; order Clostridiales; family Clostridiaceae; genus Clostridium_AM; species Clostridium_AM muellerianum. The sequence goes on from NZ_JABBNI010000009.1 coordinate 58,613, forward strand.
TTCCTTTTTTCAAATCTTCTACATTGCCCTCTACAGTAATAGCTCTTTCAAGATTATCTAATACTGGCAGCATTTGTTTTAATATATCTTCACAGGCATTTGTATATATGCCTTCTTTTTCCTTTGCTGTTCTTTTTCTAAAGTTATCATATTCTGCTACTGTTCTTGCTAATCTATCTTTTAGTGCCTGACTTTCACTGTCTAACTTATTATTTTCTTTAACTAATTTTTCATTTTCACTTTTTAATCCATTAATTAAAGCTTCTGTTAATTTGGACTCATCTACTTCTGTATCTTGGTCATTTTCTTTATCTTCTATTCCACCCTCATCCATTTGGTCTTTTTCAACTTTTTCTTCCCCTATGTTTTCTTCAACTAATTCACTCTGCTCTTCCACTTTAACTTGTTGTTTCTTTGACATTTAAATAACTCCTCCAATCTAGCACTTTCTAAATTGCTATCTTATTTTTAAAACCCGTTTTATCTATCCTGGGGATACATGTGAGTTAAAATATAATTTAACTCCCTAACTACATTAGCCATTAAAGACATTATTTTTGAATAAGGCATTCTAGTTGGTCCAATTACTCCTATCTCACCCACGGGCCTTTCATTTATACTGTAAATTGCTGAAATTACACTGCACTGTTCTGCACCTTCTACAAAGTTCTCAGTACCTATTTTTACAGAGATACCAGAATTACTATCTAAAAGGCCACTTATTTTATCCTTATTATCTAATAAAGACAAAAACTCCCGTGCTCTTTCTATATCCTTATACTCAGGATAATTAAATATATTAGTTGAACCTTCTGTATAAATTTCAGACTTATCAACTGCACTTAAACTCTCATATAATACGGGAATTATAGCATTGAATATATCTTCATATCCTTCTAAATCTCTTTTTAGATTATTTATAACTTCTAAATTTATCTGATCACAATTTAAATTTTTTAATCTAGCATTTAATATATTGCTCAGCTTTGTTAAAACTTCTAAACTAACACTTTTTCCTATTCTTATTACATTATTCTTTATAATTCCGTTGTCTGTCATTATTAACAATAATATATTATTAATATCAATACTTAAAAGTTGAACACATTTTATAGAACTTTTACCCACAGAAGGAGCTTTTACTACACAGGCCATTTTTGTTAATTCAGATAGAATAGAAGTAGCCTGTTTTAATATCCTATCTACCTCAAATAATGCTGAATTTAAAATGTGTGTTTTTATCATATATTCTTCTTCAGGTGTCACATCAGGTATTTGCATAAGCTTATCTACGTAAAGTCTATATCCTTTGTCTGAAGGTTTTCTTCCAGAAGAACTATGAAGCTGCTCGAGGTATCCCATTTCTTCAAGATCTGCCATTTCATTTCTGATAGTAGCAGAACTTACACCTAGATCATATTTTTTTGCTATGGTTCTGGACCCTACAGGCTCAGCGGTATTTATGTAATCATTTATTATTGCCTGAAGTATTTTTATCTTCCTTCCATCCATTTCCATAATCTCACCTCTTTATTAGCACTCGACGTTGTTGAGTGCTAATAACTATGATTAAAAAATAGCACTCATGATTTTATTTGTCAACACTACATAATTAACTTTATTTGTTCAAATAAACTTATAGATACATTTAAATTAGCTACATATTAAAATTTCTCTGTTTTTCTAACGAAATCTATTAAAGTCTTTAAATTAAGTATGTGAAAGAAAATACTAAGTGAAAAATATTAATATATTGACTGTTTATTTTTTAATATGTCCTAGGTTAATATAAAGTCACACATCACACTGTTAGACACTTCTATACCTCTTTCACTTAAAAATAAATTATCGTCTTTATGTATAATAATGCCATTATCTGTATACTTTTTTATAATACCTCCATATACATTAAAAATATCTTCTCCAAATCTTCTTTTAAATTCCATTATGGATATTCCAGATATTTTTCTAAGCCCCATAAACATAAACTCTTCCATGTTATCTTCTATAGAGTTTATATGTTCATCTAGTTTTAAGTTATTATTCTCTTCCACAGTCTTAATATATTCTTCAATATTTTCATTTTTTCTATATCTTAAATCATCTATGTAAGAATGAGCTCCTGATCCACAGCCCACATATTCTTCTAAATTCCAGTAAATTAAATTATGTCTGCATTCCTTTCCTGGTTTTGAAAAATTAGATATCTCATATTGTTCATATCCTCTGCTTTTTAAAAACTTTATGCCATAGTTATACATTTTTCTTTCGAGCTCTTCTTCCGGCAAAATTAGCTTTTCTTTTTCATACATAGAATTAAAAGGTGTTCCTTCCTCAATTATAAGACTATAGCAGGATATATGTTCTGGATTTAACCCTATTACTTTATCTAAAGTTTCTTTCCAATTCTCCTTACTTTGATCTGGAAGTCCAAACATCAAATCCACATTTATATTTTTAAATCCTACGTTTCTCGCCATTTTATAGCTTTTTACAAAATCATCTGCAGTATGAATTCTGCCTAATTTCTTTAATATATTATTTTGCCATGCCTGAAGCCCTATACTAAGCCTATTAACTCCCATTTCTTTTAAAAATTTTAGTTTTTCTTCTGTAAAAGTTCCTGGATTTCCTTCTACAGTAAATTCTAAATCATGAGCTTTATTTAATTTGTTAATAGCTTTACTTATATTATCCCATGCTTCTAATGACAAATAGGTGGGAGTTCCCCCACCTATAAATATAGTCTTTATAGTTCTTTCAGAATAATATTCTATGTCTTTTGCTAATGCCCTGGAATAATCTATCATAAGATTTTCCTTACTGGCAAAGGACGGAAAGTCACAATACAAACATTTTTGTTTACAAAAAGGAATATGAATATATAAAGCTATTTCTTTACTTTTACAGATATTTTTATTTTTTATCATAAAATTACAACACCTTTTTATATTTAAAAATTCATTTAGGCATATGAAAGAAAGTAGACTAGCTAACTTTCTAATCATTTTTAACATGCCTTATTCATCTGTTTTAAGTACTGCCATAAATGCTTCCTGTGGAACTTCTACACTTCCAACCTGTCTCATTCTCTTCTTTCCTTCTTTTTGCTTTTCAAGTAACTTTTTCTTTCTAGATATATCTCCACCATAACACTTCGCTAAAACATCTTTTCTCATAGCTTTAATTGTTTCTCTTGCTATAACCTTACCACCTACTGCAGCTTGAATTGGTATTTCAAACATCTGTCTTGGTATTATCTCTTTTAGCTTTTCTGCTATGCCTCTTCCCTTAGCATATGCTCTTTCTTCTGGAACTATCATAGATAATGCATCTACTATTTCTGCGTTTAAAAGAATATCTAATTTAACTAATTTAGCATCCTTATATCCTATTAATTCATAATCTAAAGATGCATATCCTCTAGTTCTTGATTTTAATGCATCAAAGAAGTCATATATTATTTCATTTAAAGGTATTTCATAATTTAAAGATACTCTTGTAGTTTCTATATACTGCATATCTTTAAATGTTCCACGCCTATTTTGAGCAAGTTCCATAACAGCTCCAACATAATCTGATGGTGTTATTATAGATGCTTTTACTATAGGTTCTTCCATATACTTTATTTCTGAAACATCTGGAAGATTTGTAGGATTAGTAAGTTCTATAAGCTCCCCATCAGTTTTCCATATTTTATATATAACCGATGGTGCTGTAGTTATAATATCTAAATTAAATTCTCTTTCTATTCTTTCCTGTATTACATCCATATGAAGAAGTCCTAAGAATCCACATCTAAATCCAAATCCTAAAGCAATTGAAGTTTCTGGTTCAAAGGATAATGCAGCATCATTTACCTGTAACTTTTCAAGTGCCTCTTTTAGTTCTCCATACTTTGCTCCATCTACAGGATAAATACCACTATACACCATAGGTATTGCTGGTCTATATCCTGGTAATGCTTCTTTAGCTGGTCTATCTGCTTCCGTTACTGTATCTCCTACACGAGCGTCTCTAACATTTTTAATAGATGCTGTAAAATATCCAACATCTCCTGCTCTTAATTCATTAACAGGCATATATCTAGGTACAAATACCCCTGTTTCAATTACTTCATATACTTTTCCCGTAACCATAAGTTTTATTTTTGTACCTGGTTTTATAGTTCCTTCTTTTACTCTTATATGACACACTACTCCTCTATAACTGTCATAAGAAGAATCAAATATAAGTGCTCTTAAAGGAGCATCTTCATCACCCTGTGGTGATGGCATTTTTTCTACTATAGCTTCCAATACATCTTCTATATTAAGGCCTGTCTTTGCTGATACTAAAGGTGCATCTGATGCCTCAATTCCTATTACGTCCTCTATTTCCTGCTTAACTTCATCCGCTCTAGAACTAGGTAAATCTATTTTATTTATTACTGGAACAATTTCTAAATCGTGATCTAATGCTAAATAGCAATTTGCTAAAGTTTGCGCTTGTATACCCTGAGTAGCATCCACAACAAGTATAGCACCCTCACATGCAGCCAAACTTCTGGATACTTCATAGTTAAAATCTACATGTCCAGGAGTATCTATAAGATTAAAGATGTATTCTTTTCCATCATCTCTTTTATAAACAAGTCTTACAGCCTGTGATTTTATTGTTATTCCTCTTTCTTTTTCAAGTTCCATATTATCAAGAACCTGTTCATCCATTTCTCTTTTTGTAAGGGTTCCTGTTTTTTCTATCAATCTATCAGCAAGTGTTGACTTACCATGATCTATATGGGCAACTATAGAGAAATTTCTTATATATTTTTGTCTTTCGCTCTGCATAATCCTTTCCCCTCCACTTATAATTTACAATTTAAAAGATTTGCATCTTATTGCAAATCTTATTGTGTACTTTTAATATAAATAATCATAGTAAATTATAACACAACAACAATATACTTAAAAGTAGATTATATATACCTTTATTTAACTTTATGTTGTATAGTACTGCTTACTTTTTCTTCAACATATTTAAATACACTGGAAGTTTTATTTACCATGCTAGATGTACTATTAGAAATTTTCTTTTCCATATTAACAACAATTTTGCCCGAACTGTTTTTTATATTTGTAATTACCTTTGAATTTATGTACAAAGAATATTCACCTACTTCAAATCTAAAGTCAAAAGGTTTTAATGAATAATTCACTTTAAAACCTGATTTTTCTTTAATGAACTTTGGTAAATTACCACTAATAATAATTACTCCATAAATTGATATAAAAAAACTTATAATTATAATGGCAATTAACTTTTTATTTCCTTTCTTCATATATAAAAACACCCCTAAATAAAATTGATAATTTGAAGTTTAGTATATTTTTAATATAAAACCTTCAACTATCCTATTATTTAAGGATGTACCTTTTTCTAATTTTTATTCAATTTTAACATATGCCCACTTTATTTTTTGTTAATACACTCTGCTATTACTCTAGCAAGATATTTAGCTGAGGCTTTTGCTTCATCAGTAGTATTTATATCCGCACCTATCTCTATAAGTACTGCATTATTACTTTTATCCTGATTAAAATATCTTGTTCCATAGTTATAGTAACATACTCCTTTACAAAAACCTGGGAATAACTTATCTGAAGTTTGTATTATTTTATTTGCTAGGGCCATGTTTTTATCAAAATGTGGATTTTTTCTAGCCATAACAAGCATAAACTTAGCTACATTTTCTCCGTTCATTTTAATAGTAACAGCTTGCTTGTTCTCTACCGAATCTCTGTGTAAATCTATTACCAGTTTAAAATCATTATATTGTTTTAAATATTTATCTACTGTTACAGATGATCTTGCATAACTTTGCGTATAAGCTTCTGCATCATGTACTGTTTTATCATTTATACCGGAAATCCCGTAGTTTTTCTGAAGCTCATTTACTAAAGCATCTCCTACTGCACAGACATTCTGAGAATTATCAAAATTGATAGCATTGCCTGGTTTGTAGCTTTCTGTAGTATGGGTATGATATATAAATACTTCTGGTTTGCTAGTATTTAAACTTTTTTTAAGTTTTGGATCATAAACATTTACTGCTTTATTTTCTAAATTTAAATTTTCACCGGAATTATCATTTGATTTTGTGTTCTCTTTTGAAATCTGTTTTTCGTCCAATTTAAAGTGATTAAAACTTACATTTCCATCATTCTTTGAACTATCATTATCCAAATTCATATAAGATATTTCTTTAGATAAAATGGACATAGGACTATTGGTTTTTAATCCAATCATATTTAGTGCTGATTCTTTTAAATGAAACCTATTTTCTGCCATGTCATCTTCACTAAATGAAGTAGCCTTTACTGCTGGCATAGTAAAATTTAAAATCTGTACATAAAGTAAATTTCTTTTTACACTACTGCTATAAGAATTAGCTTTAGCTACAAAAGGTAATACAATAATAATTATTAAACTCATCATTATAATGTAAAACTTTAACGCTAAATTATTTTTTAAATTATCTCTTCTGTATCCCACAAATTACACCACTATGAAAATCTTCAAAGCAGCTTTTCCCCCCTCTCATATAAACTACTATATGACTTGCATTCACAAACAGCTATTATCTATATCACAATAAATATATTGAAAAGCCTTTTACTACTGCATATAACATAGTTTCTATCTTCTCCTTTGTAAACACAATTCCATATTAAATTTATATGGCCCATTTCTAAATTTATAACTAATTTAAAAATTTATTTATATCCTCCAAGTTTAAAGCTGGTTGAAGAGCTATATTTATTCCATTAGCTATTACCTTAGAAACAGAATCTATAACCAAATCTACTTCTTTAGGTGTTACCATTAAATTTCCTACATAAGGGTCTAAAATATTCTGAATCATTTTTTGCTTTTCATCCTTATCTACAGATTTAAGCATATTATAAAATTTACTGTCTTTTTCTGATTCTTGTATCATCTGGTCTAACACCATATCAATGGTATCATTGGCCATAGTAGCAGCATCTACAACTGTAGGAACACCTACTGCTATTACTGGCACTCCTAAAACACCTTCGCTTATTTCCATCCTCTTGTTTCCTACTCCTGATCCTGGGGATATTCCTGTATCTCCTATTTGGATTGTTGAATTTACCCTATCCATTTTTCTTGAAGCTAAAGCATCTATACATATTATTAAATTTGGTTTTACCTTTTCCACTACACCTTTTATAATCTCTCCTGTTTCTATTCCTGTAAGACCTAAAACTCCTGGGGCTATAGCACATACAGGTCGTATACCCTCATCTATTTTATCTGGTACTAATTGTTTTAAATGTCTTGTAACCATCAGCTTAGATACTACCTTAGGTCCTAAAGCATCAGGGGTTATATTCCAATTTCCAAGTCCCACTACCAAAGCAGTCATACTATCCTCAATATTCACCATTTCAGACAAAGTTTTACCAAGGACTTCACTAACCTGATCCATGGTCTCTGCATCATAATGAGTAAACTTTGGCATATCTATAGTTACATATGTACCCTTAGGTTTTCCCATCATTCTCTCCCCTACGTCATTAACAACCTTAACTATAGTAGTTTTTATATCATCTACATACTCTTCTTCTACTTCCACTCCCGACATTTCACCATTATTCTCTTGTTTATAAATTTCTTTAGCTTCAACAGCTAAATCAGTTCTTATATTAAACATAATGTCACTTCCTTAAATAAATTTTCTATTATGTTTTCCATAAACCAATATACATATTCTAACTTTACGTAAGGTATAATAAAAGTTTTGATTTTACAATTTGTATTGTTATCAAATAGATAAAATTGCAGATGTTATATGTGATCTTGTAGAAACAAATAAAGGAATAGTATTTTAACATAACCCAAAATGGAAATTGAAATACATATTGTAATTTTAAGCAAGATGTTATACCAAAATATTACATTTTTAAGCTTGCATAGTAAAAAAATACTTGAAGTGCTTAAAATTTAATGATATAATATCATTTGTTGAATAAACGAAAACTCACTAGCAAATTTCCCCAGAGCTGTTGAGGCCCTATAAAAATACAAGGGGGTGAAAATATGGCAAATATTAAATCTGCAAAGAAAAGAATAAAAGTTATAGAAACTAAAACTCTTAGAAACAGAATGATTAAATCTGCGTTAAAAACTACTATAAAGAAGTTTGAAGTTGCTATAGCTGAAGGAAATGCTGAAGAAGCAAAAACTACTTTTGCGGGTGCTGTTAAAGCATTAGATATGGCTGCTTCAAAGGGAGTAGTACATAAGAACAAAGCAGCAAGAAGTAAATCAAGATTATCAGCAAAATTAAAAAGTTTAACTGCTTAATAATAAACCGGTTCTTTAAACCGGTTTTTTATTTTTATCCTGTAATAGTGTTTATTATAAGTAACTCTATTTCAGTTTTTTGATTTATAGTAGAACTTTTTATTTTCTGTTCTGCATCTAAACATAACTGCAGTGCTCTCTTTAATTGTTTTAGTGTGAACCTTTTACTTTGTCCTATAATTATATCACATGCATAATCTGACCTTATATTAAGTTCTTTCATAATATCCTGTTTACTTTTCTTATTTTCTAGTAATAATCTCACTCTAAATAGACGATTAAATTGTCTTTCTATCATATTTAATATATAAGGTATCTTTTCACCTCTATATATAAGCTCATTTAACACTTCAACAGATTCTTTTACATTCTTTTGAGATATTGGATTTATCAAATCAAAAATATCATCATCATTATTTTTTAGAAATAACTCCTTTATATCCTCTTTTGATATTGATTCATTACAGGTATAGCAGCATAGCTTTTCAATTTCATTCTCGATAATACTTAAGTTATTTTCATTCATAAGACTAGAAAAAGCTCTAAGTTCGACTTTTCCAATTTGTTTACCTTTTGCTTCAAAAAAACCTTTTATTTTTGTCTCAAGCTGCTGTCCTTTTATCTTATCAGCCTTTACTACACATAACTTTTTATCTAACTTATATATATTTTTTCCAGGCTTATCTCTTTTACTTTTAAAAACATCATAAAATATAAGTATACAGGAATTGGGTAATTTAGGTATGTACTCATAAACCTTTTTTAAATTACTATCATTTTTATCATCTTGAAAAAAATTAGCTCTATATACTAATACTACTTTTTTATCACTCATAAATGGTAGTGTTTCACAAGCATTAATAACAGGATCAAAACTTTCTAGTAGGCTGCCATCAAATTTAACATAATTTAAATCCATAAAGTTTTTATCTATAACTTTATTTATTATAGAATTTATTCCATCCTTCATAAGCTGTTCATCTATACCACAAAACAAGTAGCAGTTGTCTATAATATTTTTTTTAATATTTTCATTAAATGTAAATATATCAATCAAAAAATTTTCCTCCATCCTTATTTCTAATTTAAAAAAATTAATAATTAAGAATTAATAGTGAAAGATGATTTTTAGCTGTCTCAAAAAATCTTTAAATTTATATAAATAAGAGATCAACAATGTTCTGCTTTAGCAAGACGAGCCTTCAAGAATTTAATCAAAGATTTTTTTGTAGTATAACAGAAAAAATCCACATTAACTATTAATTTACTTTATATATTCCGTTAAATATTATAGCATATAAAGTGTACTTTTCCTCATTCCTATAGCCGGAATATTTTCCATTATCTTTTAAATGACCTGGCAAAAATTCTACTTTATTATAGTATTTCAAAATTGCTCTATCGTGTTTTTGACACTCATGACTTAATAAAGCAAACTTACACTTACCATTATAAATACACACATTTATAGAATCATTTTTATAACACGGCATAGTTTTTATATATAATTTATTATTTAATTTTACTATTCTACTTCCTTCAATGGTATTAATAACTTTATTTACATTCATTTGTTCTTTTAAATTTATAATGTCTTTGACATACCTTTCATCATAATTACATATCATTGTACTCTCTCTTTTATATTTTACAATAACTGCTTCAGCATTTTGAAAATTTATATAATATATTTTAGGAATAAAATCATAGTTTTGAAAAACCATGGGTATAAGTAATAAAAACGGCATATACTTATATTTTCTATATCCATGTTTATATAATAAACAGCTTATAAATATTAGTGTTAACACTATACCATCTAAATAAGTTAAGTTGGTTACTTCAGGACATGTTTTTAAAATCAAATAATTTGCTCCATCTAAAGCAATCATTATAAAATTAAGAATTTTACACATAAATTCAAACATTATTTTAGAACCACATACAAGAAGAACCAGGTTGCCTAAAATAACTATAATAGAATACATAGGCAGTAAAAGCAAATTTCCAATTATAAAACCTGGACTAAAACTTTTTATGGTAAAAGCTATATATGGAACAGAAAATATTTGAGAACTCAAGGTTACACTTAAACTTTCATTTAACTTTTGTGGTATTTTATATAAAACTCTAGAAATCTTTTTATAATATAAAAGTATACCTAAAGTAGCTAAAAAAGATAGCATAAACCCTATGTCAGTTATATAATAAGGTTTTATTAAAAGTAAAATCAAAGCTGCTAAACTTAAAGAAGATATACTATCATAATTTTTGAATAATATCTTTGAAAGCTTAAATATTAATATCATAACAAAAGATCTTATAGTAGCAGGCTGCAGTCCTGTAAACAAAACATATACAAAAGAAACTAGTATTGCCAGCTTTAATCCTACAATTTTCTCCATTACCTTATATATTATTGCAATGTGAAATCCTGATACACTAACTGCATGAATAACACCTAACTTTTGAAATTCACTTTTAGAATCCTTAGATAGGTATTGTGTATCTCCATAACAAAGAGACATTATTATAGCTGCTTTATCTTCTCCTAAACTCTGCCTTAATTGCAAATAAATATTTCTTTTTATTTCATACAAATAAAAAATCCAATCCTTCTTACAACACTTGTAATTCTTTATTTTGTATACTCCAACTATTCCTCTTTCTAAATCCATTTCCTTTTGAAGTTTCCCATGAGCACTAATCTTTTCCCCTTCCTGGAATTTAGCTATATTTCCCTTTAATATTAATTTTCTTCCTTTATAATTTGCTAAATAGTAATAACCTTTTCTTTCAATTATCCTTACATTCACATTTTCGGGAACTTGAATATAAAAATACATCATGAAGCTTAAAACTCCGGTAAAAAAGAATGCTATGTTTATATAAAAGAACTTTCTATCTATATTTAAAAAAAGTATAACAAAAAGGGATGCAGTAATAACTGCACCCGCAATAACACTCTTAAATAACATTAAAGCAGAAAGGCATCCTATAAACAATGAAATGGCATAGTACACTAATGGTTTTTTCATTATTTATCCCCTCCTACTACTAATCTTATCCAGGTAGTAGAAGATTTAATCATATATCTCTTCTTTATCAAATTTTTTAAATAGGCATATTATAAAACAAATACCTATAAATATACCTATTGTTCTTAAATAATTAAGATTAAATATAACATTAAAACCTGAAATAAAGTATAAAATGATCCATTGTATAATAAAGCTTATAAATATAACAAAATTTGAAAATGCATTTTTAAAAAATAATTTATTTGAAAAACTATAAGTAAATATTATAGAATTTAAATTTAATACACCAATAGACAACGCTTGTGCAAATATTATTCCTTTGCTATACCCTAATTGAAATGCTATAAAAGCAGCTATTCCCATTAAAGCAGCATTAGATATTATAAAGAACTTATTATCTTTTACAATATCCTTATCTATTATGTAACTATCACATTCTCTTTTTTCATTCTTGTATTGATATGTAATAGCTATACATGATAATACCATTACTAAACAACTAAATATTAATCCTTCCTGCATCATGAAGGGAAGTTCTTTCTTATAAAGATGCATCATACAAACAAAGATAAACATAGCCGCACTATTAGTAATAATATATAAAATTACCTTTTTTATTACACTTATTATCTTTCTGCTATCCTCAATAGAATTTAAAATTTGTAAAAAGTTAATATCCTTAACAACTATATCAGATAGTTTTTTTACTATATTACTGCTTGATGTAGTAATTCCTACATCTGAAACTCTTAAAGCAGGTAAATCTGTTAACTTTGCTCCCGTAATAGCTGTAGTGTAGCCATACTCCTTTAAGTTTCTTATTATTTTAACTTTATGTCTTGAATCTATTCTTGAAAAAATATTTATTTTATCCCCAACTCTTTTAAATTCTTCATCAGGCATGTTATCAATTTCAACACCAGATAAGATCTGCTGCAGATTAGATATTGTTTCTAATTTCTTTCCTAATGCAAATGCTGTAAGTTTATTATCATCTGTAATTATAATAGGTTTAATATTTAAAAAGCTGCTTTTTTCTATTGCCTCTAAAGCATCCTCTCTTATAATATTTTCAAACCCAAACAATCCTGCAAAAACCAAATGACTTTCTATGTTTTCATTTAAACTTGGTTCATAGATGAAATTTCTATAGGCCACAGCAATAACTGATAGACATTCATTAGACATGTTTATATCTGCTTGCTTTATTTTTTCTATATCCTCTTCTGTTATTTCTGCCTCTAATCCATCCTTCATAATATAAGTACATCTAGATAATATAGAATCTACTGCACCTTTAATATTAGCTCTATAATTTTCATCCACAACATTTATAGTTGTCATCATTCTTCTTTCTGTGTCAAAAGATATTTGTTTAACTCTTTCGTGCTTTCTTTCTAAATCTCTTTTATCTATTCCATTTTCTCTTGCAAATTTTACTAAGGCTATTTCCATTAAATCATCCTTAGAATTTACTAACTTTCCTCCACTACTTTTAGTGTCATTACAAAGTAACCCTATATTAGTCATTCTGTACATGTTTACATCTTTATCTTCAGATATACCCTGTTTTAATTCCTCTCCTATTGCATCAATTAAAACTTCATCAGAATATATTTTTGCAACTTTCATCTTATTGCTGGAAAAAGCACCTATTTTATCTGTACAAATAACAGAAACCTGCGATAACTTTTCCATAACAGATAAGTTTTTAAACTCTATAGATTGTTTTTTTGCTATCCCCAGTAAAATAATAGATACAATAGACATAATAACTATCATTGTTTGAGGTATAGAATTTAATAGCATAGTTGAAAAAAACTTAATTAAATATTTCACATTTTGTTTCTGAAAAAAATCAATGCCTAATATCATAATTAAAGGTATCAACATATATAAAGTAAATAAATTTAATATACCATTAACCCTTTCATTAAAGGATTTGCCATTTTCTTTTTCTCCAAGAAATAATTTAATTATATTAGATATTTGAGTATTCATACCGGTGGCAATTACTATACCTGTACCACTTCCATCAGTCACATAAGATGATTTGAAAAGTATATTTTTCATATCCGATAATTTTAACTCTTTATCTATTATTTTCGTTTCATATTTTTCTGATATGAAATTTTTTCCTGTGACGGAACTTTCATTAACTTTTAAATCATCACTTTCAATAACTCTTAAGTCTGCTTTTATAGAGTCTCCTTTACCTACTATTAAAATATCACCAACTACTAATTGTTCTGCAGGTATTTTAAGGGTTCTTCCTTCTCTAACAACTCTAGCTAAGCCCATATTTAACTTCTGCAGTGTTTTTAATTTTTTTCCTTCGTTATATTCACTTAACACAACAAATAAGAAATTAACTATAATTATAAAAAAACCTACACCAGCTGGAACATATTGACCTAAATAAATAAATGCCGCAGAAACTATAATTAAAATTATCATCCAGAAATTTTTAATTTGGTTTTTAATTAACTTCCCTAATGTGGGCGGCTTAGGTACTGCTATTTTATTACTTCCATATTTATCTCTATGAGGTTTTATTTGTTCCTCATCCAATCCTGAATACATATTGCTTTCCAAAGTTTTAACAACTTCAGTCCAAGGCTTATCATACCATTCAATCATAAGTTTTCACCTTTCTATAAATTAAGTAAATCTTATCCATATATAATTGTACTTATTTTAATTCTCGTTTCTTAAATAAAAGTCTTTAATATATAGTCAAAATAAAGAACTTTAGTAATGCCAATATCAAAATAAATACTGGCATTATATTTAAGACTTCATTTATAAATTCTATTTGCTACACAGATTTAACTAAGATTACTCAATGTTAATTTTAAGAATATCTAATGCTTCTTTATCTATTATATCAAATAACTTTATAGATCTTATTATTTCTTTTCTTGCCATATCTATATACCCATGCTTATTGTATAATTTTCCAAGCTGTAGTAATACTGACTTATCACTTACTAAATTCAATAAATTCAAAGCTTTTTCCAATTTATCAAATTCTTTATTTATAAGAAGCACTTCACAAATTTCAAATATAGTTGATGTATAATCTATTTCATTTTCATCTTCAGATAAAATAGAAGTTTCATTACCACTAATAAAATTTAAAAATTGCTTATATACTTCTAACACCTTTTTATTATAATCAAGCAATCTATCTTTCAATCGATTTATTGTGCCAAATGCTGATTCATATTCATTAATAATAGCAAAACAAATAACCCTATACATCATGATTTGAAAATAATATAAACTATTCCCAGATATATTTTTTGTATACTCAATGCACTCATGAAATTTCGATGATCTTATAAGACATTTTACTTTAAAAAATTTAAGCTCATCTGAAACATCTGTTTCTATTTCATATTTATTTATATATTCTAATGCGGTTTCATAATATCCTTCCATATAAAATAAATCTGCAACTATAGTATATTCTCTCGGAAAATCAGTAAAGAAATTTTCTATAATATTCTTAAATTCATTCAATGGTGTTTGTTTTTCCTTTAATATATGAGCAATATTGTATAGTGGTACTAAATAATCAGGTTTTAATCTTATTGTTTGAACACAATAATCATACGCTGTATCATAATCTTTTAGTTTCATATATATTTGCGCTAATTCATGAGAAACTCTAAAACCATCTGTTCCATAAATAGACTTAAGCATTGATGGTGTTTCTCCAATTTGTATACACTTTTCAAATGCTCTTATTGCTAGCGTAGGTTTATCTTGTGCAGCTAATATTAAACCTTTAAAATAATATAAATCTGTAAATTGTAAATAGTATTTAAGTCCAGTACCTATAAATTCAAGAGCTTTATTATAATTTCCTAGGCTATAATTACTCATAACTATTCTTTCAATTAACTTTGGAGCAAAACCTGTGGTTTCATCAAATTCTTCATATGCCTTGTAATAATTTTCTAATGCTTTTTCTTCATTATTTATTGAAGAATACTCATTTCCCAAATTAAAATAATTAAATTTATTTTGTGGATTCTTTTTTATTTCTTCCTCTAAAATGGTAATATTTCTTTTACTTTTATTTTTACTTATTAAACTATCATCTAAATATCCATAGTGGTATATTTTTATAGGTTCATTCTTTCCCTTAATAGAATGTTCGTTATTAGTTAATTGATTGTGTATAGCTCCTTCATAACAATACCCATAATTATTTTTAAACAGTCTTGGATTTAAATTTATAGTCAAATTATTACTTGCCTGAACTCCAAAATAACACAATGTTTCAAAAAAATAAACCATATTATTATCAAGATTCTTAACTACATTTCGAAATTTTTCTTCGTCATCTTTGCAAAATTCATCATCTGCATCCATAATCAAAATCCAATCTTTTGTTGCATATTTCAGTGATTCATTTCTTGCAGCGCTAAAATTATTACACCATTTAAAATAATATATCTTTGCGTCATAGCTTTTTGCTATTTCAACTGTTTTATCAGTAGATCCTGTATCAACTATTATCATTTCATCTACTATATCTTTAACACTTTCAAGACATCTTGGAAGATTTTCCTCTTCATCTTTTACAATCATGCATAAACTGATTCCATTGGACATTTTCTCCGTCACCTCTACCACATTATTCAACATACTTAATTCAATGTATATTATGAATTACAATTGAAAAGTGTGCTCTGAAGGATCCCTACCCCTTCCCTATCAATTGTCTCAAAAAGTTTTATTGATCGCATTATTTCCTTTTTTGCCATATCTTTGTACCCATGTTTATAATATATTTTTCCAAGCTCAAGCAATACAGATTTATCACTTATTAAATTCAGTAAATTTAAAGCCTTCTCCAATTTATTAAATTCTTTATTTATAATAAATATATCAACAATTTCAAATATAAACTCATTATAACTTTTTTCTTCTTTGCTTTCTGATAAAACAAAGGTTTGTTTATCCATAAACAAGTTTACTAATTGTCTATATACCTTAAACATTTTTTTATCATCATCAAATAAATCACTTTCATCAAAGCTATTTATAATATTTAACGCCAAATCAAACCTATCTATTATAATTAAACTTATAACTTTATACATTGAAAGTTTCAAGTAAAGTGAATTATCTTTAGATATAGAATCTATTTCAATACACTCACTAAATTTAAATGTTCTTACAAGACATTTAGTTTTAAAAATCACAATATCTTGTGAAAGCTCTTCTTTTGCCTCTAACTTTTCTATATATTCCAAGGCAATTTCATAGTATCCCTCTGTGTAAAATAAATGTGCAATAAAAAAATATTCCCTTGGAAAATCGGAAAAAAAGCTTTCTATTTTATTTTTAAATTCATCTATTGGTGTATTCTTTTCTTTAAATATGTGTGCAATATCATATAACGGTCCTATATAATCAGGCTTCGATTTTATTGCTTCAATACAATATTTATACGCAGTATCATAATCATTTAGCTTCATATATATTCTGGACATTTCATTGTATGATCTGAAACTTCCTACTCCATAAATTGATTTTAGAGAAGCAGGTGGGGCTCCTAACTCTATACATTTTTGAAATGACTTTATTGCTAATAATGGCTTATCTTCATCATTATATATAGTTCCCATCATATAATATAAGTCTGTAAAACTTGGATAATAATGAAGACTAATATTTATAAATTCCAAAGCCTTATTAAAATGTTTTAGCTCATAATTTACAATGATTATTTTTTCCAATAACTTTGAAGAGTACCCTAAACGTGGATCAAAGCCTTCATATGCTTTATAGTAGCATTGCAAAGCTTTTTTCTTTTCATTTAAACAACAATATTCATTTCCTAAATTAAAGTAATTAAATTTATTGTCTGGTTGTTCCCTTATCAACCTTTTTAGAATATTCATATTCCTTTCTCTCTTATTTTTATCAATCATATTTTTCTTCATATATCCATAATGATATATCCTTAATGGTTCCGACCTTCCAATAACCGAAATGTCCGAATTTAATAGTTGATTATGCACTGCTCCACTATAATAATATCCAAAGTTATTTTTAAAAAGACGTGGATTTAAATTTACATTTACATTTAAACTTTTTTCATCTCCTAAATAACTTAGAGTTTCAAAATAATATAAAATATTATCATTAAGATTTTTAATTAACTTTTTAAACTTTTCTTTATCTTCCATACAAAATTCATCATCTGCATCCATAATCAAAATCCAATCTTTTGTTGCATATTTTAAGGATTCATTTCTTGCAGCACTAAAATCGTCACACCATTTAAAATAATATACCTTAGCCCCATAACTTTTTGCTATTTCCACCGTTTTATCTGTAGACCCTGTATCAACTATTATTATTTCATCAACTAAATCTTTAATGCTTTTGATACATCTTTCAAGATTTTCTTCTTCATTTTTTACTATCATACAAAGACTAATTTCATTAATCACTGGCAAATCACCTCGTAATTCTTTTTAATTTATGAAAAAGCCAAGAAGCACATTAAAGTACTTCTCAGCTATTAATCTTTAATACCTTCCATTAAACCAAATCTGCACAGATTGTGAATGAGTTGCTGTACTTGCTTTGAGTTGAAGCCTAGTATAATGGAAATAGTAATCTGCCGTAATAATCTTTGGTGTATTATCTTCTAATGAAACTTTTTCATTAGTTTCTACATAAGTGGCTCCATGAGTTGGTGCTACTGAAACTTGTACAGTTACTGGTACTACATTACTACTTGTAACATTCTTAATATACCAACTTGTATCTTGAAATTTTGAAGTATCTATAACAGTTCCATATTTCATAACATTTCCTACAGAATCAACAGTTTCATAAATTTCAACAAACTTTCTATCATTAACGTTAACCATTAATTGTCCAGTAGTATCAACTTTAATACCTTGAACAGTTCCTCCGTTATAACCACAGATTTGAGCAGTTCCTAATATATTAACTTTAGCTAACGTTCCAAGTGTGCTTACTTTTGTTACTGTTCCCAAAGTTCCTATTGAACTAACTTTCGTTACTGTTCCTAAGGTTCCTAATGCGTCTACTTGACTTACTGTTCCTAATAAATTAACCTTTCCCAATGTTCCAAGTGTGCTGACCTTTATTACCGTTCCCAAAGTTCCTATTGAACTAACTTTCGTTACTGTTCCTAAGGTTCCTAATGCGTCTACTTTGCTTACTGTGCCTAATAGATTAACTTTACCCAATGTTCCAAGTGTGCTTACTTTTGTTACTGTTCCCAAAATTCCTATTGAACTAACTTTCGTTACCGTTCCTAAGGTTCCTAATGCGTCTACTTTACTTACTGTGCCTAATAAATTAACTTTACCCAATGTCCCAAGTGTGCTTACTTTTGCTACTGTTCCCAAAGTTCCTATTGAACTAACTTTCGTTACCGTTCCTAAGGTTCCTAATGCGTCTACTTTGCTTACTGTGCCTAATAAATTAACCTTTCCCAATGTTCCAAGTGCGCTGACCTTTGTTACCGTTCCTAATACTCCTAATGCGCTAACTTTTGTTACCGTTCCCAAAGTTCCTAATGCGTCTACTTTGCTTACTGTGCCTAATACCCCTATTGTGCTAACTTTTGTTACTGTTCCTAATATATTAACTTTAGCTATTGTTCCAACCTTAACATCTAATGCTCCACTTGAGCTAACACTCACTGATTTATAACTACTTGAGCTTGAGTCATAACCATATATCGCCGTTTTTAATTGACTAGCTGAATCTTGAAATACTATACTATTAGCCAAAGTTCTTCACCTCTTAATTTTTAGTTAATATTAAAGTACATTGCCTTGTACTTCAATATATACTATTAATAAAAATTAAAAGTGTGTCATAAAAACAATAGATAATTAAAGTTAAAATCAAAAATTGTGGAAATATACTATTGATCCACAATTTTTCTTTAATTAGGCATATGAAACTACTTTGTAAAATATTCTATCTTAGTATTTTCACCATTTACAATAACTTTACCTATTATTTTTGCTGGAGTGCCAACAGCCACACAATTATCTGGTATATCCTTATTCACAAAACTATTGGCTCCAATGATGCAACTATTTCCTATGCTTACATCTTCTTTAATTACAGACATACTACCAATATAAGTATTATTTCCAATGTAAACATTCCCTTTTTTTAAAGGAACCTTTCCACCACTTATTACATTCAATGAAGAATCATGAGTATATATATGGACACCTGCAGAAATATCACAGTTATCCCCTATTGTAAGTTTACCATTTATACCTTCTAACAGCGTAAAAGGACCAATCCACACATTTTTTCCAATGCACACATTTCCCATAATAACACTACTATCATATATGCTAGTATTTTCTCCACAATTGACATATTCCGCCTTTTTCCACCTGTCAAAAAACAATTCATTAGTAGGCAAAACTCTATTCCAATTTTTATATAGCATATCTCTCTTTTGTTTAATATAATTTTCAAATTCTTTTTCAAACTCTATAATTATCACTTCCTTTATATAAATCTAGTAATCTTTTTGATACAATTAAGTGATCATGATACTTTTCAACATACTTTCTACCTTTAAAACCTATATTTTTTAACATATCTCTATTATTCAATATAAACTCTAACTTTGTTTCTATTTCATCACAATTAGCAGAAATAACTGGCAAATCCTTAGGATAATAACTTTTCATATAATTACTTATATAACAAATAACCGGTTTTCCCATAGCCATACATTCTAAAGTAAATAATCCATACTCTCCTAAAAGTAGCTGATCTATAATTAAATCAGCCTCCTGATAAATTTTTTTTGCCTCTTCATGTGAAAAATTTTCTACTAATTTAAACTTAAAATCATATTTAAGCTTTAGCTTTTCTACTGCATCTATTATGAATTTAGTACCCTTAACAGTTCTATTAGTAGGTGCATGAACAATTAGAAATTTTTTATTCTCTTTTATACTTTTGGTTGATAAATCATACTTTTCTATTTCTATAGCCTGTGGAATTACTGCTACATTTTTATAAAAATCTTTTACATAACAATATAGTTCCCAATCTGCCACAATACAACAATCTATATATTTTGATAAAAAATCTAGATTTCTCTTAATACTTTCTTCATCCAAATTCTTAGTCTCTACATATGGATTAATTTTTTTTGCAATAGAAATTCTTCTTACATCTGATCCCCAATGATGCATAATAACTTTTTTATTTAAACTCTTTAATATCTTTAAATCAGAATTATCCAAAGTTAAAGTTGTACCAAAGTGAAAATGAAAAATATTGTTTTCATCAATGAGTTTTGCTGCTATTTTTTTAGTCTCTATATCTGCTTCATTAATATATTTAAAACAACATACATCTAAAGTATAATCATTTTTATATCCTAAATAACTTGGGTAATAATTTAAGGTTTTAGTATCAACCCCTAATTTTTTTAATCCTTCGCTAATAGTATGCATTTGATTGGCAATTTCAATAGTCCCATGTATAACCTTCAAATTGCTATTATCAATATCACTAAAATTTAAAGTAGAATTTTTTAATTTCATATCGGGATTTTCTTGTTTCAATTTATCCCTTCTTTCTATATATACAAAATCATCTTAATTTGAAATAAAAGCTTGCTTGCAATAAATTTTTCCTTTATTTAAGTCTTAAAAAAGATTATCTACGAACATATCATCTGTTATCCCACATATAAAAGAGATGAAAGCTTGACTGATAAAATTTTTATTGCAATATACATTTTATAGCATCACAAACAAAACTTATATCTTTTATATCTAATTCACAATGTAGCGGAAGTGCTAATCCTTGGTTATATGCTGCAAGAGCATTTTTAAACAGATTATCATTATATGCATATTTTTGCTTATAGTAATCCTGATAGTGTACTGCATAAGCTCCTATATTTGTTTCTATTCCTTTATCTTTTAATTTTTCTTTTAATAAATCTCTATTAATTTTATTATTCAATAGAACATGATAAGTTTGATATACATGTCTTCCATAACTTTGTTTAACTGGAATTTTTAAATTAATCTGTTTTTTTAATAATCTATCATATTCTTTAGTTAAAAGTATCCTATAATCAATAATGTCTTTTAGTTTTTTCATTTGTACAATTCCCAAAGCACCTTGAATATCAGTCATTCTGTAATTAAATCCAGCTGCAGTAAAACTTACATTTCCATTTAAATAACTTATACCATGATTTCTAAGAATCTTAATTTTTTCATAAAGTTCATCATCGTTAGTTACTACCATCCCACCTTCTGCTGTAGTAATAGCTTTTCTAGGATGAAAACTAAAACATCCTAGATTACCAATAGTACCTACCTTTCTTCCCTTATATTCTGAGCCTAGTGCACATGCAGCATCTTCAATAACCTTTAATTTGTACTTCTTAGCTAATTCCATTATCTTGTCCATATTAGAACTTTGACCAAATTCCTGAACTGGCATAATAACTTTTGTTTTTTTTGTAATGTTTTCTTCTATTTTAGTCTCATCAATACAAAAACTATTTAAACTTATATCTACAAACTTACTCTTAGCACCTACAAGTTCCACTACATTAGATGTTGCTGGAAAAGTAAAATCAGGAACAATAACCTCATCTCCAGATTTTACATTCAAAGCTATCAAAGCTAGATGTAATGCAGCTGTTCCACTACTAACTGCTATGCAATGTTTGACATTCAAATAGTCTGAAACCATATTTTCAAATTCTTGTACTTTTTCTCCTTGTACTAAATATTTTGAGTCCAGAACCTTTCTTATTTCTTCTAATTCGTCATTTCCAATATCAGGTCTAGATAACTTAATCACTTTTCTACACTCCTATACCATTCTATTGTTTTTCTTAACCCCTGAACTAAATCATATTTAGGTTCAAATCCCAATAACTTTACAGCCTTTTCTATGCTTGGCACTCTCAGCTCTACATCTACGTAATTTTTAGGTACATAGACAATTTTAGATTTTGAATTTGCTATTTGTTTTATTAATTGTGCCAACATACCTATTGTTATAGTCCCCTTTGGATTTCCAATATTAAAAGAGTTTCCAACTGCTTCTTTTTTATCAAGGCATAAGTTAATCCCACTTACAAAATCGTCTATATAACACCATGACCTTATTTGATCGCCATCTCCATGAATTTGAATTTGTTCATTTTTAATTGCTCTTATAATAAATTCATGAACAGCACCTTCCCCTACTTGCCCTGGTCCATATATATTAAATGGTCTTATAGTAACCATGCTTAAGCCATATTGCTTATAATAACTATTAGCTAAATGTTCTCCAGCCAGTTTACTTACCGAATAAGTCCACCTTGCTTCTCCAACTGGGGCTAAATTAGTGGTACTTTTTTCATCTACTTTATATGCATAGGTTCCAAAAACTTCACTAGTAGAAAAATCAATGAATCGCTCTATATTGTCTGCATAGTCTTTTAAACTTTCCAAAATATTATAAGTTCCTATCATATTAACTTTCATAGTTTCAACAGGATTTTTAATAACTGTATCTATTCCTGCTATTGCTGCAAGATGGATAACAATATTAGGTTTAAATCCATCTACAACTTTTTTCAAATAGGAATAATCTAGTACATCA
The DNA here is from genome assembly GCF_012926525.1 of Clostridium muellerianum. GTDB lineage: Bacteria > Bacillota > Clostridia > Clostridiales > Clostridiaceae > Clostridium_AM > Clostridium_AM muellerianum. The sequence goes on from NZ_JABBNI010000009.1 coordinate 81,691, forward strand.
CCTTGGATTATATTTATATTTTTCTTTTCATATAAAGATGTGTTTTTTATTGAATTTCTATTTAAATTATCATAAATTAATACTTCATTCTCTGATGATAACATTTTGCATATATTTGAACCTATAAATCCAGCTCCGCCAGTTAGCAGTATCTTTTTATTTTTCATATAGGTACCTTCTTTCCCTTAACTTACTTCAATGTCATATTGTCTTCTATATCTTGCATTTCATTATTATATTATAGTTATAGATGTTAATTTTTGTGATTGTTATAAATTGAGCACATTGCAACGCAAATAAGCGAAGAAACGTTAAGCTGTATTCTTGCTTTATATGCCTATCCTGAAGGCTTATGCCTAAATTGTTTTTTATTATTCTTAGCGAAAAATTTATGAAAGCCTTAGAACTTTAGTCTTGTTTGAGGGAACCGAGTTTGACAAAGTTCTTAGGCTTTCATAAATTTTGAGCTTTATTTTAAATTTAATTGGAAACTCCTCTTCGTTTTCTCAGAGGAGTAAGCGATTCGCACAAAATCATAGATTTTGGCTTTCTGCTTAACATTTAGCAGTGATGAAACACTTACCCTATATTACGAAGTAAAAGTTAAAATTCAAACTTCCACTGCGCTTATTTTATCTATTAATTAAATTTTTCGCAGCTTGTTTTATGTCATCTTTTCCAAGTATAGCTGATATTACAGAAATTCCATTAACTCCTGCATCTAAAACTTCTTTAAAATTTGTTTCATTTACTCCACCAATAGCTACTGAAGGTATTTTTATACTATTGCATACCTCTTTAAGTCCTTCAATTCCAATAGGTGTTTTTATATCTTTTTTAGTGCCAGTATAAAATACAGTTCCTATCCCTAAATAATCTGCACCATCTTTTTCAGCATCTATAGCTTCTTTTATATTTCCCGAGGAAATACCTATAATTTTTTCTTTACCTAGTATTTTTCTTGCAAATTTTATAGGCATATCACTTTGCCCTAAGTGTACACCCTCTGCATCTATAGCTTGAGCTATATCTATTCTATCATTTATTATTATAGGAACTTTATAATATTTTGTAACCTCTTTTACTTCTAAAGCTATATTATAAAATTCTCTAGTGGAAACATTTTTTTCTCTTACTTGTACTAAAGTGACTCCACCTAAAATTGCTTCTTCTACAGCACTTTTCAAACTTCTATCCTTCAAAAAACTTCTATCTGTTATAAGATATAAACTATAATCTATTTCCATATAACTTTTCCTTCTTCCTTTAATTTTTCTTCTGATAAACAATAAATATGATCCATAAGCTTAACTTTAAAAGTTCCAGGAACTTTAGCTTCTTCGTAAGCTCCCTCTCCTGCTATATTCATGGAAAGCACTGCTGCTACAGCAGCTATAAACTTATCTTCACAGCTTCCAGCCATACCACCACAAAGTGCTCCAAGCATACATCCTGATCCAGTTACTTTGGTAAGCATTTCTGTACCATTTTGAATAGCTGCACTTCTCTTTCCATCAGTAATAAAATCTTCTTTTCCAGTAGCTACAACTACACAATTGAGTTTATTTGCAAGCCTTATACAAGATTCTAAAGCTCCTTCAGAATTTTCAAGAGAATCCACTCCCCTTACCTTTGAAGCTTCACCTGCTAAAAATTTTATTTCTCCAATATTTCCTTTTATAATATCCACGCGACCTAGTTCAAATATTCTATTTATTACAGAAAGTTTTCTTGGTATAGCACCACAAGCTACAGGATCTAAAACTACAGGTATATTATTCATTTTTGCAGATATACTTGCAAGTACTGCTGCTTCTTCCTGTTCTTTTGTTAAAGTGCCAACATTTATATATAGTGCTGAAGATAACTTTACAAAGTTAAAAACTTCATCATAAGCTTCGCACATAGCTGGTGAAGCCCCAAAAGCTAAAAGTATGTTAGCACAATCATTTATTGTGACATAATTTGTTATGCACTGTACCAAAGGAACTTTTTCTTTAAGTTCTGTTATACTCTTAGCTACTCTATCAAGATCATTTAAATTATTCATTTCTAACTCCTCCCAAGTTTAAAATTTTTATAGAAGATACATATATTAAAGATACAATAATAAACACAATTAAAGTTGGAATTCCAAAAGATATTTTAGCAAAATAATTATAAAGTACCATTCCAATTAAAGCTGAAATTAATCCTCCCACATTAAGCTTTTCTCCATAACTTGTAGATTTTATAAAATGTTCTACAATAACTACTGTGTAAACTGGAACAAAAATACTTCCTATAGTTAATAAAAAATTTTGATAGCTTTCTATAGGGAATATAAAAGCTATAACTAAAGCTAAAATAGAATAAATAAGTATAAATATATTTTCTTTTTCTACTTTAAATAATTGTTTTGATGATATTACAGCTGAATATATATCTAGGAAGGTTGTAGTAACTGTAGAAAATACTATTATAAATGCTGCTGCCCATTTTACACTACTTCCACATAAAAATTCTATTACATCTTTTCCACTATATAAGCTTATATATAACCCTAAAATATACATCAAACAACTTCCAATAAAATATCCTCCGAAGGTTGCTAAAAGTACTCCTTTTTTACTTTCTCCATCTTTAGTATAATCACCTATTAAAGGTAACCATGACACTGGCATAGATATAGATATTTCAAGAGCTGTAACAAAACTTATAGAGTCTTGTGCTGATACTTGATTTGATGTATTAAAAGAAAAGAATATCATAAAGCACATAGCTATAAGCATTATAACCGAAATATCATTTACCTTTTTAGAATAATTATTAAAGAAATATGACCATAAAAAAACTATGATTGCAGTAATAATTATTCCTAAGAATTTAGGAACAGTAAAAATTCCATTTAAAGCACGTCCACTTTGTATAATCATAATTGCAGACCACCCTATAAGCTGAAGTACATTAAGAAAAGCTACAATTTTCCCACCATAGGAACCTAAACAATCCTTAACCTTTTCCATTGCATTTTTCTTATCTGTAAAGGAAATATATCCTCCTAAAGCTAAAAATATAGTTCCTATAATGTGTCCTAAAATTATGGCTGTAAATCCTTTAAAGAAACCAAGTGGGGCAATTAGCCCTCCTGTATATATTTCAGATATAGAAATGGCAGCTCCAGCCCAAAGTAAAAACATAGAAGAATTTTTTATTTTATTCAAAACTTACACCTGCCTTTTTATATAAATCAATAAAATGTCCTACTGGTCCAACCCCACTTCCTATAGGAAATGAATTTTCTATAGCCATAGTTATATATTCCTTTGAAAGTGCTACTGATTGTTTTACACTATAGCCTTTAGCTAAATAAGAAGCTATTGCAGAAGATAGAGTACATCCTGTTCCATGTGTATTTTTAGTATTAATTCTCTGTCCTTCTAAGTTTATAAATCCTTCATCACATAATAATATGTCATTTGCATCATTACATCTGTGTCCACCTTTTACTAAAACATTCTTAGCACCTAATGCCTTTATTCTTGTTGCTGCATTTTTCATATCTTCTGAATTTTCTATTTTAATATTTGTAAGTACTTCTGCTTCTGGAATATTAGGTGTTACTAAATCTGCAATTGACACAAGCTCCTTTATAGCTTCCTGTGCTTCCGTCTGTAGAAGAAAATATCCACTTTTAGAAATCATAACTGGATCTAATACTATATTTTTTGCTTTAAATTTCAATAGTGATTTTTTTATTATTCCTATAGTTCTACTATTGGAAACCATTCCAATTTTTACGCTGTCCACATCTATATCACTAAATATAGATGCTATTTGCGCTTCTATAATTTCATCTGTAACATCCATTACCTTTTGCACTCCTACAGTATTTTGAGCCGTTATTGCTGTAATAACACTCATACCATAAACACCTAGCGCACTCATAGTCTTTAAATCTGCTTGTATTCCAGCTCCTCCCGAGCTGTCTGATCCTGCAATAGTTAATACTTTTTTCATTCTAATCACTCTCCATATAATTGTGTGGATGTAAACTTAATCTACTTAAGGAAACAAAAAAAGTGTATTACCGAAAAGCAATACACTTAAAAACACATTGATTTATATCATTAATACTTGCTTCCCTACGCCAGTTTTACCTAGATCAGGTTCAAAGGGTTAGAGAAATTCTCTTCTCAGCCTTACAGCACCCCCACAAAAAATTATTTATTAAATTTTTACTTATTATATTTTATATTTTACATTGATCTGTAAATATTTGCAACCTTAAAACTTTAAGTTAATACAAAAATAATGCAGAGCAAAGTGCATTAAAAGTTTTGATTTTAACTTTTACTACGTGATATAGGATAAGCGTTTACTCACTGCTAAATGTTTTCAATTAGTCTAAAGCTCAAAATTAATGAAAACCTAAGAACTTTGCCAAACTCGGTTCCCTCAAACAAGGCTAAAGTTCTAAGGCTTTCCTTAACTTCTCGCTAAGACTAATAAGAAAACAATTTAGCTAATGTGAGTAAACGCTTATCCTATATCCCTGCGTAAAAGTTAAAATCAAAACTAGTAACTTCAGTTGTACATATTAATATTGATAATTTTATAATTTAGCTTTTAAAAATTAAGGAGAAGCCTGTTGTTTTTTTATACTAAATTTAAAACAACTTACTTTTTTATTTTATTAAAAACTCCATTGTTTACATGAAATTATTCACTTTCTATTGGATTATACCTCATTAAATAATGTGTTTCTGTTTCACTATACTTATTAAATCCAAATCGTTTGTATAACTTTTGGGCAGGATTAGACTTAAATACTTTTAGAAATATAGGTTTATTCGCTTTTTTAGAAAGTGATGTAATATATTGCAAATAAAATGAACCTACACCTCTACATTGAGCTACTTCAAGCATTTGAATAGAAATGCCTTCAATTTTATCATCTAGCTCGTTATAGGCAAAAAAACCTACAGGTAAATTATTTAGTAGTAATTTCTGAAAGCACGTTTCTTTCATCATATTATTAAAAGCTCCAGTGTTCATTTTAATTTGAGTATTCTCAATCCATCCCCCGTAATATTCATCAACGTAATTTTTATAACAAACCCTTTTAACATTTATGTAATCTCCCAAATCATCAATGATTACATCTTGCAATGAAAATCCTTGATTTATAAGTTCTTCTGTTAATCGCATTTTCCGCCTCCCGTTACTCCACTATTATATATAGACCAATTATTTAATCTACAATTTACTTTTGATTACGACTGTGACTTAACTTTATGAAAATTATACCATATTATCCATATATTTTTTATAATTATATAAAAAGCATAGATATTTCTAACACTATATTGTTCGTATTCGCTTTACATGCAGTTACATCACATTTTGAAAACAGTATGTAAAATCGTTCTTTGAAACTTGAATAATGCAGTGTATTATATTGTTAATATTAGCCAATTAAGAAAAACTTCATTTTGTAAAAGGGAAAGGTCAATATTTTTGTATTTGAGTTCAATTCAAAATTCATTAAAGCGTTTTTAATATGTACGGTAAAATAAGGTATAATTGACATATATGTGAATTAAAATTAAAATAAAGAGGTATATGAATATTAGTGTAAAAATTACATTTATGCATAATAAAGCAATTAGCATATGGGGGTAAATAAATGGATTTCAGTTTAGACATAGGGAAGTTAACTAATGCAATAAGTCAATAAGTCAATATGAAAATGTAATAAAGGATTTAGAAGAACAAAAAGAAAACATCAACAATGCAATTAAAGAACTTACTGACCAAGATTGGTCAGGTGAAGCAAAAGATAAATTTATGGAAAATCATATTAAAAAGCAGCAATTTTATACAAACTTCATAGAACAAATGAAATATGAGAAAAATGCTTTAGAAAATGAAGAAAAGATGTGAGGACTTTGAAAATTGCATTAAAAGGAGCAGAGGCGGAGTAGCTCTTACAAATGACGATACAGGAATTATTTCACTTCAATATGGAGGACAGTTTCCAATAAATAATAATGTTAGTGAATGTATAGATTACTATAAACAAATGAATTCTAAATTTGTAGAAATACTAAGTTTGGTAAACAGCCTGACATTTACAACATTTCCAATTGCAGATGATGTTATCAATTTACAAAACTCACTTAGAAACCAGACAACAAGTTTGACAGAATTTAATGATTCATTTAATGCATATTGTAATAGTGTACGAGATATGGAATATAATATATGTTCCGTATTTTCAAAGATATCAGGAATAACTGGAGGAATATCTCAAATAAGAGGTATGCAAATTATTTCAGAAGATGGACAAGTAGATAAGAATAAAGTACTGCAGTTAATGTTAAAAAATCCCGATAGCTTGACTAATGAAGAAAAAGAGATGTTAGCATATGTAGAAAAAGTATTAGGTGAAGAGAAATATGCTCAATTAAAAAATCAAGTAGTAAGAGAAAATCAGAATTTATCTCAATTTATGAACTTGATAGGTATGAACGCTCCATCATCTGTAACTTATATTATAGATCCTAAAACAGGCAAAGCAATTGATATATCAAATATTGATAAAGACACCTTAAATCGAATTAACTATTTAGCAGATGAATTAAAATGGTTTGATAAGTATCCAAATAGTCGAATCACTGATAAGGATAGTATAATGTTCTGGAAGCTCCACGGTAGAGATTATTTTGAGCGTGAATTGGCAAAAAAAATAGCAAATATAACCAGTGGTAAATATGTTAATTGGAAGAATAACATAGCTACAATATGGGATGCATCTTGTGAATTTATAGGTGGATATACAGAAAATGGTTTAGGAAAAACATTCATGAGTGCTGGTAAGAAAATACTCTATGCTTCTGCATTTTCAAATGGAACAACTTTAATACCACAGAATAAATTAGAATCTAAATCCAAAATTGCTCTGGGAACAATCGTTGGTGGAGGATTATTCACTACAGGGACTTATTTAAGAGCTGAAGGTAGTAGTAATATGTTTGAAGCTGGCACTAAGTTTGTAAATATTAAATATCCTCAAATAGTTGTATATAACCCTTTAAAAGAATTAACTTACAAAAAAGCATTTGGTAATATAAACGGAGAAAAATATTATAATTTAGTTGGTTTAGGTACTGCAGGAATTTGTATAACAGAAGATTTTAAAACTCTTTCAAGATATACTAACTTAGAGGATAAAGTTAAACTATTCCCAAGGCCAGTTAATGTGTCAAAAGCAGAAAAATTAAACCTACCTGTAGAAAATATAACTAAGCAAACAGTTGAAGAAACAATAAAAAATGGTGCTAAAATTACAGTTGTTACAACAACAGACACTGCAAAAGTAGCAGATTTAACCACTACAACACCTATGATTTTATACCACAAAGTTACAGAGCATCCCTTACTTAATAAATTGGAACTTTCAAAAAATACCTTTTATACTGGTGTAGATTTTAGAAATACCAATAGTACAATAGATTCATTACAACCAAAACCTGATACGGATAAAAAGTAAAATTAGAAGAAGGGAAATTGTATGAGCACAGAAAAAAAACCTACTAAATGGGGAGAAAAGTATATTAAGAAACCGCCTAAGATAAAAAGAAAAATAAGAAAAAAATGGCATGCTTATTTAATTGGATATATTATAGGGTATATTATATCCTTATGTGTTACAGGTGTTCCAAGTGTTGACTATTTAATTCCTTTTAAATATGATGTTATACTTTTATGTGCAATCATAGGAGAATCACTAACAGCTCCACCTGTGGACATAAAAGACACTTTAAGCCCTCGTTGGCGAGGATTTGTTTTTGGAGTTGTATTATCTGCTTTATCAGTAGTATTTCTTATAGTTATGCATATATTAGAGACATATAATATAGTAACCAATATATATCCATTCATAGGTATATTTGGACTTTTGAAAAAAAGCTAGCTTTAAATATAAGTAAGCTCAGCCAAAACTTAACAATATGACTTCTTACAGAAATTGGAAGTTAGCTGACAATCTCTGTTGAAAAAGAAGGTAGATTATATGAGTACAGAAAAGAAAGCTACTAAATGGAGAGAGAATTTTATAAAAAAGCCAAAGAAAAAGAAAAGAACCTGGAAAGCATATGTAATATTATACATTATAGGATATATTATATCTTTATGCTACACAGGCATTCCAAACCTTATTTACTTGATTCCAATGAAAATAAATGCTATTTCCTTATCACTATTTGGTGGATATTTATATTATCAATTTAAACAACCTAAACAGCCTAATGAATCAAATAACCTTTATATAGGTAAGATTAGAGGTAATTGTGCTATTTTTGCAATATTAGTCATGGTAATATGGTGTTTATATATTGTAGTTATACACTTGTTATTTACATTACATATAATTTCAGATAAAGTTCCATTCATGCATTGATTAATATAAAAATAAGAATGGGTACAACTTATTAAAGTCCATTTGAATATAGAAGGTAGAAATATGAATAAAAAAAAATCTATTAAATGGGTAGAAAGTTTTATTAAAAAACCTCCTAAAGTAAAAAGAAAATGGCTTGTTTATTTAGCAACCTATCTAATAGGATGTACTATATCATTATGTGCTACAGGTATTCCAAATCATAACATTGAGAAAGTTACCTATTCATCTTCAGAAAGTTTATAGTACACAATAAGTATTTTTAAGAAAAGTTAATTCACAACACTATTATATTGCATAAGAAGGAAAAAAATAAGTTTTTATTAGGAGATTGAAATGATAAGAATAGCAACTATTAACGATATAAATAGTCTTGTAAAATTAAGAATAAAATTACTTAACGAGGCAAAAAAGAATATTGAAAATTATAATTGGGATAAGTATTCACAAACATTAAAATGCTATTACAATGATGGTTTATTAAATGGAAACGTTGTGGCGTTTTTGGCAGAGGAAAATGAAAATACTGTTGCAATAAGTATTATGTGCTTTTATAACATCTGCCCTTCGCTTTTTAATTTAGATGGGAAAATAGCATTAATTACAGATATGTATACTATCCCAGAATATAGAAATAAAGGGTTAGGAAATAAACTTTTAAGTAATATTATGGAACATGCAAAAAACTTAGGATATACAAAAGTTACTTTAAATACTACTGACGCTGGTAGAAGGCTATATGAAAAATATGGATTCAAAGATGTAACTGGAGAAATGTCTTATAAGTTCATATAGTTCTTATATAACGAATTATCAACAAAGTTATTACCATGTTATACACATAAAATTGTATAAGTAGAAAGGAGGTTAACTTTAGTGATGGTTTGGTACTTATTATACACTCTCTCACTAGAGACAGTTTATGAAAGAATTATTTTTAGTTAAACCTAATAAAAAATATCAAAAGAGTTTTGAAAATTATGCTCTAGCATACAAAAAAATAAACGATGAATTTTATTTTGATAAATATAAGAAGGCATTAGAAAGTTTCCAAGATTATTTAAATGATCTGCACAATTACTCCCAGGGAAATGACTTACCCCAAGGTGAGGTTGCAACTTCAACATTTTGGCTAATTGATAAAAAAGAAGTTGTTGGAGTAGTAAGAATTAGACATCAAGAGGTAGAATGTGCTGGTCATATAGGCTATGATATATCACCAGACTATAGAACTAGAGGATATGGTTTTCAAATTTTAAAATTAGCATTAAATGAAGCTGTAAATATAGGAATAGATGAAGCAATCTTAACTTGTAATATAACTAATATAGCCTCAAAGAAAATTATAGAAAAAAACAACGGTAAATTATTAGGAACTATTTTTGATGAAGAGGAAAATGAATATCTGTATAAATATAGTATTGCATTAACAGATAGCTAACTTCTTTTACTTTATTCTTATTTAACGAAATAATTAGAAAGCGAATAATTTTTATAAACACTGCATTATTCAATTGATGGTGAATTAGAAAAATGTACGGAAAGTATAGAAGAATATTTATAAATAGTAGCTTATAAAACTGATGTATTTTGTTATAATTATATTAAAGATAAAAAGAGGTGAAGCAGTATGTATGCTAAGAATATACACTACACAGAAAATGATTTCGAAAATATTCAGGCTAATTATAATGGTAAAGCTGAGTATAGTAATGGATATATTGTATTATCATCTAATACTTCTATTCAACATAATAAAATAATATCAAGACTAAATTTTAAATTAATGACATTTCTTGATAAAAGCAAATGTGATGTATATACGGAATCTATTGAAGTAATTTTTAAAAATAATGAAGAAGTTTATAAGTATAAACCAGATGTATTTATAATGTGTGAAAAATCTACTAGAGAAGGTGAAAGTTTCACCTCAGCTCCAAAGGTTATATTTGAAATTATTTCAAAAAGTACTGCAACTCATGACTATATAACAAAGTTAGATGTTTATCAAAGATTTGGTGTTCTTGAATATAATATAGTTGAACAAGAAGGGTATATAGTACAATATTCATTAATAGATAATCAATATAAAATAACAAATGTTTTTAAAAATAATGATAATTATATAAGTACAGTTTTTCCAAATATATCTATAAACCTAGAAGATATATTTAAATTATAAGATTGAATCTTCACTACAAAATAGTAACTTTGAAAGGAATATAAACATGGTTTTATTAGTAATTGATACACAAAAATTAATAATCACTGAAAAATTATATAAATTTGATATGTTTGTATCTAATATTAAAGAAATAATACATACAGCTAGGGAAAACAATATTGAAGTAATATATGTACGTCATGATGATGGAATAGGAAATGAATTAACAAAAGGAAATGATTGCTTTGAAATATATGAGAATTTCCAACCAATGAGTAATGAAAAAATATTTGATAAAAAGGTTAATAGCGCTTTTAAAGAAACAGGATTACTGGAATATTTAATGGATAAGGGAGAAAAAGATATAATCATTGTAGGGCTTCAAACAGATTATTGCATTGATGCTACTATAAAATGCGGATTTGAACACGGATTTAATATTATAGTTCCAGCATATTCAAATACAACAATTAATAATAAATTTATGTCAGCTAAGCAAAGTTATCAATATTACAATGAATTTATGTGGAATGGAAGATATGCAGAATGTATTTCATTTGATGAAACAATTAAAAGAATGAAATAACAGCAAGTAAAATCAAGCAGTAATCTATCTAGTTCTTTATAATAAATGTAGGACGGTTGAAACGAGGTGAACAAACGAATGTACCAGTGGCAGAAGCAAATTCAAATAATCATTGATGAAATTGATAAATGTATTAAAAATTATAATAATGAAGCCTTGACACTACACTTTCTTTCTCGCAGACTAGGTTATTCGGAATTTTATACAACGAAAAAATTCAAAGAAATATCAGGTATGCAATTTAGGGATTATCTGCGTCATAGAAAATTAGCCTTTGCACTAAAGGAGGTTCGGGATAGTGAAAAAAGCATTTTGGATATTGCCTTTGATTATGGCTTTTCATCACATGAAGCTTTTACCAGAGCCTTTAAGAAAACATATTGTGTAACTCCAAGTGAATATCGAAAAAAGCCTAAGCCTGTAGTTCTTCGTACAAAAATAAACCCTTTCGACCGCTACTTTTTAGGATTTGGAGAGATTGGTATGATGAAATCTACAGATGATGTTAAAATTTATTTTGTAACCATTCCTGCACACAAATTTTTGCACATTAAAAACTATGAAAGTAATGGGTATTGGGATTTTTGGCAAAAGCAAAGTCTTATTCCAGGACAGGACTACGAAACAATTTGTGGCTTACTGGATAGTATCAAGGGCAAATTGGATGATGATGGTGGGAGCGAATGTAACAGCGGAAGTGGTCAAATTATGGCATACATTAATGACCCGGACGGCAGACTCTGCGATTGGGGTATTCCACGTACAGAGTGTTACGGTGTGCGTCTTCCTCTTGATTATAAAGGCGAAGTACCACCACAAATGCTTATGATTGATGTTCCTGAAGCCGAGTATATTGTTTTTGAACATGGACCATTCGATTATGAACAGGAAAATCGTAGTGTGGAGGAAAAAATTGAAAAGGCAATGGCAACTTTTGATTTTACAGGTACTGATTACTGCTTTGATACTTCCCCTGGTAGAATAATTTACTTTTATTTTAATCCGGAACGTTTTTTCAAGTATATCAGACCAGTGCGCAAGTAAATAAAACAGGCTGCCTATCCACTATTGTTTCTAACGAGAAAAGCAAACAAGAAATAACAAATTCTACCTTAAGGATAAGTATTATAAATAGTAATTTGTAGAGATGGTAGAAATGAATAATGTTATCATAAAACAAAGATTATAGATTAGATTTGGAAAAGAGGTATTAATATGAATGATATCAAAGTAATTACAATATGTGGGAGTATGAGATTTTCAAGAGAAATGATACAAATTTCAGAGGAATTAGAATTAAAAGATGGATATGCAGTAATTCAATGTGTCTATATTGTGGATGGAAAAAAATATGGAGGTCTTGACACTGAATTATTAGGTAAAATTCATCGCAGAAAAATAGATATAAGTGATGCTATTTATGTAGTCAATGTTAATGGTTACATTGGTAATAGTACAAGAAATGAAATCGAATATGCAAGGTCATTAGGTAAAGAAATATTATCGCTTGAACCATTAGAATTGGAACAAGTAAAAATACCCTAATGGGTGTGATGTAATAATTCCGATAAGTAATACAAATTCCAATTTATTAAAATTACTTACAACAATGCAACTAAATGTGTACAACTGAAGTTACTAGTTTGGATTTTAACTTTTATGTAGTGATATATGATAAGTGTTTCATCACATTAGCTAAATTATTTCTTATTATTCTTAGCTCAAAGTTTTTGAAAGCCTTAGAACTTTAGTCTTGTTTGAGGGAACCGAGTTTGACAAAGTTCTTAGGTTTTCAAAAACTTTGAGCTTTAGAATAATTAGAAATATTTAGCAGTGATGAAACACTTATCATATATCACGGAGTAAAAGTTGAAATCCAAACTGCCACTTTACCTTATGTCGCATTATGCTTAAAATATAAAAGTTGAATTATTGTCTAAAGCTCTACTATATTGTCATTAAAAAATAGGTACAAATATTTATTTCTCACACTTTTTCCTGTTAACCTTTCAAGTGCATTTTTATAATATTCAATTTGAACTAAATATTTTTCTTTAACCTTATTTAAATCCTCTACATAATCTGTTTTATAATCTAAAAGCACTAATTCATCATCTTCTTCAAAATAACAATCTATTATTCCCTGTAAAAGTACTTTTTCATCCTCATATATGTCCTCTGATAAATCCTTATAAAGTTCTGTGCTATCCAAATTTATAATAAATGGAACCTCTCTAAACACTTTTTTTGATTTTATCATTCTTTCTCCCAAAGTGGACTTGAAAAATTTTAATATTTTATTTACATCAATTGACTTAACTTCTTCTTTTCTTATAAATTCTCTATTTACTAAATCATTTATCTGACTTATAATTTCCTCCAGACAGGAAACCTTCTCCAAATCTATATGTTGCATAACAGTATGAATTAATGTTCCCCTCTCCGCTGCAGATAGCTTTCTTGTTTCTTGAAGGAACACAGGTTTACTTAACTTATTAGAACTAACTAAAGATGAACTTCCTTCATCTGCTGCTAAAAAATCAAATCTTCTTTTTAGCTCTGATACAGAAAACTTTGAAGGTATACTGCACGCTTCCTTATATCTATACTGCCAATTAAGTCTCCTGTTAATTTCCTCATAATATTCACTAGTATCGCTTTTTAAACTTTCATTCTTTACTATTTCAACTATATCCTCTTTTTCATTTTCATCATGTAAAGTACTTTTAAATTCTTCCTTTTTCCAAAGCTTAACATACCATTTAGATTTATCTTCTATCAAGTGTTCAAATTCATTTGCACCACATATTTCTCTTATGACTTTTCCAGAGCAATTTCTAGCTATAACAGGTACCAGCCAATCCAAATAATTCTTAGCATTTATAACTATATATTCAGGTATTTTATTGTCCTCATATTTTAAAGCTTCACACCATTTTTCCGAAGATTTTTCTAAATCCTTAGCAGAACCCGTTATTATAAGTTTTTCCTTTGCTCTTGTAAGTGCTACATATAATATTCTCATTTCTTCAGATAAGGTTTCCACTTTTATTTTCTTTTTAAGTACCTGCTTAGCAATAGTTGGATAGCTTATTCTTCTTTCTGTGTTTACATATTCCGGTCCCAATCCTAATTCTCCATGAAAAAGCACACTTCTATTCATATCCATAAAATTAAAATTTTTACCTGTTCCTGAAAGTATAACTATTGGAAATTCTAGTCCTTTACTTTTATGCACACTCATAATTCTTACAACATCTTCATTTTCTCCAAGAATTTTAGCACTTCCCATATCTCCGCTGCTGTTTCTTAACTTATTTATGAAGTTTATAAAATTAAACAGCCCTTTATAACTGGTACTTTCATATTGCTTAGCTCTTTGGAACAAAATTCTTAAATTAGCCTGCCTTTGTTTTCCCCCAGTCATAGCACCTGCAAATCCATAATAACCTGTATCGATATATACATACCATATAAACTCATCAATAGGCATATACAAAGATTTTTTTCTCCACTTATTAAGTTTGCTAAGAAAATTATTTATTTTCTCCTTAAGTTCTTTACTTATATGTTTAACCCTATCATCTGTATCATCACTTTCTACTATTATTCTAAGTACATTATAAAAATTTATATCCCTATCTACCATTCTTATATCTATAATTTCTTCTGCTGAAAATCCCTCTATAGGAGATCTAAGTATTGATAACAATGGTATATCTTGAATAGGATTATCAATTATCTGAAGCAGAGATATTATTGTTCTTATTTCTACATTATCAAAATATCCAGTATTAGTATCTGCAAATACTGGTATACCCAAATTTTGAAGTTCTTCTACAAAAGTTGGTGCCCAATTAGATGTAGTTCTAAGTAAAATAACTATATCTTTATATGTAACATGTCTATACCCTTTTTCATTTTTATCATACACTTTAAAATTCTCATTATTTATTAAGTCTAGTATTCTTCTTCCTACTAATCTTCCTTCTATCTGTATATTATCTGGAGTTTCTTCATCCGTACTTCTAGTCAAATCACTTTCTGAATTCAAAGCACTTTCTTCATCAATATCATTATCTTTTTTGTCTATTAAATGAAGTTCTATATTACTTTCATCATTCATATCATTATCTTCTGATTCAGGAAAATTAGCCCCACTTTCTAGCATTTCTCCTTCATCATATTCCAGCTCACCTATGTTTTTAGACATTATTTGATTAAACACATAGTTTACTGCAAAAATTACCTCAGACCTACTTCTAAAGTTTTTAAAAAGTTTTATTTTTCTCTCATTACCAACCTTATCACCTGAATACCTATTATATTTATCCAAAAATAATTCAGGTTTAGCCTGCCTAAATCTATATATACTTTGTTTTACATCTCCTACCATAAACATATTTGGTATATCATTTTTTCTAGAAATAGCATTCATAATTACTTCTTGTACTTCATTACTATCTTGATATTCGTCTATGAGTATTTCTTCAAATTTCTGCTTATAGTCAAGTGCTATTTTAGAAGGTACCACCTCCCCATTTTCTTCTGTATCTATAAGTATTTGAAGACAAAAATGTTCAATATCATTAAAATCTACTAGTCCTCTGTCCCTCTTTTTAGCTTCATACTTTTCATTAAACTCCATTACCATGTTTCCTAAACACTTCATTTTAGGATGCATCTCTTTTAAATCTCTCCCCATGTTATCAATTCTTAAAAAAACATCTTCTGAGATTTCGGTAAGTTTCTTCTTCACATCATCTCTTATTTTTTTAGCCTTTTCTTTTGCTTCTTTATCCGCATCTTTGTTTCTTTTAACAGGAAGCTTTTCAAACTGTAAATTATTAAATTGTTCTTTTAAATCTTCTAAATCACTGCACTCCATTATACTATTTATATTTTCTAAATCTTTTTTTATAGGCTCTAAATAATAATCTATTCCTTCAGCATTCTCCACTATTTCTAATGCTTTATTTATCTTACTTTTACATCCTTTTACTTCAATTATTATATAATCTGAAATTACAGAAAACCAAGGAGATTTTTCAAAACTAAAATTCTCATCTACATTAAACCTTTCTACCATAGTGGAAATCCACTTTTCAGGCCATGGATTACTTTCAGCAAACTCATATAAATCTAATATCATGTTTTCAACTTTAAAGTCGTTTTTGCCTCCATAACATTTTATAAGTTCTATAAAGTCTTCATTATTTTCTTCATACTTATCTTCAAAAATTTCATCAATAGCTTCCTGCTTTAAAAGTATGGATTCAGTTTCATCACAAACTCTAAAATTAGGATCTAAATCTATAACATGAAAATTACTTTTAATAACTTGAAGACAAAAAGAATGTATAGTCATTATATTTGCTTTGTTAAGCAGCATAAGCTGTTTTTGAAGATTTTTTGACTCCGGCATAATCTCTAATTTCTTTGAAATAGCATCTCCAATTCTTTCTCTCATTTCAGCAGCCGCTGCATTGGTAAATGTAACAACTAAAAGTTTATCTATATCAACATCATCTTTATCATCTGTTATTTTCTGTATTATTCTCTCTACAAGTACTGCTGTTTTTCCAGCTCCTGCTCCTGCTGCTACTAAAAGATTGCAGTTTCTTGTAAAAATCGCTTCTTTTTGTTCCTGCGTCCATTTTGTCTCCATACTTATCACCCAATCCTAATTTATTACATATATAAAAACCTATTTTCTTTTACTAAAATTATTCAATATAAAGTAACATTATCCTTTATTATTTCCTATAAACATTACTTTAACCTTATTTATATTTCGCACATACATAATTTTATAATTTATGTCTTAAAAATTAAAACGGATCCTTCTATTTTATTATACTAAATTTAAAACAACTTATTTTTTTGTTTTATCTAATA
The DNA here is from genome assembly GCF_012926525.1 of Clostridium muellerianum. Taxonomy (GTDB): domain Bacteria; phylum Bacillota; class Clostridia; order Clostridiales; family Clostridiaceae; genus Clostridium_AM; species Clostridium_AM muellerianum. The sequence continues at coordinate 98,782 of NZ_JABBNI010000009.1, forward strand.
AATACCGCTTACTGCTTTTAAAATAATAGTATTTTAATCATTAAAAAATACTGTTTACATAATTGAAACAGTATTTTTATACAGATTATAATATTTTTTATTAAAAAATCACTCTATTTTTTCCTAGGTTTTTGGCCTTGTACAAATTTAAATCTGCTTTCTCTATAATTTTCTCTAAAGAAGCATCTACACTCTTACTCATACCTATTCCCATAGAAACAGTAACATTAGATTTTATACTTTTATAACTTATTCTACTTTCTTCTATAAGCTTTCTTATATAATTCATTCTGCGGTATATATCATCTATATTTTTCATATCAAACATATAAACTATTATCTCTTCGCCGCCATATCTAGCTATAATATCATCTTTTCTAAGGTTATCTTTTATAATCTTAGATATAGTTTTTAAAACATAATCCCCATATTGATGTCCAAAAGTATCATTGCACTTTTTAAAATTGTCTATATCTATCATAATTATTGCAATTTCTTCTTTGGAGTTTTTAAACTTGTTCTCCATAATAGAAAAAAAATAACTTCTATTATATAATCCGGTTAACCCATCTATTTGCGAGTTTTCTCTTATTGTATTATAAAGCCTATTATTTTCTAAACATATAGCTAAATGATTACTCAAAGCAGTTAAAAGTTTTACATGTTCCTGTGTCAAATAATTATGTCTATTGTGTTCTACTACAATAGCACCTAAGATAGTATTTTTTAAATAGATTGGCATAAATATAGAAGAATGTATTTGAATACTTTTATCCTTAGAAATATTCTGAGTATCGTTAAAAACAGCAATTGCTAATTTTGAATTTTTTTCATTAAAATCATTAATTATATAGTGATGACTAGTATCCTTTAAATTAGAAACCTTCAATTTTAATTTTCTATTTTGCACCAAATAAACACTGGAATATGTTACTCCCAAAATTCCTATCATTATGTCATTTATCATAGAAACAATCTCACTGCTTCCCAAATATTTATTTATATACTCACTAATTTCTACTATAAGAGACATCATATCCAACTTTTTATCTAATTCCATTATTTTTGTATTCTGTTTTTGAATTATTCCTTCAGCCATTTTTTGATAGCTTTCATAATCACTTTTTAATTGATTATAATTATCCTGCAATGATAGCATATAAATCTCCTTTATTTTATTGATAAAAACATTTTACATTAATTATAAAATATTCTTATAAATAGAATACCATAATTTATTCTAAATTTACTAGAAAAATAATATAAAATATATAACTTTTCTAGTAGCTTAAAAACAAAGCTTAATTTTTCAATAAAAAACCGCTAAAAAGTTATATATACATTACAATTTTTACAATTAAAATACTTACAAAATAGCTTTAGTACAAATTTAATCTAATAAACAAGTGATTCTATAATAGTATTAAAAGTTGTCAGTAGATCAATTTCATAACTATTTATTTTTTCTTTTGTAATATGATCATAGTTAACTCTTATAACAGGCCTATCTGGAAAATACTTATTTTGCTTCACTACATATCCTTCTATTCCATTAGAAAGCTTTACACAGCAACCTAATGGATAAATAAAAAAATTTTCTTTGAACTTTTCTACTATTTTAGTGTCAAACATAATATCTCCATTAGATATTATATATTCATAAGCTTCATTAGGATTATATCTTTCTCTATAACTTCTATTAGCACTTAAAGCTGTAAAAACATCACAAACACTAATAATTTTTGCATAATCACTGACTTTATCTCCACTTATCCCTAGCGGATAACCTTTTCCATTTACTCTTTCATGATGTTCTACTACTGCAGACAAAATGTTTTTATTATCTACTCCAGCCTCCTTTAACATTCTGTAACCGTATACTGGATGTTTTTTAATTTCTTCAAACTCCTGCTTTGTAAGGGGTTCCTTTTTATTTATAATTTCATTTGAAATTTTTATCTTTCCTATATCATGGAGCATTGCTGAAATTCCCAATTCTGTCAAATCTTCTATTTTTAGATCTAAAGAGCGGCCTAAAAATATAGACATAATTGCTGTATCTACGCAATGAATATATGTATAATTGTCATATTTGCTAATCTCGTATAAATTAGTATTTACATCACCTTCTGTAGCAATATATCCAGCTAAATCTTCTACTATTTTAAAGGATTCTTCAACAGTATCTTTATTCCCCTGCATTATATTAGTAAATACATTAGGAAGTCTTTCAATAGTTGATTGTTTTAACTGATCAATTTTTTTATCTTCTTTTATATCATCCAATTCTTTGTCTTCTATATAAATGTAATAAAATCCACTTTGCTTTATTCTATTTATATATGGAGTATTTAATTTCGTGCCTGACGGAAGTAATACCTTCCCGTATCCGTCAAATAAAGTTTTTCCTAATATTTCATCGCCCTTTAAATTTCTTACCAGTTCAAATCTCATAACATATCCCCATTTCCCAAATGGAATAAAAATTGAAACTATTCTAATATCATTTTAATTCATATATAGCAAATATTCAACGTAATAAATAAATTATTTTTCTATTAAATTTTTTCTATTATTTATACTTATGAAAAATGCTATTAAAGAAACATATGACAAATTAAATAACACATATATAGGTATAATCTTACCAGCAAAGGCATCTCTTATTATAGTGTTTTCATATTTAGAGGATAAATAAAAAATTATAGGATATGTAATAATAATAAAATCTTTTCTCTGTACTTTTTTAATTATTTCGTTTAACCCAAAAGTAAATGAATAATAATAATTTGCTATAATTTTAATCATTATTAATGTCCACATTATTATAAATACATATCTAAAACTATTTATAATAGGTAGTGTTAAAGCTTCCGTTGTAGTGACTAAAGGCCATATAAACTTAGGAGCAATATCAATACTTAAATAATATATAGTAATAAAAGTAAACCAAGTATATACAGTTCCTGTAATTAATATGCTCCTTACCCCACACTTCTTCAAACTTTTATTTTCTTGTAAAAAAGGATAAATCAAAAATAAAATCTCCATACCAGAATACGCAAGAGCAGTTTCTTTTGTGGACTTTACCATATTAACTACACCAGAACCAAATACAGGCATTATATTTATTATCATACCTTCTTTTAAGGCAACTATAGGAATAAAAAATGAAACAACAGTCAAATAAAAAATAATTTCATTAGCTTTTCCAAGAGGCTTAATTCCTTTATATGCAACAAAAGCTGCTGGTAAAAATATTGTTATTAGAATTTTATTTTTATCTAGAAAAAATATCATATATATTTTAAGTAAATTTGCTATTCCTGAAGCTGCTTCTGTTAATATTAGTAAAAAAAATGATACAAATATAAAATTTAATATAGTACCTATGATTTTGCCAAAACACTTTTTACTTAAAATTAATATATTTTCTTTAGGAAACTTTTTATACATATAGTTTGCTATAAAGAGCATATATATAGGGTATATTAAACCAAATATGCAAGATATCCATCCATCCTGCTGAGCATCTTTTATAACATCAGCAGGTAACGTTAACACTGAACTTCCAATCATGCTTCCAACTAGTATATAAGTCAATTGATTTTCAGTTAAAAAAATATCTTTATTATTCATTCATTTCTCTCCTAAACTTATACCCAAAATTTGCTTTTGTTTTATATGACTGAAACTAATAATACCTTTTTAATATTCTCCTCTACCTTCAGCATTTACTTTAACTTTTACATTTACATATATGTCAGATTCACTTACTACCTTATTCCAATCTACACCAGTATGTCTCCCGTACTTAGCTGCTGCATATTTACCTAAACTTAAAAAATCTACTTTATATTGAGATTTAGTACTATTTATAAAATCTTCACAGGTTTTTTTTATTGATTCTTCCATATCTTTAACAAATTCTTTCTGAACTTTTGGATCTTTATTAAAATTTTCATATAATTCATTTGATGCCACAGTACCATTCAAATTCAAATCAATTATAAATTTATATTTTTCACCTTGCTTATAACATTTAACCTTTCGCTTAACCTTTGTCTCATAGTCTATATACCTCTTAGATCCTTTTTTTATAGTAAATATTCCTCCTCCACTATCTTTTCTTATCAAATTTACAATTTTAGCTTGTTGTAGATCTAATTTTCCTATCATTGTATCGCCTTTAAATATGGCAATACCCGTAACCTCAGGTAAATTTTCTTTTAATTCTATATAAGGAAGTACTAAATTTCTTCCTTCAGCGTCAACTCTTGTTATTGAATTTATAAAATTGTATTCACCAGAAAAAAAATTATAGTATTTAGAATTTATAATTAATGACTCTATATAGTCTGCAGCATTTGAATATCCTTTAATTTTGTAATTTAAAATATCTTCAGCTTTTCCCTTACATACTACCATAACCGCTCTATCATTTACCTGGGGACTATTTAACAATATATCTAAAATATTATTAATACCATATTGAGCATAACTTTCACTTATTATAAGTACTTTTTCTAATCCCAATAAAAATTTCTTTTCAGATCTTAATTGTCTCTTACCTCTAGTTTCACCTATATTTTTAGCTCTACCAGTAATAACCTCACTTTTTATCTCTCCCGAAGGATCACTTATGTATGTAGCAATAGGAATGCTATAATATACATCTCCTTTATTTCTTTTTTCTAAGTCATACCCTATACCTACAGGAACAGCTAAGTCCTCTATTAATTGACCTTTAGTACCTATAAAACTCCACAAAAAAATCATTACGATAGATATTTTAATAATTATATTCTTAATAGCATTCTTTACACGTTTAATCATTTCTTCACCTTTTAATAATCATTAAAGATTTAATATTCTCCCCTGCCTTCAGTATCAACTTTAACTTTTACATTTACTTCTATACCTGATTCACAAATAACCTTATTCCAATCTACTCCTGTTTCCCTTCCATATTTGGCTGCTGCTACTCTTCCTAAATCCAAAAAATCTACTTTATATTCACATTTAGCCTTACTTAAAAAATCTTTGCATTCTTTTTTTATTGAATTTTCCATTTCATTTATAAACTCTTTTAATACTTTAGGGTCTTTATTAAAATTTTTATATAATTCATTTGACGCTATAGTACCTTTTAAATTTAAATTTATTACAAATTTGAATTTTTCACCTTCTTTATAACACTTAACTTTTCTTCTAGATTCTGCATAATAATTTATATATTCTTTTGAATTTTTTTGTATACTTAACATACCTTGTACTTTGTTTTCTCTAAGCAAATTGGCTATTTTAGCTTCTCTAATATCTAATTTTGCCACCATTTTATCCTTTTTAAATACAGCAACACCTGTAATTTCAAGACCATTTTCCTTTATCTCCAAATATGGAAGTATAGTGCTTCTTCCTTCTGCGTCCATTCTCACTACTAAATCCATCATGGTATACTGAGGTGCAAAAAAATTAAAGTAATTAGAATTTTTAATCATTCCTTCTATAAATTCTGTTGAATTAGCATATCCTTCTACTTTATGCTTTAAGATATCCTCAGATTTACCCTTACACACTGTCATAAAAGCCTTATCATTTATTTGAGGATTATGAACTAATATATCTATCATTTCATGAACTCCATCTCTAGCAAACCCTTCGCTTATTACATATACTTTTTCCAATCCTAATAAATATCTTTTATTATTTTTTACCTGTCTATTTTCCCTTGTAGCTCCAATAGTACTAGCTTCTCCAACAATAACACTACTTGTTGTATTACCAGAAGGATCAAATACATATAATGCAATGGGAATCCTGTATAATTCATCTTGTTTTGTGTTTTTTACTATATCCATTCCTACTCCTATAGGTACAGATAGATTTTCTACTAATTCACCCTTAGATCCTATAAAGCTCCATAACAAAATTCCACTTAGTATTATAGAAATAATAAACTTAATGTGTAACTTTTTTTTCATATTGATCTCCTTTTTTTATAAAGAGTAAAAGGGCTACAGCAGAAACATATATTAAATTAAAGAGCACATATAAAGGAACTGTTTTGCTTAAGAAACTTCTTCTTATAGTTGGATTTCCATACTTCATAGATAAATAAAAAACTATTGGATATATCAAAAGAACAAATTGTTTTCCACTTATATGCTTAGTAAATTGGCTTAATCCGTGGACCAGTGCAAAATAAAAATTAGACATGGTCCTAAACATTATAAGGGACCATAACATCATGAATATATATCTAAAGCTATTTATCACAGGTATTATTACTGACTCTGATAGTGTTACAACAGACCATAAAAATTGGGGAATAACTTCAATTCCCAAATAAAATATGGTTACAAAAGTTATCCAAGTATAAATAATTGAAGTAAGCACTGCAGCTCCTATGCTGTAACGTTTAATTTTTTCCCTGTTTTCTAAAAAAGGATATATCAAAAATATAACTTCTATTCCAGAATAAGCAAATGCAGTTTCTTTAGATGCTTTTATTATATTTATTACTCCAGAACTAAATACAGGCATAACATTTAAAAAACTACCCTGTTTTAAGGCTGCTATAGGAATAAAGAGTATAGGAAAAGTACAGCAAAAAATAATTTCTCCTAATTTACCAAGAGTATTAATACCTTTATATGCAATAAAAGCTGGCACTAAAAATATAATTGCCATTATTTTTTTCCTACTCAAAAAATTTACAATATATATTAAAAAAACATTACATGTTCCTGCTGCTACCTCTGTAAGCAAAAATAAAAAAAACATTACAAATATAAAATTAAAAATTCCACCTATAATTTTTCCAAAGCACCTTTTGCTTAACGTTAGTATATTATCTTTAGGAAACTTATTACTCATATACAATGCCATAGTGATCATATATAAGGGATATGTTATACCTAGTATGCATGAAATCCATCCATCCTGCTTTGCAACTTTCACTACATCATTAGGCAAAGTCAATATTCCAATTCCAATCATGCTGCCTAATAATATAACCGCAAATTGAGTAATAGTTATTGTATTTTCCTTATTATTACCCATTTTTGCTCCTCCTAAATTTCCATCTGAAATTCTTTTGTCTGACAGGATTGTTATTAGGTATACCTTCAGGTCTTTTATTCATTTTCCATATAGGTGCTCTTATAAAAATGTCTTTTAAATCACCTTTATAGAAAGATAAATAAGGAACCCCATAACTATCTAAAGAACAAAGATAAGCTATTAAAAAAAACCATCCTATAGCTATTCCTAATGCTCCTAACCAGTTAGCTAATATTAACAGGGGGTAATTCAGCAGCCTTATAGAAAGAGACATTTCATAATTAGGTATTAAAAAAGATGCAACAGTTGTAATACCAACTACAAGTAGTGTAAGTGAACTTACAATTTTAGCTTTAAGTGCTGCATCTCCTATAATAATTCCACCTACTACACTCACAGTTTGACCTATTTTGCTTGGTAATCTAAGTCCTCCTTCTCTTAAAAATTCTATAACCAAATTCATAGACAATATGGACATAAACGGTGTTAAAGCTATACCTTTTCTTGATTCAATAATAGATTGTATAAAAGTTAATGGTATTAGTTCTGAATTAAATTTTATTAAAGTTATGTACACACTTGAAAGTGTGATTACTATGAAAACTGCTATACATTTTATTATTCTAGTAAAGGATGATACTATTGTTCTATGGTAATAATCTTCTACTGTTTGAAAAAAATCTGTAAATAAACTTGGTAAAGTTATAACAGAAGGAGTTCCTTCTGGCATCAGAGCTATCCTTCCTTCTAATAAATTGGCTTGAACTATATCTGGTCTTTCTGTAGCAAAAGTTTGTGGAAAAATACTGTAGGGATGTTCCTCTATAAGCTGTTCAACCATAGCGCTTGATGAAACACTATCAACCTTTATAGATTGTATTCTATCTTTTATTTTTTTTAATAAACTTTTATCAACTATATCATCTACATATACAATAGCTAAATCTGTCTGTGATCTTTCGCCTAAAGTGAATATTTCCATTTTTAAATTTCTATCTTTTAATCTTCTTCTTATAATACTTAAATTGGTTTCCAAATTTTCTACAAAAGAATCTCTAGGACCTCTTAACGAAGTTTCATTCACAGGGTCAGATATAGCTCTAAAGTTTCCACCTGTTGTGTCTATTATAATAAAGCTGCTACTTTCCTGGATCAACATCAGAGTTTTTCCTCGCTTTACAGCATCTACAGCTTTATTTATATCTTTTTCTAATTGCGTGTTGCTAATAGTTATATATTTTTTACATACATAATCTTCAACCTGGGGTATACTACTTAAATTTTCCCCTATGTGAAGCATTAATGGATTTAAAATATCCCTATCAATCATATCTTTATTTACCAGACCATTTACATAAATAATATATGCTTCAATAGGTTCTTTACTTCCCATAACAAAATTTTTAGTTATTAGCTGTATTCCATTTCCCATTAAATTCTTAACTTTATCCAAATTCTGTTGTAAGATAAGTTTTTTATTCTCCATATACACACCTCACTTTACAAAACAATATAATCTTTGTTTTTAGTATGGATTTAATTTTAAAAAATATTAGACAGATTATGCCTTTAGTGTAGGTATTCTATTGTCATAAGTGGGTATTTATTACAAACAGCTAATTAAATATTAAAAAAGAAATAACAAAAACACTAAACTTTACTTATGTAAAATTTAGTGTTTCTATTAACAATTTAAAGCATATTATTTTTTATTTTATTTAATAGATATTACTTACTACCTTTACAGGTTATATTTTAAATTATAATTAAAGATATATAATTTAAAAGCACATAAATAAAAAATAGATTATTACAAATTCTATGTTTTTAAAACTATTCTCAAAGCTCCATTATTCTTTCTATGATGCTTTATTTTGCAAATCTTTTTCCTTTTTAAACGAAGCAATTATTTTAAATATAATTAATAGAATTGCCACTCCAGCTACTGCTGAAACAATATATCCTATTTTTTCAGGCATAACACTTGGAGCATAATCTGGTGCTATTGCATTAAAATTAAATCCGTTTTCAAAAGCTTTTGGTACATATCCAACTAATGATTTTACTTGCTCAGCATCCCATTCTCCCCATGCAGTTCCGCTAGCTAAAAGCCCTAATGGACATAATACTATTAATGCACCAAGAAGTCCATATAAAGATTTTCTATTCGTTTTCTTTCCTTCATATATAATACCTGGAGACATCTTTTTTATATAAGCATAAACTCCAGCTGTTATAGCACCTTCTAAAATTCCTACAAGTAAATGTGGCAAAACCATAGCAGGCACCGAAACACTTAATGTATAAGGACAATAAATTGCTGCACCTGCTGCATCCTTAAATAATAGTGGTTGTATTCCAAATTCAATAGCTGCACAAAATGCTGCTGCTAATATTCCCATATAGCCACCAATAAAAGTTGCTATGTATTCCCCTTTTTCTGTACTTACTCTATTTTTTATAAATCTGTAAACAAAGTATCCAACAAACGGCATCACAAAAGCCATGTTAAATGTATTTGCTCCGTAAGCAAGTATTCCTCCATCTCCAAAGAATAATGCTTGAATCAATAATGCTATACTGACAGATATAGTTGCCGCATATGGACCCACCAATATTGCTATTAATGTTCCACCCACTGCATGAGCAGTAGTTCCCCCTGGAACTGGTATATTAAACATCATTACAAGAAACGAAACAGCTGCACAAACACCCAGTATAGGCATTTTTCTCTTGCTTACTTCTTTCTTTACTTTTTTTACTGCTCTTGTCCACACTGGTAGCATTATAACCCCCATTGCTGCACAGGTTGATGGACTTAAATAGTTATCTGGAATATGCATAATAATCCCCCCAAAATTTTAAAACTCAAGTTTATCATATTCTATATATTAAAATAAATTTCTCTGCTATCATTTAAAAGCAATTTTTATGCCACTAGTTTTAGGCATCTAAAAAAATAACAAGTCCAATATGTGACGGATATTTTTTTGTAAGACAATGAGACAGATTCTGCAGAAGCTTAAGCTATCTAAGGGTTCTGTGGACACAGTATTACAGAAAACAAACTAGTATATGGACTTGTTATTTTTTTTAGATGTTTTAAAGAGTAAAAGCAAAAAATTCTCAAAACGATACTTTTTCAGTTCCATTTTGAGAATTTTTTCATTTTGATAGACAAATAGAATTAAGAATTAAACACCTCTTCTGCATGATATGAGCTTCTAATTAAAGGATCAGAAAAAACATGTTTAAATCCCATATCTAAAGCTATTTTTTCATATTTCTTGAATATATCAGGGTGTATATATTCTACTAGCTCGTGATGTTTTGGAGAAGGTTGTAAATATTGTCCAATAGTCACAATTTCGCAATTAACATTCTTTAAATCTTTAAGTATTCCAACTACATCTTCTTCATTTTCACCAAGTCCAAGCATAAACCCGGATTTAGTCATTATAGAATCGTCCATTTCCTTTACTTTCTCCAAAAGCTCTAATGACCTATTGTATACTGCCATAGGTCTTACCTCTTTATAAAGTCTTGGCGTTGTTTCTACATTATGATTTATTACATTTGGCTTAGAATCCACTACCTTCTTTAAAGCTTCCTCATCACCTTTAAAATCAGGTATAAGTACCTCTACAGTAATGTTTTTATTTAATTTTTTTATCTCATCTATTACTTTTGCAAAATGTCCTGCTCCCCCATCTTTAAGGTCATCTCTTGTTACAGATGTTATAACTGCATGTTTAAGATTCAACTTATCAATAGCTTGTGCTACATTATGTGGTTCGTTTATATCAACCACCTCTGGTTTTTCTTTTGTCACATTACAAAAAGTACAATTACGTGTACAATGTTTACCAAGTATCATAAAAGTAGCTGTTCTCTTACTAAAACACTCCATTCTATTTGGACAATTTGCTTCTCTGCAAACTGTATTTAATGAATACTTCTTTAATATTTCCTGAACGTTACCAGAAATTTCTCCTCCCCTTATTTTTACTCTTAGCCATTCTGGTTTCCTTTGATACATGATGTTATCCCCCTTTGAAATCGTTTTATATGTTAATTAAACATTACCTGCATTAAGTTGTCCCCATTAATATTACTTATGTACTTTTCAATAGGCATGTCCTTCAAAATGCCTCGTACATCTTTTTCTGTATACTTTACTCCAATTAAAGCTTTTTCTAATTCACTAATATCCATTTCACTAAAAAAATCCCCATACAACTTAATATCACTTATTAAGCCTTTTTCTACATTTATATTAGCTTGTACTATTCCCCCTAAAAACTTTATCTCATTAAAGTAGTTAAACTTTGGCGATTTTCCATAATTCCATTCCCATGTAGAATACTTATCATCAGAAATCTTTTTTACACAGATCATATCTTCCTTTGTTAATTCATAAAGCTTTACTTCTTTTTGGTCACTTATAATAGATCTCGCTAAAAACTCTTTAAACTCCTCTAAATTCATTGGAGTTTTTAAATGTTCACTTATATTAGTAACTCTGCTTCCTACAGACTTAACTGCCTTGTCTTGAAACTTTATATTTTTTACTTTTAATGCTGATGTTAAATCATTCATACTAGCTGAAAATAAAATGCTTCCATGATGAAGAATTTTATTTTTATAATTGTACTGTGCATTACCTGAAAACTTTTTTCCATCTATGGTTAAATCATTTCTTCCTGATAACTCCGCATTTATTCCAACTTTTTTAAGTGCATTTATAATTGGATATGTAAATTTAGAAAAATCTGCAAAGTGATTTTTCTCTTTACTAGATATAAAAGTAAAATGTAAATTACCAAGATCATTAAAAATTGCCCCACCACCAGACATTCTTCTTACAACTGGTAAGTTACGACTTTTTACATAATCCACATTTATTTCTGATAGAGTATTTTGATTTTTTCCTATTAGTATACAAGGTTCATTTCTCCACAGCATAAAACAATCTTCTTCAAAATTTTTCAACATATATTCCTCAATAGCATGATTAATATATGGATTGGTATTATCATTCTTAATAAAAAGCATAAAGACCTCCAAATAAATATACTAATTTAAATTTTGCAAATAAAAAATCGTTTTCATTTAATATAAACAAAAAGCGACATAACCTTTTCAGAGGACATTTGACAAAGGACAGAGGACAGTGAATGTAAGTTTTCTTCCTTGCGTCAGAAAACTAATTTATTTCTAAAACTTGTTTTGCTAAGGCAAAACAAGTTTTAAATTTATATAAGTTAGCAATATTAACTTTAGTGAACCGAGTATTTGAAAATTCAATTAAAGATTTTTCGTAGCATAGCGGAGAAAAATCCTCCTTCACTGTCCTCTGTCAATTGTCCTCTGTCCTCTAAAAAATAATCTGTAAAAATAACTATCTAACCTTATAAGTAAATATGACATCCTGTCCTGCTGATACATCAATCTCTGTATTTACCTCTATATTTTTAACTCTAGAAGTATTAGCAATTAAAACAGGAGTAATTAATGAATATTCCTTTTCCTTCATAACTTCTCTATCAATTTTTATTACAGGATCTCCCGCTTTAATTCTACCACCTTCTTGTGCTATCCTTTCAAATCCTTCGCCATCAACTTTTGTTGTATCTAAACCTATATGCACCAAAATTTCTACTCCATTATCAAGGGTAATGGCAAACGCATGATTTGTTTTAAATATTATACTAAGTACACCATCTGCTGGTGACACTACTATGTCCTCAGAACAGTCAATGGCAACACCATCTCCCGCTAACTTATTAGCAAAAATTTCATCTGGTACCTCTGATAATTTTAATACCCTTCCAGACATAGGTGCTATTACAGAATAATCCTTCTTAAATAAATCAAACATATATTACCCCTCCTAAAATTTGTATTTAATTGTACATATCATTTTTAATTTCTATTCCAGCCATTTTCATCAAATAAAGAGCATTCCTAGTTTTTGATATGCCATTTTGAAGTTTATAGTCAAAATAAATTTGGTTATTTTTGTAATACTCTCTAAAATGGTAGTTCTTTATTTTATTATTACTTTCTTCTTGTAAATCACCTAATTCTAAATCATGAGTAGATACAAGTCCTAATGTTTTTTCTTTACTTAAACTGTTTATTAAAACCTTAGCTCCCATATGTCTATCTAGTGAATTAGTACCTTTAAATATCTCATCTAGTAAGAAAAATATTTCTTTTTTCTCTTTAGATGCTTTAACAATATTTTTTATTTTTAAAAGTTCTGCATAAAAAGAAGATATATTTTTTTCTAAATTATCACTAACCCTCATACAAGTATATATTTCCATCATAGAACAGCAAAAACTTTCAGCACATACTGCTGAACCTGAATAAGCTAATACTAAATTAATTCCTGAAGTTCTAAGTAGTGTGCTTTTACCCGACATATTAGAACCTGTTATAAGTCCTATAGTGGATGGTTTTCTCATTATTAAATTATTATTTACGCCTTTATCCCCAAGCAGTGGATGTGCCATTTTAAAAGCTTCAAACACTAACTCATCTTCAGTAATTTTAGGAATACACCACTTTGGATAGTCGTGATTTATAATTGATAAACTACATAATTCTTCAAATTCACCAATGGTATTAATCCATTTTCCCAAATCATCTCCGCACTCATTCTTCCATTTTTCTAGTGCAAACATGCATTGATAATCCCATAAAAATAGTATGTTTATAATAATATACATTGAATTTCTTCTCTGGGAAATTGAATCACATAATTTAACCAATTTTACTATTTGTTTAGATGCTGTATTTTTATCATTTATAAGATTACTTTTTAGCTTTGTTAAATGTGTAGAATTGAATTTTTCCTTTTCAATTAATTTTATCATTTTATCATAAATTTTTATACTATTTTTAAATTCATAAACTACTCCCAAACTTCTAAATCGCTGTCCTGCCTTTGGTATAAGTAAAAAAATCTGTAAAGCTATTAATGCTAATGGTACAGATCTTGACACATTCTTAGTTGTAAAATGTAATACAATCATACTGCATGTAACTAATGGCAATATTTTAAACATTAAAATAAAACCTATATTTGTATAAAGAGGATTTCTACTCTTGGCTATTTCTATCATAGGAGCTGGATCTTTTATTTTTTCATGTATAACTTTTCCTTCAGCTTCAAACTTTTGTCTCCACTTAAGCTTTTTTGATAGCTCTCTTATTGCCTCTTGTCTCTTTCTTATTTTACCTATATTCTTTGAGCATGAGGAAAGCGAAGCCTTTAATTTTTCCCTTCCAAAATAAGTATTAGAAGTGTTAATCCACTGAAAAAGTGACCCTTTTCCAAAAATATCTAAATCTGAAGAGTAATTATGATTATCATCTATAAATTCTTTTCCACTATCACTAAACTCTTTCCACTTACCATTAAAACGCTTTGCAGAGTTATCATTTATTTTGCTAATTACTACAGCATAATTTTTATTTTTTTTAACTTTTCTGTGCAAAGTAACTATAAAAACAAATAATATTAAAAAAACTAAAAAAGAACTTATACTTAAATAAACATATTTTTTAGTATATAAAAAACTAGTTATTAAAATTCCAGCAAAAAAAATAATAAACCTTATGGTACTCATAGTACTTATAACTTTTTGCTGCTTTTTTATTAAATTTAAATAATGACTTTTTCTTTTTTCATAAAACTTTTCTCCAATTATGTTCAACCATTTTCCTCCTTTTATGAAAAGCTGCATATTTTGCAGTGCTTTTTAAAAAAATTCACTTAAAAATGCCATATTTTAATTATATTCTACTTCCACAATTAAATATCCTTCATTTTTACTTTATGTGTAAATAGTAGATTACTTAGAATTTTTTTATTATATTAAAGCCTTATACTTGCTAAAGTTAATCTTTAAATATTACATCCATACCATCAAATATAATCCACTAATTCAAAAACATGTATATAAGTAAAAAGTGGCTATTGCACTAATTAAAATTAGTGCAATAGCCCTTTTAAAATTTATTTGCCTACACCTACTGGAAGTGCAGTTTGTCCTCCTAGTAATACTACAATACTACTAGAATTAGTCTTGCTATTAATATAATCTACAGTTACCTTTGGAACATTTTTATAAACTAACATTATTGGAGAAGAACTTTGTGCTGCTAATGCAGAACCTGATAATCCATCTGCAAACTCAGTACCAGTTTGGCCATCTCCTAATGCTACAAACATTTTGTCAAATTTCAAATCATTTTGGAATTGTTGCATTACTGCTACATTTGTTTCAAATCTGTCACTTCCGCCAAGTCTTACTGCTTTATTAGATAAAACTTTATCTACAGAAGCCTCTACTGATTTATCAACTGCGCCATTTAATCCAATTATATAAAAACTCTTTGTCCTATTTTGATTAATATATAAAGCTGCGCTGTCTGGAAGTCTATTACCTTCTGTTAAAATTATTGGCATTCCTTTTGATGCAGCCACTGATGATACTGATAAAGCATCTGGGTAATTATATCCATTAACCAAAATAGCTTTGTCTTTAATTCCCACTTCTTTTGCAATATTTACAGAAGTTTCAAATCTGTCTTTTCCATATATTCTCTTAACTTCTGGTTTTACTTTTAGGCTGTTTTGTATATTGTTTTCTATTGTTTTAGATACAGAACCTTCGCCACCAACAATTATTACATGTTTTACATTTAATCTTTCTAGCTCAGCTTTTGAAGACTCTGGAAGCATATTTTGCTGTGTTAATAATATTGGTGCATTATACTTTTTAGCCATTGGTGCTGCACAAAGAGCATCTGCAAAAACTTCACCATTAGCAATTATTGCCCAGTCAGAACCCTTTTCCCATCCATTTTTAGAAATGGCAGCTGCAGTTTCATATCTATCTGCACCCTTTATTGTTTGTACTGTGAATGGATATATTGGAGTAGTACTTATTTTCCAATTGTTTGCTGCTACTGGTGTAATAGTTTTATTATCTTGAATATATTTATTCATCATGTTTCTAACTTGGCCATCATCGCCTAAAGTCTTAGATGAATCATACATTACTACAGAGGTATCTCCAGGTTTTAAACCTGCTGCAGCCATAAAACCTCCACCGCCATTAAATCTATAGTTATTTATAGCTACTGTAAATTCATCTGTATCTTTTACTGATACACCATTAAACTTTAAGTTCTTAATTCTATTTCCTGATTTAACTTCTCCTGTTTTAGTATCTACTGTACATGCTGGTTGAGTTACGTCAATATCATAAGTTGCTCCATATAATTGATCTAAATTATAATCTGGAACATTTAGAATTTTATCCTTCTCTACTGGATCATTAGGATTGTTTACCTGTTGATAGTATTTTGCAGAAAACTCCATCCACTTTTTAAGCTGTGCTCCATTCATTTTTATTCCATATAGGAAGTTTTCAAATACATATACTCCCATTATATTTTGAAGTGTTATGTCACCTTTGGGTATATATGCATTTTCACTTAAAGGTGCTGCTATAGATAATTGAGTACCAGCTCCTTTTGCCTGTACTTTATTTATTAAGTCCATAAGAGCTGTTGACTGAATTGTTTGTCCCTTACCTACAAACTCTCCTGTTGATTGTCCAATTATTGTTGCCATATACTTTAAAGTTGCATCTTGATAAGGCTGAGCTAATTTAGTTATAGCTGGGTCTGCTGCAACTTTATCATCCATAGGTACTGTTTTAGCATTAATACTTCCCACAGTTCCATTTGCATTTATGTTTATATCTAACTGTGAAACATATTGTGCTGATTTTGCTGGTTCTGTAACAGGAACAACTTTTCCTGAAGGATTCTTTAATGTAAGATCTCCTGAAATATTTTTGTGGGCATGTCCGCATATTATAGCATCTATGCCATTTACACTTGTTGCTAAAGCTTTTGTTTGATTTTCAGGTATTGTATCTGTAATTGTTTCTTCTCCACTGTGTATAGTAACTATTACTATATCTGCTTTCTCTTTATCTTTTAATATTGGAACCCATTTTTTAGCTTCTTCTACTGGATCATTGAATTTTAATCCATTATAGTTAGATGCATTTTCCCAATTAGGAATACACTTAGTAGTTAATCCTAATATACCAACTTTAATATCTTTTCCATTTACATTAAGAGTTTTTGTAGTATATGGTTTTACAAAATTTGAATTATCAGAAGTTTTATAAGTATTTGCTGATAATACATTTATGTTTTCTTTTTGCGCATCCTTAACTACTCTATTTAAAACTTCTAATCCATAATTAAATTCATGATTACCAAATGTCCATGAATCATATTTCATAGCTCCCATAACCTTCATCATTGGGTATTCTGATTTTGTATCTACTTTATCATAATAATAAGATAGTGGAGTTCCCTGAATAGTGTCTCCAGAATCTACAAGCATTACATTTGGATTCATGCTTCTTAAGTTATTTATATAAGTTGAAACTTTAGCTAATCCTAAATTTGCAGGTTTTCCTGTACTATAGTCTAAAGGATATATACTTCCATGAACATCTGAAGTTCCCACTATAGATATTTGGGCACCTCCATTAGTTGCTATCCTCTTATCCATTGAAGTTACTGCATTTTTATTTGCTCTTACATTTTCAATTAAAGCATCTCTTACAAGTATATGTGTGTCATTATAAGTTGATTTAATTGATGGCTCATTAAATACAGTAAAGCCATCTCCACCTGTTGCTATAAAATCATTAGTAGCAACCTTTAAAACTTCTTTATCAGAAATAGCTGTACCATCTGCTCTTTTTATATCTATTACTCTATTTCCTGATGGCTTTGTTGAATCGTAATTAACTTTAACTCCTGACATTTGAATTCCAACACCATTGTCTGCAAACGCCTTTTCAAATACCTTTGTTAACTGTGCTTTATTCATATTCACTGTAGTTACTTCATTATCAAAAGGCATTAAGTAGAATATAGTTCCGACTGTTATATCCCCTTTTGGTATATCAACTCTTATACCTCCATTATTTTGAAGTCCAACATCTGCATTGCCTTTACTTCTTATAACATCAGTTACCCAATTTCCTAGGTAAGATTCTCCGTAAGGTGCTGCATTTTGTTTTCTAGTTAAGTCTTTATCTGTATTACCTATTACTTCATTAAAAGTTGGTCCTACTTCTTTCTTTGCATCAGCTACTATAGATAATGCATTAGAATCAGTACTTGGATTTGCTGCTTTATATCCATTATCTTTATTATTGTCTAATGCTATATAACTTGTAGTTGGGTTAATAAATGATACTTTTCCTGAAGATTCTACAGACATTTTTAAATCTATAAAACCTTTTCCTTGAGCTCTACCTATTACAACTGGTATACCTGTTTTACTTACAGCTTGTACAGCAGTATGTGAATGTCCTCCTATTACTGCATCTACATTAGATAGCTTGTCTGATATATTGAAAACTTCACCTGTTTTACAATCTTGATTGCTACCTTCATGCATAAGTGCTAAAATTACATCTGCTTTTTTAGTATCTTTAATATCTTTGGCTAAATTATTTATTTCAGTTGTAGGGTCTGTAAATTTATAATTTGCTACATTACTTGGAAGAACTATACTTGGTGTTTCTGTAGTTATTGCACCTATAACTGCAATTTTTACTCCATCCTTATTTATAATTTTATAAGGCTCAAAAGCCCTTTTCCCAGCGCTTTTATTGTAAAGGTTCGCACAAACGATTGAGTATTTAGAATCCTTCATTGTAGTGTTTAGTATTTTATCTAATCCCCAATCAAATTCATGATTACCAAGGGCTGTTACTTCCATTCCTATACTGCTCATTAATTTTTGTACAGGAACTCCAAATAAAACATTTGACATTGGTGATCCTTGATATAAATCTCCACCACCAAGAATTAACGTTCTATCTGGATTTGCATTTTTAATATTACTAATGTTTTTAGCAAGTACTGCTCCTACAGGTAACGCAGGTGTACTTGCATCCTCTAATGTACCATGAAAATCTGTAATTTCAATTAAATCGAATATTTTCCCAGATTCACTTGCTTTAACTTGTGTAAAAGCAGTTGGTGTAAAAAGTGATACTACCATCAACACTGCTACTATCCATGCTGTCCATTTCTTGTTTTTTAAAGCTTTAAACAAAATTATCATCTACCTTCCCTGAAGATTTATTTATATTGTAAACATATTCATATATTTAAATTATATAACAGTGTTAATTTTTTGTAAATTGATAATTACATTTTTGGAAAAATAAAACTTAACATGTAACTATTTAAACTTTTTGTATTGATAGAAATATATAGGTGTACTATACTTTAAACAAAGCAGTATTATTTTTAGATTATTTATAATTTTAGGCATATGAAAGGGGTGGAGAAAAAAATAGATTTTATTATCTATTTTTAATTTAGTTATGAAAAATTTATTAAAAAATGAAGAAGATTTTAGAGAACATTTTAAATTTTTATCCTATATATCTGTACCATTTTTTTTAATACATAATGATAATACTATAAAAGAATATAACTCCCCAGCTATTGAAATGCTTCATACTATTTACATGGACGAAAACATAAAAACTTTTAATGCTAAGTTTGATAATGTTTTGTTTTTTCTTAAACATGAATTTGTTAAATTTAAGACAAGCATTGAAAAAACTACAGTATTCGTTAAAAAAATAAATTTAAATGATATTACCTGGAAATTTAATGGAGAATTTATAAAACATAATAATTCTACACTTTTAATTATAAATTATCGTCTTGAAAAAGAAGAATATACAAAAATATCAGAAAATGAAAAGCTTCACAAAGAGTTATACAATAGTGAAAAAAAATTTAGAAGCATATATGAGCAATCTCCTATTGGAATAGAACTTTTCGATGCTAATGGAGAAGTTCTGTCTTCAAATAAATCTTTCTGTGACATGTTTAATCTAGACGACATAAAGGAATTCAAATACTCTAATTTTTTTAGCAGCCCTCATATTTATGAACGTGTAAAAACTATGATTAAAAACAAAAAAACTTCCCGTGTTACTTATAGATATAAGTTAGATCAACATGTTGATTTTAGAAACAACAAAAACGGAATTTATTATTTTGATATTGTAACTACTCCAATATTAGATGAGCAAAAAAATTTAACTGAAATTTTACTGCAGGTACAGGATATCACTAAACTTAAAACTGTGGAAAGAATGGTTGAAAATTTTACTAATCTTTCTGATGACATATTCTCCATATTTGATTATGATGGTAAATTTCTTCAAGTAAGTGGTGGAATTAATACAGTTTTAGAATGGAATAAAAAGGATGTTTTATATAAGAACTTTAAAGATTTTGTTCATGAAGATGATATAGAATCTTCTATTGACGATTTCTCCTATTTATTAAAATATGGTAGACACATATTTAAAAATAGATATATATGTAAAGATGGCACCTATAAATGGATTGAATGGAATTCATTTGTTATCAAGGAATACAAGCTTATTTACTCTATTGGAAGAGATATAACTAAAAGAATGGAAAGTGAAGTGGAACTAAAAAAGGCTAAAATTGCAGCCGAACAAGCTAATATTGAAAAAAGTAGATTTTTAGCAAACATGAGCCATGAAATAAGAACCCCAATAAACGGAATAATGGGCATGACAGACTTAACCTTAATGACAGAATTATCAGAAGAACAAAGAGAATATCTAAACATGGTAAAAACTTCTTCTAAACACTTACTGGATATAATAAATGATATTTTAGACATATCTAAGATTGAATCCGGTAAATTTAAACTTGATTTAATCCCCTTTAATCTTGAAGAAAAGGTGATTAAAATAATTAAAAACTTTTCTGTTCTTGCCCATAAAAAGTTTTTAGAAATTATTTATTTTATTGATCCAAATATTACTGAAGGAAATTTAGTAGGTGATCCTTTAAAATTAGGTCAGATATTAATGAATCTTCTAAGCAATGCAATCAAATTTACAGAAAGGGGAAGCATAATTGTTTGTGCCAAAAAAATTCAGGGATCTAAAAATAAAATTAAAATTCAATTTTCTGTTAGTGATACTGGAATTGGCATACCTGAAGATAAAATGGATAAGCTTTTTAAAACCTTTAGTCAGGTAGATGATTCTTACACTAAAAAATACGGAGGTACTGGGCTTGGACTTTCTATATCTAAACATCTTGTAAATATGATGAATGGTGATATATGGGTAACAAGTAAGTATACTCAAGGAAGCTGCTTTTATTTTACTGCAGAATTTTTACCAGAAGAAAGTTCACCTGAGCATTCTTTTAAAAGAACAAATGAATTGGATAATGTACCTGATACAGCAAAATATAATAATGAACTAACACCAAATATAATCCAAATTAATAAACTTAAAAACATTTTAATTGTGGATGATAATGAAATAAATCAAAGATTTATTTCCACTTTAATAAACAAGAAAGGTTATAACTATTTTAGTGCCTTTGATGGAGTGGAAGCTTTAAATATATTAAAACAAATAAAAAATATTGATTTAATTTTCATGGATATACAAATGCCAAATTTAAATGGATTAAATGCTACAAAAAACATTCGAGATATGGAAAAAACTACAGGTAATCACATTCCAATCATAGCCATGACAGCCTATGCTATGGTTGGTGATAAAGAAAAATTTTTGTCTGCAGGTATGGATGATTATATTTCAAAACCAATTGACTATAATACACTTTATGAATTAATAGAAAAATTTCTAAGTAACTAAACTAAAGAATAAATTAAAATTATGCTGTATTTAGGTTCCTTTTTACAAGGATTTAAATACAGCACTTTTAACCAATTTAACTTTTTTCAGCACAAAGTTTTTATCCCATCACTACCATTGCTAGCAGGCAAACTCCACCTGAGTCTAAGAATCAATTGATAATAAACATCATTTAGTTTAGCACCTGTTATTCTAAAATAAAACTAATTCTTCCACTTTTTATATAAATCAGACCTTTCTTCTTTCAAAATGTTATAAAATTTATTTATGACACCTAAATTTTTTAAGTCTCTTATCATAAGTTCAGGATATTTTACCGTTTTTATAAGCTGCATAGAAGGATCTATAACCTTTATTTTTTCATCTTTGATTACATATATATGAACTCCTCTCATATCTAACCTTTTAAATCCAAGTCTTTTAAATTCTTCAATCATTCCTACTAAATTCAACACTAATCTTTTGCTTAATCCATATTTTTTTATATAAGTATTTAAATCATCACCTTCTACATACTCCCTTATCATTATTTTTCCTTTTCTTTCATAAACCTTTGGAAAATAATCACTTCCGCTAGCCATTTTTAAAACCTTATACTCTTCTAAGCATCTATCTTCTCTTTTGCATATCTTTATTGCTTTTCCATCAGGCATCAAATATACCTTACCATTTTTACCATGTCCTAAGTATTCATATTTGCTTACATCAATACAACCCATTATTACTTTCTCACCTCTTTAATTAACTATCTTCTTTATTTACTATATTGATTTAATATAGTAAATGTACTTAGATATCTGAAAGAAAATAACAAGTCCAATATGTGACGGATATTTTTTGTAAGATATGGGGCAGGTTTCGCAGAAGATTAAGCCATCTAAGGATTCTGTGGACACAATATTACAAAAAATAGACTAGCATATGGACCTGTTACTTTTTTGAAGGTGCCTTAGTTATATCAATAATAAATCCCATAAAAATTGTAACCTTTACCACTTAAATGAATAAACTATTATTATAATGATAACAATCGAGGTGAATAATATATGTCCTATTCAGATAGAGAACTACTGGCAAGGTTAATTAAATGTGAGGCTGGTGGTGAAGGTGATAATGGAATGAAAGCCGTTGCTACCTCTATTATGAATAGAGTTAGAGTTCCTTATGGTGAATATCATAGAATTGGTCAGGGGGATATTAGAAAAATAATTTATCAAAAAGGTCAATTTGACTGTATGCGTTCAGTTTTAGGTGGTGTAGCTAATCCTCAAACAATTTGGGCCAATCCACCAGAACAAATACATTATGATGTTGCAGATTGGGCATTAGCTGGAAATAGATTATACCCAATAGGTTATTCACTATGGTACTTCAACCCATTTGCTCCTTGTCCTTATAATTTCCCATATAACAAAACAGGAAGTTTTCAAATAAAAGTATTAAAACATTGTTTCTATAATCCAACCGCACTTTATGCTAAAACTTAAAATTAAACTATACACTTATCATAAATTTTTATTATATATGAAAAAACAAAAAATTTTACACAAGGAGGTTTATTTATGTTTCCTCAATATTGTTTCAATTGCTTTAATCCTTACATGATGGACTATAATTCGGATGATACTATGTCTCGTCAGAAACAACCACCTACTCAACCGGGTCAGCCCCAAATTATGCAGCAACCACCTACCCAACCTGGTCAATCCCAAATCATGCAGCAACCACCAAGCTTTGAGCAGGCTCCTGGTTCACCAATGGACCTAGGTGTTGAGTATACTCAAGGATATCTAAAGACACAGATAGGTAAAAGAGTCAGAATATTTTTCTTAATTGGTACTAATATAGTACAGGATAGAGAAGGAATTTTAACGGATGTTGGAATTAGTTATATCATTCTAAGAGAAACAGGAACGAACGTTAGAGTACTATGTGATATATATGCAATTAAATTTGTAAATATATTTCCTTAAAAATATACAATAAATATACATAGACTTTAAATACAATTTTTAAAATTGTATTTAAAGTCTACTGTAGATTATAATCAACTTAATTATTAAATTTACTTTGTTACTTTAGCTTCAACTAAATCATTCATATTTTTAATGAATATTATGGTTCCACGCTTTGAGTACTTTGAATCCACTAAGGCCAGTCCCATATTTTTTTTCTTTTTAGGTGAAAATTGTTCTGCAGCTACTACACCTATTTTCTTTCCATTAAAAATAACATTAGATCCAGAAATTTCACTGTTACACTTATCTCCTGTTTCAAATTTTACAATTTTTCTTTTAATTCCTCTTTCATTTTCTTTCTGAAGAGCATTCTTCCCAATGAAATCACTTTTCCTTAAATTAACATAAGTTTTTAATCCGGCTTCAAATGGGGTTACATCTTCTAAAAGTTCATCACCAAAAGGAGGCAAATTAGCATCTAATCTTAATGCATCTCTTACACAGGAACCTACAGGTTTAATTCCCTCTTGAGTTCCTGCTTCTAATATACTATTCCAAAGTAGCTTTAAATCATTAGGTGAGGTATAAATTTCAAACCCATCTTCTCCAGTATACCCAGTTCTGGAAATTAAACATCTTACTCCACAAACATTAACATTTCTTCTAAATCCTAAATACTTAATTTCTTTAAGATCTACATCTGTTAATCCCTGTAATATAATTTCTGATTTAGGTCCCTGCAGCTCAAGCTGAGAAACTTCACTTGAAATATTAATTATACTTACTTCATGTTTCTTTTTTTTGTTTATAAGCCATTTAAAAATCTTTTTTACATTACCTGATTTAATGGTAATCAAATAATCATTTTCATTTAATTTATATAGTAATATTATTTCAATAACTGCTCCATAGGGATAGCACATAAGAGTATACATTGCCATATTATCTTTCAAATCTTTAATATCATTAGTTACCAAACTTTGAATAAAATTAAAAGCATCTTTACCCTTTATTTGAATTTTTCCTATATGTGAAACATCAAATAATCCTGCTTTTTTTCTTATGGCTTTATATTCTTCTGCTATTCCTTCAAATTGCATTGGTAAAGCCCAGCCTGCAACTTTGCCTATCTTTCCACCATATTGCTCATAAACATTGTACAGTGGATTTTTCTTTAATGCTTCCATAATGTTACCTCCTATGTATTTATAATAAAAAAGAATCATACAGGCATATCTTTACAAATTGCCCACATGATTCTCTGTTATTCCAATTAAAAAACTTCATTTTAAAAAATAATAAATTAAAAATAGAGCTTCAGAGTTTCGTCCTATAATGCTACATTTACCTGAAAGTTTCTATTAAAACCGTGGTGTTTTAATATTGCTTCTTCGGTTAACAAAAGTTATCTCACATTATTTTCATCCGAATATATATATTCTTTTATTACGTAATTCATTATAACACTTTTTGAATTCATTTTTAACCCATTTCTATGAATAATTTATAAAGTTTCAGTTATACTTTTTAATACTTTATTTAATTTATGCATAATTATTAAATGCATTGACAATTAATTAATATAGTTATATTATAATTTTATGTTCAAATGCAAACTATTTGCATTTATTTTTATGAGGAGTGATCAAATGTTAAAAAAGCTAATTTTACTATCTGCTGTAATCTGCATGTTTATTACATTATCAGCTTGTAGCAATAAACAAACTTCATCCGTAAACAGCGCCAATAATCAAAAATCACAAACTAATAAGCTAAAAGTTGTAGTTTCCTTTAATGCTGTAAAAGAATTTGCAGAAGCAATAGGTAAAGATAAAATAGAAGTTGAAACTATAATACCAAGTGGAACTGAAGCACATGATTTTGAACCTAAGACTAAAGACCTAAAAGCATTAAGTGATGCAAATGTATTTATATACAATGGCTTTGGTATGGAACCCTGGACAGATGAAACATTAAAGGCTGTAAATAATAAGGATTTAATAGTAGTAAATGCATCAAAAGGTTTTACTCCAATAACTGCTGGAGATTCCGAAGCATCTAAAAGTGATAGAGAATATGATCCTCATTTGTGGATGAGCTTAAAGGGTGCAGAAAATGAAGCTAAAAATATAAAAAATGCGTTTATAAAAGCAGATCCTTCTAATAAAGATTACTTTGAAAAAAATTATTCAGATTTTCATAATAAACTTGAACAACTTTACAATGAATATAGCAGTAAGTTTAGCACCTTACAAAATAAAAATTTTGTTACAGGTCATGCTGCATTTGCTTATCTATGTAAGGATTTTGGATTAAAACAAAATAGTATTGAAGGTGTTTTTGCAGAAGGAGAACCAAGTGCTAAAAAGTTAAAAGAATTAGTTGATTACTGCAAGGAAAAGCATATAAAAACAATTTTTGTTGAAGATATGGTAAGTCCTAAAGTTTCAGAAACCCTAGCAAATCAGGTTGGAGCTAAAGCACAAAAAATTTATACTATAGAAAATTCAGAAGGTGGTAAAAATTATATAGAAACTATGAAGAATAATCTTGATATGATATATAATAGTTTAAAGTAGAATATATTTATAACTTAACTTTTGAACATATAAAGTTGTTACTTAATAAAAGCACATTGTGACGTAACTTAAAGTATAGTGGAAGTTTGGATTTTAACTTTTACTTCGTGATATAGGGTAAGTGTTTCATCACTGCTAAATGTTTCTAATTATTCTAAACCTCAAAATTTGTGAAAGCCTAAGAACTCTGTCAAACTCGGTTCCCTCAAACAAGACTAAAGTTCTAAGGCTTTCACAAACTTTTTACTAAGAATAATAAGAAACAATTTAGCTAATGTGATGAAACACTTACCCTATATCCCTACATAAAAGTTAAAATCCAAACTAATCACTTTAGTTGTACGCATTAATGTTGATAATTTTATAATTTAGGTTTTAAAACTTGAGGCGGAGCCTGATGTTCTAATATAATAAAGTTAATTTCAATTCAAATGTAATTTTAAAATATTTGAAAAATAGCGAACTAATATACATTAAATCCTATATTTTTAAAAATATGTTATAATGAGTACTATTAAAAACTATAATAAAATGAACAATAGTAAAAAAGATGACATAAAAAATATTATTAAATAGTGTTGACTCCAACCTAAGGTCAGAGTTTAGAATAATTGTGAAGGGAGGCGGTATCTTGAAAATCAGTGAGTTTGCTAAAAAGGCAGGGGTAACTGTAAAAACATTACTTCATTATGACAAAATCGGATTACTAAAACCAACTGAAAAAACTGACGTTGGATATAGAGTTTATAGTGAAAAGGATTTTTTGAGACTTCAGCATATTACTACTTTAAAATTTATTGGTCTATCTTTAAATGAGATAAATCAGCTTTTATATGAAACTGGAGAAAATTTAGAAAGTATGATTAGCATTCAAAAGAAAGCTTTAGAAGAAAAGAAAAAACATATAGAATCAGTTATAACTGTTTTTAATAAAGCTGAGAATCAAATAAAGGAAAATGAATTTTTAGAGGTTGAGAATCTCATTGATATTATCAAGTTAACCAATATGGAAGTGAAAGTAAAAGAACAATATAAAACAGCAGAAAATTTTAATTTAAGAGGAAATCTTCACAGTTATAATATCAATAAGACAGATTGGAATAAATGGTGTTTTAATCAAATGAAATTTCCCAATACAGCAAGGATATTGGAGTTAGGTTGCGGAACAGGAGATTTGTGGTATAAAAATGCATATAACATAAATAACAATTGGAGTATTATTTTATCTGATTTTTCTAAAGGTATGCTTCAAAGCACAAGAGAAATGTTGAAGGAAATAGATTATGAGTTTATGTATCAAGAGATTGATGCACAAGATATACCGTACGAAGATGAAAGTTTTGATGTAGTAATTGCAAGAAATATGCTTTATTTTGTTCCAGATATAGAAAAAGCGCTATATGAAATAAAAAGAGTCCTTGTTAAAGATGGTGTGTTTTATGCAACTACAACCGCACGTGAAGCTATGACTGAGTTAAACATACTTGTAGAAAAGTTTGATTCTAATCTTGGATTAAATAATAATGGAATGTGTGATAGGTTTGATGATGAAAGTGGACAAAAATTATTAAAAAAATACTTTAGTGAAATTAAAATAGATTTTCTCCAAGGAAAAATCGTAGTGCATGAAGCTGAACCTATAATTTCTTATAAAGCTTCTACGATAAATGGAAGTTCCATTCTTGTAGGAGAAAAAAAGCAACAATTTACAAAATATATAGAAGATTATATAAAAGAGAAAGGTAATATATCAATAACTACAAAAGGTTGCATATTCAAAGTGAAGAAGTGAGTCTTTAATACGTATCTTCCATACATGACGAATTATGGGTAGGTAATTCCACCTATAATTTTTTAAGGCCATATTTCAACATTATATTAAGAAATAGCTATTATGAAAGCTACGCTTTTAAGATAATAATAATAATAGTATATATGTAAAATGAAGTAAGAAGAAACGTTAAGCTGTATGAAGACTGATATATGTTATGCAGGAACATTCGAACAAATTTTAGAAGTTCTTTGCTTGAGATATTGAAAAATACCGTAATTTTTGCCAGGACGTCACATTTGAAGAGGTAGGTATTTTTCAATATCTCAAGCAATTAGAACTTCTTAATGAAGTGAGTGTTCCTGCATAACATATATCAGCCGTAATACAGCTTAACGTTTCTTCGGTTACTTGTGTCACATTATTTTTAAGCTACGAAATCCAAGCTATAATTCTGTTTTTGGAAATTATAATTTAAATCCTGATGTCATTTGTGTTAATTTCTTTGACATTTCTGATAAATTTTTTGTATTTTTTTCTATTTCATTCATGGTACTAAGCTGTTCTTCTATACTTGCACTTATATTTTCAGTACCACCAGCTATTTCACTAGAGCTGCTAGCTATAGTATTAATAGCCATTTCAATTTCCTTAGCGCTCTTGGCTTGCTGTTCATTAGCATTATTTATTTGTTCTATTTGAGTTACTATATCCTGTATATTCTGTATTATACTTCGTATACTTTCTCCAACCTCAGATGCTTTACTAACCCCATGAGACACTTTTCCTTCAACTTGCTCAACTGAACTTACAGCTGAAGCTGATTTTAATTGATTTTCTTTAACTAGTTCAGCTATCTGCGTTGCTGCATTATTACTTTCATCTGCTAGTTTTCTAATTTCATCAGCTACAACACTGAAACCTTTTCCAGCTTCACCTGCACGAGCCGCTTCTATAGCAGCATTTAGAGCCAACATATTTGTTTGAGCTGATATTCCCGTTATTATTTGAATAATCTCTCCTATCTTTTTTGAAGATATATCAAGATCATTTATCATCATTGAAACTTCTTTTGATGAAGAGGCTATATCTGTTATAGAAGAAACAACTTCACGTATTTTTTCTGCTCCTTCTTCTGCTATTTCTTTTGACTTCTTACTATTTATAGAAGTATTCTTTGTTGCCTCAGATGTTGATTCAGAAAACTTAGCTACTTCTGCAAGACTTGCTGAAGTTTCTTCTGAAACAGCAGCCCCATCTGATGTACTAGAAGATATCTCCGAAACAGTGCCTGCTATACTATCTAAGGACTGTGTTGTTGTTGTTGTTGCATCACTTAAATTTTCACTTAAAGATGTTATAGTTTCCGCTGAAACTGACACTTCCTTAATAATCGCATGGAGTTTGTCCATAAAGAAATCAAAACTTCTACTTAAATCTCCCATTTCATCTTTACTTTCATAACCTATTCTTTGAGTTAAATCACCATCACTTTCAGAAATTTCTTTTAGTTTTTTAGTAACCCTTTTAATTGGATTAACAGTTTCTTTTATTATAATTACAGATAAAACTAAAGTTATAATTATACATATTACTGAAAGTGATATTATTTCAATCATTGTAGTCCCAAAAATCTTTTTGCTTTGATTGTAAGTAGTATTGGCTGCCGTAACATGCTTATTTATAATTTCATCAAAGGATGCAGTTAATGCAGTTTTAGCTTTATCAAAACTAGCAGCATCATTAGGGCCTGAACTACCATTACCTGCACTTCCAACTCCTTGTTGTCCCGCAGTTTTCATAAATTCATCCTTAGCTGCTATAAACTTATCATAATTACTTAATAAAGTTTTATAATCAGCATCACTTTTATATTCTGATAAGCTTTTATCAATAGATGCTACTTTACTTGTAACATCACTTTTTATAGTATTTTTCGTATTTTCATCACTTGCGTCCATTAACGAACTACTTTTGGTTCTAATATATTCCACACTTGATTTCATATTCTCTAACTTAACAATTGGAGCCATTCTTGATTCACTTAGTTCCTTAATACCAATATTAACCATAGATAATTGCTTTACTGAAGCAAAACCCATTATTAGAAGAAACATAAGAAAACTAATTGAAAGCAAACTAATTTTTTGTGCAATTTTTAAGTTTCTAAAAAATCTTGTAAAAAAGTTCATGTAATTATCCTCCTCTGTATTTTTTATTGTCTCCCATATTCTATCGTTTACTACAGTTTGACATTAAAATACAAATATTAAATTTATATTTATATTTTAATATTAAATTGTTACAGTTAAGTTACAACTTTAAAGATAATTTTACCCATATTTCGACACTTTGTAAATACGTTTATATAAAAAATTAAAAATAGTTATTTTATAAAAAAAATACTGACAAATCATATTTGTCAGTAACTTATCATTTAGCTATTATCAATAAATCTTACCTAGTAGGAAAATCAGAGAACTCAAATTTTTAATTTAAAGTGAATGGCTTTCTCTTTAGAGTTTTGCTTCTGCTACTAAATTTAGATGAGTTATCTAGAGACTCAATTTCCATTATTACCCACTTTGATAGAAGTAGCAGATTTATAGGTAAGTAGCCATCAGATAAAACATTTATTCAAATCTTAAAGCCTCAATAGGACTTAATTTAGAAGCTTTGCTCGCAGGATACACCCCAAAAACTATACCTACAATAATGGAGAATAAAAATGATCCTAAAACTACATTACTAGATATTACAACAGATGTATTAAAGAAAGTTTTCATAACATAAGCTGCTACATATCCTCCTATAACTCCTAAAATACCACCAAAAGTGCTTATACTAGCTGATTCTAACAAAAACTGAAGTAATATAGTCATTCTTTTTGCCCCAATAGCTTTTCTTATACCTATTTCCCTTGTTCTTTCAACTACTGACACAAGCATAATATTCATAATTCCTATTCCACCAACTAATAGAGATATAGCTGCTACTCCTGAAAGCATAGTACTCATGCTGTCACTTGTTGAAGTAGCTGTTTCCAGGAGACTAGATTGATCCATTATTCTATAATTAGTATTTTCTGAAGAAGAACCACTAAATTTATTATTTAAAAATAATTGAAGATATCCCTTAGCTTCTGATACTGAATCCTGACTTTCTGCTTCAACATAAAAAGTTTTTATTTCTGAAATCTTAAATAGCCTTTGAACCACACTTAAAGGTACTATTATTTTGTCGTCTGGTGAATCTTGTCCACTACCACCTTGGGTAGCAAGCACACCAACTATAGAAAATATACTTCCATTTATATTAACTTCCTCTCCAACAACATCTGTACTTCCAAACAAAGTATCTGCCGCATCTGTACCAATTACTGCAACTCTATATCTACTATCTACATCATCCTGAGTTATGAATCGTCCGCTGCTTACACCTAATTTTCTTATAGTAGCAGAACTTGGAACACATCCTTCAATAGAAGTTGTAGTGTTTTTTGAACTTAATTCAGATTTTACTGTGGCATTTTGCTGTGACGCTGAAGGTGCTATATCTTTTATTCCAGGCTTTTTTTTAAGTTCATTTAATTCACTAGTTGTTACTGTTATACTTCTTCTTCCCATGATATTTACAGTTATAAGGTTAGTTCCCAAACTTGAAATCTTAGAAGCTACATCCTGTTTGGTACCCTGTCCCATACCTACTAAGGCTATAACAGAACTAATTCCTATTATTATGCCGAGCATAGTAAGGAAAGATCTCATTTTATTGGCCAAAATTGATGAAAGTGCCATCTTCACAAGCTTACTAAATTTCATTTAAATCACCTTACTATATTCAAAATTTACTTCATCTGATTCAATACATCCATCTTTTACAGTTATTATTCTTCTTGCCTCATGTGCAATTTCACGATCATGAGTTATAAGTACAATTGTATTTCCTTCTTTATTTAATTCCTTAAGCATTTGAATAACTTCTTTTCCTGTTTTACTATCTAACGCTCCTGTAGGTTCATCTGCAAGTAGTAATTCAGGCTCTGTAGCAAGCGCCCTCGCAATAGCAACTCTTTGTTTTTGTCCTCCAGAAAGTTCTGCAGGCTTATGTTTAATGTGAGATGTTAAACCAACTCTTTCTAAAGATTTTAAAGCTTTTTCCTTCATTTCTTTATTGCTTAATCCTTGGTATATTAAAGGCAACTCCACATTATCCAATATGTTCATTTTTGGTAGAAGATTATAGTTTTGAAATATGAAACCTATTTTTTTGTTACGAATTTCAGATAATTTATTATCACTGCAATTTGTGTCTTCTCCATCAAGAATATATTGTCCAGAAGTTGCCACATCTAAACATCCTATTATATTCATTAAAGTTGATTTACCCGCACCGGAAGGTCCTACTATTGATACAAATTCGCCTTTTTTTATAGTTAAATTAACATTACTTAAAGCCTTATATTCACTGCTGCCCATTTTATAGATTTTATTAATATCTTTCATTTCTATAACAAGATTCATATTATCCCCTCCCATGTTAAAATATCTTTACATTCCAGGAGGCGCTCCACCTGACATTCCTCCACCTTGCATTCCACCTTGTTGGCTACTTTTACTTTTATTTGATTTTGTACTCGTACTAGTGCTTTGTGTAAGTTCTGTCATAACAGTCTGATTCTCAGTAACACCACTTGTTATTTCAATTAAGGTTTTATTTTTAAGTCCTGTCTTTACTTCTACAAGTTTTCCCGGTTTTGCATTGTTAGAAGCTTTCCTGTTAGATGAGGTTGATTTCTTTGTCTCCTCAGAAACCATAACATACTTTTTGCCATTTTTTTCTGTAATAGCTTCCACTGGAACTGTTAATACGTTTGCTTTACTCTCTACTGCAATAGTAACATTGGCATTCATACCTATTTTTACGTTTTCCGGGTTGTCTATAGTCACAACTACACTATAAGTTGTAACATTATTGGTGGTTGTACCACTTTGTGAAATAGATTCAACACTACCTTTAAAAGTTTTATCCTTAACATCATCTAATTTTATTGTAGCTGTTTGTCCAGTTTTTACTTGATTAATATCTAATTCATCCACAGCCAATGTTACTTTCATTTTAGACGTATCTGTTATAGTAGCCATAAGTTTTTCATTTGTTACTATTTCACCATCTTTAACATTTAACACTGTTACTATTCCACTTATAGGCGTAGATATTGTAGATTTAGCTAAATCAGTCTGCTTATCACTTAAATTTTTTTGTGCCAGCTTAATGTCATTTTCTTTTTGAGCAATACTATTATTTAAAGTTTTAGCATCAAGTCTAAATAATACATCACCTTTATTAACGTTCTGACCAGTAGATACACAAACTTCCGATACTTTTCCACTAGAAGGAAATGGAACAGCTGTTTCATAAGAATTATCAGTACCTACTGTTATCATTGCCATTCCTCCATAAGTGGATTTTATAGAACTAATCTCATCTCCAACCCCTGCATATACAGCTCTCACTTTTCCACTTATTGGAGCAGTTACTACAAGGTCGTCCAGTTGATTTTTCAATGACTGTAATTCTAAATAACTATGCTGCAACGAAATTTGTGCATTCTCCACTGCTTGCTTGGTTGTGCTGTCATCAATCTTACAAAACAAATCACCCTTATTAACAACAGCACCTAACTTTGCCGTCATTCCATCCACAGTACCAGTGTTAGCTGAAAAAACATTTACTTCACTTACTCCTGTAACACTACCTGTAGCCTCTACAGTAATATCCAAATTAGTTTTTGTTGCCTTTAATAAGGAATACTTAGTAGATGCTAGGGCATTTTTAGATGTATTTTTTTTATACGCATAGTATCCTCCTAAACCAACTATAAGTATAAAAATTATTACAGCTGACATTTTTAAAACCTTTTCTTTCATGCTCAGAAACCTCCAAATCTAGTTTATCATCACTACCATTTCCTCAATTTCAAATTTAGTCGCTTTAAGTCGCTTTTATCCATATTTCATTCTACCCTAATCAATTTATATAAATCTCCGTAAAATTGTGGCAAAATTGTGGCAAATTTAATTACCAAACAATTTCAAATGATATTGTAATCTGCTTATGTTAAAATGATTACGAGGTGAGTTAATTGAATAAAAAGCTAATATACATCGGCGATGATGAAGTTAACATTTGCAATATAATAAAATCTTTCCTTATAAAAGAAGGTTTTGAAGTAGAATTATTTAATGATGGACTTGCTGTTCTTGAAGCTTTCAACTCTAAAGAACCAGACATGCTCATACTAGACATTATGATGCCCGAAATGGATGGCTTTTCGCTTTGTTCATTAATCCGCCAAAAAAGCTGTATTCCAATAATAATCGTATCAGCTAAGGACACAGAACCTGATAAGATAGCTGGACTTAATTTAGGATGTGATGATTATCTTACTAAGCCTTTTAGTCCTATGGAACTCATAGCTAGAATTAAAAGTATTTTTCGTAGAATTCAATTAGATAAAACTCATATTGAAAACAATAAAATTATTACTATTGGTGATATTTCTGTAAATCCTGATATAAAGGAAATACAGTTCCACGGCAGCAATATAGGTCTTACAGGTATGGAATTTTCACTTATTTATTACCTTATAATAAATAAAAATAGAGCAGTAAGCCGTAGTGAACTATTAGATAAGGTTTGGGGATTTGAAAATGATGTAGAAACTCGTGCTACTGATGATATGGTAAAAAGGATTAGAAGGAAACTATTAAATGCTGGTTCTGTTATAAAAATTGATACTGTGTGGGGTTTTGGCTTTAAAATACAATATTAAGGAATGATATTATGAAAAAGACCACAATTAAATGGAGAATCTTTAAATATAATCTTATTATAATTATTATGCTAATTATACTAACTACAATAATATTTAATATCGCTATTCGCCTGTATTTTGAAAAAGATTTATTTATGCAATTAAATAAAATTGCATCAAATACTGAACATATAGCATTAGAGCGTGGACCTGATTTTTTTGTAAAATCAGAAAAAATACCACCACCACCACCTGCACCTCAAAACAGTAATAATCTCATACATTTCTATTTTATGTTAGATCGTTCGCTAAGAGAGTCTCTTACTGTTTTAAATGCAGATTATATTTTACTTGATAAGTCCAAAAACATACTAACTCCTTTTCCAAGAGAATCCTCCATAAGCTCAACTGATTTATTAAAACAAATAAATGAAACCATGAATAAATCAAAAGAATTTAGTACTAAAAACTATCTAAAATTTTATTTTTCTGGTACTGAATATATAGCAATAGTTAAGCCTGTATCTGAAAAAAATTCCTTTGGTTTAGGTTGGATAATCATATATTCAAGCATTGAAAAAGTAAAACAACTGCAGCTTGGAATAAATATTATACTTTCAATTATTCTAATTTTTTCATCATTGATTATTTTAATATTTTCTTCTACTTTGTCTAAAAAAATATCTGCTCCATTTTCTGCGCTTAGCAAGCATATAAGATCAATTGCAGAAAGAAATTTTGATACTAAAATTAATATGTCCGTAGATGATGAATTACGTGAATTTGTAAACAATATTAACATTATGTCTGAAAAACTAGAAATATACGATAAAGCTCAAAAAACCTTCCTTCAGAACGCATCTCATGAATTTAGAACTCCACTTATGTCAATTCAAAGTTATGCTGAAGGTATAAAATATCAGGTAGTTGATGCTAATAATGCTGCAGACATTATAATTGATGAAAGTAAGCGTTTGACTCATTTAGTAGAAGACTTGCTTTACTTGTCCCGCCTTAATACAATAGACGATAATTATCACTATAGTAATTTGGACTTTAACGATTTAATAAAAAGCTGTGTTCGACGCATGAATGCTATTACTATACATAACAATATAAAAATTATTCTCAATAGAATCAATGAAAAAATTGAAATAAATGCAGATGAAGAAAAATTTTCTCGTGCAATCACCAATATAATAAGCAATTGCATACGATATGCAGCTAATGTTGTTATATTGACAGTTAAAGTAGTTGATAATAAAATACTCCTTACTATATCTGATGATGGTCCAGGTTTCGAAAAAAGCGATCTTCCAAATATATTTGAAAGATTTTATAAGGGAAAAAAGGGGAATTTGGGTTTAGGATTATCTATCAGCAAAAACATTATTGAAAAACATAAAGGTACAATTACTGCTAAAAATTCAAATTTAGGGGCATTGTTTATGATTGAACTACCAATAATAAAAATCACCTAAACTTCATAATTTATAATTAAACACACATTTATCCATTATATGCCGATTGTAACATAATTGTAACGTGCCTGTAACAATGTACGATTATAATTATCATGAAGTAAATTATTAATTTTAAAGGAAAGGTGATATTATGAACATTAATACTACTAATGACATTTATCAATACTTAGTTAATCCCCTTTATAATAACAGCTTAACCACTGACAGCATTAATACTAATTCAGATGACTCAACTACTGATATAACTACAGATTCAATTCAATTAAGTAAAACAGCCCTTAGCACTTTAAATTCTACAACATCATCAATAAAGTATGGACAACCATATACCAATAATGCTAATAATTTTGTTGCGTCTAATATCAATTTAACTGATAGTATTAAATCTAAGCTTAGTGATCTTGTTACTGCTGGAACTATTACTCAAGATCAAGAAGATCAAATTGAAAACTTTATTCAACAAAAAAATGAAGACAGAGAAGCTGAAATGAATGCACTAAAAACCATGAGTGCTAGTGATAGAAAAGCTTATTTCGAACAAAAAAAATCTGAAGGTAAACCTGATCTTTTAAAAGATTTAGTAAGCTCAAATATTATAACTCAGGATCAAGCGAGTTCAATAGGAACTCTTACTCCTACTCCACCAAACAAACTTTCTAACATGTATAAAAATAATTTGAATACAACAGTAAAATCTACACTAGATAACCTAGTAAGTTCAAAAGTTATAACCCAAGATCAAGAAGACACTATTATAAATTCTATTGATCAAAATATTAATAAATCAAATACTGAAACTAATTTATCCCAGAATCAGGAAAGTTAAATATAAAAAACAAACTTTATTTATATATATTTAATCTATACATAATCTAAACTTGATTGGCTTAACAATAATAAATTAATTTTACGATTAGATGCTTGTAAATTTTAACTAATGAGGAAGATGCAATACTCTTCCTCATTTTTATAACTATTTTTCTTTATTAACTAGAACTTTTTTCACTACTTTGAGATGTTTGAGTATTATTGTTTTGAGATGTCTGCCCATTATCTTTTTGTAGCATGCTTCCCTTTATCTTTTCCATAACAGCATCTGCTTGAGTTTGAGTGATAACTCCTTCACTTACCAATTTACTTAAAGGACTCCCAGGTTTATTTTGATTGCTGTTTTGATTATTATCTTGTTGTCCACCCTGCTGATTTGGCTTGTTATCTGGTTTATTACTATCTTGTTTGTTCTCTCCATCTTTATTACCTGATGGCATAGTTGTAAGTGCTTCTACAATTTTATCTGATTGAGCTTGAGTTATAGTACCTGCTGTTACAAGCGCTTTAACACCTTCTTGTATCTGTTTTTTTCTTTCATCTGAGCTAACTTTTTTGCTACTGCTTTGTGACGCTTGTGTCGTTATCTGTTTTGTAGTACTACTACTATTACTTGTAGTACTCTTGCTCTGGCAACCTGCTAATAAAGATAACGACATACTTATTGCAATTAGACCCATAATA
Source organism: Clostridium muellerianum (assembly GCF_012926525.1). Classification (GTDB taxonomy): domain Bacteria; phylum Bacillota; class Clostridia; order Clostridiales; family Clostridiaceae; genus Clostridium_AM; species Clostridium_AM muellerianum. The sequence goes on from NZ_JABBNI010000009.1 coordinate 136,766, forward strand.
GATTTACTAAATAAATTATGTTTTTTCATATTATTATACCTTCCTTTTCATACTTAGTATTAACCTTATTTACAAGTTTAATATTTTTCTGTCACAGTTTTATAACGATTTAAAAACAATTTAATTACAATCTAATTTCGCCGAAAATTCAAACATATCCAACATTTAAATCACACTATTTATGAATATTATTGCAAATTTTTATACATCATGTAATAATTACTATATGGAGGTGGATATTAATGGACATATTTGTAGCTAGACAACCTATCTTTGATATAGATAACAAAGTCGTAGCATATGAATTACTTTTCAGAAACAGCTATGATAATAGATATACAGGCAAAAATGGTGACAGTGCTACTTTAAATGTAATAAACAGTTTATACACTTTAGGAATAGATAATGTCACAAATGGAAAATATGCTTTCATTAACTTTACTGAAAACCTATTAAATCAGCATTTTATCGCGTTACTACCTCCTGATATCGTTGCAATTGAAGTATTAGAAAGTGTTTATCCAAATGATAACGTTATAATGGAATGCAAAAAAATTAAAAAACAAGGATTTTCTATTGTCCTTGATGATTTTGTATTTGATGAAAAATATAGAGAACTTATACAATTTGCTGACATTATTAAAATAGATTTTACTATTACTAAAGGATCTGAAAGAAAAAAGGTCATAGAAAAAGTAAATTCAAATACCATAAAGTTTCTTGCAGAAAAAGTTGAGACCATAGAGGAGTTTAATGAAGCAAAATCTCTGGGGTATTCTTATTTTCAAGGTTACTATTTCAGTAAACCTATAATACTTTCTGGAAAAGACATTCCTCAAGATAAACTTATTAACTTTAGAATTTTAAAAGAATTAAGTAATAAAGATCTTGATATTGATGGATTAGAAAAGCTTATATTGATAGATGTATCTCTTTCATTTAAATTATTAAAATTAATAAATTCAACAGCATTCTCGCTGAAAAATAAAGTTAGCTCAATAAAGCAGGCAATTTCACTACTTGGAGAAAAAGAAATAAAAAAATGGATGTGTATAGTTCTTATACATTCTCTAGGTGAAAATAATACAACTGAATTAATAAACTACACCCTGATTAGAGCAAAATTCGCAGAACTATTAGCACTAAAAATGGGTCTAAACCGCAAAAGTTATGACTCTTATATTACAGGCTTACTTTCATTTATTGATGTTATTTTAGGTCAGCCTATTGATATAATAGTTAATGATTTATGTTTATCAAATGAAGTTAAAGATGCTCTATTAGATAAAGAAAATATTTTAAATTCCATAATTAAATTAATAACTTTTTACGAAAAAGGACTTTGGGATAAGGTTGATTTATATTCAAAGAAACTAAAAATCGACAAAAGTGATTTATCAAACTGCTACTTTGAATCTCTAAATTGGTTAAAACAACTTAATGGCTATAGATTTTCCCTATAGCCATTATTTTTTAATATATTTAATTTTACTACCCGCCTATTTGATACATCATTTTTAAACTTTGACTTTTGCTATCATATTCTAAATTGTGTTGTGATGGTTTATTATATATAACATCCTTTAAAACTGATTCAAGCAAAACTTCATCATTTAAACTCTCTTTTAAATCTATTTCTTTTGCTGAATGCAAACAAGGCTTAATTGTTCCCATGGAAGTAAGTCTTATTCTATTGCAATCACTACAAAATTTGCAACTAAGAGGAGTTATAAATCCTACTTTACCCTTTGCCCCATTAAGCTTATACATAGATGCAGTACTGCTTTTACTAGATTCTAAAGGTATAAGTTCAGGAAACTTGTCTAAAACTTCCGATGAAGACATAAATGAAGTTTTATAAAGCTTTTCACCTTCACCTATAGGCATAAGCTCTATAAATCTTACTTCTACAGGTATCTCTTTAGTGTGTTCTATAAAATTTTTTATCTCATCATCATTTATTCCTTTCATAAGCACTGTATTAATTTTCACTTTAATTCCAACACTTATACACTTTTCTATAGCCTTCAATACCTTATTTAAATCTCCACCTCTAGTTATATGTTTAAATTTATCCTCTTTTAATGTATCTAAGCTTATATTGACTCTGTTAAGTCCTGCTTCTTTTAATTCTTCTACTAAATCATATAAAAGTATTCCATTAGTAGTTATAGCTATATCTTTAATTTCATCTATCTCAGATGTTTCCTTTATCAATGAACTTATATTTTTTAATATTAATGGTTCTCCCCCAGTATATCTTATTTTTTTAATTCCAAGAGGAACTGCTGCTTTTATAATTTTTAAAACTTCTTCAAATCGAATTACATCCTCATGGCACTTTTTTACTACACCCTTTTCAGGCATACAATATATACACCTTAAATTACATCTATCTGTAAGAGAAATTCTAAGATAATCTATATTTCTTCCATACTGATCAAGCATTTTACACCCACCTTCAATTATAAATATTATTGACTTAATGCTTATTGTTCATATTGTTTAAAACAAATACTAATTGACATATTTCCGTATTACTTATTATCATATAACGCTTTTGAATATTATTCAACATATTTATAATATTTTAATAATTCCGACATATTATTTTTTATGTTTACTTATGAATTTTCCAGGATTTTATCTTATTCAACACCATATTTAATATCTTAATTTCCTTTATCATTTTTCTTTATAATGTTATAATTATCTTAAAATTATAATTACTTCGAGAGGTGATATTATGAATCCTGTATATTTTGATAATGCTGCAACAAGCTTTCCTAAAGCTCCAGGTGTTGCTGAAAGCATTGTAAATTATATAACAAATATAGGTTGTAATGTAAATAGAGGTGCTTATGCTTCTGCCCTTCAAGCTCAGCGAGTACTTTTTGATACCCGTAATTTAATTTGTTCATTTTTTAATTTCAATAATCCTGAAAATGTGGTCTTTACAAAAAATATTACTGAAAGTTTAAATGTGCTAATTAAAGGGCTGTTAAAACCAGGAGATCATGTTATTGTATCTTCTATGGAACATAATGCTGTTATGCGTCCATTAACTTCTATGACTGAAAGATCATCTGTAGAATTTTCTAGAGTACCATGCAGCATCGATGGAACTCTTAACATAGAAGATCTTAATAAATACTTAAAACCAAATACAAGAGCTGTAATTATGACTCATGCCTCCAACGTGTGTGGTACTATTTTACCTCTTAAACAAGTTGGAGAATTTTGTAAAAAAAATGATTTATATTTTATAATTGATAGTGCTCAAACTGCTGGATTTTTGGACCTGGATTTTAAAGCTTTAAATGCACACGCTATAGCCTTTACAGGCCATAAAGCATTACTAGGTCCCCAAGGTATGGGCGGTTTCATAATACACCCTGATCTTGTTCCTTTAGTTGATACCTTTATAGAAGGCGGTACTGGAAGTCTTTCATCTTCAGAAAAACAACCTGATTATATGCCTGATAAATTTGAATCCGGTACTATGAATATTCCTGGTATATTTGGTCTAAATGCTTCTTTAAACTATTTAAAAACTACAGGAATTGATTCTATAAGAGAAAAAGAACTCTACCTCACAGAAATCTTTGTGAATAAGGTAAAGAACATGGATAATATTAGATTGATTGGATTAGATGGAATAGAAAATAGAACTGCTGTAGTGTCTTTAGACTTTACAGGTAGTGACAATGCAGAAGTTTCATTTAAACTTTCAAATGATTATTCTATATTAAACAGATGTGGTCTTCATTGTGCCCCATCAGCTCACAAAACCCTTAACACTTATCCTCAAGGTACTGTTCGTTTTAGCTTTAGTCATAATAACACAGTAGAAGAAATTAATTACGCTGTAGATTGTATCTATAAGTGTTTAAAATAAGCATAATGTGACGCAACCGCAAGTAACCGAAGAAACGTTAAGCTGCAGTGGAAGTTTTGATTTTAACTTTTACTACGTGATATAGAATAAGCGTTTACTCACTGCTAAATATTTTTAATTAGTCTAAAGCTCAAAGTTCAGGAAAACCTAAGAACTTTGCCAAACTCGGTTCCCTCAAACAAGGCTAAAGTTCTAAGGCTTTCCTGAACTCCTCGCTAAGACTAATAAAAAAATAATTTAGCTAATGTGAGTAAACGCTTATTCTATATCCCTACGTAAAAGTTAAAATCAAAACTAGTGACTTCAGTTGTATACATTTAGTTATATTGTTATAGATAATTTTTAAATCAAAATTGTATTTAATTCTAAGTTATACCCCTTAAAAATCAAGACAGAGTTTTTATATCATAAATTTATAATATATATACATAATATTTGTAATACGCTTTTATCTACTTATTTTTATATATAGATATTAAAATATAATTCTTGAAAAAATAACTAAAAACACCTCAAAATTCAAACATGAATAATGCGGTGTTCCAGTAGATTATTTGATTTTTATAGTTAAGTCAGTAAATAAGAATATGTCGTACAAACCAAAATAACAATAAAATACTTATAACTTAATTTTTTTATAAATTTCATTAATAAAGGGACTTTTAGTTTCTATATAACTATCAATGTCTGTTGGATATTTCCTTGAAGCTTGTAATTTTATTTCACTATATTTATCTCTATCTTCATCATGTGTTCTTAAATAGTCTCGAAAAGCAATATGTCTTTTTAACTCTTGAGAGTTTTGTGGACATACATATAAATGATGTGTCATAAACTCATGCTTTTCTGTGTATTCGAAAGCTTCCCTGTCCTTTATTCCTAAATCTCCTTCATGGTAGTACCCTAAACTTTCTAAACAGGATTTAACCTCTTGAAAACTATCGTAGTTCTTAATAACAACATCTATATCTATAATTGGTTTAGCAGATAATCCTTCTACCGAAGTGCTTCCTACATGCTCAATTGCAATAATATTGTTTTCAAGTCCCTTCTCTAAATATAATTTAATTTTATCAAATTCTTCCTTCCATCTATAATCATATGGAACAACGATTACTTTTTTTGTTCTCATTTATCTTCCTCCAAATTGTTTCGTCATAATTTACAACTTCGACCTAAACATATAGAAATTATAACACATTTGTAATATTATTACACAACAGTTTGCAATAAAGGAATAAGTACTTCTTTTTTTCAAACACCGCATTATTTCATTTTCAAAGAACATTCATATATTTAGATTTATAGATTAATACATATAATATTCATAATGTAACTCAACTTAAAGTGTATTGTGTACACAATGCTTAATATAATACCTGTAAACTGAGAATACACATTATTCCTAACTACCTAAATTTCGTACAAATATAAAACTTATATTTGTACGAAATTTAGGTAATTACATGCTCTTGATATTATGCATCCATCTATTTTTTATATATAAATAATTGGATTTAGGTCTTAAAAACAAACTAAAAGCACCTCAAAATTCAAACTTGAATAATGTAGTGCTTTGATAAATTATTCATTCTTTCAGTTGTTAAAAATGTTTCTTAATGTAATTACATTTTTTCTTCCTATATAAAACAGCTGCTTAGTATTTCCTATTAAGATGGTTGAAAATTAGAATTCCAGTAATGTACTGGAACACCAAAAATCCAGCTAAATATAATACTATTAACTCAGAGCCGTCTATTTTATTAAAACTTCCAATTATAGAAAAGACCACTATAGATGCAGATATTACTATCAAACCAATAATATACGCATACCTTCCAGATTTATCTCTTAACATGGTCTTTCTTTCATCATGTATTTCAATGCTATCATTCTCAATTTTTTCTTTATATTTAGGTTTATTTTCTGGTTTCATCCAATAATAATATTTGTATAAAATAACTGTTCCGCCACAAATTCCTGCCCCTGCAAACCCAGCTAATAGACTTCCTATTCTTGACTCGAAATTTAATGCACCAATTAAGCAAACAATTCCTACAAACAGATATGTCAACCCTACAAGTAAATTACTCTTTTTCATTTTTCTTCTCTCCTTTCATAAATAAAAATTTCCTCAATTGATTTTCCGAAATAATCTGAAATGGCAAATGCTAATTCTAATGAGGGATTATATTTCCCTGTTTCTATTGAACTTATTGTTTGTCTTGAAACTTTAAGAATCTTTGCCAACTCCTCTTGATTAAGTCCTATGCGTTTTCTAAGCTCTTCAATCTTATTTTGCATTTAACCACCTCCTTTATGACAAGTTACCTTTACATTGATTATAAATATTCTGTTTTATTTTGTCAAGGTACCTTTACATTTCAGAAAAAGAAAATACAAACTTTAAGATTTTCATGCGCAAATTATACCATATCACCTAAATATATTCATTATCCTCTCAAAAAAAGTTGCTTTACAATATATTTGTATTACCGTATTAATCTATATAATTAAATATACAAAAAAAATACCGTATAATTCTATTGATATAGTTTCTTCAATAAAAACAATTTAAATAAAAAACTGTTTTTATGAAGAAGACCTATCACTGTGAATAATACGGTATTTAACATCAAATATTAACGTTATACTATCTTTTTAAACTTAAAAAGAACCAATTTATCCGAATGTCTATATTCGCCAATCTTTTTATAACCCATTTTTTCATAAAAATGATGATTTCTATATCTATCAAAAGGAGTCTCTAACTCCCAACAAGCAGCATCTGGATTATCTTGTTCTATATATATTATCGCTTTTTTACCAATACCAAAATTCTGATACTCTGGAATAATACATATTCCACCCAAATAATAATTGTTGTTTTCACGTTTTCGTACAACTATATCACCTATTATTACATTGTTGTGAATTATTTTATATGCTGTGGCAGTCTTTATTATATTTTCCATATCCTCTAAAGAATGTTCATATCCAGGACACTCTCCATACTGTATGTAATCATCATAAAAACTCATTTTTTGCACTTCTAATAATCTCTGTGCATCTTCAATATCTGCTTTTTTAAATAATATGTCCATAAAAACTCACTCCTATAACTGATAAAATATTATAAAGACGTCTTTACGAACACATTATATCATTTTTATTCAATACTTCTAAATTCTATATATTATAAATAAATTTATTCTAATTCAAACTGCCAAGTTTATTACATATTCATGGCCCTCCCCCTATATTTACTAACATTTTCTTGTAGATCAATAACTTTTGATATATAATATGATTATTAAACAAAAAGAGAAAATTATAAAATTTATTAACTTCTTATTATACATTAACCTTCCTTATTTGTAAATGTATTTTTTCCCATTTTAACTGTTAACTCATATAAAAAAATATATATAATTTTTTAAATACAACACAAAACACTGCAAAATTCAAAATTGAATAAGGCAGTGTTTATAAAAATTGTCTCCTTTTTCATTTTTCGTTAAACTTCAATAATGTAACAAATTCTATTTACCGTTTATAAGCTTAATTATTGATTGATTTATTATTTCTGGAGAATATAAATGTATGTAATGCCTTGAACCACTAACGATTGTTTGCTTGCTATCACTTGACCAATCTTTGAATTCAATTTGACTTTTATTCCAAGCAGGAAATGCAGTACTATTACTTTCAGAAGTAAAAATTCTAATTGGTATATTACCTAATTTACCACTTTTTATTAATGTTTTTGCATTAGTAGTAGAATTCTTTAATTCAGCTAACCCATCATCATTTACAATGTTTTTCAATGTCATCGCCATATCTAATTTTTGCAGATCTTCCGGTATCAAATTCATTCCATCCTTATCTGCACATAATGTTTTTTTATACATATTAGTTGTTTCAAATAATATACGAATAACCCCAAAATTTTTCAGTAATTTTGTACTGCCATAATTAGAACTTGACAAAGGGTTATCTTTGTAAAATTCAGGGTTTCCAGCGTCTATAAAGACTATGCCATTCACTTCATCTTTATATTTTTGTGTAAATGCTATTGTTTCTAAAGAACCTAAAGAATGTGCAACAAAAATATACGGAGGCTTCTGTCCTGATTTTTCTAATGCCATATGTATTTCCTCAGCTATTGTGTCAATGTTTCTTGGAGATTTTGTACTTTCACTCCATCCAGTGCCAAATCTATCATAAACCACTACTTTTGCATGTTTTGAAAGTTCGTTATACAAAGGATAAAAATTTACATAAGGACATGAAACACCATTTCCAGACGCAAAAACTATTGTTTGTTTTCCATTACCTTTACTAAAAACATGCATATCTTGTCCATTTACTTTAACTAACTGTCCTGGAGGTGAGTACTTTTTATTATCTAAATATACCCCAGCTTTTTGATAGGAATACCCAATCACAAGAGCACATATTAAAAATAGTATAAATCGCTTAGTATACTTTAAAAATCTAGTATTCTTTTTAACATTAATTTTACTTTCAATATTCATTAAACATGCAACCTTTCATTATAGCTTTCTATTTTAAATACTTTAAAATATCTTAACATATTATATAGCCTTTTATGCTCTGGTGAGTTTTCAATATGATACAAACTAAACTTAACATAATCTTCTTCTGTTACTTCAAAATTAAATTCTATTTTAACCTCCTCCAATGATAGTATAATTGTCATTTTAATGCTTGTAAACACTTGTCCTAATTATGCTTTTCAACATTCTTTTGAAACAATGTGTTCGATACCAGTCATGTTTCCTGATAATTTCGTTTTAAAAAACTCAGGAAACAGGTGATATTGATCTAATTTCTCAATAGGCAGCCAGTACAAATGTTCTTTTTCACCTTGGTCTCCAGAACTTTTACATACAAAATTAACATTGGTGTTTTCTTTCATCAAATAGAAAAAAGCAATTTCATGATAATGTTCCTTAGTTATTTCTTCATGAAAAAAGTGTTCATGGATAAATGCTAATCTATCAATTTCAAATTTAATGCCAGTTTCTTCAAATGTTTCACGAACAACAGCTTCTTCAGATGTTTCATTTAATTTTACTCTTCCACCAACTGAATAATAATAAGGTGCATTATCATTTTTAACCATAAGTATCTTTTTGTCTCTTATTATAATTGCACCAACTCTATAATTGAATATTCCTTCATTAGTTTTAAATGTTAAATCTCGATCTTCCATAGCAATCCCTCCCTCCATCATGCGAATTACTTTTTGCATAATTTTATAATAATTACTAATTTATGTTAAATTATACCATATCATCTAAATATATTCATTCGTTGTCCTCTCAAAAAAGTTACATTACAATATCTTTGTAATGTGTAACATCAAAATAATTTATACATATAATATAAGTGTAAATATTTTATATTATAGGAGAATCCAATGTACCAATATCGTAAATATCGTCATGTGTATTATTGTCCTTACTTAAAATGTTTTGTTCCCATAAATACTGAACCCATAGAAACACGAGAAGATCAATGTAACAGTTGGTGTCCAGAATGCTCCAGACGTTGCACTTTAGTTTCAGGTCATTATGGTGACCATAAATGTTCACAATGGCATAGATGGTAAAACAGATAAAGTAATTTAGGACCTATGATTAAATTATAGGTCCCTTCTTTATAACTATGTTTAATTCATACAATCTTTGTATTGTGACACAAAAACACCACATAATTCAACTTTGAATAATGCAGTGTCTTTACAAATTGTTCGTTTTTTCAGTTGTTACGTCAAATAAGAATTTTACACATTAATCTAATAATATTTCAAA